>CAYOTT010000010.1:0-51306 GCA_964406965.1 uncultured Desulfurococcales archaeon | reverse complement strand
CTAGTTCAACATGTGTTGCTCTAATCAATGTTTGTGCTTCGAAATCGTTAAGCATAATGTAGTCAACTTTCCCCTTAAGCTCCTTAATTTTCTCCCTACTTAGAGAAGCAACACCTTCCAAATCGATACTTGAAGGTATGCCGTGTTTTCGTGCTTCTTCAAGTATTTTAAGTGTTGAAAGGCCATTATCTATGTTTAAGAACGTATATCCTGAAACATGTATGTAATCGAACTCGGGAATCTTAGACAATACTTCTTCAGTAACAGTATTATATTCGTTTGCTCCCCTATGACCAACCATTGTTCTTTCTCCGCCATAAACGAAAATAGACATTATTCCTGAAGATCCAGGGTGTTTTCTTACGAAATCTGTTTTAACACCTACTCTCTTTAAATCATTAATTATCATGTCTCCGAAAATATCTGTTCCAACAGCGCCTAAAACATAGGGTTCCATTCCAAGTAATGCTAAGTTATGGGCTATGTTTCCTCCAACTCCTCCCGATAAGAGCTTCATTGTTTTTGCCTTAACAAATTCGCCTAATGACGGTAGTTTTGGCGCTTCAAACACAATATCTAAGTTTAAGTCACCAAATATTAGCACTTTAGGCTTACCCATGTAACCCCCTCCTTATTTCTTCAACAATTGACATGAGCTTCCTTACTCTTTCAGAGTCAACAGGGTTCTGAGTTAAACCCTTAACTTTAAAGTATGTTCCAACAATTGCTCCATCAGCATATTTCAGTAGTTCCTTAGCATTTTCAGGATTTAATCCACTACCTATAAGCACTGGAGTTTCGCCTACAACCTCTTTAACCTCCTTTACAAGTTCCGGATCTGGCGGGGAACCTGTCATTTTACCTGTAACTATTACTGCATCTGCCATGTAAAAGTCCGTCCACGTAGCATGCGTTTTAGGATCTATTCCAGGAAACATTACTGCATGCTTCTTATATACGTCAGCAAAGAACTTTATGTTTTCAGCGTAAAGGAATTTTCTAAGCCTCATAAGTTCAGCTGCATTTCCATGGTCAAATTCTCCAGTATCCCAAACCATTGCTCCAGTATATAAGCACACTCTTATGAACTTAGCTCCAGCAGCTTTAGCTATACCTAAAGCAACTCTTCCACCATTATGAATAACTGTTATTCCTACTGGAACGTTTACTGACTTAACAACTTCCCTAGCTGCTACAGCATGCGCTGCTGTTTCCTCTGGCGGAACATTTCTACCTACAAAGTAAGGTAAGTCCCACATGTTCTCAACAATTAACCCGTTAACACCGTTTTCTACGAGAACCTTAGCGTCTCTCAAAGCATTTTCAACAATAACGTTCATATCACATCCCTCATAGGCTGGAGAACCCGGTAAAGGCATTAGGTGAACCATGCCTATAATAGGTTTTTCAACACCAAATAGGTCTTTTAAGCTTCTAAGCCTTTTACCATAAAACTTCCTAGCCCATTCCGGAACCAAATCCTCAATTCTAACAGGCATGTAAACAACACCAAAAGAACTTTGGTAATGTAGTCTTATTTCTATATTGTGTTTCTCAGAAAAAAGTATTTTCCATAAACGAAACTTAATTTTAAATCAATAACCTTATATCAATTTGGCAATAAATTTTACATTCGAGGTAAAGTGATTACGCGGTTTAAGCTATGGTTAGAAAGGGAGAAGCAGAAATTTTGAAGGAAAGAGCTTTAAAAATGCTTTAGAGAAGCACTTATCTTCAGGGGATTACGATTTAGCTGCTTTCCTGGCTGAACAATCCGCTCAACTCTTTTTAAAATATAAGGTTTTCATTTTAACAGGAGAGATTCCAAGAACACACTCTATAAGAGAACTCTTACAAATATTAGCAAGAATACTTAAAGTTGAAGAGGAAATATCTAGTTACATGAAGAGGTCCTTACTTATCAGGCTTGAAGAAGCATATATAGCTTCAAGATACTTATTTAGGAAATATGAGCGTGAAGAAACAGAGGAACTAATAATGTTCGCTAAGGAGTTGATAGAGTTTGTCGGAAATCTTTGAAGTGGGATTTGAAAGAAGAAGAATGATTGAAAAATGGAGGGAATATGTTTCTAAAATAGCTAACGTATGTAAGGAAATACTAGGTGTATGCGAAGTATACGTTTTCGGCAGCGTAGCTGAAAACGAATGGACCGGGGGAAGCGATGTAGACGTTCTAATAATAAGCAACAACATACCATTATCTAGTAGGGGAAGAGCCGAAATTATAGCTAGAATAGAGGAGAAAGCGAATTTACCATTAGCCCACCCATTCGAAATACACTTAATAACTAAGGATGAAGCAAAATGGTACTGGAAGCACATTAAGAAAGCAATAAAGATAGTCTAGAAGCGTTGAGGAGAAATGAGTATTCAAACTAATTTAGATGACATGAGAAGTAAGGTGAAAGATCTTCTATTATTAGCTAATGAAATGTTTAATGAAGAAATGTATACTATGGCTGTCCATAACGCTTCACTAGCTCTCTACACTTTTCTCGAAATTCTTCACTTAGAAATATATGGAGCAATACCTGTAACACGTAGATTAAAAAGCTTAATAATAACATTAGCTCCAACAAGGAATATTGAAATTTCTCTGAAAAAATACGTTGATGAAAACAGCGAGTTTCTCGAAAAATTAGAGTTAGCTTATAGAACGAGTTTAGCTAGTGAGTTATTTAGCAAAGAGGAAGCTGCAAGCATTCTTAAATTCGTTAATAAAACCATAAGATTCCTTTCTGAAATTGAAAATCTTATACGAAAAAGCTTACAATAATAACCGTTTAAAACAATCGCCTATCCTATTCGTATAATCCTAAACGCTTCTTCATAAGTATATTTAAAGTTCTAATAGCATAAATCTATAATGTGGAAAATATGGTTGATGAAAAGTATAGGAGACATACTGGCTTGTTTAAAGTGGAAACTAAAGATGAGGTAGTGTATAGAGTTCATATTCCTTCGCCTTTAGCTTCAACACCGCAATATGTTGTAGTTAAGAAGACCGTTGACAATGTAGATGTTAGAGAATATGAGAATGTAAGCTTCATAACTAAGGTTACTAATTTAATTAGAAGATTTCTAAAAAGGATATTTCATCATTAACTCAGTAAACACACTTATTTACTATCCCAATGTTGAATCAAAAATCTTTGTAGAGGAGCTACTAATATGCGTTTTAATATTACTCGTAGAAGATTTCTTACATTACTTGGTTTATCTTTAAGCTTACCTTTCATAGACGCTTTAATCGTCGAACCTGGCTTTATTGTTGTTAAAGGCGAGGTAAATGTTTCCTTAAAGAATATTCCTGAGGAGCTTAGTGGTTTTTGTATTGCCCATATTTCTGACCTACACTTTGGCTCTTCCAACAACATAGTTTATGGTAATGTTGTTTCAATTGTTAAAAGTATAAAGCCTAGTGTAATTGCTATTACGGGTGATATTGTTTCTAAAAGTGAAGCCGAAGAAGAGTCTTTAAAATTTATTGGGAAAATTTCGAAGATAGCACCAGTATTTATTGTCTGGGGTAATTGGGACCATTGGAGCCTAGGTTCTGCGCTAAAGAAGTTTAAAGGTGAAGTTGAATCCTTAGGTGAAGTTAGGGTTTTAATTAATGAAAATGTTGAGTTAGAGAAAGGCTTTTACCTAGTTGGTGTTGATGATCCATATATTGGATATGATGATTTAGGTAAAGCTCTTAACGGAACCTTCGGTATTAGGATTCTTTTAGCACATTCACCGCAGATAATAGATAAGGCAAAGGGCAATACGGACTTTGTGCTTTCAGGGCACACTCATGGTGGACAAGTAGTTTTACCTTTCGTAGGACCTATTTTTGTACCTTTGCCTAGGAAGTTTAGGAACTATGTGTCTGGACTTTACAAAGTAGGGAACACTACAATGTATGTAAGTAGAGGTGTTGGAACAAGCATTTTACCAGTAAGATTTAATTGTCCACCAGAAATTGCAGTGTTCACGTTTCTTTAAGCATTTCAGATGAATTTTGGTTTAAAACTGTATTGTAAAGAATGTTATTCTCTTGCATAGGGTTTTCCTAAGGCTTTGGGGAATCTTCTCTTCCCTATGAATATTGTTACTACTACAAGTGTTGTTATGTAGGGTATTAGCAGTATTAAGTGGTAAGGTACTAGCTCTTTTATTCCAGGAGTTACAGCAACAGAGTATGCTAGTCCTTCTGCAAATCCGAATAGAAATGCGAATCCAAGAGCTAATAAGGGTTCTAGACCTGCTGAAACAAGTACTGCTAAAGCTATGAACCCTCTTCCAGCAGATATTTCCTTAACTATTCCTCCGAACCAAGCTAAAGGCATAAATGCTCCCCCTAAGCCTGTTAGTGCTCCGCTAATTACTGCACCTAAGAGCCTGATGAGGTCAACGCGTACGCCTGCAACATCAAGTGCTTCAGGCATTTCACCAGCTGCTTTAATTCTTAATCCTAAGGGTGTATGGTGGAGTATGAAGTGGAGTGCTATCGCTAAACCTATTGCTAAAATACTTACGGCACTTACTCTAAGGAATGGAGTGTATATTGGGGTTATCGTTACTTCCTTAGGTGGAATATGTATTCCGGGGAAAGCCCAAACCGCCATTATGAAGTATGGTACGAAACCTACTGCGAAAATATTTATGCCTATACCTACAACTATTTGGTCTGCTTTACCGTAAACGCTAAGTATTCCGAAAAATAATCCTATAAGAGCACCTATTAATGTTCCAAAAGCAAGACCAACATATCCGTTCATGAACATTTCTGCACCATAAACTCCTGCAGCAGCTGTTATTAGAAATATTCCCTCTAAACCTATGTTTACAAGTCCTGCTTTCTGATTAATTGATTCGCCCATAGCAGCTAATGCGAGAGGTGTCATAGCTAAAAGGGATGCTTCAAGTATTGATAATGGGTTTAGCCCTACAAGCCTTATAGCAATAAGTATTATTGCTAACACTAGGAAAGCTAGTCCAAGCCTGAAATATGGGTTTGCAATGTTTAAAGCTAGTTTTTTCATACTCATATTCTCTTCCTCCTAAGTCTAAAGTATCTTTCAATAGCAGCTACGACTTCTGGAACAGCTAATGCAATGATTATTAGTCCGTTTATTGCTTCAACAAGTTCTGAATAAACACCAGCAGTGTATTCCATGTATCTACCGCCATTCTTTAGTGCTCCGAAAAATATTGATGCAAGAATTATTCCTAATGGGTGATTTCTACCTATTAGAGCAACACCTATTCCGTCAAAACCTAATCCCGCAACATTACCTAATGTACCGTAGAGAGCCCATGTTGGAGGCCTACCTAGAACTTGTGATGCTCCAGCTAATCCTGCAGCTAAACCTCCTATAATGAAGCTCGTAATAACTATTCTTTTCGGATTAACACCAGCATATCTTGCTGCATCAGGGTTTGTTCCTTGAAGTTTAAGCTCATATCCCGCCTTAGTCATTGTTAAGAATAGGAAAACAGCTACGCAGAAAAGCATAGCTACGAAAATGAACGATGTAAGGCTTGCCCCCTTAACCAAAACCGTGTATCTTGCTGAGGAAAGAACAGAAACTGTTTTTTCAGCTCTACCGGGCTCTGCGAAATGGTAGAGAGCAAAATACATTGTCATGTAAAATGCTATCCAATTAAACATTATAGTAGATATTACCTCATGAACTCCCCTCCAAATTTTAAGCAACGCTGGCCCAATACTCCATAACGCACCAATAATCATAGCTGCCAATGTAGCCACAATAACGTGGACTACTGGAGGTAAGTGAAGATAAGCTCCAGCGATTACGGCTCCTAAAGCTCCAAGGTACATTTGTCCTTCAGCGCCAATATTGAAAAGACCTGCTTTTACACCTATAGCGAAAGTTATTCCTGTAAGCATTAATGGAACAGCAAAGGAAAGTGTTTCTGCAAAGTCAGGGAGAGTTCCAAAGGCGCCCTTAAATAATGCTGAATAAGCTAACCATGGATCATATCCGTAGATGGCCATTAAAAAAGCTCCAGCAACTAACCCTATGACCAGTGCTAGAAACGATGGAAGTAGCTGATGGATCAGCCATGATCTCCAGTCAGCCAAAGAGAAGCACCTACAAAGTTTCTTCACAAATTACCTTAAAAAACTTTATCTCTCAGAAGAACTTTGTGGCTAAATATTTAATTCTTCTAAGAACAAATAATCTAAGTAGCTTCCGGAAGAGTTTTAAGAGGACATCTTTAGCTAGAAAAAGGGGATAAATATTGGCAAAAATGGAACCTATGGTTGAAATGAAAGACATAGTTAAAATATATCCTGATGGAACTGTTGCGTTAAGAGGAGTAGATTTCATAGCATATAAGGGTGAGATTTTAGGGCTCTTAGGGGAGAATGGTGCAGGAAAAACAACACTAATGAAAATTCTTTCAGGAATACTTCATCCAACTCGTGGGGAAATTTTTGTTGAAGGTAGAAGGGTTAAATTTAAGAATCCATCTGATGCTTTAGCTTTAGGCATAGGCATGGTTCATCAGCATTTTACACTTGTTCCTCCATTTAATGCTTTAGAAAACATAGTACTTGGTGTTGAAGCTCCTAGAGGGGGAAGTGCAGATCTCGTATTGCCGTTGAAAAAAGAGGCTTTAGTTAAAAAAGTTAAGAAGTTAATGGAGGAAACGGGACTTCACGTACCTTTAGATATTCCTGTAGAGAAGCTTCCTCTAGGCTTGAGGCAGAGAATAGAGATTCTAAAGGTTCTGTATAGAGGTATTAAACTTCTAATACTTGATGAGCCAACAACGTTCTTAACTCCCTTAGAAGTGGAGGAGTTATTCAAAATTATGAGGAAACTTAGGGATCAAGGTAAAACAATAATCTTCATAACCCATAAGATTAGAGAGGCTATAACAATAACCGATAGAATAGTTGTTTTAAGAGCTGGGAAAGTTGTAGGGGAAGTTCCCAGCGAGAAAGCTACTGCAGAAAAACTTGCCGAAATGATGGTTGGAAGGGAAATGAAGCTTGACGTCGTATTTAGAGGGAAGGGTGTTGTTGAAGAAAAACCCATTCTTCAAGTAAAGGATTTATGGGTTAAAAACGATTTAGGATTAATGGCGGTTAAGGGGATTTCGTTTGACGTTTATCCAGGAGAAATTTTTGGAATAGCTGGTGTTGAAGGGAATGGGCAAAGCGAATTAGTTGAAGCAATAACAGGTCTTAGGAAGCCTGAAAGAGGAAAAATAATTATCGGGGGTGCTGATATAACAGGTAAAGGACCTATAGAGTTTTACAAATTAAGATCCTCTCATATTCCAGGCGATAGAGACCGCTATGGTCTTGTACTTGAATTTACGGTGGCTGAGAACAGTATTCTAAATAGGCAATGGGAACCTATTTTCACAAAAGGCTTTAGACTTGACTGGAGTAAAGTTAAGAAGTATGCTAGGGAAGTAATAAGAAGATTTAACGTAATAGCCCCAGGCGTAGATTCTCCAGCCAAATCCCTTAGTGGAGGTAATAGGCAAAGACTAGTTGTTGGAAGAGAACTTAGTAAGGAGCCTCAACTAATAATTGCAGTACACCCAACTAGGGGATTAGATGTAGCGTCAACAATGTACATTAGGGAAATACTAGCTAAAATGAGGGATAAGGGGAAAGCTGTACTTCTCGTTTCAGCAGACCTTGATGAAATACTTCAGCTAAGCGATAGAATAGCTGTAATGTATGAAGGAAAATTCATGGGCATTAGGAGAGCGGAGGAAACTACAAGGCGTGAAATAGGTTTGCTTATGGGAGGAATTCGTACGTAAACATATGTGGTAGTAAAAATTAAAGCCATTATCAATGGTTTTTAACCCTATTTCGGGCACGCATATAATATTCTTAAGTAAAATATAAATATAGGGTGAAAGGCTTTCCAAAGCAATTGAGAAATGAGGTGTTTTAAGTAATAGTTTAGATTTGAGATGAGGTGATCGGTGAGTAATTGCGATTCCTAATGGACTTAGTTGTTCTTCTTCTCTTAGCTAAAATCATAGGTTACATGCTTAAGCTTAAAGGGCTTCATCCAATCGTAGGCCATGTTCTTGCAGGTTTAATTTTAGGACCTTATGTGTTAAAAATAGTTTACCCAACAATAGAGCTTGAAACTATAGCTTCAGTTTCACTCCTTCTCCTTCTCTTCTATACGGGATTAACAACGAACTTTAGGGAGCTTAGGAGAAAGGGGAAAGAGGTTTTAGCTATGGGCTTCTCAGGTGTTGCAGTAACATTCACTATAACCTATGCTATGCTTTACTTAATAGGGGTAAGAGGGCTTCCAGCAATATTTATTTCACTTGCATTATCAAATACGGCAACAGAAACTGTTGCTGCTGCCTTAGCCTATGCTAGCACTAGGGACATGAGAACGCTTGTTGTTGGAGCTAGCTTCGTAGATGATGTAATAGCTGCTTTCATAATAAGCATCGTAGCCAGTATGGCTCTTGGAAAAACAGACATAATATACTTAAGTGTCGTAACCATAGTTTTCATGACCATAGTTTTTGCTTTAAGCCATGTTCTAGCTACAAAATACACTATATTTTATAGGGCAATGTCAAGAGACTACTTTACTTTCGCAAGTTTCTCAATAATGATAGCTTTCTCTTTAGCCCTAATAGCTTATGTTCTCGGATTAAGTGTTTTAATAGGTGCTTATCTTGCGGGATTACTTATAGGTAGGGGAAGGGAGTTCCATGATCCACTAATTAAAACCAAAGTTATTATGTCAGCGTTTATAGAGGACTTAAGTTCATTTCTCGAAGTACTTTTCATACCCATGTTTTTCGCCTACATAGGCTTGCTTATTTCAGTAGAGCAACTATCCCTCATTCTATTTGCAGTGGCATTATTTTCCGCTATCTTAGGGAAAATTTTAGGCTGCACACCCATAGCTTCATTTAGTCTTAAAAGCAAGCGTAAAGGTATAGCAGCTGGTTTAGCTATGACTGGAAGAGGCGCTTTAGAAACAGCTCTTTTAAAACTAGGGCTTGATAGTGGAATAATAAATGTTGCAGAGTATAGTACAATAATCCTTGTAGCATTAGCAACTACAATTACTGCACCACTTCTTTACAGTTTAGTGTATAAGGAGTAGCTTTTCACATTCAAAAGCACTTATGGGAAGCATGTGAGAAACGCTTAAGGGAACCATAAAACACTATTAAGTAGCTTTAAGCGAAATAGGTTAATACAGTATATTTTATGCTTACTTACCTTAAAGAGTAACCCTATTAATTTAAATTACTTAGTACCCTTATTTCTCTTAGAACTAAAGAGGGAAAATACGTGATTTTAAGAAAGTATTACATAGTAGCGGCTGTAGCTTTATTGTTTATTTTAGCAAACACTACGTTAATATGTGCTCAAAAACCGGAATCTAAGCTGAAACTTATAATTCAGGAAGACGGATCTGTTTTAGGAACTTACACTATTGCGAGTTCTTTCGAAACAAATGAAACGGGAAGTCTGAAGCTATACAGCTCAATTAACTTATACATAGACTCGGAGGAGTTAAAAGGGGATATTGTTTATTCAACAGCTTTTGAGAAACTTAGAAAGTATACTGTAAGACCGTATATGCAGTTTAGAATTAAGCTAAGTAGTAAGAGTGTGGGTGAGGGAGAAACATATAGTTCAAAAGTGAATGGAGCCTTAAATATCGCCTTCTCCCAAGATTCAAGTAGTTATGAATTAAGCGCTGAAATCGTAGATTTAAGTATAACTATAGATGAAAACAATGTAACAACAATTAAAGGGGTCCTTAACATATTTTCCTCAGATCCTATGCTTTTAATGTTTATGATGATGGTAAATAAGGATCAACTTAATGAGAAGTTAAGGGAATCAGGAATAGACTATGTTCGTGTAGAAAATTTGAACATTAGCGTAGTGGAGGAGAATATGTTAAAAGTGAGTTTCTTAGTGTCTTTAGATATTAATAAGCTTACTAAGAAAATGGAAAAAGAAGAATCTAGAAAAAGCATTTGGAATATTATTGAGGTCCTTAAGCATAAGCATAGTTTAGAATCATATTTGGAAGTGTATTTTGAAACAAGTAATGAGAAGAATGTTACTAAAGGGGAGTTTAATTTAAAACTTAACTGGCATTATTTAGGAGATGTTGAAGAGTTAAAGGAAATTTTTGAGAAAACATCTGAAAGCGAGGAAGCAATAACGATACCGCCTTCTATGGAAAATAGGATTTCTAAAGAGGATGTTTGGGAAGTACTTAACGTTACAAGGGAGTTTCTGGAGAATGTTGAAATAAAATATCCCGCGGAAATAAGTTTCCTAGGCAACATTAGCGTGTCTGAAGGAAAAGGAGACATTTTAATTAAATTCACGGCACCGCAACTTAAAGCGAAATATGTGGGGGGAGCAGAAGGAGCAGAGAATGTTCTTAAATATCTTGGAAGATTACTTACAATCGTAAATAGTGAGCTTGAGAAAGTAGCTAAGAGGGAAGAGAGCGAAAACATCAGAATACTATTGGAAGCACTAATACCTGAGAAAGTGAGTTTAGAACCGGGAGAAAGCGATAAGTATGTAATAAAGGTCAAACCTCAGGAAACAACAATTGACAAGTTAGATGAAGTTGATGTAGAAATAGAGGCTAAGTCGCCAATTATGGGAGTACCACTATCTACTGAAGGTTTAGGAATAGCTACAGCTTTAGTAGCTATAGGCGTTATTGCAGCAGTATTATTTAAGAGAAAATGAATTACAATGAGTAAGGCACTCTTCAAAAATATAGTGTAGTGAAAAATAATGATGACTATTTGATAATATTGTTTAAGAAAGTAACGATAATGGTTTAGCTAGGTGGTTTAGTGTGAACACTAAACCTAAAAAAGCCCATTGGAGTTGGGAAGTTTTTGTAGGATTAATGTTTGTAGGTATGGGTATAGGGTTGATGGTTGGGGAAACAGCTGCAGGAATGTTTTTAGGTATGGGTGTAGGTTTCATTTTAGCATCATTAGTGAAAATTGAGAGACCCAAAGTAACTATAGAGCCTCCAACGGCTAAAATTGGTTTACTATCCATAGTTGCCGGAATAGTATTCATATTAATGGGATTAGGGGAGCTAGGTATAGTTCAGCTAAAAGAGGCCATGTCAATCCTTTGGGGAGTAATACTCATACTACTAGGCTTAGCGTTCATATTTGGAGGAATAACATTACTTAAATCACTAAGGCAAAAGCGTTAGCCATTTTGAGAAGCTTCACTACATAGACAGTAAGAGCGAATAATATTGTTTCCTAAAAGGTTAGATAGAAAAGTTACTCATTTGATTCCTTTGGGGTTCGGAAGCGTTGAATATGTTTAAGCCTATAACCATAGGTAATGTAGTTTATTGTGAAAATTTAAGTTGGAAAGAAAAAGTTTTTAAGAACAGATTTGATGGTGGAGAAATTTTAGCCAAGTTCTTCAGAAAATATTTTCAAGACATTCTCAAGGAGAACCTTGCAGTATTTGCTCTTGTAGCTGGAGGCGTACCAGTAACATTTTCGTTCACCAACGAGCTCAGATTGTTTTTCGACATATTAGTTGTAAAGAAAATAACTTATCCCTGGACTACTGAAGCAGGCTTCGGAGCTGTAGCTCCCGATGGAACATATGTTTATGATGAGCTCGTAGCTAAGAGCTATTTAGGATACTCACGTGAAGACGTTAAGAGGCTGGCTGATGAAGTTAGAGAATATGTTGTTAAAAGGTCTCTTAAGCTAAGAGGTTCACTAGAATATCCAAGCTTAAAAAATTACGTAGCAGCAGTTGTTGATGACGGAATAGCTACAGGATACACCATGGTTACTGCTATAAGATTTCTTAAGAAGAAAAATGCTAAAGAAGTAATTGCAATTGCACCTACAGCAAGCAGTAGCGGGTTAAAAATAGTATCTAAGGTGGCTGATAAGCTTATAGTAGTTAACGTAAGGTCGTCGCCTTATGCTGTAGCAGATGCTTATGAAGAATGGCATGATGTAAGCGACGAAGAAGTATTAGAGTTATTAAGGAAAGCTTCTGAAAAGAAACATTATCCTCCACCATGGCTTAATTCATAGAAATGTTTAAGAAACTTACTTTCGAGATTCGTAAATAAAGGGTTGGAAAATATGAGCTCTTATTTAACACTAATAAAAAGATGTGTTAGTGAAGCTGAAAAAACGGACTACATAATGCCTATTTGGCTACCCTTTTTACCAGCAATTTTAGCTGTTGTAGCTGCATTCCTACTAATGTACGGTATTATTACTGCATCAGCACTTAGGGGGCATGGAATGGGTGTTGCTGCAATAGCTGGTTCAGTGTTTTTACTAATATATGGTGCTTCAGTAGCTGTAGGAATATATGTACTTTACAAATTTATTGCTAGAAGAAATGATCACTTTAAGAGAACCCATAAACTTTACGATGCAATAGTTAATCTACTAAAGGAGAAGGAAGGTAAATCCGCTGAAATTATTGAAATGGAATCAATAGTTTATGACATGAGAAGTGAAGAAACAGAGAAAAGCGCTGTACTTTGGGTTATTTTAACAGTACTTGTAGGAATTGTTTGGTTTTATGTAGCACATTTTCTAAATAAAGACTTTAGAAAACATGAGTTAAGGGAGAGAAGACTAATAGGGCTAATAAACGATGTTTTAAAGAAGCATGGGGCACCCGGTATAATTAGATTTGATGAAATAATACCTGATAGAAGCACCATACTATATCTTGTCTTAACAGTAATAACATTAGGTCTCTTTGCTCTATACTGGATATATACTCTTACAAAAGACCCTAATGAACACTTTAAACAACATAAAATAGTTGAAAGCCAATTACTAAGTTACTTAGAAACCATTAGCGTATCTACCTAATAGCAATTATGAAAAGGCTTTTCTTTTTACCTTAATATTATTAAGTTTTAGGTGTAGGATATGGTTAAGGTAGGAGTTGTTATTCCACAATATGGTGTTTCATTCAGGACTGTTCTAAAATTCGTGAAAAACTCTGAAAAACTAGGCTATAACTCATTATGGGTTGAAGACCATTTAACGCCTTGGCAAATACCGCCGGGGAAGGGAGCTTTAGAATGCTTTACTACACTCTCACATATAGCATCAATAACTAAGAGGCCTCTAATAGGAACACTCGTTACCAACGTAATATATAGGCATCCGGCGATTTTAGCTAAATCAGCTGCAACAATAGATAGAATATCTGGTGGAAGATTAGTCTTAGGCTTAGGTCTTGGATGGTACGAAGACGAAATAAAGGCCTTTAACATACCATATCCTCCACTTAAGCAGAGAATTGAAATGCTTAGTGAGTTAATAGATTATCTTAAAAAACTATGGACTTCAAAAGGTAAAGTCAATTTTAAAGGCAAATACTTTAAGCTAGTGAAAGCTTACTTCAACCCCAAGCCTGCTCAGAAACCTCATCCACCAATAATTATAGGAACTGGCGGAGAAAAGAAAATGTTAAAGCTTGTTGCTGAAAAAGCTAACGGCTGGAATTACGGAGCACTTACACCTGAGGAATTCAAGAAGAAAGCCTTAATTCTTAAAAAACATTGCGAATCCATAGGAAGAAACTTTAACGAAATAGAGAAGTCCTTAGAACTTTACGTATTTGTAGCAGAAACTTCTGAGAAAGCTGAAACAATAAAGAAACACTATTGGGAAACAATACCTAAAGGTAATAAATTACAGCATATAATTCAAGACTTATATATGAAAACTGCTTTAACAGGTTCTCCAGCAGATGTTGAAACGCAGCTTAAGGAGTACATTAAGGCTGGCGTAGATCACTTTACCTTAGTATTTCCAGGTAAGCATAGATTAGAAATGCTAGAAGTATTTGGTAAGAAAGTTCTAAGTAACCTGTAGCATCTATTGTTTCATAAAAAACTCCATAATTTCTCTTTTAACATTTTCACCTAAAGTTATATGGTCAAATATTGTTCCTGAACTGTCAAACACTTCCAAGTTTTCTACGAGCCCCCTATATTTACCTCCTGCTATTCCATTAGCTATTATTGCTGCTCCCTCAGCTCCCTCCTTAGCTACCTTAGCCCTCCTCCTAATGGTTCTAACATTTGCTTTAACACCAAAGTCTTGGAGCAAATCCTTTATTGAACCTATGAGGTCTTCTCTGAAACTTTTAAGCCTAGTAAATCTTCCGCTTAAAAGTATTTCCCTAGGTTTTCTGACCGTTACAAGCAGTATAGCTATGTCTTTTAATACAGACTCTATCATTGCTTCGTATGCTTCCTTAACTTTACTATTTACTTTAGCCATTTTAGCAAACTCCTCTAAACTAGTCTTCTTAGGGTCTACTTCAGCTAAGTCAGCTATGCCCCCTTTAAAAAGGAGAGCTTTAGAGAACTTAGGATAAGCGTTAGCTAAAGCGTAAGCTAACTCTGAATCCATAAACCCCATACCTAAGAATCCAGGCCAACCAATTGTTCCCCCTACTCCATCAACTATTTTCCCTTTCTCCACAGCCATTGCTGCAGTATATGCGAAACCTATTTCAACAATTATTGCTGAAACCTCACTGTAGGGTATGTTTAAGTATTCAGCACTATCCTTTATTCCAATAATTGCCGTGTAAACCTTATCTGCTGTTCCAAGATCTATTCTATTGGCTTTCCTATGCCTAGGTACTGTTGGTAAATGTATTACTCCAGGAGTAAACCATATGTTTAAACCCTCACTTTTCCTCATTAGAGACATTAGCTCTCTTAAACCAATTATTTTAAGCCTTCTCTTAACATCTTCTTGCGAAACAAATGTTGCAATCCTTATTTCCCAATCTTCCACTTCCGAAGCTTTCTTTAAAGGTAAGCCGTAGCCGCATGGTCCAACTATAGCATCTATTTCGCCAACCTCCTCCTGCACTTTCCTTAGAAAATTAACCATTATCGCCGGATTTTCCGTTATTCTATCCCTAGGAATACTTGCATCAACAATTACTTTCCCTGATTCATCATCAAACCCGAAAACATCCATGCTCATTGTTCCCGGATCTATACCTACAGCTTTAACCATTTAGAAAACCACCCTTTAAAATGATGATTTATGAAAAGTAAAATGTTTTCCCTATAAAACTTCTATTTTTGCCCCCTTATTTCTTACTTTAGTATAGAAAGCAAAGCCTCCTCCATTTAAGTTGATGTACTTTCTTATTTTAACTAGAAGCTCTTCTGTCTTATCCTTTCCCTTAACTAATCCATAAAATGTTGGTCCCCAACTTGTTTGACAAGCTCCATAAGCTCCATTTTTAAGCATAAGCTCTATTCCCTTCTCAACTATTGGGTCACAGTATAGTCCTCCTTGTTTCTCTTTCCAGAATTCACCAAGCAATCTATTGAACTTAGTTATGCCTTCTCCGAAATCTTCAATATTTTCTTCAACAGCGGAGGGCATTATTTGCATAAGAACTATTCTTGAAGCTTTTTCAGAAAACTCTTTAGGAACAGGTTTTAAGGATTCAAGTATTTTGTCTTCTTCAGCTTTTATCCTCAATATTTTAGGTAGGGGTTTCTGAGGCACTGCTACAACGAGGAACCAGTCTTCAGGTATTTCCTTTCTAAAAATGAGAGGAGGCACCATTTTCCCTTTCCTTTCAATGCGGAATCCACCATCTATTAAGAATCCACCATAAGTAAAAGAGTAGAATCCTAAGGCTGAAATGGTGCTTCTACCTAAAGCTAACGCTAACTCTTTCAAATCCGCTTCAATATCGTAAAGTTTTGCTAACCCTAAGCCTATTGATAAAGCTAATGCTGTTTGGGAGCCCATACCAATATGCTTAGGTATTGCTTCCTTAACCTCAACTTTAACTTTGGCCTCCATGATACTCAAAAACTTTAAGGATTCATTAACATATTTTCTAGCGTTTTCTTCCTCTTTGCCTTTAATGACAAGTTTATCCGATTTCTCAATGGAAACTACGGTTCTAGGATATTCTAAAGTAAAACCTAATGTACCATAAAGCCTCCCTAAATCACCAGTTAAATCGATATTACCAACATGTAAATGAGCTGGAGCATTAATAACAACTTTCTCAACCATAACTAATACACCCGTTTTTAGAAGCTTAGTGTTTAATGGGCGAAATGATAACTAAAAATTTTCGCTCTTAATTTTTTCAGACGAAACCTCAATCATCATATGTCAGATTGAGTCGTGATCACCACCTTTAGAATTTCCATGTGGAGACCCGGCTTCATCCAGCTCCCTATGCGGGAGCGTCTACGGGCGTCGGCGGACGCTAGCATTAATGTGGTTTCTAGTTTGACCTATTTATTCGTTTAAGAATTTCACTTATTTTCCTTTCTAAAGATGTGAATTCTAAGAGGGATTTACGTTTAAAGTTCCATTCAAACCTACTGTAGCGTTCTTCGTAAAGTATTTCAGCTATTTCTAACTCTAAATACTCCGGCTTATCTATAAACGACTCCTGACTTAGGATTTTCGAGTACCCATCTATTATCAAATTGGCTATTTCCCAGAATGAAACTCTTCTGCCAACAATTTCCGATAAGTTATTGACGCGATACTTTACTGGATCAACGTTTCTGTAAGGTTGCTTTCTTGGGGGAATAATTAGGACTTTACGTAGTAAATTAAGGTCTGTGCTTACAAGCAGCGATCCGTGAAGGAAAATAGTGTTCCAACGGAGTGAAGCTGCTACACCTGAAACCTTCCATCCATCAACTACTATGTCATTTATGTTTCTTCTTTCAGGTGTTAAACCTAAGTTTCTTAATGCTTCAACTATTCCTCCTAGAAGATTTCCATAAATGTAATCTAATGAAGCCGGTATTTTAGGGTGCTTAACTACTAAGGTATAGTTTATATTGCCCATGTCATGAAATACTGCTCCACCGCCAGTAAATCTTCTGACAATAGCTACTCCCTTACTACTAGCTACCTTAGTATTTATTTCATCTTCAATATTTCTAAAATAGCCTATAACAGATGCTCTCCTATTTCTCCAAATTCTTAAAATGAAACATTCTTTCTTAGCAGAGCAAACCCTAGCAATGGCTTCTTCAAAAGCTAAGTTAAAGTGAGGATTGTCCAGGGTTTCAAAGAATAATATCCTTAAAGGCATTGGCTCTATTCTCCGCAAGAAGCTTACATTACAGCTCTTATGTTTTCAAGTTTTCTTATTACGACATCAACTATGTCATGGGGACCTACGGTAACTGTTGCTACACCATTTCTTAATAGAATATTTATTATTTTCTGCTTCTCTTCAATAGCTTTAGCTACTCTAATCCTATAAATTGCTGCTTGAATACCTTTAAGAGTAGCTGCTTCAAAAAACTCAACCATAGGAACAATCATGAAGACTATGTTGTTTTTAGCTTGCAAACTCTTAAGTGCATCTATGAAGTTCTCAAGTCCCTCACCATGATGTAATGTTGAAAATATTAGTAGAATGTTTCTTTCTCTAGGCAGATATCTTGGCAAATTCTTTCTTAAAATATTGGAAATGTAAGTGTAGTTTAAAGAACTTATTTCATGGGTTTTTGGCCACCCAATTCTAGCAAGCTCTTTAATTATGGATGTAAGTCCTTTAACACCGCGTTTTAGTGGTAGAACCTTCCATTTCCCATCACCAATATACATTAGCCCTACAGAATCTCCTTTCCTTAACGAGTAGTTTGCCACAGCTAAAGTTGCTCTAGCAACATATTCTGCAGCTGTATTTCCCCATGAACCTGTGAAAGCCGGTGATCTGAGGTCGAGAATTAGGAAAATGTTTAGTGAAACTTCGTGTTCGAATTCTTTAACGAAAAATCTTTGCCCACCGAATCTTGCTGAAGCTTTCCATTCAATCCATTTGTATTCGTCGCCTGGAACATATTCTCTTACACCGTAAAATTCTATTCCATACCCTTTTCTTTTAGTTCTAGATAAGCCAGCTGGTTTAGTGCTGTATGCTCCTCTAAGGCCCGCTATTGATGCTGGTTTAGGATATATTTTGACTTCAAACTTTTCTCCAACTGTCGCTGTAGATTTAAAGAATCCGAAAAAGTCTCTCACAGCTATTTTTACTGAAGGGAATTCATGAACACCTATTCTTGGAAGTAAAGTATATGTTAGCTTAACTTCAGATTTAGGAGGAATCGTTATGGCTGTTTTTGCTGAGCCCTTAACAAGCTTAAACGCTGTCGGATAGTTAAGCACAATTTCAGCATATTCTAAAGGAATCATTGTTGGATTCTTGATAACTGTTGTTACCTTCACCTCTCTACCTTCAACAGCTATTTCTGGTGCTTCCCTTTTAACAATAAGCTTCCTTAGGGCTAATGCTTCAGCTTTCATGAAAATATTTGAAGCAGTAATTAGAAGCAATAGGAAAAGTGATATGGATAGTAGAATAGCTGATTCTTCTTTAGCAAAAAGTACTCCTAAAACAAATAGTAGTGCGGCTAGGGAAATCGTAGCGTAGGCTCTTGAAGTATATTGCTCAAGGGAAGGTAATGTTAACCTAATTGTTTCCTCTTCTTTAGAACTCAATTTCCCGATCCTCTAGGGCTTGGGAACTTCTACTTTCTTCAAAACTTCTTCAATAACTTTTTCCGGAGTATATCCTTCGAATTCGTATTCTGGTTTAAGAATTATCCTATGTATGAGTGCTGGAGTTGCTACGGCTTTCACATCATCTGGTATGACGTAGTTCCTACCTTCCATTAGAGCCCATATTCTTGATAATCTATAAATTGCTATTGCTCCTCTAGGCGATGCTCTAAGCTTAACTGCTGGATGCTTATGTGTTTCCTCAACTATTGAAACTATGTACTCATATATTGAGTCATCGACATGCACATTCTCCGCTTCCTCCCTAGCTTTAAGAATGTCTTCATTATCAGCTACTGGATTAAGCTTCTCTACTTCTCTTTCAATCATATCTATTCTTCTTAAAACCTCAATTAACCCTTGATGTGATGGATGTTTAGTGTTTAGTTTAACAAGGAATCTGTCGAGTTGCGCTTCAGGCAGAGGAAAGGTGCCCTCCATTTCTATGGGGTTTTGTGTTGCTATTACTGTGAATGGTTTTGGTAGTTTGTGTGTTTCTCCTTCAATAGTTACTTGCCTTTCCTGCATAGCCTCCAACAAAGCACTCTGAGTCCTAGGAGAAGCACGATTAATCTCATCAGCCAAAATAATATTAGCAAATATTGGTCCCTTTCTTGTTTCAAACTCTCCGGTTTTAGGATTGTAAACCTTAGTTCCTATAATGTCTGCTGGCAGCAAATCCGGTGTGAACTGTATTCTCCTAAACTTGAGGTTGAAAAGCTTAGAAACAACTCTAGCTGTAAGTGTTTTAGCTATTCCAGGTACGCCCTCTAGTAATATGTGTCCTTCAGCAATCATTGATGCTACAATAAATTTCACTTCGCTTTCCCTTTCAACAACGATTCCACTTGATTTTTCAATAACTTTCCTCATTATTTCTGAAAACCTTGTCAATTCATCTATCCCTAAAGGGGTAATTCCGCTATTAAAATACATAATGTTTTCTCTAGTTAGCTGTTTTAATAGGTAAATCTAAAAATTTAGTTAACAAAGATATTTAAACGATATGAAAGTGTTTACGATGAAAAAAGCACTTAAGACTTTAACGGTAGTTTTAGTGGTAATGCTACTTTTTAACGTAGCTACTGCCATGGCTGCTATTGTAAGACATTCACAGCAGTTCATAGAATATGTTGAAACAGCTTCTATACAAATTCCTCAGGAATTCCAAATCTCACCGGAGATGATAGGCCAAACAGTAGGTGATATTAAATCGTTGGCTTCGGAAATAGATGATCCTAAAATACATAATAGGCTTCTTGAAACATCCGAGCTTTTAGAAAGGGGAGATACTGCTGAAGCATTACGAAACTATCAGGAGCTAATGGACTATGCAACTGATCTCTTAAATTCGGGTAAGTTAAATGTTGAAGATTACGGTAGGCTTCTGAAAATATATTCTCAAATGGCCAATTTAATTAGAGGATTACCTATTGAGCAGCAAATGGCACTGAAACGCTACTACATTTCATACATTGATAATTTATCTGATAAACTATTTCTTGAGGGAATAGCTAAGAATGATAAAGACCTAGTAAACTTAGCTAAGGAACTAAGAGACTTAGCATATTCACTTAGAACAGGGAAAGTTTCAGTTGAAGATGTAGAGAAAACTCTTAGCATGCTTAAGAACGTAAATGTTGAAAAACAAGTTTTCGATCCTGACATTCTTGAAAACATAGACTGGAACATGGGCTTCCTAAAAAATATGGTTTCAAAAACAAAGTCTCCATCAGAAAGCATAGGCGTCGATAGCTTGGGAAGTTTCGTTAAAAACTATGTTGGATCATTTAAAGCACTTTCCATACCTATGCTAAGCATACCACTGGGAAATATTGGTTCAGAATTGAACACTTTAGCTTACATAGGAGCGGTAATTGCGACGCTAGTTTTAATGTATTTCCTTTCTACGGTGCTTAGAAAGTATGGTGTAAGGTTTTCAGCTAGGAAAGCTGTTGAAAAAGTAGTGTATAAAGCAAAAACGGCAGTAGCTAAAGTTAAAATGAGCAGTGTTATTGAAGCATACTGGTATGCTGTAGGTATTCTTTCGAGAATAATTCCTAAGTTAAGCCATGAAACACATAGGGAGTATTTGGAGAAAGTAAAGTTAGACTATGTGAGGGAGGATTTTGAAAAATTAACGTTTCTCTACGAAAAAGATAGGTTTTCAACTGAGAAAATAAGTGGTAAAGATGTCGAAGAAGCATTAGAGCTAGCTAGGAACATTGAATCCAAGGTTTTAAAGAGAGTTTAGAGTGATTGTGTAATGCACATAAACTCAAACATGGTGTTTAAGAGCTTAAAGGCAGCTTCAGTGATTCCCTTAACATACTCCTACATTATTTACTATCCCAGGTTTTCACCTATCCTAAACGATATGTTAGTGAAAATAGCTATGGTAGACATAAGAGGGCTTATGAATTTAGACTACATAGGAGCCATACTTTACATTTTAGGCTTACTTCTTGCAGTAAAGTGCTTAGTTAGCGTAGCTTCATCTAAACCTACAACTTATTCCTCATCTATACTTTTACTAATAGTTTCAATGCTTTGGTTAAGAATTGGCTTTAGATTCTCAGACATAGCGATACCCGTAGTTGGGTTCATGGCCTACCTTATTTTCGATACTCTAGCAATACCCTTTACTGTTAAAGTTGAAAGAAAGGGTTCTTTAAATAAGAGAATTAGTGCTAAAATTCTTTCCTCATACATTCCTCTCATAGTGTTTTCGGCTTCAAAATATGTTTTACCGATAATTTTCGGTTTAGCACTCTACTATGTTATAGAGTACGCTTTAACTTATCAAATAGAGGCAAGCTATGGTGTAATGGTTTTCTGGCACTTTATAACTCATGAAATCATAGGTAAAGTGCTTATATTTTTAGTGATAACGGGTTTAGGCGTTTATCTTCTTAGAGAAATTTCGGAAACAATGGTCTATCTTTCAATAAGGGAAAGACAGTGGGCTAAGACGTTTATTTCTCAAGAAAAAATAAAGTACATTAAGGAATTTTACGGTAAAACGGGGCTTCCACATCGTGCTTCTATAACTGGATTTTCAGCTTTAATATTCTATGTTTTACTAATCAGCATTTTACGGGACTTCATAAGGTACTTACCCATAGGAGGGTTTCTTGTTTCAACACTTTTCTCATTAGCTCTTTTCTTCATACTATCCTATATTTCCTGGAAAATAGTCGACAAAATAATGTTCACTATAACTACTGAGCCAACGTGGAAAACCATTTACGCATTATTACTCATAACATTAGCTTTTTTGGCCTATTTAGAATTAAGATTTAATTATGTTACAGTGTTTATTAATACTGGAGAACCCATCAGGTTACCTATTGACTCTTACGCTTACGAAACATATTTCGCATTTTACTCTGAGCTAATTAAGATTATTAGGTTTATAACAACAGTTATTGGGGTGGTACCATGAAGGTAAGAGGTGAAGTAAAGGAGTACATGTACTTAGCTCTCGGAGTAATAGGTTTAATTCTTTCCTACCAGTTTTTCGCGTCAGCAATATCTTTCATGGCTAAAACGTATATTGCTACTTCAGCTTTATCTGCACTAATAGGGTTTACGTTTCTGGCGTTTTCCATACAGCTTTTCAAACTAAGCGCTATAGCTATGGCACTTAAGGAAAGGGAGCAGAAAGGTAAGCTAAGTTGAATAGAAAGTACTTCCTATATTCCTTAATAGTAATAGCTTTCATAGCGCTGCTAGAAACATTACCTACAATGCCTGGTTTAGCTACTGGAGCCTCCCCGCTAAATAATGATTGGAATGGAACATCAATTTATGCTTCAGAACTTGAAAAACTAGGTTACCGTGTTATTCCTGTTACAAGCTGGTCGCGTATTTCCCTAGAAAATTATACAAAAGTACTCATCATTATAGTTTCCCCGGAGCTACCATATACTCAAAAAGACCTTGACGCAATAGAGAACATAATTGGGAATGCAGAACACATATCCTTCATAATAGCTGATGAAGGACCTTATGCTAACAGTGTTCTCCAAATATTTGGAAATAGGGTTTCAATAAACTATGAGGAAACACTTTATGGTCCGGGAGGAACACCTTACCCTTTAGTTAGGCTTGAAACACCTGCTGGAAAAATTTATCCTTTATTTCTAGACTTTGCTTCACCCATAATTCCAGTTAATCCTTTGGGAATTAATGTTAAAGGCTACGTTTCCGGAGAATACGTCGCAATATACTATAGAATTAGTGATGTTGAAGTTTACGTTTTAGGTGACGGATCGGTTTTCATAAACAGGAATATGATGTTGAGTCCTCAGCTAAAATATTTAGATTTCGCTTTAGAATTAACTAAGGAGCTTGCACCAAATCCTAAAGAAACACTTGTCCTCTTTGAAGCATCAAAATATCCTATAAAGCCTGTTACGCCTCAGGAACTATTCCTCATAGGTGCCGCAACGTTAAATTTCAAAAACATTCTGTATGCTATAGCAATATATCTTCACCCAATAATGTGGTTTCCGAAGCTCGCTTCAAAAATACTTTCATTAGAAAATAAGCTACTTCAGCAATACATTATGTCTATAGGGTATTTAGCGACGTTAGCTTTAGCAATAATACTGTTTCTTGTAAAGGGGAGAATGGGTAAAATAATTAGTGCTAAACAACATGTTATTGATTTACCAGAAAGACCTCCTGAAGAATTAGACATACTTGTAGATACACCTATTAGAAGAGTTGTTATAGCTGGAAAGGTTAAGCTCACAAGCTCTGATTTCGAATCACTCTATGAAACATTAGATATTGCTTTTAAGAAAACAGTTGGAAAATCATTTGAAGACGTAGGGTTCATTAGTGACTTAGCTAAGCTTACAGGATTAAATACTAAGGATATTGAAGAGTATGTTAAAGAAATGGTTAAGCTTAAAAGGAAAATTAAGAGAAAAAGCTTTTTCCCCATAGTTTTATCATGGAATAAGACCGTTAGAAAACTGCTTATAAAGTCTGAAACCATCTTGGAAAAATTAGGTACAACACTTATGGAAAGTAAAGGTATAGAGTATGTTGTAAGAAAAATATAGTTAAGCTAACATGTTTTAAGATTGTTCTTACTCGCTAATTTCGTAAACCACAGTCACAGTAACCGTTACTGCTATTCCCTTACCTGTCTCTATAGGCGTAGGGGGAATTGCTGCTGCTTCGACAACACCGTATTTTAGCGGATAATAAGCTGTTGTGGTAGGAGCACCTAGTGCAACAGATTTCACACCAACTATTTTAACACCTAATGCTTCAGCAAGTTTTTCAGCCTTAGCTTTAGCATCATTAACTGCTTCCTCTATTGTGTCATTAACTAAGCTTTTCCTTTTATCTTCGGAAAGACCGAATGTTAATCCATAGAGCCTATTAACACCTAAGCTTACAGCTTTAGAAGCTATTTCACCTGCTTTCTCTAAATCATCAATTTCCACTTTGAAAGAATAACTAGCCACATATCCTTTAAGGATTTTTTCTCCACCTGACCAATCATATAGGGGGTTAAGGTTCACGTACTCCGTTTTTATAGAAGCCACACCTTCCTCTCCCTTAAGCTCGTCAATAACTTTCTTAGCTTTCAAAACAACTTCTGAATAAGCTTCAACAGGATCCTTTACGGGTTCCTCAGTCTCTATAGCTAAGCTTAAATATACTCTATCAGGTTCAGCATAGAGTGTTGCTGAACCAGTTACCATAAGCGTTCTTCCACTATAGTCTATAGAGTACATAAATGCTTCTCTATCATATGCTTTAACAACACCTATACCTCCGCTTATCGGGGTTTTTGCAGGGGTTTTCTGCGGTGTTTCCGGCATAGTACCATGCGTGTTCATAAATGTTGTAAGAGCCAGTGAAGCTAAAATTAACGCTACAACTATTATTAATGCTTTAACCAATGACTGCACTATTTTAACACCTAACTTTACATGCAAGTGGAGCCTATTTAATCTAGAGTTTAGAACACAATAGCTTTCCTAACTAAGATTTTTACATTTTAGACTTAGCAATAATATCCATAGTTTTAACTATGAGGTATCTTAATTTTTGAGGTATTTTTTCTAAACCTATTTCAATAAATCCTCTAACAATTATAGAAGCAGCTTCTTCTTCGGTAAAACCTTTAGCCATAAGGTAGTTTAAGGCGTCTTTAGATATTCTACCTATACTTGCTTCATGAGTTAACATGGTTTCTGGAACAATGCTTTCTAAACGCGGTACCGTAGCTATTTTTGCATTGCTGCTTAGGAGAAGTCCATGGCATTCAATATGTCCTTTTGTTTCAGGAGCATAAGCTATTATTGAGGCTTTACTTATTACTTGCGAATGATCCTTGCCGAGAATCCTGCTTCTTAACTCAGCTGATGAACCTTCACCTTTTAAAGAAGCATTTACTTCGTAACTCATTTGTGAAGAACTCTTACCTATAATTACCATGTCAGATCTAGCTGTTGAGTTCTTTCCTTCCAGAAATAGATCTATAAGATATTTTATTTTGTAAAGAGATGTTAAGTTAATGTAGTACTCATATAGTTCAGCATTATCAGATATAAACGCTTTAGTATAGGATGAAACAGCGACTTTGGGCATCCAATTATGTAACATTACGCTTACTAGTTTAGCTCCTTTTCCAAGATAAACCCCTGTTAAACCAACATGCGCTCCTTCTCTAACATAAGCTAAGCATCCCTTAGCAGCAACGGCTTCACCATAATCCTCAATTATATATAGGTTAGCTATTTTCTGAGTAAAACCCGGTTTCGACAGAGCAAAACATGTGAAAATAGGTTCGTAAACCTTTACTCCTTCGGGGATGTAGAGAAGAACTCCTCCACTTGCTTTCTTAGGTATTTTTATGCCTATTCTTTTAGAGTAATTTTCAATAAGGTCTCGATGCTCCTTAATTGCTTCTCTAATGTCCAAGTATAGTATGTTGTATTTTCTAAGCTCTTCTGAAAGGGCTTTAAAAACCAGTGTTTCGTCAAGAAAGAATGAGCCTCCCCTTTTAACTTCTAAACCTAAAGTTGAAGCTTTTTCTAAAGCTCTTTGAACAACCTTTTCCATGTCGACTTTAGCCATTTCCTACTTCACCTTACGTGCTTTAAAAAGCGAATAACCATGTTTCATAACTTTCTCATAAACTCTTAGTGTTGCGTCTTCGTAAACTATTTCCCCTGAAACCATAACGTAACCTTTATCTAAATTTCTAAGGTATTTTAAAATGTAGCCTTGATGGGTAACTAAAAGTACTCCAACATTGTTTTCTACTAGCTCATTTATTACATCAGCTATTAACCTTATACTTTCAACATCAATTCCGCTATCTGGTTCGTCAAGTAAGGCAATTTTTGGTTTTTGGAGAACAACTGTTAGAAGTTCCGCTCTCTTTTCCTCTCCTCCACTGAATCCTTGGCTAAAGCTTCTACTATAAAGGTATTTGAGGCCAAGTTTTTCAGCAACGTTTTCCTCAAACGATTTTGAAGAGTACTTTTCCGAAATAGCTTTAGCTAGGTAGCCTAGTTTAACATGTAATTTCGGTGTGCTTTGAAAAGCAATGCTTATGCCCTTACGTACTCTAATCCATGGAGGATCATCTGTAATGTCTTCTCCATTTAAAAATATTCTCCCATTAATTAGCTTATACTCTGGGATACCCACTATAGCTTTGAGTAAAGTTGTTTTTCCGGAAGCATTAGGGCCCATGAGTACATTGATTTTTCCTTCACACACTTCTAAAGTAGCTGACTTAACAACTACAGTGTTTTCGACAGCAACACTTACGGATTTAACTTTCAACATTGCTTCATTCCGCCTTCAACCATAGAAGCACTCACTTTTACTTAAACATTTACTTTTAAGAATAATTAGTATGTAACTATAGGAAAGACACATAAAACTAGTTAAAGGCATCCTATTACCTGCCATTCAGCTTTATGAACTACTGCTTCATTTTAATATTTAAAGGATTTTAGAGAAACCTTAGATTGGAGGAGTAGAAAAATGTCTGAAGAAGTAATTGTCGCAACAACAGAGAACCTGCCTGGTTACAGAATTGTTAAAGTTCTAGGTGTTGTTACTGGGAGTGTTGTTAGAGCGAAACATATAGGTAAGGATATTCTTGCCTCCCTAAGGAACATTGTTGGAGGCGAAGTTAAAGAATATACTGAGTTACTTAAGGAATCTAGAATGGAAGCTTTAAGGAGAATGGTGGAGGAAGCGAAAAAGCTTGGAGCAAACGCTGTTTTAAACGTTAGGTTCTCTACCTCAGCAATAACTGCTGGGGCAGCAGAAATATTAGCTTATGGAACCGCGGTTAAAGTTGAAAAGATAGAGTAAAAACAGGTTCCATTTTTTTAATAACAAATTTTCTCAGCAAATCGCTTATTAAATCTTAGTAAGTGTTGCTACATTCGCATTAGCTGTGAGCTATTATAACTTTTTATGTTTTCATTTAACTCTTTTTGCAGTTATTAAGAGGACGTGCTTTCCTAACTCCTCTATTTCATTTAGGGCTTCTAGGACGGAAGCTGAAGCTGGAAGTACGCTTAAGTCCTCTTTTCTACTGAGGATTTTTGAGTATTCAACCATTTTCCAGTCTGGAACAGCTATTGCTATACCTTTAGTCGCCCATAGCGCTTTAAGTGCTTCTTCACCATCAAATGATTCTCTAGCTACTAGTGGTTCATTATATTTTGTTTCTCTAACTTTCGCTAACTTAGTTACTCTTCTAAGCTTCTTCTGAAAACTAATAACTACAGGGTTTCCATGTATTGTTGAGACAGCTATTAGTTGAGGTAGTTTATTTATTTTCCCTTGCTCTTTAAGCATAAGTAGTCCATGGAATATTCCGGTGAGCGTTGTACCATTACCTACAGGAATAGTTAGTGTTGTTGGTTCGCTTCCTAACTGATCAACTATTTCGAAAGCTATTTTAGAGTAAGCTCTAATACTTATGGGTCTATTTTCAATACCAGGGTTAGCATTATACCAGTTATTAGCTATAGCATCTGTTCTACTTCTGTAAACTGCTTCCTCATACGTTCCCCTAACCCAGACTATTCTAGCACCTAGTTTCGTAAGCTCCCTTATTCTTGTTCCAAAATAACCTCTAGGTAAATATATTATAGCGTCCATTTCAGCACGTTTAGCGAAATACGCTATTGAAACACCATAGTTACCGCAGGTAGCTGTAGTTATGGTGTCGAAACCCTTCTTAAGAGCTTCAATAACGTGTTCTCTAGCTAACCTGTCCTTATGGGTACCAGTAGGGTTTACACCTTCATACTTAAGATAGACTTCTCTAATACGAAATATTCTCTCAATATTCATTACTCTAATAAGCGGCGTTACTTTATGTTCGGGAATTTTTACCAAGACACTCTGTACCTCTTACATTACCTTAGTTAAAATGGAATGTTTAGTTAAAAAGTATTTCCCAAATAGTTTAGAAGGAAAAATTTCTACTACATAAATTCCTGATATGCAATATGCATTTGCAGAGAAGAATTCTTACAACAAAGTCTTAAACTTTTAAAACAATTTTTAACCACCAAATATGCGGAAACGCGGTTTAATGGGAAATAGAAAAAGGAAAGTTCGTATCTTAGTTTCCCTAAAACTTAACTATCTCCCATAAAGCCCTATTATTGCCCCGTAAGCAACTATATGGTCTTTTACAGCGCTTAATAGCTGCCTAGGTCTAAGTCCTGCAGGTAACTCCAACTTCCTATCTAATCCAAGTATTAGGAAAACGTATCTATGAGGTCTTCCCGGAGGAGGGCATGGACCTCCATACCCTATTCTCCCAAAATCATTAATTCCCTGTACACCATAGGCTGTACTTGCCTCTTTAGGAACATTTTCAGGAAGCTCTCTTAAATCGGGCTTAATATTGTAAAGTAGCCAATGGTAAAATATCCCTATTGGAGCGTCTGGATCATACATTATTAGCGCTTGCTCTTCTACTGGAGCTGGAGGATTATCCCATTTAAGATGCGGTGAAACATCCGGACCATCACATGTGTACTGAGTAGGTATTCTATCGTTATGCTTAAACGATAAACTCTCAACTTTAAAGCTAGGGTACTCCTTCATTATTCCAAGCGTTTTCAAAGGATGAATTTCTCTAGATTTCTTAAAGAATATCACCTCGCAGTCCCCATATAATACTATAGTATTAAGGTAGGTAATAAGTGAAATCACAGTTAACCCAAAGTTAACCATTAAACCTATCTGTACCTTTAAACATATAGTTAGCTTGGTGCGTTAACTCTGAAACTTAGCATATATTTCTTTAACGATTTAAAAAGATGCTATGGAATAGTACAGTTCGGCAGGAAAGAGGTAGGGAAGTTTAGGGAAAAAGTAGGAAATATGGGAATTGCTGAAGCGAAAAAACATGTTGAAAACGCATTAAACGTAAAAATTAGGAGCTTTAGTTTAGCGCAAGGCAAACTACTCTATGGGAATCAAATGCTCGAAATGGTTTATTTAAGAATAGAAACCGATGATAATGATGAGTACTTTTTCGAAGTATATGATGAGTCAATGTATGCTTCATCAAACACTGACGTTATGACTCTCTATAGGAAGGTGATTGGCATGGCTAAGTACTTCATAGGCGACATAGAACTTCCAAAATCAAAACTAATAGGGATCATGGGGTGACAGTAAATTATGAAGATAAAGTGTCCTTACTGCGGATATGTAGGTGATTCCAAAGACTTCTACTTACTTTACGAAGCAGTAGTTAATGTAGCACTCTATAAGCCTTTAAGAGAGGAGAGGGAAAGACCACCACTAATAATATGTCCAAAATGTGGTAAAGCTTTTCCTTCAGGAGATTTCTATGGAAAAATCAGGGAGAAGTTGGAGAGGAAGTAATAGTTTTCCGTGAAAGAACAATTAAAGCTATTGAAGCAGGTATTAAAGCCAAAGCCAAAAACCCCTCTATAAACCATGGATTCCTAGTTACCTGTAGAAGAAAAACAGCGTATAAATTCGCTAAAGCATGTAAGCTTATTGGAACAACAATAAGCTTTAATCCCTTAATAATAACGTAAGCTGCAATGAAAGTTAAAGCAACATGGAATAATGTTGCCATGTTTCTCTCTAAAGCTCCTGGAACCAGCTTAACCCAGTCAATATTGAGAGCAAGCCCAACGTATGCTGCTTGAAAAACATATATTATTAAGGCCTCTGTTAAACCCCAGCCTAAACCAAACGATACTAAAGCGTTAATGTCTAAGTTTTCCCTACCCCTAAGAACATGTTTAAGTAAAAAATATCTTGTAGGTTCCTCAAAAACACCTGCTAAAATAGATGATGCTACAGCAACTATAACGTAGTTTCCTTGAAAACCTCTTGAAACAAGAGCTAATATGGGCATTCTAGCAATTAAAGCTATGAACCATCCACCACCACCCATTATTGCTGTAAGAAGAAGTCTAGGTTTCATTTTAGATGTGAAAACTAGGACTAGCAAGCTAGGGAGTATGGCTAAAGCCAGCGGTATTATTAGCAACATGTTTAGAGCCAACTATTAAAACCTCTAAAATAGCTTAAAAACACAATACTATATTAGCTATTTCAATTTAAACTATAAAGAGGCATAGGTATGTATGGTTGAAAGTAAATACGTTGTTTACGGCTTGGTTTCAGGCGTAATATCGGGTTTAGTTTCTGGATTAGTAGTTTACTTTAATAGAGAATCCATAATTAAGTTAACATATGATTTAATAGTTTTGGAAGGTGCTCCTCCTGAAACCATAGAGTATGTAAAACCAATAATTAATTACGCTATGATGCTTTCCCCAATACTCTACATCATTCAAATGCTAATAATAGGTGCTATTTTTGGTTCTTTAGAAGACTATTTAGTTAAAAAGTTTCATTTAAAACCTGTATTTGCAGCTTTAGCTACTGGGGGAGTTTACGTAACATTTCTCATGATAATCCCTATGGCAACGCTAGCGATTATTGACCCCAAAATTCTTACGTTAATAGTTGAGCACTTGGGATACCACATCATAGCTTCACCCATAATTGTTTTCATAGCGACACTGGTTTTCCTAAGTTCAACAGATATTCTTGCACCATACATTAGTGAGGAAAGAGTTTTAGAGGAGAAATAGTTTAAAGCATACTTCATTACTGCAATATATTTACGAAAACCAGGTGTTTGTGTTGAGTGAAAAGAGAGTTAAGCTAGCTGGCATAGGAAGATTCCAGGTTATGGCGCTACTTCAAGCGGCAAGACACTACATTCTCCACGGGGACCAAGGTAAAGCTAAAAGTTTCGGACTAAACAGAGCGATATTTTATGCTTGGGCAAAGCATCATGGCCCTAAAAAGAGGTTCTTTAATGTAGCTAAAATAGAGGAGGCAGTTAGAAAGCTAAGGGAAGCAAAGAAGGATGAAACGAAATGTCCTGAAGGATTTGTTGAAGTTCTTGGGGAATGTGTTGAAATAAGTAAGGCAGGATACTTCATGATTGGAGGAGTGGAGCAGAAGCCAACAGATTTTGATAGAGAAGTTATGTGGAGAGTAGCTAAGCTAGTAAACCCTAAGAGAGTATGGGAAATAGCTGTAGAGTATGTTAAGCAATTCCCAAAGGAAGTTCTTGAAAATCCGCAAAGATTCTATAAAATAGTTTATGAGCCGATAAGGGATACGTTCATAATCCAAATACTTGAGGGTAAAAGGCCTAAGCCGGAAATTCAAATTGAGAAGAAAAAGATTGAGGGTAAACGTAAAACTCTACTAGACTTTTTCACTTAGAAAATTTATTGGTAACGAGCATTTCCTTTACATTTAAAATTATTCTTCAAAAAATTCGATGTTGCCCATTAGCTTCATTTATTCAATCCCCTATAGGTACTTATTTAAACCGGTTCCGCCTTTGCTTCTAAACTTAACTACTAAATTGGGGTAATCTGTAGCTACTGCGTCGACACCGTTGCTTATGGTTTTCTCCAAATTTCTAATATCGTTTATTGTCCATGCTACAACTTTTAAGTTTAGCCTATGTGCGAATGAAACAGCTTTAGCGGAGGCTAGTCTGAAATGTGGTAACACTATTTTTGCTCCAAGCTTTTTCGCTTCAACTATTTTCCCAGGGGATTTAGCGTAAATAAGTCCTAAAACCACCTCTTCGTTAATGCTTCTCACGGTTCTTAGTACTTCCTCGTGAAAACTTACTATAGCAACCCATTTTGGCCAACCATATTCTTCTAAAACCTTAAGCACTATTTCTGTTGAATCCGACTCTTTAACTTCAATAAGTAAACCGGCTTTTCCACTAACCAGTTCAAGTGCTTCATTAAGTGTGGGCACTGGTTCCTCATTAACCCTTATTTTAGACCTTATTTCCTCAAGTAGCATGTCTCTAGGCTTCAGTTTAACTCCGGAAACTCTTCCGAAATCTTCATCGTGAAGTAAAATAGGCTTTTTATCCTTACTTAATCTAACATCAACTTCTACTGCATCAACACCCAGTTTTAAAGCAACCCTTATGGATTTCAAAGTGTTTTCCGGGGCTAAACCTTTAGCTCCTCTATGGCCAACGATTGAAAACGGTTTTCTAGTTAAAAAGCCAAGTATTTCCATAATTTACGAAACCTCACTTATGTTCGCCTTTAGAGTACTCTATGGTCACTAAGAAGAGTACCAGTAAGGTAATGCAAACACGTTTAGTATAATTATTTTCGAAATCAACGCTATAATGACACCTGCGAAAACAAATGCTATAATAAGTGGTATTATAAGGGTTGCTAGAATAGCTGTTACTCCGAATGTGAAAACGTTTATTGGTGCTAAAGGTAGTGATGTGAGAATAGTTAAAAACACTATGGCTCCTAAAACTATTTCAACAATGAATAATGTTAACGTTGGAACTATGAGTTTGCCTAAATTTTTAACAATTTTTAACATAAACACTAAATACTTCACCGAATTTTTCTGAATACAGTACGTTACCACCTAGCGCTCTTAATACACGATGTAATAATTGGGGCTAATAAGTTTTCAGCAATAAATTTTCACCGCAATAACTTGTTTAAAATATTCACTAAACTTCCTAATGTAAAGGCTTCTTTAGCCATTAAAGAATTTAAGTTTATAATTCGTCATTATATTATTGGGAAGAGAGTTCCTAATGAGTTAAGGGCTCTCTCCATGCGTGATGACTTAGGATGCGTAATATTCGTAACTAAGCCATCTTTTGGATTCTTTGTAAAAGTTTTTAGAAGCACCATTTTTCCTTTATTATTCACGTTCTCCACCATAGGCTTAATGCTTTTCTTGTCTGAAAAACTTTCATTCGCAATTCTACTTGAGCTTATAATGGCTTTTTCAGGGTTAACACTACCTTACCTATGGCTTCCTAAAGCTTATACGCTAACGACTAGAGGAGTCGTTATTAAAAGGTTTGTTGGGAACGTATTCATACCTTACAGGGAAATTGTGAAGCTAAAAATAGTGAATTTCGATGACATAATTAGATATGTTAAGTGTGAGGAATGGGCTTTATCACATATTGCCCTATGGTTTCTCAGAATAATTCTAACTCTTTTCGAAACAAGTTCTTCAGAGAAAGTGCATTTATATGTAACTAATGTTGGAAAGCATCTTTTAATAGAGAAGGTTAATGGTGAAAAATACGTTATAAACCCATGTGGTATGGAAAGATTCAGTAAGATACTTACTTATCTTACAGGATTAGTGGTAGAATAGCTAAAGACTAGTAAAAACAGTTATGTTATTATGAATTCGCAGTAGGGGTCTCCTTTAGCAATACATTTTACTTCAACAGCACTAATTCTTCTTCCAAAATATCGTGATCCGAAGCCTGCCAGTATTCCTCTTAGCCAGTGACTAAATGGCTTATTTAAATTCTTTGTTTTAGCAAGTGAACATTCGATGTTGTTCCAAACTTTAACTATTATTCTTTCATAACCTATATCTGTACTGACGTTTTCGGCTATACCTGATGCGAAAAGCACTGCCCCGAAAAGCGTCCATATGTCACATTCTTTACCGCACATTTCACGGCATGCATCGTAGATACTGTTTCCTATAATGTATCCTTCATGGAAAAGGAATGCTTCACCACCTGTTCCAAATCTTTCCCTCATGTTTATTAGCCAAGCTTTAAGCGCTGTTTCTCTAAAAATAACTGCTCTTTCATTTAGAAACATTAGTGGGAAGTGGAATGAATCAACAGTTACTCCTGAAAGCACAGGTTCGGCTATATCAATTTTTATTCCACTAACTCTTCTTTCTAAAGCATTTTTTGCTTCAAAAGGTGTCATTTTAGACTTTGTAAAATCTAGGAAAAGCATAAACGAGCCTTTAGTTCTCTTACTTACCGGTTCAGGAACAGCCATATGTACGAGGGTTAAATTAAGTTCCGAAAGGACCTTAAAAACTTCAGCTACAGCATCAAGTCCGCGGCTTGTTTCTACTAGGAATCCGTAAATTCCTTCTCCAACTATTATTCTATCTAAGTTTAAGGGCTTCCTATCTTTGTGCAGCACTTTTCAGTTCCTCCATTAAGTATTTTTCTAAAACACTATAGTATGCACCGTAGCTTTCAGCTATAACCATCAGGATTTTAGATGCTGGTGGCTGAGCTATTTTAGCTAGTGAAAGAAATGTTCCCTTCATTGTGTCAGCAAGCCTCCTAGCTGTTTTAACCAACTCGTTTACATCGTTTTCGGATAGTTTTTCGCCTCTTAAAATTTTCCTAAATAAGTCCCTAGCTTTAACTAAATCCTCTATAGTGCTTGCTCCTAAAGCCTTTTTACACTCTTCAGAATAGGGGTTAATTGTTTCCTCTAATTTAAAGAGAACCTTTAGTATTTCAGCTATTTTCCTATGCTCATAAGCAACAGCTAGTGCAATAATTTTTAGAACCGGATTATTTATTTTCTGAGCAAACTTAAGTTCAGCATCATATGATTTAACTTTTAAACTGTAGAAGCATTCAATCCACAAATCAACGCTATGCCCTTTTTCGAAGTATTGATACTCCCTACAAGTAACCATAATTGATTCACCAAAACACTTTTGTTAAGCAATTATTTTGACTCATTTCCTAATTACTGGTGTAAGGATTTAAATATTTTAACTTGATAACGAATATTGGTAAGTTAATGTAGAATTGCCTTGGTGGCTATTGTGTGTTCTTCTAAACTTTATCCTAAAGACATTCCTGGAACTGTTTTCACAAAAAACCCTCACATAGCGGAAATTGCTTTGGAATCGAACTTTCCAAGCTCCTCTGGAGCTTTAAGGTTTGTTTCAAACGTATTAGTGAAAGCTAACATGCAAGTAATAACGTTTAACACTACATGTACAGACAATAGGCAGTACATTGTTTTCTTCATAGATTATTCGAAAGCAAAGTATCCAATAGAGGTTTTAATTAGGGAACTTAAAGAAAATCCTCACATTTTAAATGTTAAATACAGGGTTAAGGTGGTTAAGGAGAAAATTATCGACATGTTTGCAACACCAACCTTTGGTCAGGGAAAATATCCAGTACTTGTTTTAGGAGTTGACGAAATGAGTGGTGTTTTTGAAAAGGTAAAAGAAGTTTATGGTACAGGTGGAGAAGCACTTCTATACCATATAGGGTATGCTTTAGGGGAAATTGCTGGTAGAAAATATGCTCCCGAGGAATTAACTGAGGACTTTATAAGGGAAGATTTGCTAGCATTTCAAGCTTACGGATGGGGTGTTTTGGAAATAGTAAAAATAGATCTTGAAGAACCCGAGGTAATTATTAGACTCTATGATCTTTTTGAAAGCGCTCATGTAAGGGGTAGGAAGGATAAACCCCACTGCCACTTTGTAAGAGGCTTCTTAGCAGGATTGTTAACAGTGTTTTTAAACACTAAAATGATTGTAGTGGAGTTAAAATGTATTGCTAAAGGAGACCCCTACTGCGAATTCATAGCTAAGCCTTTAGTGGCTCTATCTTAAACATTTCCTTTTAAGCCTAATACTAAGTAGTTTATGTAAAAAAGAGTGTTGTAGTTTTAGTTACATTACAGCTAAAGCTGTTACTGTTCTAATAACGCCTTTTAAACTTTGAATTTCCTTTACAACTTTGTCTCCAAGCTCTTTAAGGTCTTTAACTTCAACCTTAGCTATAATGTCGAATTCTCCTGTAATAGCATTAGCTTCAACAACACCACTATTTTTTAACGTTTTCGAGAACATCGAATGCTTTACCAGCTTCAGTTAAAATAAGAACATAAGCAATCATGTCCCCAACTCCCCGCTTTCAATAGAAGCTAAAAGCAGAAATTATTTAAATGTTCAACATTGTTCTTCAGCGACTATATTTTTCCTTAAGCTACAATGTTATTAAGTAACTAAGCTATGTTTATTTAGCACATTACAGTGCATTGTTTACTCACTGTGCTGTATTAAGGTTCAAACATGTTTTCGCAATTGTTTATTTAGTGTTCAAACCTTGGAAAATAAACGTTATAACTGCCTAGAGATGTAGTGGTTAAAGGAGATGAGTGCTGTGGTTAGCGACCTGTTTAGTCCGAAGAGCTTAGCTGTTATTGGTGCTTCAAGAAACCCTGCTAAAGTAGGGCACACTATTCTTAGAAATATTGTTGAAAGCGGGTATAAGGGTAGAGTTTACCCTGTAAACCCTAAAGCCGATGAAATTCTTGGTTTAAAATGCTATAAGTCCGTACTTGACATACCCGATGATGTTGATTTAGTCGTAATAACTGTTCCGGCACAAATAGTTTTAGATGTTGCTGAGGAATGTGGTGAGAAAGGTGTTAAATACTTAGTTGTAATATCGGCTGGTTTCAAGGAAATAGGAGGTGAAGGTGTAGATAGGGAAAAGGAGCTAATCAATATCGGTAGAAAGTATGGTATGAGAATTTTGGGGCCAAACTGCCTTGGATTCATAGACACGTTTACTCCTTTAAATGCAACTTTCGCTGCTGTAACACCTAAGAAGGGGAGAATCGCATTTATTTCCCAAAGCGGAGCTTTAATAACAGCTATTCTGGATTGGTCCATTAGAAGGGGTCTTGGATTCTCTAAAATAGTTAGCTTAGGAAATAAAGCCGACTTAGATGAGGTAGATTTCATTCAAGCAATAGGTCAGGATAGAAACACTAAGGTAATTCTACTTTACGTTGAATCTATCGAGAAAGGTAGGAGGTTTATAGAGGTGGCTAGGCAAGTATCGAAAGTAAAGCCAATAGTGGTGATAAAGGGCGGCATAACGGAGGCTGGAGCTAAAGCTGCAATGAGCCATACAGGCGCCATGGCCGGTAGCTTCACATCATATAGGGTTGCTTTTAAGAAATCAGGTGTTTTAGCTGCTAGCACTTTAAGTGAACTCTTCGACTACGCTATGGCGTTCAGTAACCAGCCAATACCGGCAGGTAAAAAAATTGCTATAATAACTAATGCTGGAGGACCTGGGATACTAACTACTGATTTAAGCGTAAAGTATGGGTTAAGCTTAGCAGGTTTCAGCATGGTCACTATAAATAAGTTAAGGTCTAAACTTCCTCCAGCTGCTGCCATATATAATCCAGTTGATGTTTTAGGTGATGCTAGAGCCGATAGGTACGAGTTTGCGATAGACACTGTGTTAAGCGATGAAAACGTTGATGGATTAATAATTATACTGACTCCTCAAGCAATGACGGAGCCTGTTGAAACAGCTAAAGTCATAGTGAAAATGCATCGCAAATACCCTGATAAGCCAGTTGTTGCCGCATTTATTGGCGGTGACATTGTACAGGAAGCTGTGAAAATGCTTATTGAACACGGTATTCCATGTTTCGACCTGCCCGAAAGAGCAGTAGTAGCTATGAGTGGGCTATGCATGTATAGAGAATTTCTTGAATTCTTTGAGAAAATTGTTGAGAAACAAGTTAAGTTTTACGATGTTGATTTTGAAAGAGCTAGGAGGATAATAGATAAAGCAAGGAGTGAAGGTAGAAAAGTTCTACTTGAAGTTGAAGCTAAAGAGCTTGTTAGAGCCTATGGAATACCGGCCCCCATTACTGTTTTAGTAAAAACAGAGGATGAAGCTGTTGAAGCAGCAAATAAAATGGGCTACCCTGTAGTGTTGAAAGTGGCTTCACCTCAAATACTTCATAAAACCGATATTGGAGGTGTTGTTTTAAACATAAACTCTGACGATGAAGTTAGGGAGGCTTTCAGAACAATACTAAGTAGGGTTCGTAGGTTTGCGCATAGAGCAACGCTTTACGGCATTACTGTTCAGAAAATGGTTCCTAAAGGTAGGGAGGTTATTGTTGGAATAACTAAGGACCCAACCTTCGGCCACTTAATAATGTTTGGTTCCGGAGGAATTTACGCAAACATACTTAAGGATGTATCTTTTAGGTTAACACCGATAACGCCGGATGAAGCTAAGGATATGGTTAGGGAAACTAAAGCATACGCTATGCTTAAAGGTGTTAGAGGGGAGCCTCCCGCCGACGTAGCGTCAGTAATTAACGTGTTATTAAGGTTAAACCAGCTTGTTCAAGACATACCTGAGATAGTGGAAATGGATATTAATCCTCTATTCGTATATGAGGAGGGAGAAGGTTGCATAGCTTTAGATGTTAAGGTAGTAATTTCTTAAGGTGAAAAGTAAATGGTTAAGTCAATATATGTAACTGGAGTTGGCTGCTGCGGTAAAACAGTAATTGCCTACGGGTTAATAAGGAAATTTAGAAGCGAGGGATTGAAAACATCATATTTTAAACCTATTTCTATTGCTAGGAGGAGATTGTCTACGGGAAAATTTGTTGACACAGATGTTATTGCTTTAAAGGGAGCTTTAAACCTTAAGGAACCTTTAGATATTATTTCACCTGTGGTGTTATCTGAAAGGTATCTTGAATTAAGGGATAAAGCGGAAGATGTTAAGAAGAAAATTGAGCGTAGTTTTCAACTGTTAAGCGAAGGGAAAGATGTTGTAGTTATTGAGGGCCACATGTATCCTGAAGTTTTATCTACTATTGGATGTAGTGTTCCTGAATTAGCTAAAATGTTTGGTTCCAAAGTTATTTTGATCGTTAGCTGTAAAATCGAAGACTCGATTGATGTTTTAGTTGATAAAGTAGCTTTGTATAAGTGTTTCTTGGAGAAGCATAGTGTAAAACTTCATGGAGTAATTTTAAACACCATACCATTACCTTACATTGAAAGGGTAAAGGGATTCATAGCTCCTTCAATTGAGAAGTTAGGTGTTAAAATTCTCGGGTTAGTTAGTGAAAGACCTAGGCTAATAGCACCCACTGTTAGAGATATTGCTGAATCCCTAGGTGCCGAAGTTTTGGAGGGCGAAGAATACCTTAACAATTTCGTTGAAGACTTCCTAATTGGCGCTATGAGCCCCGAAGCCGCTATAAGATGGTTTAGGAGAGCAACTAATGCAGCAATAGTTACTGGTGGTGATAGAACAGACTTGATAATACAGGCAATAGAGACCAGGCCTAGCGTAGTAATTTTAACTGGAAACCTATATCCAGCAATAGGGGTGCTTATAAGGGCTAGGGAAGCAAAAGTCCCAATACTACTAGTACCTTACGACACATACACGACAGTTGAGAAACTTAGGGAAGTGCAGAGGATTATAACTCCGGAATCCCTAAAGGTTAGGGATAAAGACGTACTTGATGTAATAGAGAAAGATGTTAAATGGGAGGAAATATTAAACGAAGTAGTTAAAAGCTGATTCTTTTGCTTAACTGAAGTTTTTCACAATACCCTATGTGTTAATAATCTTTTTAATTCATTTGAAGACTCTACGAGGATTTTAAGCAAATTATTACTGAATATATTCCTTCCTTAATAAGCTCCTTATAGACTTTAATGCCTCTTCCTGATTCTTAACAATAACCACGAATAACCTGTGCTCTCCTATATCTATTACCTACCTATGTTTTCAAGAACAATATTGAATGCATGGGCAGTAAAATCGGTTTAAATATTAACTCACTATTAAACTATGCTTTGTAAGTTCAATGAAAAATATTGCTTATTCTCTAAAAAATACTACGCTAAGCTATAGTGTTAACTTAGTGCTTTAAAGGTAAACTTCAACTATTTTCATTGGTGGTTTTTAGTATAAAATTATGAGTAGTTTTTTATATTCTTAAGGCGTTAACATAGCCGTGACCAGGTGGTTTAGTGGTGGCACATTATCCCTTCCAATATGTGGGTAAGTATGTTAGGTTAAGTAGGATAATGCCTGACAGTAAAGCTGTCGTTTTCGCGTTCGACCATGGAGTTGAGCATGGCCCTGGCGATTTCCCACCAGAACATATTGACCCTAAGGTTATTATTAGTAAAGTCGTTGAAGGAGGTGTTGATGCCGTAATGATGCTTCCCGGAATGGCTAGGTTAACATACGGTGTTTGGGCTAATAAAGTAGCATTAATAGTTAAGGTGACAAGTAAAACGAGTTTAAGACCGGAAAATGCTAGGCTGCTACAGAGCGTTTTCGGCTATGTTGAAGACTCTGTTGCATTAGGTGCTGACGCTGTTGCAGCAACAGTTTATTGGGGCAGTGAGTTTGAAGACTCTATGCTTAACCAGTGGTTCGCTATTAGATCTTCAGCTGAACAGTATGGTTTACCATGTTTACAACTAGCTTATCCTAGGGGGTCAGCAATTAAGAACAGATATGATGTTGAAATCGTAAGATACGGTGCTAGAGCAGCTGCAGAATCAGGAGCTGACATGATAAAAACATACTACACTGGTTCACGTGAAACATTTGCTGAAGTCGTTAAAGCTGCTTCAGGAATTCCCGTGCTAATGAGCGGTGGGCCGAAAGCACACACTCCATTAGATTTTCTAAAACATGTTGCTAACGTAATGGAGGCTGGGGGCAAAGGTGTTGTTGTGGGTAGAAATGTTTTCCAACACCCTAACCCTAAGGGAATGGTGAAAGCAGTTATAGCAGTAGTTCATGAGAATAAGGATCCTGAGGAAGCTGTAAAATATGTGAAATAAGGGAGTAAGAGGATTGAGCGGCGAAGAAATAGATGTAGTTACAGTTGGACATGTCCTAGTAGATATAAGATTGCTTGTCGACAGGTTTCCAAAACCAGATGAGGAAGCGCGAATACTTGAAGAAAAACATGGTGTTGGAGGATCAGCAGCAAACGTAGCAATAGCTATTAGAAGGCTAGGGCTTAAATCAGCTATCATAGCTAAAATAGGGCTTGACGGATTCGGTAGAATAGCTGTAGATGAGCTGCTAAAAGAACAAGTCGACATTTCAGGCCTCAAAATTTCCCCAACATTACCTACAGGCTTCTCTGTTGTTGCAAGAGATTCTGAAGGAAGAATAGTTATTTACGGGTTTAAGGGAGCGTCTGAAAAGCTCAAACCAGAAGATATAGAGGAGAAACTTGTTGAGAAAACAAGGTTTATTCACATATCCAGTCTTAGGCCTGATACATCAGTTTACGTAGCTAAGCTAGCTAAGAAACTAGGTAAGAAGGTTTCATGGGATCCAGGTAGGCGCTTAGCCTCCTTAGGCATAGCTAAACTCGAAACCTTAATTAAACATGTAGACATAGTGTTCGCAAATAAGAGGGAAGCATTACTTCTAACAGGAATGGAAGATTACAGGAAAGTAGCTCAAGCAATTAGAAAACTAGGGCCAAAAATAGTTATTATTAAGAAAGGTTCAGAAGGAGCTTACATGCAATGTGGAAACATGGAAATAGACATGCCAGCATATACTCCACCTAAAGTCGTAGATACGACAGGAGCCGGAGACGCTTTTGCCGGAGGATTCCTAACAGCACTCATACGAAACTATGACTTAAGTAAAGCATTAAAATATGCTTCAATAGTAGCGGCGTTGAAAGTTTCAAAATTAGGGTCGCACACAACACCGACATCTCAAGAAATCATCGAATACACTAGACGATATGGCTTAGAAATTTAAGCATAAGTAAGTATGGTACATTATGGAAGCCTCCATTAACTAATGGTCTGAAAAATTATGAACTAATATTTTTCGAACCAGCAGTTTCTAAGCAGTTTCTTAAAAGAGCAAAGTTTTCAGCAATACTTAATTCCTGAAATCTAGGTGGAAGGAAAAGATTACGTTAGTTTTTCAGATATTTTTCTTAGCCTTCTAGAAACTTCTTCACATAAGTCCTTATTAAGCCATATTGGTGGTGTATTAACCCACCTTACCCCGTCATGGTAGGACATGGTTATTCTCACTCTTCTCCCAAATTCAGTATCATATATTCTAATCCATAAGTTCACTTTCCTACCTGAAACCCTAAAACCTCCACTTAATTCCCTACTTCCTTTCCTTTCAACATCAACTATAATAGTCATGTGGACCACTTAAAATACTTACTTACGTTTAAGAATAAACTAACATAATAATTTTCCCTATGGCTTCTTTTATCGTTGCTGATTAGTTTAAGAGCGTGTTTAAATATTTTTACTACCTCTTACTACCTGGTGGTATCGTGGGTATTAGGAAAATAAGCATTAGTATTCCTGAAGAACTCTTAAGGAGGTTAGATGAGTTTACTAAAGCAGAAGGTCTTTCTAGAAGCAAAATTATTGTCTACGCTATTGAAGCTTATTTAAGTAGGTATCGTGCTAAAGTTGAAGAAGCTAAAGGTTATCCGACAGTCTTATGGAAACTTAAAGCTACTGGAGGAATTAAGCTTAGGTCCCCTAGGAGAGTTGGGAGAAGAATTAAGGGTGAATGGGTTGTTGAAGAGTTTTAACTATAGATATGAAGTAAACGGGTTAGATGAGGATGGAGAGAAAATTCCCGACATACCTGTAGTTTATCTTGTTTTGGAAACTAAACGCGGTAGAGCTAGGGGTCCAGCTGTTCTTGACACAGGATTTGATGAAGGAATTTACCCTAATATTCAAGTAGTTCGCATTCTGGAAGGTTTAAAACCGGTTAAAATTAAGCGCATAGAGAACCCTTTATACGAACCTGTTGTTTGCGAAATTTTCAAAGTAAAAGCAAGTTTAGTTCATCCTAAGCTAGACCATACTATTCCGTTAGGGGAAGTTAGCGTGTATGTTCCAGTTGAACCCGAATACTTATCTGACGAAGTTCTTGTAGGTAGAGAGATAATAAATAAGTTGAAACTTAAATTAAACGGGACCTGGGTTAATGTTGAATTTCCTGAAGTTTAAAGGTTTGCTTGGAAGCAAGGTATTTGTTTTTAATGCCAATTGGAGCTTAAATAGTAGTGTCTATGTTTTAAAACTAGTTAGAGAGCAGAGCTAAAGGCTGATGTTATAAATTGAAGTATCCACGGTTTATAACGCATAATTGGAAGCCTTACGATGTTGTTGAAGTAACTGAGCTTACAAGGAAAATTGTATGTAGGAAAATCGGAGGCGTTGAAGAGAGAAAGTATACGAGCTTCTACGTTGCCGGAGTTTATAGGGGAATTGTTACTGGATGTGTTGTTGGATGTAATTTGAGATGCTTTTTCTGCTGGTCCCCTATTTCAAGGGATTTCCCTGAGTTCTACGGTAAATACTATAGTCCAGAGAAAGCTGTTAATGAAATGGCTAAGCTTGCAAGGAAAAGTGGTGTTAGAAAAGCTAGGCTTTCATGCGGTGAACCAACGATTTGCTGGAGTCATTTATTAGGGGTTTTGGAGCTTATAGAGGAATCACCTTACTTCGACCTATTCATACTTGAAACTAACGGAATAGTTTTAGGCTTAAACCCCGGGTTAATTAGTGAGTTAAAGAAGTTTTCGAAACTATACGTTAGGGTTTCGATTAAGGGAGGTACTTCTGAAGGATTCGAATTTAGAACGGGAGCTCAAGGTAACGCATTAAACCTGCAGTTTTCTGCAGTAAAAGCCCTTGCTAAAAGCAACATAAGATTCCACGTAGCTGCAATGACCGATTCTAGAGTTATGAGTAAAAGGGAGAAAAACATGCTAATTGAGAAGCTAAGGGGGATCGAACCTACACTTGCCTTTTTACTTGAAGAAGAAAATGTTGACCCATACGATACAACTCTGCTTAGATTAAAAGCAGCTAATGTGAAGCTTAATTGGTAACTGTTTATGGTGCTACGTGAACTGCTGGAATTATTGATAATGCTGCTGAATGGTTTTCGCTTAACTGCTTAATTCTGTTCTTTAAAACATTTAGCATGTCAATGTAGTATAGGAATGGTTTTCCTTTAGAACATTTTATTCTCCAATACCTTTTAGTGTCTTCCCTAATACGTTTAAGCCTACTTTCTAAAATAGTGTTTAATTCTTTTTCCGTAGGGGCATGTGGTTTAGTGATTAACTGCATGGCTTCAAGAACTGATTTCTCGTAGAAGTCTAGTATTGTGTAGTCAGCTATTCTTAAATGCAGTTTCCACTGCTTAACATTCAGTTTCCCACATACCCTAACTGTTTCAACAGCAAGTTTCTCAATGAACCTTATAAACTTGTTTCCCAAAACGAGGAGAGGCGAAATATATGTTGAAGCTAGAACCAGTGATTCTGAAAGCTCATAAGGTATTTTTGCTTCTTCCGAAACAATAGAGGATAGCTTTTCAAGTTCAGGTATGGGGTAAACTATTCTTCTAAAAGGGTTTCCTCCCAAATACTTTCTAATTTCACCACCGTATTTTTCAATTAGTGTCGGCGGTAATCCTAAATTCCTATATTTAAACCTGTTTGCAAGCCACTTAATTGCTTCACTAACGCTTTCCTCGCTTAAATCGAAAAGAACTATTCCTCTAAGATTCTTAACTAATGCAGCATACCTAGCAAACACTGTTTTTCTCCAGTAAAACACTATTCCATAGTGGAAATATAGTTTCTTCCCAATGGTTTTAGGAAATTATGTAAACCACCATTTCCTACTTTTCAAATCTATTACTATGCCTAAAGCTTCAATGCACTTATCCGACATAATTACTTCCTCTTCACCCGGAGTTATGAGGGCTTGTGCTTTAATCTTCCTAGTTTCACCTTTAAAACTAGCGATAACTTCTACTTCTCCACCGTGGTATGAAGCTCCCCGTGTAAGGCCTGGTCCTTCAAACTCTATTGGTACACCAACTTCTAAACTTAGTTTTTCAGCTAAATCAATAGGTAAAGAAACCATTGGCGTAGGGGTTTCGAAACCTGTGTTTAGAAGAGCTAATGATACAACACATTTATTTTTAAAACATATTTTAACTTTTATTCTTAAAGCCAACAAATTACACCTTAACCTTCATTCTTTTCCAACGAATAACTATGTTACGATTCTTCCTAGCTTCTTTCTCAACCTTTTCAACTTCCTTTAACAACTTTAATAAGCCCTTCTCCACTAAACTACACACCCAATACCACATTATTCAAACAACAATATATTAGCTTATCAACACTTTCACTTAGGGAAAGAAGCTATAGCTAAACTTACAGGGCTAAGTAGAGAGGAAATTGAAAAATATGTTAGGGAAATGGTTAGGTTGAAGAGGAAATTAACAGGAAAAGCTTCTTCCCAATAGTTTTATCATAGAATAGGAAAGCTAGGTTACTTCTTAGCAGATCAGAAACTATTTTAGAAAAGCTGGGAACATCCCTTATGAAAGATAAAAAGTATAGAATATGTTGCGAGAAAAATGTGAAGAATACTTTAACTTACTCCTCACTAATTTCATAAACTACTGTTACTGTTGCTGAAACAGCTACGCCCTTCCCTGTTTCAATAGGCGTTGGCGGCATTGCTTCTACTACAGCTAACGGTACTGCATAAGAGTACCTCGTTGAATAGTAAGGCGCGGTTACTGGTGCTCCTAAAACAACACTTCTAACACCTACGATTTTAATTCCTAATGATTCAGCAAGTTTTTCAGCCTTAGCTTTAGCATCATTAACTGCTTTCTCTATAGCTTCTTTTTCAACGCTCTTTCTTTTCTCATCGGATAAGCCGAAGGAAAGACCGTATAGTCTATTTATGCCTAAGCTTACAGCTTTAGAAACTATTTCACCTGCTTTCTCTAAATCGCTGATTTCCACTTGGAATGAGTAACTGGCTACGTAGCCTTTAAGTATTCTTTCTCCTCCAACCCAATCATATAGGGGGTTAAGGTTCACGTACTCCGTTTTTATGGAAATTACTCCTTCTTCTTTCTTAAGCTCATCTATGGCTCTCTTAGCTTTAATGATAACTTCTGTATAAGCTTCTGTAGCGTTCTTAAGTGGCTTATCTGTTTCAACAGCTAATCTAAGATATACTCTATTTGGTTCTACAAATATTGTTGCTGAACCTGTTACGATAAGTGTTTTATCAGTTAACGAAGCCATGTTTGTTAGAGATGATTCTCCTTTAAATGTTGAAGCTGCTTCAACAGTCCCTAACCCCCCTACAGGAGTAGGTGGTTTTGTTTCTTCTACGCTTTGCCAGCTAATTTTCATTGTTAACCCTGTTAATGCAAGAGCCCCTATTATTAATGCTAAAACTATTAGTAAAGCCTTTACCGAATCACCCATTTTACTAAATCACCTATGTTCTAAAAAGTATAGTTTACCTAGTTTAATCTAGAGTTTAGAACACATGTGTTCTAAAAAGTAGAACCTATCACATTTTAGACTTAGCTAATTTTTCTTTACTTAAAACCTAGCATTTCCTATTTTTCCTAAACCCGGCTTTCACAATTTTAGGGAATAGTTTAAACGCTTCCGCTTTGAGCATTCCTATTGGGAATGAGAATTGGTTAGTTTTGAAAACATTGTTTTAAGTGTTGAAGACGACATAGACTCCCTAATCATAATTACTTCTTCCAAAAACTACATTATACCTCGAAACCCTAACGTAGGCTTCACTTTAAAAGGTAGTGAAGCCGGTGTTTTAGAGGAAAACATTAGATCTAAGCAGTATAGAGCATTCCATGTAGAACCTGAGGAAGTAGAAACATACTATTACTATGAGGAAGTACCTGAAAACATTAAGAAAGTCCTCGACAAGTATCTTTCAAAACTTCCTAAGGAAGTTGCTGAAGAATTTAGAAGCGCAGGAACAGAAATATCAACCATAAAATACATGTTCACAGAAGTTAGCCTCGATGTGGAAAGAAGAAATGAAACATTAATTTTAAAGCATAAAGAAAAACCAGACGCCAAGAAATTCAGCGTGAAAGCAATTAAAGCAACAATATACTACGGGGGAAGCATATGCTGCCCCATGAGCACCTATGCTTCAAAAACCCTGGAAAAGTGGAAACAAAAATACCCTGAAAACATTATTATTCAAAGAAACATTTACGCTAAAAACTATGAAGGATACAAGAGAATAGATTCAACATTATCGTTAAAAATCGTTTTAGAATCACCTCAAACACCCCCTTCACTACCTACTTAAAACAGTTAGCCAATAATTCAGTAGCTACAGTACGTAAGTGGGCTAAACTACTTCATAATACTATACTTTCATGTTAAAGCTGTTTTGAGTCACACTTATATATTTTAGTGGGAATCATTCATTTGGTGGGTTTATTGGAGTTTATAGTTAGGGTTGATAGTAAGGGTAGGGTTTTAATTCCTAAAGGTTTAAGGGAAAGTGTTGGCATATCTGAAAAATGTCTTGTTAAAGTCTATGTTAAGAAGGGTAAAGTTATTGTTGAACCTTTAGGCTCAGTTGCTGACAAGTTTTTCGGATACTTTAAGGTGGAAAAGTGGCCTAAGGATCTTGACGAATTCGTTGCTGAGGCGATTAAGAAGTGGTGGCTGGGAAAAAGTATGTAGACGTCAATGTTTTCGTTTACTGGCTTGGGAACCATCCAACTTTGGGTAAAATAGCTAAAGAATGGATTAGAGATGTTGAAAGGTCAGCTAAAGGTAGCTATGTTACTTCTTCACTTACAGTATACGAAGTTCTCATAGTGATGTCTGGACTTACAGGTAATAGTTTGGAAAATAAGGGGTTTGTAGAGAAAGTTTTAGAGGCAATGTTTGGTCTTCGCGGATTAGAAATTTCACCAATTATTAAAAGCGACTTTACTAGCGCATTAGAGTATATGGAAAAATATGGCTTAGACTTGGAGGACGCATTACATTTAACTGTAGCTTTACGGGAGAAAGCGGCGGAAATAGTTTCGAACGATAAAGACTTCGATAAGACGCCGTTACGAAGAATATTTTAACACTTCTATCTTGGTATGCGAAAGGAGCACTTAACTTCGGCTGTGTTAATATTGTTGCTTAGCTTTGTAAATGAAATGCATTCTACAGCATATGTTCTCCTACTGAGTCAAAAATGTTTTAGCAATGTTTTCATTTGGACGTTTTCGCTACGTTATCTTTATTTTTCTACATTTTATTTTCGATGCTTCGTTTTTCTCTAGTATGTGGATTTCTAATATGTAATGTTCCGGTATTTCTTCTTCGAGTCTCTCCCATATTTTCGCTAATGCTTCTACTTTTTCTTTCCAACTCATTTTTCTACTGAACACTACTAGTATGTCGATGTCGCTGTTTATTGTTAATCTTTCTTCCGCTGCTCCCCCGGTTACATATAGTTCTGCTTCCGGATAGAGCTTGTTTATTGTTAAAGCTGCTTTCTCAACAATTTTTTTCCACTGCTTTAGCGTTTTCAATCTACTATGGACTTTTCTACCCAAAAATTTTCGCCTCCAACTTTTTAAGTTCCTCCATGAGGTCCTTGACTATGTTGAAAATTATTTTTGCTTCTTTTTCCCCATATTCCAGTAGCCCATATGTTGCTTTAGTGTGTGCGTATGTTAGTTCCGCTAGTTCCCTTCTATGCTTTCTCACATACTCTACGATGTGAAATGCTTCATCGTTTAAGCCTTCCTCTATTAGCACCGACGTTAGAACGCTTAGAAGCTCACGTATGTTATGTCCTCTAACCTCCTCCCCAACAATACGGTAAATTATCGATTTTAGAAATAGCTGAACAGCATATTCTGCTTCGCGAACAGCAAAATCATAGTCCCCTTCAGCAAGCGCTCTTTCAGCCCATTTCAACGAACTTAAAGCCCTCTTCCTAAGGAGTTGCGGATAAGTACCGCTCACATTAAACACCAAACTCATTAAATGTCCTCTCCATTCAAAGCTATAAAGATACTGAACACTAAAAAGCCTTAAACATGGTGAAGCGGTAAAGCCCTTGAAGACCACATTAACCATACTCTGAAAGAGACATGCTCTCAGCACCAGTTCATGATTACAAAACGGACACTAAGAAACATAAATGCCTATTTAGATAGCAAGAAAAATTTCGTTCTAAAAATACTACTTATTTTTACTAAGCAAACGACAGTACCCCATGGATACCTTAACATTCTAGCTACTTCTCTTACGATCAATTAATAGTTCTCCATTTATACCAACGTTTTCAGGAGGATTCTCCTTGACAATGACTGTTACATGTTTAATCCCATAAATCTCAAATATAATTTCCGTAATTTTCTTTACAAGCACCCTCTTCTTATCAACACTAATCGGAGGACCCTCAACTATTATAGTTGGCATATTATCATCCATGAAAAGATATAAACCAAGCCATTTAAAAAATTTATGGATCCCCTAACTTCTCAGCTTTCCCGCACCAACCTTTTACCTAGGAATCTGTCAAATAAATTGTTGGAATCGTTAATACTTATATGTCATCCGATATATTTTTAAATATATTTTGCGATATATCTTTAGATAGAGGGTTGTAAGTAGTGAATGCTGGGTTTAAGAGGATAGTTAAGCAGTATGTTGAGATACTTGTTTTGGATGAGTTGAGAAAGCATGAGTTGCATGGTTATGGTTTTATTGATTTAATTAGGAGGAGATATGGTTTTGAGCCTAGTCCTTCAATGATTTATCCTGTTTTAAAGGAGCTTATGAAGAAGGGTTTTGTTGAAGCTAAAGAGAAGTATTCTAATTCGAAGAAGTATATTGTTTATCGCATTACCGAGAAGGGATTAGAGTTTCTTAGGGAGCACAGTGATTTACTTGAGGAAGCTAGAAGGTATGAGGAGAAGGTTAGGCTTGCTATAGACATTGGATTTTTTAGGTTATTGAGGGCTTTGAAGTCATTGTTTAATAGTATTGATCGTTTAAATGAAGATGAACTGTCTAGGGTACGTCAGGCTATTAATAGTTTTTTGAGGGAAATCGATTATTTAGTGAGGGAGGATTTTCTTGGATGAAATAGTTGTTGTTGAGAATCTAGTTAAGAAGTTCAAGGATGTCGTAGCTGTAAACGGTATATCATTCACTATTAGGAAAGGGGAAATATATGCGTTGCTTGGCCCTAATGGTGCTGGTAAAACAACTACGATCCATGTAATAGCTACGTTGTTAAGACCCACTTCTGGAAAGGTGTTTGTAGGAGGATATGAGGTTACAGAGAATCCCAATAAGGTTAGAGAAAAGATCGGTATTGTATTTCAGGATCCTAGTTTGGATAATCAGTTGACAGCTTATGATAACATGTATATTCACGGTAAACTATATGGTTTGAGAGGTAGGGAATTACATGATAAGATTATGGAGTTACTTGAATTTGTTGATTTAAAACAGTACGCTCATAAGCAGGTCAGATACTTTAGTGGTGGTATGAGGCGCAGGTTGGAAATAGCTAGATCCCTACTTCATGAACCAGAATTGTTGATTTTAGATGAACCCACTATTGGCTTAGATCCTCAGTCTAGGGCTAAGATATGGGATTATATACGTGTGTTGAAGAAGGAGCATGACATGACTATACTCTTGACAACGCATTATATGGATGAGGCTGAAGAGCTTGCTAATAGGATAGCTATAATGGATCATGGCAAGATTGTTGCCATGGGGACTGTTGAGGAATTAAAAGCTATGCTCGGTAAAGACGTAATATACTTAACTTTAGAGGGTGATGCTAGAGGGTTCTGTAGAAAACTAGGTTTCGCCAAGAATTGCAATGTGATAGGTGAGAATAGGGTCGAATTACTTGTTGATAATGCCCCAAGGTATCTACCTGAAATATTTAATATAGCATTAACGAATGGTGTAGGAATTCGTGAAGTAAGCTATAGGAGACCTACACTTAACGAGGTATTCCTGCATCTCACAGGTAGAGAATTGAGAGAGTCTTTAGAGGAAACACCATTACCTTCTCGGAGATTTCCGCATAGAAGGAGGAGGGTCTAGATGAAGATGAATAGGGATCTAAATGCTTTAACTGCTCTAGTTTATAGGCAGTTAAAGAGATGGGCAGTTTCAAGATCACGTATAATATCTATCATTATACAACCGCTATTATGGATAGTATTTCTTGGCCTAGGGTTTGGCGCTGTATTTAGTGCTCAAAATATAGATCTAACATCTATTATTGGTGATTCCTCAATTCCAAACTATATTAATCCGTCAGATGTAAGAAATATGTTGTTTAAATATTTTACAACAACCTTTGGAGGAGTAAACTATATAACGTTTTTAATAACGGGTATGGCTGCGATGACGGTGTTCATTGGTAGCTTTATATCTGGTATAAGCGTTATTTGGGATAAGCAATTTGGTTTCCTTAAGGAAACACTGGTTGCGCCAGCTAGCCGTAAAATCATTATTCTTGGGAGAATTATTGGAGACTCCATAATAAATACAGTACAGTCGCTAATAATCA
>CAYOTT010000009.1:35238-51819 GCA_964406965.1 uncultured Desulfurococcales archaeon | reverse complement strand
GTTGCAGGGTTAATAGCGGCAATAGCCCTTTTAACAATACTTCTTCCGATAATAATGCAATATCAGCAACATGTAGTTGAAAGTTACCAACTAGAAGAATATGCTACAGCCCTTCAGAATCAAAGAAAAATTGAGGAAAAAGGATTAACATCATGTTACGACCCATCATCTGGAACAATAAGTGTAAACAACACTTTAGGGGTAAGTGTAGTAGTAGTTTTAGTCTACGCTTCAGATGGCGTAAATGAGGAAGTAAAGTATTTTCAACCAGGAACATTGGTGATCGAACCGGGAGTAAATAAAATATCAATTAGCGATTTAGGAATAACATTGGAAGCATCAAGAATAAGGACACTAAAGCTAGTGACATCTAGAGGAATAATAATACAACCACCATACTGTAGTGAAGTAGTGGTAGTTATAAAAGGATTATCGTTAAACATGGTTTTAGGAGTAGAACAAGCACCTGGAGGAATATCAGTAAAGTCAGGTAGTGAATTGTTTGTTCACGGTCTAATAAACAAAACGGATAGTAATACCTTAGTATTTATTAACGGTACTTTAGTTCCTACACCCGAATCTACAGGATCAGGTAATATGCCTCTTGCATTTCGAGCTGACCTAACAGTAAGTGATCCTAATATTGGCCTTACAATTGAACGGTATGATGTAGGCGACTATGTACTAATGGTAGTTAATACTTCATCGTATGATTATTATCAATCTGATAGCGGATGCTATAATGTACACTGTTATAATTTTGAGATATCAGGGAAATTTACGCTTCTCGAATTCGCTTATAGTTACGTTTCAAAATATGATGATAGCAGTGACGATCCCTTGAGGTATGTATTAGTGAATAACGGTTATGACTATGCAATTGTTGGTGTAGAATTTAATGATGAAGAAGCTGGAAAATGGGGGCTATATAACGGGACTATATATGTATCTAGTGCAGAGACCAATATTAATGAAGTAGACGTAGTAATAAGGTTCTTTGTGGATGAAGAAAATAAGGTAATTAACGCAACTCTTTACGCTAATGGTAGTATAGTAAATAATACTGCTGTCTTCTATAGAATAGGGGATAAGCCAAGTACTCAGATAGCTGTGCTTGTTCCGGTAGAGGACTTATTTAATATAGGTTTTGAGGACAGCTTTTGGGTTAAGGCTGTTGTTTCGGATTGTTCTTCTGGGACATGTTTGGTTGATGAGAGTGAATGGATAAGTTTCACGTATAAACCCTTTAAATTGTTTGTTGATAGCGTTTACGAGAAATACTTTGGCGAATGACATATGGTTTCAAAAAAGTTTAGGAAAAGCATTGTTGGACTTGCTATTGTTCTAGGTTCTTTGGTTTTCGTATTGGTTTTTATTAGTTTAGTTTATTACTCTATTAATTTCCGTGTTAAGAAAAGTGCTGAAGCTTCACTAGTCAGGGAGAAAGCTAAGCTCAATATTGTTAGTGTTAGTGAGGCTTATTTTAGACCAGTTGTTGGTGACGTTGATGCTATTAACGTTACCGTAAAAACCCCTATGAGAATCCATATAGTCTTCGTTTTCCTATGTTATAACGGTAGTATTGAGTTAAGGAAAATCAGCCATGTTATTGAGGGAATAGGTTACTTCATAGTTGACAACATAACTGTGGCTTCAGGCGATGAGCGCTATCGAATGTCTGTTAAGCTTGTTACTGCAGAGGGAGCCGTAATACCTGTTTCACCATGGGTTGCAAAATGATCTTCTATAGGAACAAAAGCTTACCGTTGCTCATAAATGCTTTTCCTGAAACATGATATAATAGCCTTGTTTTCATTAAGTTCCAACCGTATTTTCCACTATATTTTTCGCTTTTCGCTAAGGCGTAAATTATTTCGCCTATGTACAGGATGCATTCCCCTGCGTCTATTTTATTTTTAACCTTTACTTCAATAATGCCTACGGCTTCACCTATTATTGGTGCTTTTACTTTATAACCTTGCTTTACACTTAGTTTTGTTAGCTTTATTTTGTCTACCTTTCTTCCAGATTTTGTGCCGAAGAACCATATTTCATCCAGGTATTCTTGCTCTAGAATGTTTATTGTGAATTCTCCATGCTTTTCTATTAACTCATGGGTTTTTCGTTTCCTTTTCAACGAAAACCGCAACTAATGGTGGTTCTTCAGCTACAGGTGTAACCCATGATGCAGCCATAAAGTTAGCTTCTGTGCCATAAATACCTGAACCAATGACGTACACAGGTCTTGGGTGGAGCATTAAGTAATGCTTATTTTTAACCTCCCTTATCACTAGATTTCACCTATGAATGAGTTTAAAACCACACGAATTATTTTTAACTTTTTGGGAAAAGTCATTATGTAAAGAGAGATTGACGAAATTAAGGGATTACATATGGGTTTTAATTTAAACAAGCTACTTACTAAAGCTCCTTGGACCATAATCCCTCTTATTAAGCTTAAAGAGCTAGGAGGTGATGCATCAGCTTCTGAAATAGCTGGTGAATTAGGTGTTAGAAGTCAGCTTGTGAAGAGGGCTATGTGGTGGCTTAGGAAATATGGTTTTGTAGAAGAGAATGTAAATGTAGAACCTAAAAGGTTTAAGCTTAAGAACGAAGCTTACAAGGCCGTTGAAAAATTGCTTATAAACAGATGGGTTAAAGGAAATACTACAGTCATACTCAGAGGAAAGGTATTCTACATTTTCATAGTTAGGGAGCGCAAAATAATAGTGAAAACCATTAGTAAAGACATTATTGACTATGCTAGGAAAGTAAGCTCTGAAAGAAAATTAGAAAATGTTAAAGATGTTACTGAAGCTCTTAAAATACCACTAAATCTAGCTTCTATAGTACTTAGAGTTTTAAGAACAACATCATAACCTAAACTATTAGCCAAAAGTTTAAGCCCTTTACTCTTAATGTTCCATATTACACTTATAATAATTCTTAACCCTCTAACGTATTAAAGTTTAAACGATATTTGATGGATGTACATAGTTTAACTCAGTAACTTTATCATACTCGCTATCATAACTTATGAGAGAAACTTTCTCGCATATAGCTGATGCTGCATGCAGACTATCAAAATATGTTAAACCGTACTTCTCTCTTAAGGAGTAAGCTAAGCTATGGTATTTAGGTTTAGTATTCAGAATTATTATGCCATAGTATGCTAACATGTTTCCTATTTCGTTCCAGAAGAGTTCAGTATTCTTAACTTTAATTAGCTTAGATTTTATAAGTAAGTTTATTTCGAGTAAGGTGTATGGTGATAAAAGTGTTTTCCCTGAGAATTTTTCTAAAACTTTTTCGGCTTCATAATGTTTAGGATCCTTTATGTTTATTGAAGACAAGATTACGTCTGTTTCAATTAAAATCATTATTCAAATCCCCAATTATAATTATAAGAGTTTGTTTAACTCCCTTTCAGCGATTTTACTTAATAATTTAGGATTTTGGGAAGCATTAATCTTGATGTTAACAGTACTTCTAAGTGTTTCTAGAGGATTTCTTAAAGGCTCAATGACTAACCTATCATTCTCTATTCTTAAACGAACAACTTTTCCCAGCTTTATTTTTTCTCTAAAATCTACAGGAATAAGTATCCTACCTTTATCATCAACTCTAACTATGGTTTCCATGTTCTCACTAAGTATATTGTGGGATAAAGGAATATATTAATGTTATGAAAACTTTAACTGCCCTCATATTTACCAATGTATTGTTCATGGACTTTCTTAAATCATTGAAGTTAAGTTTACTAAACCTTAATACATAATAGCGTTAGGAGCGTAGTTAAGGTATGTTAAGGGAATTGAACGTAGTTAAAAAGAGAGGTAGGGCTTCTGATTTACATGTTGCTTTAGCATATCCTTCAACGTATGTTGCTGGAATGTCTAGCTTAATTACTCACCTACTTTACTTTTTACTAAACGGTTTCAGAGAGGTTATTGCTGAAAGAATATTTTACAGTTACCCTGAAGAGGCTAAGATACTTGAGCTTAGAAGTTTAGAGTGGAAGAGGAAGCTAAGAGATTTTGATATCGTAATGTTCTCTGTACATTACGAATTAGACTACGCAAATATTGTTGAAATGCTTTTTAAATCGAAAATACCCGTTTTTTCAAGAGAGCGTGAGGAAAAAGACCCTATAATAATCGTTGGAGGTCCCACAGTAACAGCAAATCCTGAACCTCTAGCTGAAATAGCTGATATAATAGTTATAGGTGAAGCTGAAGGATTAGTTGAAGAAATTGTTGAAAAATATTTTTCAACAAGGAATAGGAAGGAGTTTCTTGATGAAATAGCAAGTATAAGAGGAATTTATGTTCCATCGCTTGGAAAATACCGAGTCACTAAGAACTACGTTAAGAACCTTGATGAAGCCTTTTATCCGATAAAACAAATACAGCCTTTAGATTACGAGTTTGCTTATGGTAAAGGCCTACTTGTTGAAACTACTAGGGGATGTAAATGGCATTGCCAGTTTTGCATGGAAGGCTTCATAAGTAAGCCTAAGAGGGACCGGAGCTATAGTAGAATAGTTGAAATAGTTGAGAAAGGACTAGAGATAAACGGTCTAAATAGGGTTATTTTCTATGCTCTTTCATTCTTCGACCATGTAGATGCTGATAGAATACTTGAGTACTTGATTGAGAGAAACATTGAAGCATCAATACCCTCTTTAAGGCCTAATACTTTAACTGAGTACCGTTTAGACTTCATTCCTAAATTGGGTCAAAAAATATTAACAATAGCTCCTGAAACACTATGTCCAGCAATAGGTTTCGCTATAAAGAAGTTTACGAAGGAAGATCAAATTAAAGAAGTTGTGAGAAAAGCTTATGAAAAAGGAATAACATCAGTAAAAATATATTTTATCGTAGGATTTCCACATCAAGGATTAGAAGAAGCTCTGAAGATAATAGAGTTTGTGAAGAAGCTAAAAAGTGAAGCTAAAGGAATTCAGTTAAAGCTCTCTCTAAACCCCCTAATACCTAAGCCCCACACTCCTCTCCAATGGCTCTCCATAGCTGATGCTAAATTAACTTCTAAGAAGCTTAAGCTTATAGCATCAGAACTTAGAAAGCTCTCAATAGAAACATCATTTTATAGTCCTAGATGGGCTCTAGTACAAGCTTCAATAGCTTTAGGAGATAGAAACATAGGTAAAGCTATTGTTGAGTGGAGCTTAAGCTCACGGACTCCTACTTCATGGATTAAAGTAGTTAGAAAGTTAGGGATAAGCTTAAACTATGCCTTAAAAGGCAGAGGTCTCGAAGAGTCTCTTCCTTGGGACCATATTAACCTTAATGTTTCCCGTAAGTTTCTAGAGAAAAGCTATGAATTCTTCATAAGAAATGTTTCGGGAAAATGTGAAGTCTAAAGTTGTCAGTTCGGCTCTTCCCAATCATAACTCGTACTCCTACTTTTCTCATCATCCCAACATATATCAATAAGTCTAAAGGAATACACTTACTCATATACTCTTCTTATGTTCTTTATCTTGTCAAAGTCCTTATCGAAACTGTATATTTCTTTTATTCCAAGTTTTTCCATAAAAACTAAAGCTAAGGCATCATTTATGCCTATAGCGTATTCCTTAGCTTTCAATACTGCTTCAATATATGATGCTACATCTACATCATAAATGTGTATTGACGGTTTCCCTAATATTGCTTCAATGTACTCTACAGACTTAGTCTTTGAAACATGTGATTCAAGAATGTTTGCAATTTCAGATACATGCACGACTGTTGTTGCGACGTCCTCACCTTCATCTATTCGTATAAGAATATTCTTAGCTTTTTCCTTAAGCTCTAGAACATCTTTAGGTATTTTCCTCTTAGGTTTCAGGAAAGCATATAGGAAAACTGAGGAATCAATGAATCTCAACTATTTTCCCCTAATCAAGTATTTCTTTAACTCACTATAATCTCTGAAATATTCGGCTGAAACATCTATCTCTACAGTGTCAAATAGGTCTTTTAATTTCATGTACTTAAGAGGTTTTAGTACAATTTCGTTATTTCTAAGAACTACTATGAACCTTGTTGAATCTACTTTCTTCAGTATTTTCTGAGGAATTCTTATCCTACCATATCTATCAACCACTACAACCGACAATCCATTTCACCAATAATCCACGTTGAATTAAAACTATTTAAATGCTACTATTCCCGCATATTATGCTGGTTTTCAAAGAAAATGAATAATTTATCTGTCGTGGTCTGCTGGGCAGTTATCGAAGCTCCAGTAGATTACTGGTACATCTGCTAATTTTGCTCCCTTAAGCACTTTAGGTAAAGCTACCAATATTGTGTCAAAAGTTGGCCCTCTAATTTTCACTCTATATGGGCTTGTTCCACCTATACTTACAATATGGAAGCATAGTTCTCCTCTAGCGCTTTCGACACAATATATTGCTTCACCTTCAGGTAAGCTACCTAGGAATGATACTAAGCTGCTTCCATTCTTTGCTTTACGTTGTGCTATTGGTCCTCCAGGTAGTTTATCTAAGGCTTGCTCTATTATGTAAAGGCTTTCCTCAATTTCCCTTCTCCTACATAGCATTCTTGAGTAAGCATCACCTTTCTTTTCTGTTATAACCTTAAAGTCTAAGTCAGCATATGCTTCATAAGGCATTTTAGCTCTTACATCAAAATCTATTCCAGAACCCCTTATGTTAGGGCCTGTTACGTCAAGTTTTACAGCATCTTCAGGTAGAAGAACACCTATGTTCTCTGTTCTAGCAATGAACGTTTCGTTACTGTAAAGCAAGTCATCATATACTTTAAGTTTTTTCCTCATATACCTTATAACATCCATGGCTTTAGCCTTATAATCCAATGGTATATCATATCTTACTCCTCCAGGAACAGCGTATATATTGTATATTCGTCCCTTAGTTAAATACTCGAGGAGGAAAAGTATTCTATCTCTATCACCCCAAGCCATTCTTGTAACAGTGTCGAAACCTGCTGCTGAAGCAGTTATTCCAATGTTTATTAAGTGACTTTGAATTCTACTTAGCTCAGCCTGAATTACTCTAAGATACTTCGCTCTTTCAGGAACTTCTATTTCAGCTATTTTCTCTACCGCCCCAGCATAGGCTAATTCGTAAGGTGCACCATCAAGAACACATACTCTCTGAACAATCATTACATTTTGATACCATGATCTATATTCCATTAGTTTTTCGAATCCTCTATGCAAATATCCTACATTAGGTTCTGCTTCCTTAACAGTTTCTCCCTCAAGCTTAAGGGTTAAATTGAAGTTACCGCTTGCAGGATGCTGAGGCCCAAATTCTATGACATATTCGGGCTTGCTAATTCTAACTGAAGCTTTAGGTACAGCGTATTTCCCTCCCTCAGTATTTACGTATTCTTCCTTACCAGAATAGCCTTGCTGAACAGCCCACATAGCTAAAACTATTGCGTAACCTACATTCTCTACTCTCGGGGGACAACCCGCAATCCATAAGTCAACTGGTATGTATTTGTCAAGCTGTTTTATTGTGTTATAAGAATCCCAATATGTTCCTCCACTCATTGGGCAGTTTCCTAGTACGAGAACAAATTTTGGCCGGGGCATTTGACTATAGATTTTAATTATTCTCTTAAGTGTTTTAGGTGTTACATATCCTCCGACTAAGAGAACATCTGAGTGTCTAGGTGAAGCTGTAGCTATAAGCCCAAATCTTTCCATATCGAAACTGCTTGCAACCCAAGGAATAGCCTCTATGAAGCAACATCCAGTAAAGTAATTAATTACCCAGAAGCTTCTAGACCTAGCCCACGGTATGACACCTTTCTTTTCAGCAAGTGATGGAAGAGTTAGTGATGGTTTTTCAGAAAGCTTCTTCCAATTATAGTATAGCTCTTCCTTACTCATAGCAACTAGAAATGGAAATGGTGTTAATTCTAAAGCACCCGTTGGACATATGTCCTCACATAATCCACAGAAGCAACATTTGGAAAAATCAATCTGTGTTTTAACGATTAACTGTCCTGTGTTCTTGTCTTTCCCTTGAAGCTCAAATTCTATTGCTTTATTTGGACATACATAGCCGCAAAGCCTGCAGCTAATACATATTTCAGGATGATATATGTGTCTACCACGGTTCCTATAGGTGAGAACAGGAGAAATAGGTGGAAAAGGAAATGTCATAGGCTTCTTCGCTAAAAACGAACCAACAGTTTTAAAAGGTTTAAGAATCTTTACTGTCAATTATCTGACACCCTATTTCTTTTTAGATATAATAAGCCTTGGTGTTAAAGGATATCTTAATCCATACTCTTTAGCGACATATTTTCTCCAGTCAAAATCCTTTCTGAAGGGAGGAAGCTCTTTCCAATCCTCCAAGAACAGCGGCTTTAACATAGGATTTCCTTTAAAAACTACTCCGAAAAGTTCCCAAGCCTCCCTTTCATGCATTGCTGCATTTTCCCAAATAGGGTGTAGAGACTCTATTTCCGGTTTATCTCTAGGTATTTCTGTTGAAACCTTAACATAAGCGTTTACATTAAAACTATAAACTAGGAAGTATACTTCAAAAACCCCTCTCCTGACCCAGTCTATAACGGACACTGTTAGTAGTCTATTAAAACCTTTATCCCTAAGATACCTGGCTATTTCAAAGTACTTATCCTTATTCACTTTAACATAAACTATTTGTTCATCTATGACGTATTTTCCACTAAATAGTTTAGAAATATTATTTAAGAGCCTAGAGTACGTCAATTCTTAACACCACAAGAATAACAGTAGAGTACATGATCTCTTCAGCATTTAAAATAAAACAGTTTTTCGCTAAGACACTTTATAGTGTGCAATAGCTCACAATTAATGCTATATAGTGAAACATAGTCATCAAAAATACATATATAGTTAACTTGCTAGAGGTTCCATGAATAAATGTCGTTTCTTAGAAAAATGAATTAATGGTTCCCTTAAATTACTGTAGCAAATATTAATGCGAAAAGCGATAAAGGCACCATGTATTTCCAGAATATTCTTATTGCTTGGTCTATTCTAAACCTCGCAACCATAGCTTTAATCCAAGTAAGCACAAGAACCACAATCAAATACTTAACAGCAATAACTACTGCTTGAGCCCATATTGGAGCATTAATTAAAGGTGCTGGTCCTCCCAGGAACAAGTATGTTATTAGAAGGGCGTTAACATATTGCTCCATGTCATGGATGAATATTATGAACGCTAACTTAGGCCCTGAATATTCAGTAAATGGTCCAGCTACTATTTCCTGCTCAGCCTCAGGAATGTCAAAAGGTTTATCGAGTAGTTTGCATTGAAGCGAAATTATGGCTACAAAGAGAGCTATAGCCATAAGTATTGCCAATACAGGGTGAGTCCACAATTTCCATGCAGTCACTGATGATAGATAAAGTGAATATGCTGAGCCAAAATATTTTGTCGCTAAAACTACGGGTACGAGTACCGATAAGAGATAAACTACTTCGTAAGCTATTGTTAAGGACAGCAGTCTTGAAGACCCCGTTGCGCCGTAAGGACTTGGCGTTAGAAAACCTAAAGCAGCAAGAGCTAATGTAGGCCATACTAGCAAATATATTGCAACTATTATGTCGAAGCTTCCATATACCGGATACGGTGAAATAGGTAGCATAAGTAATACTGCAATTAAAGCACCTATTGTAATAGCGAGGAGAAATGCTGGGAGCTTAAGATGTCCTCTAACAACGATTATGTCTTCTTTGAAAAACAGTTTAACATAGTCTGCTAAAGGCTGTAAAATACCTTTAGGCCCTGTAATCCATGGTCCAACCCTATTTTGCATTCTCGCATAAAGCTTTCTCCTATACCACTGAGTAAATATAACTACGAGAAAGGAAAACACTATGCCCGGGTAAATTAGGGTTTCAAAAACGGGCATTAAAAGTCTTACTAAAAACTCAGACACTTTTAACACCTCCTAATAGCACTATTACTGTATAAGCTATTATTAGTAGGAGAAACATCCAGAAGAACCAGTCATTAAGTATTCCAGTATGTACCTTCTTCCTAAGCGAATCGTAAAGGGGCTTAAATAACTCATTCCATATTGTAACATACAAGTTCACGTCTGATACTGTTGCAGCTTTTTCATCTATGTCTTCACCACATGCGTATATTGACTTTTTCTCGTCAGTAGGCTTGGTTATTGTTTTTGTAGCACCTAATGAGTAAAGATATAGTCCGTAAGCTACTAAAGCTGTTAATACCATGGATAATGATGTTAAAACAATTACCAATAAAACATCCATCATATCTTAGCACCCACCTCTACAAGTAGTTTTGCAAATTTATAAGCTGCTTCTATAAATGCCTTAGTATTGGTTACATCACCTATAGCTGGCTCTATAAGTGAGGGATAAATCCATGGTGAACCTATTCCGAAAATTATGCATAAAATTGCTAAGACTATTAATGGGAGAAGCATTGATGCTCCCGGTTCAACTTTCCCATAACTTCTTAATGGAGGCTTACCATAAACGTTGAATATTATTTTGAAGTAGCCCATAAGGGATAAGGCGCTTGAGATAATAATCACTATTACTAATGGAGCCAAGTTTAGCTCTAAAAGCGCATTATATAGGAGTAGCTTACTTACGAAACCATTGAATGGCGGAATTCCTGCTAAAGCAAGTGCACCAATGACCATAGCTGCCGAAGTTACTGGCGCAAGCCTACCAACACCAGCCATTTCATCTAAATTCCTTGTTCCAGAAGCTTTAACGTAAACTCCTGAAGCAAGGAACATAAGGGTCTTAGCTATTGCATGGTTAACCATATGATATAATGCTGCCCCTAATGCTAAAGGCGTTCCTAAACCTACTGCGAAAGCTACATAACCATAGTTTAGAACTGAACTATAGGCTAAAACTCTGTTAATATCGTTTTGAGCTATCATCAAAAATGACCCTAAAAGTATTGAGAAAATACCCATTATAGCTAAGATTGTTAATGCAGCATCAACTATAGGGGCAATTTCCTTTGCTCCACTAAGTATTGTAATTAAGTATCTAGCAAGTAAATACAAGCCTACATTCGAAGCAAGCCCTGAAAGTAAAGCAGCAGTTGTTGATGGAGAAACTTGGTAGGCATCTAAAACTCTAAAGTGATTAGGTGCAACACCAGCCTCAACAGTAAATGCCCAAATAGCTAATGCTATGAACAAGCTTACACCTAAGGCAACTGGACCTATAGGACTCATAGTTATCGGGAATAATATGTTTCTAAGTTTAGCAGCTAAATCAGCCATGTTAAGTGTTCCAAAGCTTCCATAAGCAAATGTTACACCTATGAAGTACACTGTTGTAGCCATAGAGCCTATGATAGCATATTTTAATGCGGCTTCTAAGCACTCACCTTTCCTATTCCAGAACGATATAAGACCATACGATGATACCGAAAGTACTTCGAAAAGCACGAAGACGTTAAAGATGTCTCCAGTGTATAAGCAGCCTAAAACACCAGCTTCAAACCCTAAGAGAAATGTATAGTACCATTCTAAACCGTCTTCTTTAAGTTCAAAGTACCTTAACCCGTAAATTACAGCTAGCCATATTATAAATGCTGAAACAACTCCTAAGAGAGCAGAGAACTTATCGACTTCATAAACAATACCTATAGGTGGAGGCCATCCTCCAAGCATGTAAACGAAGGGTCCCTTGACAACATAATATAACATATATGCTCCGATAGATGCTAAAGCTAAAACTATTGTTGTTATAGTGAATACGTAAGCATCCCAAACCCTTCTATTCTTAATCATTAACCCTATCAATGGCATAGCGAAAGCTGCAACTATCGAAATCATTGGCGCTAGTGTTAGTGAATGAATCATTATTGGAGGTAATTGCGGATACACCATAGCTTTACACCTTAATCAAATATTCTTTTTGCAAAATATTCAAAATCTTTAGAAATATTTTCAAAAGTTGTTTTCTCATCAGGTGCTTTAACATTAATCCAGTGAACATAAAAGTATTTTCTCTTAGTATCTAAGTCAACAACTACTGTTCCCGGAGTGTTTGTTATTGAATTAGCTATAGTAACTGTTGCGTAATCCGTTTCAACATGGAAGGGTACTCTAACTATACCTGGGTTAATAGGCATTTCAGGATGAAGTATTCTCTTAATAACATCAGAGTGCGCTTTAAACTCGGCAATTATTAGGTAATAGAAGGCATAAGCTATAGCCCAGAACCATCTAACGACATTGTACGGTTTCGTAGCTTTCGATATTAGTAACTCAGCTGCGATTAATGCTACAGCAACTGAAAACACTATGCCATAAACTATGTCTCTAAAGGCAATACTAGCTGAAGCTATAAGGTAAACTATGAAAAGTACTACTGCCGTTGCAATTATTTTCAGTACTTTCTCATGGGCTGCCATAGCTAATCACCATTTAAGCTTTACTGCTTCTCTAACATCCAATGTTCCATAAAGCCTGTAAAGCTGAATAGCCAAAGCAGTTAAGAAGGCTGTTACCGACATGTTGATAACTATTGCGGTAAGTACCAAGCATTGAGGTAGAGGATCTACTGCTGTATTCTTAAATGCTATAAGCTGCTCTAATGTGGGATTAAGTGTCGGAAGAATAGGAACTGTTGCAGCACCTCTTCTAAAGCCTATGAATATAATGAAAGTGTTTGCAGTATCTCCGAAAATAGATAAAGCTATTATTTTCTTTAAAAGATTAGGTCTTCGAACTATACCATAAACTGAAACAGCTATAAGCCCTATTAACGTAAGGTACATGTAAATCCAGAGTATTTGGGACAACGTCATTTCTTCCCTAACACCTCCTTGTAGAAGTATTCAGGTATTGAATACATGAGATATATTACGGTAAAGCCTGCTCCAACAGCTAAGAATTCGAAGAAGTTATAGTAGAACTGGTTCCCTGATAACCAAAAGTCTCCAAAGCCAGGTGGAAAGCCGAAGTTTGGCGCCCAAACTTTAGGCTGGTTTTGCATAGCGAAAACCAGGATTCCCGATAGTGCTATGAATGCTGGAACTAGTGCGACAAGCCCTATACCTACTACGCCAAGAACTCTAATAGGTAACATTAGTTTCGTGGTTACATGTCTCTCCTCAAGGAATATTCTTGAAAACGCAGCTAATCCAATAAGCGAAGCTATTGAAACAGCTGCTCCCGCTTGGAAGCCTCCTCCCGGTGTTAAGTTCCCATGTATAGCTATTGAGATAGCTACGATAAGTATAAATGCAACAATGAATTTCGTTATTACCTTAACTATAAGCGAAAGTCCTCTTCCAGAAAGTATTCCCTTAGAAACTACATCCTTAACTCCTGGGAGTCTAAGAACCGAAACTGCACCTATAACCGCTAGGAAGAAAACTGAAGTTTCAAATAATGTGTCGTAACCTCTATAATCCCATACCATAGAGTTCACTGCTTCAGGCGTTGCAGCCCATAATTCCTTCTTAAAAGTATTCATAGCATAGTATAGGTAGAATTGGGCAAGTGGCCTAATATTTTCGGATGGAGTATAGCCTGTAACACCAAGTATTATAGCAAACACTGTTAATATCAGAAGTATTGCTATACCAGCACCTATTATTACTTCATGTGTTTTTTCTTCCTCCAGTGTTTTAGCCTTCATGAATCCTACACCTTTTCGTATCTTTCAGTTTTACTTATTGCAAAGATAAGTATCATAGAGTATATTCCTACACCAACAGCTATGTAAGCTAATACTATGTCGGGAGCGAAAAGCAAATAATAAGCATAAGCGAAGGCAATAGATTGACCTGCGGCAAAAACAACAGCTCTAATGAGGTCCCTCTCCATTACAGCTAAGTAAGCGAATATTAAGGCTAAGGTAAAGGAAAACGCTAACAATAACTCTATTACTAAGGGTTGCTCAATCACTCCTCAATCACCTCTCTATCCTCCTCTAAGTGATCGCATACTTTAGGATAAACAGGGACAGTTTTAGACCTATGTGCTGCTCTTGCAAGAGCATGTGAACCTACAGGAGCCGTTAGGAGAATAGCTACAGCAGTTATGAACGCGCCAGTAGCTATAAAATAACGTATTTCTCCTAAATAGTCAAGAGATAATGAAAGCAGTGTAACACCTATTAGCGGATAAACGGCTCCTCCTATTGATCCTACTGTTGCTGCGTGAAGTCTAACAAAGAAGTTAGGAAACCTAACCATACCTATGGATCCAACAATATCGCAGAAAACGCCAATAAATATTAGGAGCAAACCTATAAGCATCATTATTTCCTGAACTAAAGATAATTCTTGAAAAATGAGCTCCACTTTCAATCACCCATTTCTCTTCCTTCAAGATACTTAGCTACATAAAGGTCAAGGACATAAGCCCAGAGAGCTAAGGATAAAGCTGCAACCATTAGGAACCCTATTTTAAGCAGTATTGAAATAAGCCCTATGAGAAAACATAGGTCATAGGTTATACAGTCTATAGCTAAAACCATATCGGTAATTGATGGACCCTTAATTACTCTTACCGTGTAGAGGCTTAATGATAGAATAAACGCTGGAAGCAATGCTATTATGATGGTATTTACAAAGCCCTCTACGGTCATTGGTTACCCCTTGGAGATAACGGTCATTACTCAATGCTACATCATTTAGAAGCAAGGAAGGACAAATAAAAATAACCTATAGTAGTGTATGAAACCTATAGGGGATAACTTGAAAATATAGCGTAATCCCGCTCTTCCTTCAATTACAAAGTATTTTCAAGAAACACTTGGCTTATGTTAAACTATGTTTCTAAGAGGTCTTTTTAAGCTGAGAATTGAGGTATCTATATATTTCTAGGTAGTTCTTATTAGGTTCCCCTTATTTAATATTAGCACGTAAATTCTGTAAGACAGCATTAATGTGGTTGATACAATGGCAATTGTTAAGTGGGCAAGACTAAGATCACCGTGGATTCTTCACTTCCCAGCGGCAGGCTGCAATGCTTGTGACATAGAAATACTTGCAGCACTCACACCTAGATATGATGTTGAAAGATTCGGAATACTACTAAAGCCTTCTCCAAGACATGCAGACGTACTTGTAGTTTCAGGGCCTGTTACAGAACAGGTGGCTAAAAGACTTAAAAGAATATATGAGCAAATGCCTGAACCAAAGTTTGTTATTGCTGTAGGTTCATGCGCTATTAGCGGTAACGTGTTTCAAACGTCACCTTTCGTATATGAGGGTGTAGATAAAGTAATTCCAGTTGATGTTTATGTTCCCGGTTGTCCACCAAGACCTGAAGCAATAATTCACGGTGTAGTTAAGCTTTTAGAAAAGATAAAGGGTGGAGGAAATGGCACAAAAAAGTCTTAGCATAAGCGATAATGAAAAGCTTGTTGATGAGCTAGCAAGTACATTTAAAGACAAAGTTCTTAGCGTAGACTGGACAACTCCACGAAGAGTTTACATTAAAATAGTAACGCATGCTCATAGAGACCTCATTAAGTGGATTAGGGAGAAATTTCCAAATAGTTCATATCTCGTATCCATAGATACCATAGACTTCATAGACAAGGGAGAATTCGAAATAAGATATAAGATGCAAGTTGTTCATAACAACATTAAATTAACTTTAACTATCGCAATGAATGTAGCGAGAGACTACCCGAGAGTGAAAACTATTACAGACATAGTTCCAGGAGCGGTTCTTTACGAAAGAGAAAACTATGAAATGTTTGGCATAATATTTGAAGAGCATCCTAATTTAGCGAAATTCTTCCTTCCCGAAACTTGGCCTGAAGGAATTTATCCCTTAAGAAAAGATGTAAGTGTTATTAGAAAGAAACCTAAGGTCTGGTGAAAAACATGTCTTCACTTATAAGCTTAGTTGTTGGACCGCAGCATCCTGCACTACATGAACCCGAACGTTTCGTTTTTAAAATTGAAGGAGAAACAATAGTGGATGTAGAACCAAGATTAGGATACGTTCATCGGGGAATAGAGAAGCTTATGGAAACTAAGGAACATACTGAAGCAATATATCTTGCAGAAAGAGTTTGCGGCATATGCAATGTTGCTCACACGCTAAGCTTTGGCGAAGCTATTGAAGAAGCAGCAGGAATAGAGGTTCCTTCCAGAGCAAAATACTTAAGGGTAATAATTCACGAACTCAATAGGATTCATAGTCACCTTTTGCTCTTAGGTGTTGCAGCAGAGCTTATGGGTTTTGAAACGTTATTTATGCTTATATGGAGAGATAGAGAAATAGTTATGAAACTCGTAGAGGATTTAACAGGGAACAGAGTAATATCCTCGCTTGTTATAGTAGGTGGAGTTTCAAGGGACATTAGTTTAGAACTAATACATAAAATGAAGAAGCATTTACCTAAGCTTTACGAAAGGGTTAAGCAATATAAGAAAATGATGGAAGAAGATCCGACATTTACCGCTAGAACAGTAAATGTTGGGTATTTAAGTAAATCTAAAATGCTTGAATTAGGGGGAGTTGGACCTACAGCTAGAGGTTCCTCAGTTAAAATGGATGTGAGAGATTTTGACCCCTATGAAGCTTATGATGAAATACCATT
>CAYOTT010000009.1:9992-35138 GCA_964406965.1 uncultured Desulfurococcales archaeon | reverse complement strand
GCTAACATACCAGCTGTTTGTGAAATGTTTAAAGGCTATCATTTAGCTGATGCACCAGTTATTCTTGGAAGCATAGATCCATGCTTCTCATGTACCGATAGACTATATGTAGTTGACGCTAAAACGGGTAAAGAGAAAGTAATACCCTATTGGTATATAAGGAAAAAGTATTGGAAGAGGTGATTCTACATGACCAAAATTCCCTCTTTAATTAAAGAAGTATTAGTAAATGTCTTCAAGAAACCTGCTACACATATGTATCCATTTGAGAAACCTGATATATCAGAGGGGTTTAGAGGAAGACCTTACTTCCTATGGGAAAGATGCGTAGAATGTGGAATATGTGAATATGTGTGTCCAACATTCGCTATTAAACTTAAGTGGACTGAAGGAAGACATGTCCCATGGTATGATATGAGCAGGTGCTGTTTCTGCCACATATGTATATACAATTGTCCCTCCAATGCCATTTTACCTTCAAAAGATTTCGAACTATCATCATACACTAGACATGTTTATGAAGGTCTTCCCAAAGTTCCGCCAGCACCATTTGAAAGCACCGGGATATATAAGCCAAGATACATAAACATAGATTACTCACATTGTGTAGAGTGCAGACTATGTGCTGATGTATGCCCAACAAATGCAATAACAATGACCATTAAAGATGGAAGAGTTGTTCCACAATATGATGCAGACATATGCATACTATGCCACAAATGTGTTGACATATGCCCTACAGAGGCAATATCATCTACTACAGAGTTCCCGAAGAAACCTGAGAAAATACCTAAAGAACTCCCATTATCACCTCTTGAAAAAGCAGGTCTCATAAGACATAGAACTATACTCTTTGACAGAAACATATGTACCGGATGCACTCTTTGCGCAAAAGTATGTCCAACCGAAGCCATAGTTATGAAGGAAATTGGTGGAAGACTACAACCAATATACGACATTAGGAAATGCATTTTCTGTGGTCAATGTTACGAAGTTTGCCCGGTAAACGCCATCTCATTTGAACCTGATCTACCACCAGGCCTTCGAAGGAAGAAACCAAAGCAGTAATTTTTACACTAAACCTGTAACGTACTATTCACCTTTCTCTTTAATTCTCACTAACTTAATTTAGTTAAGAATAACTTTTCCATATGAGGGCTGAAATTCGTGGTTGAAGTTGGTACAGTGGAATCTCTTATCTCAGTCTTTAAAGAAGTTCTTGAAGGAAAAAGAACATTCGTTTTAGGAGTAGGTAACGAATTAAGAGGAGACGATTTCATAGGCTCATTTATTGTAAGAAAGCTCTTAGAACAGGGATTCAAAAACGCTGTTGACGGAGATCTTTCACCAGAAAGTTTTATTGATATAGCAGTTAAAGAATTGCCTGACATTTTACTAATAATTGATGCTGTAGAAGCCGGGCTTAAACCAGGCATTATAGTTTTCGGAAAACTTGATGAAATAATAGAATCTGAAATAATAGTTCCAACAACACACAAGCCTTCATACTCTATGATTAAAGTTTACGTTAAATATAGAAGTCCAAGAACCCAATGCTACTTTTTAGGAATACAGGTAAAAGATGTTAGTTTTGGTGCTAAAATGAGCTCCATCATTGAGAATGTAGGAAATAGAATAGTGAATGCTTTGTTAAACGTGTTAGCCAAGGTTTAAACGATCTGGGTCAGCATCAGATAATGTTATAAATGCCCCCTTAATATAGAATTAACAACTGGGTGTAAAGGGAAAATGACGTATACGGGAAGAACAATACCTAAAGTGCCTTTATGGAAGCTCAGACTTTCAATGATAGGAACGTTTGCTATTATAACATCTATAGCTACGCTAATATTAGTAGCTGTTCTTACAGCTCTTAACATAAGCTTCTTCGGAATATATGGCATATTAGGGTTTGTGGTATTCTTCCACGTTTTACAATGGCTTATGGGACCATACATTATAGATGCAGTATACCATGTAAGACCTCTATCTGAGCGTGAAGCACCAGAGCTCCATAGAGTAGTTAAAAGATTAGCTAAGGAAAGCGGATTAAAGAACGCACCTAAACTAATGATAGCCGAAATAGATATACCTAATGCATTCGCTTACGGAAACTTCTTAACAGGCTATCGAGTTGCTGTAACAAGAGGACTTGTTGATTCATTACCCATGGAGGAAGTAGAAGCCGTTATAGGTCACGAACTAGGCCATTTAAAGCATAGAGATGTAGTCGTAATGCTCATGATAAGCATTATTCCAGCAATAATTTACTACATAGGATACATATTATACATTTCCGGCTGGTTCGGAGGATATAGGAGGGAAAGTAGAGGGGGAGGAGTTTACTTATTCCTTATAGGAATAGCCTTAATGGCTGTCAGCTTCCTGCTTAATCTCTTCGTATTCTACATGAGTAGGCTTAGAGAGTACTATGCCGACGCACATGCAGCATTAACTGTAAGAAATGGTGCAAGGAAGTTGCAGAGAGCATTAGCTAGAATAATGTTAATTTCGGGAAGAATATCAAGATATCTTGGAGAAACAAGTAAAAGCTATAATCAATTTAAAATGTTCTTCATAGCTGATCCTGGAAAAGGCGTTAAATCAAGGTTTATAGGGAACATTGATGAATTAGTTGAAACAATTAAGAGGCAAAAGCCTAACATTCTTGAAGAACTCTTCAGTACACACCCGCATCCAGCAAAAAGGCTGAAATATCTTGATAACTTTGCTTAACTAACGAATTCGCAGTAATTATCACCTTTAGATACACACTTAATTTCATAAACTGTTACATCTTTTTTCGCTATTTCCGACACGATACCTCCTATTATTCCTCTAAGAAAATTACTTGAAGGCTTTCTCTCATAGGCTTTAGAGCATTCTACAGACCCGTATATGTAAAGAACAAGGTTTCCTTTATTTGCATTGAACGTTACAGCTTCGTAGTCTTTATAGAAGCCGGAGAGTCTAAGGAATTCTAAAGATAGCGTTAGTGAAACATTAGCTGGTACATTATCTTTAGATAAAGCTTTAGCTAACTCTTTACCGTAATTGTAGCCTAAATGGTAAAGGAAAACTAATGAAGCAAGACCCCACTTCTTCCTTAAAGACCATAGCGCCTCTAAAAGAAAATCTCTTGACATTAAAACATTTTCAATGTTTTTTAGCGGTGAAACTATGGAAACCATAAATGGACTTATAGCAAAGTTTCCAATGACCTTGGTACCATAATTTACCTCTTTAACATCTTTTAAACCACTTAGTTTTCTAACAATTTCCCTAATGTCAGCTAATGGGCTTAATGATACTACATAGAAGGCCTTCTGATGCGTATAATTACCTAACACTACATAGTAAATGGTTTTTACATCATACGTGCTAAGGATACTATTTATTTTGCTTAAGGTATTTGTATTCGAGAAAACTATTTCAATGAATTCTATGTTTAAATTCTTAGCCTCAATTATTGTCGGTATATTGACCATAACCATTAAAAACACCGAAGTAGACTTTACTTAAACACAATTTTAAGGTGCCTTTAGGTTTTGAGAATATTTATCCTTCGAAATAGTTAAAAACATTTTGAAAAATAAGTATTAAAGCGAAAAGTAATGAAGCCTAAGCTTTTAATAGCAGAATTCCTACTTGCTGAGGGATTAACGGAATTAAGAAATCTGGTTTCGGAAGCTTATTCTATGGTTCGCTCAGCCTACTATATATTTAAGGATCTAGCGGAAACATATGTGTTAGTTAATCAAAGCTTTAAGAACATATTTGAAGATTTACCTATGATAAGTGTTTCTCAAGGCTTCTTAGATTCTTTAGAAAAACTCTCTAAAAACTTTGATTATGTTCTATTAATAGCTCCTCCAAATGAGTTAATTGAAGCTTCACAAATAGTAGGTAATGAAAGAGTGTTAGGGCCTAGCATAGATGTTGTAAGAAAGTTTTCGTTAAAAGACGTAGGTTATGGTGTTCTAAAAAATGTAGGTATAAACATACCTAACTATACCACACTGGCCAATGCAAATATCAAACCATGTTTTCTAAAGAAGCTAAGCTTTCCAGTAATGGTTAAGCCTGTTGACTCAACAGGAGGCCTTGGTGCAACTTTAGTTTATGACAGCAATAAATTAGAGCAAGCAGTAAATTATGGTCTGGAATTTTCAAAAGTGAAAAGAGTCGTTATTCAAAGCTTTATAGAGGGTATACATGGAAGCATTTCTATAATTACTAATGGCGAAAAAATTCTTTTCTTAACAAACAATGTTCAGTTTATACGATTTAGTTCAAATGGAAAAGTAATGTACTTAGGTGGAATAGTTTATTTGAGAAATAAAGAATTGTATTTAAAATCTTTCGAATTAGTTTCAAAAATAATTGCAAAAATAAGTGGTTTTAAAGGATATTTCGGAATAGATATTGTATGGTGTTCTTGGGAACCTTACGTTATCGAAGTTAACCCTAGAATAACAACATCGTTTGTGGGATTAGCAAGAATTTTTGGCGAAAAGTTGGCGTGTTTAATGTTCGAAAGCTTAGGTGAAGAACTATGTAAAGGTAAAACATTTTTAAGCAATGATGTTTACATAGCGTTCATAAAGCATAATAATAGGATCATATTAAATGAGTATAAAAGCTTATCAGATGCTTTCATAGCCTTGTCACATTAACTATTCCTTTATGTAGGGCTGTTGCAACAAGCACTCCACTTATACCGATAAATTTTAGAAAGTACATGTCACTAAGTTCTTTTAAACCGCCGCCTATAATTACCTCGACGTCTTCACATATCTTTGTTAAATTATATGCTATATCATAATTAGGCCCTTTTAAACTACCTACCCTATCAAGGCATATTGCAAGAATTTTCCTAGGTAAAATCTTTTTCACAATGAGCGCTGCTGATTTTATAGGTATTTTCCCTTGACTTAGCATTACAAAGTTTTCGAAAATATCTAAACTTATTACACGTTTTCTTAGACGCATTATTTCATTGACCTTTAAATACTCTGTTCCAATAACCCACTCAATATTTTTGCTATCTTTAAACTCTAATCCTCTTCTTCCCATGTCGATTAAAAAATTTATGCTGTCAAATTCCTTAGCTAAGCTAAGTATTTTACCTAAAACCTTGCTTTCATTGTAAACTATAGAGTCTAAGTCGGCTATGTAAATAGTGTCATAACCTTTGACATAAAATGCTTCAATAAGACCTTTAAGGCTTATATTATTGGTTATAGTGGATTCTTTAAGCTCAACATAATTATTCCTTTTTCCCTTATATGCTAAAACAATTTTCCCCCATAAAATGTCGATTACCGGAATTACTTTTAATTTCTTCATAATCTATAAAACCTCATAGAGGAATCTTAAGATGCCTCTAAAGAACTTTACTATTTTAGGACTAGATATAGGCGGGGCAAACATAAAGATCGCTAAGTTAGAGGTTATGGGGAAAAGAATTATAAGAATTCAAACTACTAGACGATACTTCCCAATATGGATTAGAGGTAAGGAGGCTTTACCTAAAATTCTAGGTTTTCTAAAGAGAAATAGTAATGTTTCTAGAAAATATTATGTCTCTTTAACTATGACTGCTGAGTTAAGTGATGTGTATAGGGTGAAGAGGGAAGGTGTAAAACATGTTATGGAATCTGTTGCTGAAGTTTTTAGCGATTCTGAAGAAATATTCGTTTTAAACGTTAAAGGTGAACTCGTTAAATTTCCAGAAGCATTAAGTAGAGACCCAATGGAATTTGCTGCTTCAAACTGGGTTGCTTCAGGACTTTACATAGGAAGTAGTGTGTGTAAAAATTGCATATTCGTAGACATAGGAAGCACTTCAACAACAGTAGTGCCTATCGTTGAAGGAAAACTTTACGTTAGAGGCTTAAGAGACCCTGAGAAGCTAGTGTATGGCGAACTTGTTTACCTAGGTTTTCTTAGAACAAATGTTTCAACAGTAGTTAATGTGGTCCCATATAAGGGATATTTTGCTAAAGTTTCTTCAGAGAAGTTTGCGTTAATGGGTGATGTAGTTAGAATATTAGGCTATATTACTGAGCAACAATACTCTACAGAAACAGCTGATGGGAGAGGGAAAAGCATTAGAGAGTGTTGGGAAAGACTTTCGAGAATAGTGTGCGCTGATGCAGAAATATTGTCACTTATTGAAGTAGTTGAAATTGCTAAGTACATTTATGAAAAAGCTATTGAACACGTCTTTGACGCTCTAATGCAAGTTAGAACAAGACTACTAAGTGAAAACATTGATTTAAAGAAATTTGAAGCAATTGTGGCAGGAGTAGGTGAGAAGTTAGCGATAGAAGCCCTTAAGAGAGCAGGCTTCAAAAATATTAGAAAACTATCAGATATTTTAGGAAAGAGAATTTCAAATGTTTTCCCAGCTTACGCGCTAGCCATACTCACTTTAGACAAGGTGCTATCTTTATGAGAAAAGTGATTGTAGTTAAAGTAAGCGGATACTACGTACTCAATGAAGTTTTTTTAAGAAATATCGTGAAAGCCATTAATGAAGCAAAAGTTACTCCTATATTTATTTGCGGAGGAGGAATTTTTGCTAATGCCGTTAGAGAAGCATATTTAAACTATGAGGTTGATGAAAAAACAGCGCATTACGCAGCAATAAAAGCTATGGAAGTTTCAGCAATAATGTTTTCCCGTAAAATACCAAAACATGTTTTCGCAGAAACTCTTGAAGAAATAAATTCAGCAATAATTAGAGGCACCATACCCATAGTATTACCTTATAGAATTGTTAGTAAGGTAAATATTCTCCCTGAAAGCTGGGAAATAACAAGTGATAGTATTGCCGCCTTAATTTCTTTGCTTTCAGGAGTGAGAAAAATAGTTTTTGTGAAGAAATCTCCATCGCTAAAAGGCTTCGATAAAGACGTATGTAAATACGTAGATAAGTATGCTTGTAAAATAATTAAAAACTATGGTTTAAGCTCTTTAGTAGTTAACGGTGATCACGTGGAATCCATTGTCTTGGGATTCATTAGCGTTTAATTTTCTCGCTTATAATGTAGTCAATTATTTTCTTAGCTATATCAACTTTGGTTACTGTTTGAATACCTTTCCATCCAGGTTGACTATTTACCTCTATAATGAATTTTTCACCTTTCACATCTAGGATATCTACTCCGGCAATATCGCATCCGAGAATTTTCGCTGCTCTAATTGCTAATTCCTCAACATCTGCTGTTGGTTTGTAGGGTACGGGTTTAGCTCCTCTGGAAATGTTTGTTTTCCAAAAGCCCGGCCTTTCCCTGTACATTGCGGCTACTACTTGGTTTCCTATAACGAAGGCTCTAATGTCTCTTCCTCCATGTTCTATGTATTCTTGAATATAGAGTACATGTTTCATAAATCTAAGGTCAGCATATATTCTCCAAGCAAAGTCTTTATCTTTAATAAGTGTGGAGCCTAGGCCTTTTGATCCGAAAAGAGGTTTAACTACAACACCTTTCTCGTAGTTTAGCCTGCCAACAGCTTCATTAATGTTTTCAGTTACAACAGTGTATGGAACTTTTAACCCATGCCTAGCTAGTAAAGCTAGGGATCGATGCTTATTTATTGCTACCTCTATTGCTTTAGGCGAATTTATTACTGGAACACCTGATTCTTCTAAGAGATGTAGGGTGTCCATTCTAAAGAAGGCTTGCTCGAAGGAGAGTCTACCTAACGGCCTAACTATTAGTGCTGAGAGTTTTTCTACAAGATTTATTTTTCCAGAGTATACTTTGTAGCCGAAATCACTTATTTCGGTGTAAAGGCTTCTATAGTTCATGGGGAAAGGCTGATATCCTCGCTCTATAATTGCTCTACTAAGCTGCGTTGTAGCCCATCCATGCACATTCCGAGTAATTATACCTATAGTTATCACTTTAGCTATTCACCCTACACGTAGTACTAAAAACGGTGGTCTAAGAGTATTCCTTACCTTAAATTAATTAGAAAACGGCGAAGATAAAAAGGTAGGGGGAAGTAAAAATCGTTTATAGTGGATTGTAGGCTATGCTTCTCTTTAACACTTCTGCATTTATGTATCCTGCACTAAACGTTTTCCCGGATTTAACATTAAACACCACGTACTTTGCTGGAGCAAATAAGTTAGGATCTATCTTGTAGAAGTCAAAACCTGCTTCCTTAAACGCTTCGTAAAATGGTTTCCCGTAATCTCTTGAAGCAGATGATGGTGCTTTCTTCAACATCTCTTCTACTTCAGAGTCTTCAGTATTTACAAAGTATGTAGCAACTCCGCCATAAAGTATCATATCATTTGTTCTACCCATAGCTACTGTTGGATCAGGATGCGGCGGCGCTATTGGTGCAAAACCTGAGCTTGATATAAACTTGTCTAAGTGAAAACCTACTGTATGCAGCTTATGAATTCCTGTTTCAACAATTCTAGCACTTATTTGCACGGAGCCTGCAAGGCTTTGCGTTGGTGTTACTATTATTGTAACATTTGATGGCTTAACATTTGCTGTATCAGCTATTAATTTCACTGCTTCTTCAGGAGGATACTTTCCTGTTTCTAAAACTATTAATGCTTCGTCTGATGTATCCTGATACCCTATTTCCTTAAATAGCTTCTTAGGTTTAAGCGCTAAAGCCCTAGCAGGCCCGCTTCCCATTGCAAAGTATTTTCCTGCAGAAATTCTCCAACCAGCGTATTGCGATGCCATACATGCTATTACTGGATGGTCTGTTGAAACGTAAACTGTTGGTAGTTCTAGATCTCCATAGGCTGCAATTCCTAAACTTACCTTACCTAGCCCTCCCATTGTTGCTTCGGCTACTAAGAGACCTGCTTCTAGTCCTCCCTTAGCCTCTATGCCTGCATCAATTATTGTTGACCCTAATGGGCCCTCGACAATTTTAACATTGTAGTAGTCTGGGTTATCTATTAGTTTCTGAGCGACTTTTAACCCGAGCTTATTTACGCTAAGGCTTCCAACCATTCATCTTTCACCTCTTCTATGAATTGTTCGTAGAAGCTCAAGTGCTTATTGGTTTCCTTTAGAATATATAGTTTGCCTGATGGAAACTCTGTATCTAATAGGTCACCCATGAAGAAGTAGAATGGTCCACTTATTTTTTGACCAGCAAATTTAACTTTAGGCATTATTCCTTCAAATGAGAAACTTGGAACCATTGAGTCTACGTGTCCTAATACGATTATTTTCCCACCTATCATATGTGTTCCAGGCCATCCTGCACAGTTACCTTTAATTAGAATGTTACCTTTAGCCATGTGGAGTCCTGGAAGAACTCCGGCATTTCCTTCTACAAGAATCTTGCCTCCTGACATGTGTGCTCCTACTTCTCTACCGGCATTTCCATGAATTATTATCATTCCGCCACTCATACCTTTATGGAAGGGTTCTCCTCTAAGCTTACTTCCGACAAAACCTCCAGCATTTCCGAAGACTTCTACGGTTCCATTTTTCATTCTAGCTCCTAGCCATGGGCCTGCATTACCTTTAATTATCAGTATTCCACCAGCCATTTTATAACCTGCTAATGGACCTACATCTCCTTCGACAACTATTTTTCCAGCAGTCATTTTCTCTCCAACTCTTCTTAGCTTAACCGTTGAATTTTGAAATATTATCTCTTGTTCTTCAGGTTTCGAAGCTACTTCCCCGCTTACTTCAAATAAATCGCCTACTGTTCTCTTTCTATTTCCTTCATAAACTTTTAATTTGAGAATTTCCCCTAATGATTTTCCAGCAACTTTGTCGGGAATTATTTTTTCAACTTCTACAGGTACTGTGAAAACGTATTTTGGCTTTAAAATAAGAGTTTGCATGTGGTTTCACCCGAACTTAGTATGTTTTTATGGGTTGAAGCTTTCTAATCTCTTCGTTAAGTATTACGTAATTGTTAAGTGTTACAGAATACCATTCCTTAAATTTCTCCCTAACATCATTTAAGACTTCGGCTTCAAGCTTTAAATCCTTAGGTGGTTCTACGTAAAATGTTCTACCATAAATTGTCTTTACAACCTTACCGTCTTTAACAACTATTTCCCCATCCTTTATAGTGTATTTAGCATACTTTATTGTCCTAATTAGCCTCTCATATTCTCTAGATGGATCAAAGGTTCTAGGGTCTATATTATATATTGCGATGTCGGCATCAGCTCCTACACCTAAGTGTCCCTTAGTTTTCTCAATACCTATTATTCTCGCTGGAGCAACCCTTGTTGAAAGCACAAATTCTTCAAAAGTATATTCCCTATCTATAGCTGGTAATGATAGTCTCTTAATAGCCTTCTTATTTAGCTTAGCCATTTTCTGCTCTCTAGCCTTTCTGCTCATAAGCCAAGCTATTATTTGAGGATATCTTGTAAACGGCCCTGCATTCGGATGATCTGTTGAAATGACAACCTTGCTTGCATCCTTAACTAATAATGCTAATTCTAAACCTATACCCCACTGAATAACGTTAGTGTACACATGACGTCTAAACTTGTATGGGACAATGCCTGCAGCTGTTTCAGCTTCAACATCTTTAGCTACCCATTTCCACTTAGCAATATGGTAAAGGTAGAATTCCCATGGAGCATCGGCTGTCATAGTTACTGTTCCGCCGAAAATCACTTGACCCATATCAAAAGTTACTCCTGATAAGTTGTTTATGAGCTTAGCTAATTCCTCAGCGCCAGACACCATTGTTGCGTAAGAATCTCCTTTGTACGCATTGAATTGCAGATGAGCTAGGTGAATACATAAGCCACGTTTATTCGTTATGTTAGCTACTATTTCTATGGTTTTCAATGTTGTAACGTAGTTGCCCGGTAAACCTAACATGTTTGCGTGAACATGTATTGGATGGGGTAGGCCTAGATCTTTAACGGCATTTGCTAAAGCAACTATGATTTCTTTAGGCGTTATTGAAGTGCCGGGAATCACGTCATCTATGCTTAAAGGTTGTGTTGCAATACCTCTTGACCATGCTTCAGCGGAGCCTGGATCAACAAGTTTTACGGCATAGGATTTCGTAGCCCTTAAGATCCATGACACGAAAGCGTTTACCCTAGCCTGGTCCTTGTTTTCAATGTATTCTAATATGAACCAGTTTGAGTCTAAAAGCAAATTAACTCCTTTATCAACTATTGGTGTATCATCAAGCTCGTGATGCGTATGCCTGGTATATAATGGTGGGCTTGCAGCTTCCATAACAGTGGTCCAACCCATGCGAGCGTATTTATAACCTATATTAGTCACTGAAGGGACGGATTTTCCTGTTCCCGACCTCCTAACGCCTGGAACAGCCCTTATTACTCTACCTATTTTGTAGTGATCATTAGGCATAAGTAATCTTCCAGCATTAACCTTAGGTCCGGCAATATGTGTATGTACATCTACACCGCCAGCGACGACAAGACAACCTGAAGCATCAATTACTTTAGCATAGCGTTCATCAACTTCTTCTGGAGGAACTATTTTACCATTCTTAACCCCTATGTCCATTACTTCTCCATGAACTCCATTAACGGGGTCTATGACATAGCCATTTTTAATAAGTATTTCACCCATTTTAGGTTCTCACCCCTAATTTCTCCTTTACCTTATTGAGAAGTAATCGTAAGATTTCTTCATCAGGAAGTATTCCTTGAGGAGGCTCTATTACCTTTTTTAACCTTATGGGTACTTCATCCATTCTATAAGCTGTACCTGCACATTCTATTCCAGCAATAGCTGATGGTATTACAACTTTCGAAAACGCTGCTGTAAGATTCCATTTAGGATCAATAGTTATTATAGGCACTTTTTTCATGGCTTCAGCTACTTTACGTGGAAAATGAGCAATAGGATCTGAAGCTATACTGAGTAATGCGTCTGCTTCTTCCCTAAGGAAGACATCGGCTGTAGATGTTATTCCAGGCTGGTATCTTGGGTATTTTCTTGAAAAATCTACTGCATAAGGATAACCTGTAGTCCATATAGTTGCCATATCAGCTCCTGTAACATCATAGTGTCCTCTCATAGGGATAACTACCCACTTAGATATATTGTTTAGATCATGTAGTAGAAGGAAGAGTTCTTCGAAATTCTTCTCCTTAGCTCCAGACATTGTCATTCCTACACCAACAAACATTACTCCAAATCTAGCTGCCATGAGCGTTTCGGCAAGCTCAACAACTTTCTCCCTAGGTACTCCTGCAACCTCAGGTACTTCAAGGTCTTTGCCCTGCACTAGAAGTCTTAATGCGACAAGTAACTCATAATCCTTACCTGGCTTTACCTTAACAAACATGTCGGCATGTCTGGCATGAGGAACTGTTCTTACGTCAACAACAATAAGTTTCCTATCCCTCTTACCTTTACGATGTCTTCCAACTGAAAGATAGGAGTATCTTGACGGATGCATTGGATGAGCTTCTGAAACGTTAGAACCCCAATAAACTATTACGTCGGCCCAGTTCTTTATTTGCCCCAGGGATGATTTCGGCATACCTACTTCATGGAATCCTAATGCTGTTGGACCATGGCAAAATGTTGAACAATGATCGTAAATTCCTCCAACAATTTCCGCTAATTCTAAACCAAGCCTTGCGGTTTCAACTGTTGTTGAAGACCATCCGAAGAGGACAGGGTATTTAGCGTTTACAAGTATTTCAGCTGCTTTCTCAATTGCTTTCTCTAAAGGTACTTTTACGAATTCTCCATCCACTTTAACCATAGGATACGGAACTCTGTTCTCTTGAGATTTCATGATTTTTGAAAGACCTAGCGCACATACATTCATTACTTTAAGTATTTTGTTCCCCTGAACTTCAACTATTAAGTTGTCGCAGAGGCTTCCGCAGAAGGGACATACAACATCAGTTATTCTCCTTATTTCTCCTTCAGCTTTCCTTTCAAAAGTCTGTCCCATGTTAAATATTGGTTCCTTTTCACCATATATGTTCTCAAGTGTAGTTAGAGGCTTATCTGTTTTAGCTATGGTTACTGGAATACTTTTGAAACCCGGCATTCCCGTACCGTCAGTTTCAGGGTCAACAATTGCTTCAGCCCATGGACCCATGGGTATAAATGCTATACCTTCTGAAACATCAGCTACCGCTTGAACTTTAACTACAATTGAACCTCCAGGTCCTTTAACTTCCACTCTATCTCCGCTTTTTAAGCCAAGCTTCTTCATGTCATTACGGTTTAGTCTAAGCGTTGAAACATGTTCTAGATAACTCTTTGTAAGTTTGTCTTCAACAAGAGTTCCTTGAATAATCGTCCTACCAGTAATAAGGGTTAAATTAAGGAAAGAAAGTGTTTGTTTAGACAAAACTTTCACCTTGGTTTTTCTAGAAGCTTCGTTTTAGAAAGTAACCTACCACTGCTATGATGGGGTGTTCTTAATAAGGTATCGGTTGGTTTCTCTAATTCTCTAGCTTCCTCAGCAAGCTTAGCAGCATATCTTATCATTTCATGAGCAGCGGCTGCTAAAACAATGTATCTCTGCGGTTCCTGCTCCTTAAAGCATGCTTCTGATGTTAGCTCAGCAACTTTCCTAGCCATCTCATAGGCCGCTATTGCCTTAGCTAAAGCATATGGATTACTAAAACCAGCTTCTTTTTCTAATCTCTTCTTAGAAAGCTTTATCTTTGGAAGCACTGGTTCTTTATCCTCCTTTAATGCTTCAATTACAGAGTCTATGGCTTTCGTAACTATCCTTAAAGCTCCAGTTGCTGAAAGTACAGCTAATACGTAAGCATTGAATAAAGCCATTTCTGTTGGGTCAAGGAATTCTCTTCTAGCACCTATCATTGGATCTCCATAAACTATTATGTATCCGTAGCCTGCTTCCTCAAATTCTTTTGTCGATTTCTTAACAGGTTCATCGGATATTATGATTACTCTTTTACCTGCTTCCTTAAGTTTCTTAGCTATTTTCTTAATTACTTTAACATTTGCGGGAGCAGCTACGATGTATAGGTCATGGTTTGCTTGAATAGCTGCCTTCAATAATTCTTCATCAACAACCATTTTCGCTCCAGTACCGTAAACCCTAACATCAATGTCTTTCCTATCAGCTCTTTCATCCAGAAGATACTCTAATACTACTGATGTTCCTATTGCTCCAGGTTTTATTATACCTATTTTAACTACTTTCCCCTCTTGACTCATGAGAAATCACCTTTAAACCTCTATGTCTTCAACAGCCTTTAAGGCTTCTGTAAGGTAAATCTTGTAGGGCCCTAGTTTTCCACCGAAATTACCTGCAGTTATTTTAACAACTCCGGGAACCTTTGCTGCAGCTTTAATCCCAACACCCATAGCTTTAGTTACTGCTTTTACAGTTAATCCGTTAATTACTATTTCGTAAACGTTCTTCACACCTTCAGGTATTTGACTATCCGGAGCTATTCCTCTAAGAGTAGGGCAGTACTTATGGTTTGTTGTCGCAGTAAGTTTAGCATACTTTAAAGAACCAACCTTAGAACCTGCTCTAACAACTCCTCCAGGGAAAGGCATTATAACTCCTGGGACATGCTTTCTAATTGCTTCAACAGCTTTTACAGCTGCTTCAAGCCCAGCATCCATGTTTTCAGCTAGTATGAAAATGTTTCCCCCAGCAACACCTTTTACAGCAGTTATCGTCTCTTCAATCATGAATTCTCCTTCCATTACAGGGATAACCCACATGTCCCTGCCGAACATTTTAACTTTCTTTTCGAATCCGTCTCCAAACTTAGCTATAACACTGCCTATTCTCATTTTCCTCTTAATCTGAGGTAGTCCATCAAAAGCTCTTGTTGTAGGTGCTGTAAGAATACACTGGCTTACACGCGCTATTACTTGCATTCTTAGCTCAGGATAGCTTTTCTGAAAGATTTGAATTAGAACACCAGGTCTCTTATCCGGTGTTTTCTCAGGTGGAACAAACCTTTCTATTCCCGATTCCGCAGGAGACATTATTACTGATGATCCGAAACCTGTTGCTTCAAGCCCGGCTATTTCAGCCCACTTATAATCCTTAGCAGTTATTAGTATTCTCGCAGCATACATTGGAAATGCTTCTGCAAAAGTTTCCTCTATTTCAACTCCGTCAATCTTCATAATTAAAACCCTTTGTGAATATATTGTCAGCTACTTTATTAACTCTTCCTAAAGTTAGGTATGTGTACCAATATGTAGTTAAAAAGAATGCTAAGCTAAACTATGTAAAATTAGTTAGCAATATAAACTACAACATTATGGTTTAGGAAATTTGCTTTTAACTCTACGTTCAGCCTCAACTTTAGCTTCATCAAGAATCTTCTTAGCCTCAGAGGAAGTAGAATAAATGTAAGGTTCTACAGGCTCACCTAAAGTATACGATGAAAGCTCAGAAATAGCTGAAACTAAGGATTCATGCACGCCTTCAAGCTCCAACGACATTTCAGGCATTATTCTACCCAAAGAGCGCTTAACCTCCCGAATTATTGGTTCTATTTGAGAAGCTGCCTTAGCTACATCGCCTAATTGAAATATCGTTTTTAGCCTTAACATTGTTTTTTCAAGGGAAAGTTTTGAAACTTCCAGTGTCCTAATAATCTTCCTTAACTCCGCTATTTCGGAAGCATAAATTGAAGCCCTTATTTCATCACCACGCATTTTGGATTCTATAAGTGCATTGTAAAGTTCTTTTTCACGAGATTTTAAATTATTAAGAAACCTGTCTATTCTAGATATTTCCGTATTAAGCTTGTATATGGAATAAGTTATTTTCTTGCTTAAATCCTTGCTCTTCATAATTTTCTTTACATCACTTAATGTTTCATCCCATGTTTCCGGCAAACAACATCAACCTCGAAACTTTACTTCTAACATTGCTTATGATTTAAATGTTAGGCCCCTTACTCTCTCTGTAATGCTGTTTTTAACTCATGCACTTTAGCCTTAGAAACCCTACCTAATCTCCCATTGTTACAAGCAGCAGTTCTGAAGCCTATAACGTCAAAGCCTAAATTTACAACGTGTTTTACCTGGTTTCTCTTTAAGCCTCCAGCTAAAGCTTTAAGAAGCCCTAATTTTTTAGCTCTATTAACGAATTCTTTAAGGTAATGTGTACTTAAGAAATCAAGGGTTGTCAGTCCATCCTTAATTCTAGTGTCTATCATAACACCATAAGCTCCACCCTTATAAGCTAAGTCAATAATTTTCATTGGAGATAGTGTTTTTATACGTATGTAGTCAGCATAACCTACAATTATAACTTTACTTAGAGAACCTACTGTTTCAGAAACCTCCTTTACAATTTCTAAGCCAAGTTTCTCATCATTAACCTGCAACCCTACCTTAACGTAATTCATACCTAGTTTTGACAGAGTATATGCTGCTAAAGCTGCCATTTCGGGGCAACATGTAATATCCCCTACAGCAGCGCTTAACTCCACTACTCCACCATAGTTTCTACTTATCTCACTAACAACTCTAAGTGATGGAGCACCTAGGCTTCCTCTTTTAGGGTTCTTTATATCTATAATATCAGCTCCTCCTTCAAGAGCATCTCTAACTTCCTCAGGCCACCATACTGAAACTAGCAATTTCGGAGAACCCACTTTACCCTCCTCCCAAGTATACAAGTAAGTTTTAAGATATAGAGGTAGCGTTTAGTTAGCATAGATGAGAGTGGAAGAGGTTTGAAGCAAAACAATGAGTAAGATAACGTTTAGGGAAAAACTCGGCTTGGCCATAACATTAGCTTTCCTAGTTGCTTTAGCTTTAAGCTACATTATTGATTCTTTCCTAGTAATTCCACATTTAGAAATTCCCTTTAAAGAATATTTGGAAAAAGATAGTGATATTGTTAAGGAAACTTTAAACTATGCTCTTTCAGACTTCATAATAATAACTAAGTATTTTTCTAAGAGAGTTAGGGTTATTTGGAGCGCTCCACCTCAGTTAACGGCTGAAGAGTACTTGAAACTTAATCCACTATTCTACATTGTAATGCTCACTGTAATTCCAGCTTTGCTTTCAGACTTTACCGGAGGAAAAAGACTAAGGGACTATATTATAGAGTACTTAAAACCCTTAGTTATTGTGACTATACTTTTCGGAATGTTCAATGGGTTAAGGGTTTTCGGTTCTATAGGCTACTACTTTGCCTTTCTTACATCAGTAAAATATGAATATTCACCTACAACAGATGAAATAAACTCGCTTGCATTTTACTTTTTAGCTTCAAATGTTACAAAATGGGTTATTTTAGTGGGAATAATTGCCCTTCTAAGTTTTATTCCCCTCCTATACGTAAGTAGAGATAGTATAGCAGGGTTCTTACTGGAGTTTGCAAATCTAACGCTTAATGGAGTATTTTACTTTGCAACCTATGTTTTAACAATACATTTAGCATTAACAGGTAGTTCTTTAGGAGTTTACATTATAGCTATTGCTTCATTAATTATGCCTACAGTTAGACTCATAATGTTACGCAAAAAGGAAATTATGAAATAACTACACATAGATTAAGTTCGGTTAGAAAACAGAGAAACTTCTATTCTATTAACAGAGTTTATTCTGCACCAAGTAAACTACTGTTTCTAACTATTAAACACTGTTAAATACGGTGGAATTAATGTTTAGCTTGTAGGAGATTAAAATGTTTGACCCTTACAAAATTAGAGAGGATTTTCCAGTAATAAAGAAGAAAATTTATGGTAAACCCTTAGTGTATTTCGATAATGCAGCGACAACTTTAAAACCCAAAGTCGTTATAGAGGCCATTTCAGAATTTTATCGTGAGTATAGTGCTAATGTTCATAGAGGATTACATTTTCTTAGCCAAAAAGCTTCGGAAATTTATGAGGAAACACATGAGGTTATTGCTAAATTCATCAATGCGAAAGCTGAGGAAATAGTGTTTACATATAATACAACATACGCTATAAACATGGTAGCTTACTCCTGGGGTCTTGAAAACATTAAGAAAGGAGATAAAATTCTTTTAACAATAATGGAGCATCATAGTAACATGCTCCCGTGGAGAAGAATAGCGAAGATATGTGATGCAACCATAGAATATGTGGATATAAAAAATGATTACACACTTAACATGGAAGATTTCGAAAGCAAAATAGATGATAGAACAAGGGTTGTTGCTGTTACTTTGATGTCTAATGTTTTGGGAACTATTAATGATGTTAGGAAAATAGCTAAACTAGCACACGAAGTAGGAGCAATAGTTGTTGCTGACGGTGCTCAGGCAGTCCCCCACATGCCTGTGAATGTAAGGGATCTCGGCATAGATTTCCTAGCATTCAGCGGACACAAAATGCTAGGACCAATGGGAATAGGGGTGCTATGGGGTAAAAGCGAGTTACTAGAAAATGTTGAACCTGCAATTAGCGGTGGTGGAACAATAAGGGATGTAACGTTGGAGGATGTTTCCTGGGGTAAGTTGCCTGAGAAATTTGAGGCTGGTACTCCTAATGTTGGTGGTGCTATTGGTCTTGCTGAAGCAGCAAAATACCTAATGAAACTAGGAACGCAAAACATAAGAAACCACGAAAAACAACTAACAAAACAAATGATGAAATTAATGAGGGAAGAGCTAGATGACTATGTGGAATACTACGGTCCCGAAAATGTCGAGTTCAGAGGAGGCATAGTACCCTTCAATGTTAAAGGTATGAGCCACCATGCAGTTGCAGCATATTTAGATACTGAAGGCATTGCTGTTAGGAGTGGTTTGCATTGTGCTCACCCACTACATTACAGATTAGGTCTCAAAGGAACAATAAGAGCAAGCCTATACATATACAACACAAAAGAAGAAATAGAATACTTCATAAATGCTTTAAAGAAGTTAGTAAAGAAAACGACATAACAACACTATACTCATTTCTCTAATGTAAACATTATTTCTAAACAAGGTGTTAATATAGTAGTTAAATAGAAAATTTCTTAGAAGGAGACTTAGCATGTTAAATGCTATAGCACTTAGAAGAACTATTTTAGAAATTATCTTAAAACACATAACTTCAGATTGTTTTACAACATGGGATGTTTCAGTTGTTTTGCAAAGAAACTATAATGAAGTATATTCCAGGCTTATACGCAAATATGGACGTTCAAGATATAGTTTTAGAAATTACCTTGCTTCACAGCTTATGGTATTGGAGAGAAAGGGCTATATTTTCAGAAGCAATAATGTTTGCGGTAAGCGTAGAGGTTTCGTGAAAAAACCTAGAGGTGTTAAATGGGGCTCACCCTGCATTGCTGAATGGTGTAAACGGAAAAAGACCATTTTAGATTACATATATGTCTAAGCTGAGTTTTCCTTAGAAAAGAAAAATAAACTGCGAATAATCAATCTCACATGTACCATGTAACTTAGATAAGCTTTACTCACCAATCCCCCCATGGAGGTAATGTTGCATGTCTGAAAAAAGAAAAGTAGTTATAATTGGTGGAGGCTCAGGAGGATCAACTGTTGCATCATTTCTTAGAAAGTTCGATAGGAAATCGGAAATAGTGGTTTTTGAAGCTGGTAAATGGCCAACATATTCCTCATGTGGATTACCTTATGCCTTAGCTAAGATAGTTGAAGGTTACAAGGAACTTATCGAATTAACGCCAGCATATTATGAAAGACTTAAAATAAAGTATTTTTTAGAAACTCCCGTTATTGAAATTAAGCCTAAAAGTAAAACTGTCGTTTACAAAACTAAGGAAGGCGATGAAAAAGAGAAAAACTATGACGTTTTAGTTATAGCTACTGGAAGCATTGGTAGAAGACTTAATGTTGAAGGTTCAAACCTTAGAGGAATATTTCTGGCAACTACAATAGACTACTTTCTGGAAATGGATAAGTTCATTGAAACACGTAATGTTAGAAAAGCAGCCGTTGTAGGCGCTGGATTCATAGCGGCAGAGGTTGCTGAAGCCTTAGCTGAAAGGGGAATTAAAGTCTACGTTTTACATAGGGGAGAAACTATTTTGAGAAAACAGTTCGACCCCGATTTCGCTAAAACTATTATGAGTTACATGGAAAGGCATGGAGTAATATTTATGCCTGGACGGCACGTTAACAAATATGTTGGCGAAAAAGGTTATGTTAAAAAAGTCATTACTGAGGAAGGAGATGAAATAAGTGTTGACATGGTTGTTGAAGCAATAGGTGCAGTACCTAATGTAGGGTTAGCTAAAAGAGCAGGTATTGAAATTAGTGGACAAACAGGGGGAATAAAAGTTAATGAATACATGGAAACCAGCGTTAAAGGAATATATGCTGTAGGAGATGTTGCGGAATCATACAATGCTATTACAGGTAAGAAGGAAATGAGCATGCTAGCTACAACAGCCTTTAGACAGGCGAGGACATTAGTATATCATCTGATGGGTAAGAATGTTAAGTATCCTGGCCACTTAAATACCTCAGGAATTAAAGCATTCGAGCTTTACGCAGGTACAACAGGTCTTATAAACACTGTTGCTAAAAGGGAAGGATTTAATAGCGTAGCCATACCTATGACCTTACCTTCGAATCCACATTACTTCCCAGATACAAAAGATATTAAGCTAAAGCTAATCGTAGATAGAGATTCAGGAAGAATTATCGGTGCTGAAGCGTTAAGTGAGAAAAACGTTGCTGATTTAATAACTGCAGCATCATATCTCATAATGAACAAAGTTACTGTACTAGACGCTACATTAATGGATTGGTGCTATACACCGCCTCTGTCATATGATTGGAATGTTATAGTTGAGGCAGCTTTCCAAGCTGTTAAAAGACTTAAAATAGTTTAATCATAAATTTTTATGATTTCATATGTTGTGGTTCTTTGAGCAGGTATTCTACCTGCATCCTTAATTAGCTTCACAATAGTTTTCACAGGCATGTTGATTCCCCATGGTGCTCCAGCAGATCTAGAAATGTTTTCTTCCATAAGGGTTCCCCCGAAATCGTTTGTTCCAGCATTTAGTAGTGCTTGAGCATATTTTGGGCCTAGCTTAACCCATGAAACTTGAATGTTTCTTATGTAATTATTGAAGAATATTCTTGAAACAGCGTACATTTTAAGATCCTCTAATCCTGTAGCTCCAGGCCTAGCTACTCCGGATTTATAAAGTCTAGTATTGTAGTGTATAAATGATAGCGGTATAAACTCGGTGAAACCTCCTGTTTCCTTCTGAATTTCCCTAATGATGTTTAAATGTTTAGCTTTATGATAGCTTGTATCAACGTGTCCGTACATTATTGTTGATGTTGTGGGTATCCCTAGTTTGTGAGCAGTTTTTATTATTTCAACCCATGTTTTAACACTTATTTTCCTAGGGGCAATGATTTTTCTCACTTCGTCATCAAGAATTTCAGCTGCAGTACCTGGCATACTATCGAGACCTGCTTCCTTAAGCATTTTAAGAGCTTCTCTGTAGCTTACTTGAGCCTTAGTTGCGAAATAATGTATTTCCTGTGGAGAAAATGCGTGGATATGGATGTTAGGTAACTTCTTTTTTATTTCTCTCAGAATTTTAAGGTAATATTCCGGGCTAATCTTAGGATTTATCGCTCCCTGAATACATACTTCTGTCGCTCCCTTTCTCCATGCTTCAATAGCTTTCTTAACTATTTCGTCTATAGGTAAAAGGTAGCTTTCCGGATCCCCTACTGGTTTAGAATATGCGCAAAACGGGCAATTTACTATGCACTCATTAGTGAAGTTTATGTTTCTATTTATTACGAATGTAACTATGTCTCCAACGCTTTTCCACCTTAAGTAGTCAGCTACAAGATTAAGTACCGTTATTTCCATGTTTTTGGTTTCAAAAAGTCTGGCGGCGTCTTCAACACTAATATCTTTACCACTTAACGCCCTATCTATTATTTTCGAGAACTTAGGATCTAAATGTTTAAGCATGTTATCTACTATGTAAACCACGTTTTCCTTAGGTATTTTGTACATAAAGTAAACCTCGTTACAACCTATAAAATAGGAATACCGAGAATTAATTAAGCTTTTGCATTAACCATTGCAGCTTCTAATAAAACGTGAACTGCTCTTTAACTAACCCGTTTTCATCTACGAGTCTAAGTATTCTATTCTCTAAGTTCATTGAATACCATTTCTTAAATATGTATTTAGGATATATTGCTAATCTCTCCCTTAATTTAAACCCTAACTGTTCAGTTGTTTCCTTTAACTCTGAAATTTTAGGCCAAGGATAAGCTATGTTTACAAAATCAGGTGTTAGCGGCGATACTCCTCCCCAATCATTTATTCCAGCTAACAAGTAGAGTTGGTATGACTGAGGAGTTAGGTTTGGTGGTGCTTGAACACTTACTTCACCATGGAATATTAGCCTAGCTATAGCTATAGTTTTAACCATTTCATATGTTGAGGGTGGAGGGTGATTCTCCATAGGAGTTCCAGGTTCAGGCATGAAATTTTGAATTATTACCTCCTGTATGTGACCATGTTCTCTATGAATTTTCCTTATTTCAATTAGTGAATCTATTCTTTCCTCCCATGTTTCACCTATCCCTACAAGTATCCCTGTTGTAAAAGGTATTTTCAACTCCCCTGCTTCCTTAATCATTTTTAATCTGATTTTAGGATGCTTTGTTGGAGACTTTTCATGAGGCATTCCTTTACCCATAAGTCTTTCACTTATGCTTTCAAGCATTAAACCCATACTTACATTGTAAGGTTTAAGCTCAGCCATTTCCTTCTTAGAAAGTACACCTATGTTAGTATGAATGAGCATGTTCTCAGTATTTCTTAATGCTTTTTCTTCAAAATCTCTAATATATTCAACTGTTGAGCTATAACCGAGTTTTCTGAGAAAATCTCTTGCCTCCCTATATGTGGTTTCGGGTTTTTCACCTGTACTAACAAGTATTTCTTTTGCGCCAAGTTTTTCACCTAACTTAACAATTCTTAAAGCTTCTTCAAAACTTAAGTATCCAGCTCCTTGTTTCCAAGGCTCCCTTCTGAATCCGCAGTAAGCACATTTATTTCTACATAAGTTTGTTAAAGGAACGAAAACTTTTCTTGAATAAGTTATGATGGACTCGTAATGCTTAAACTTTACATGTAAAGCTACTTTCATAAGTTCCAAAGTCTCTATGGGATTGACTTGTGTTAGAAGTAATGCGTCCTCCCTTTCTAAAGGTCTTTCTTTAGCTTTCTCTAAAATATTTGCTATTTCCTCCCTAACCATCATATCAGTATTCTCCTTCAAAATCTCTAACGGCGCATTGAAACGCTAATAATGGATCAACATGTTTCCCTAAACCTAAGTAGTTTCTAAAATAATTAATTTTTCTCAAGAAGCAAGGTTTAACGAATCCAACAAAGAACCCTTGGTTTTCATGGAGGAGAACACCTTCACTTTCTATAAGTTCCCTATGAATTATAGAAACTAATTTCAAATATCTAGCTAACCCTATTTTTAACCTCATAAGGTTAGGAATATAAATTGAAGCTATTTCTTCCACTTTACATCCTTTAGCATCATAAATAATGCCCTCCATTTCAATACTTCTCAAACTATAGTAGGATTTATCTAAAACTTTGAGCGGTGTTTTTTCACAAACAATAGAGACCCTAATTTTAGCATAGAAGCTTCTGTAAACATGTTCAATAAGTTTTATGTAATCTTCCAAATTAACCTTAGACTCTAAAATTAAGAAAACATTTTGGCATAAATTGTGAATATACGCCTTTTTCCTAGTGAAGAAATCTTTAATGTATTTTATTGCTGAATGCCTTTCGTTACTACCCGCATTGTTCACATACTGAATTTCCAAGAATCCTCCTTTAAACAATGCTTTTCACGTAAGCTCAATTCTCTTAATAAGGAATATGTCATCTTCATACGCGTATAAAGCTTTTACTAACTTGTATAGGTATTCGTAACCTTTCTTCTCAATTAATTCCTCATATGTGTACTCTTCGTAACCTAGTTTTCTAAAGAATTTTCTAGCTTTCAAATTCCATGATCTTGTTGAAGCAAGTACTACTTTAACACTGCGGTTACTGAAATAGTTTAATGCATAGTTTACTAAAGTCTTTCCTACACCTTTTCCTTGATGATCCGGGTGGACGCCTATGTAATATATTATACCGGCTTTTTCATTATCTATCTTTGTTATGTATGTTTCAATGAAGCCAACTATTTCTTTTCCACATTTAGCTAAGAACGTTTTTACATGTCCTAATGCTTTAATAACGTATGTTCTATCGTAATGATTAAACACCTTGCTTACAAGCTCTCTAAACTCCTTTACTTCACCAGGTTTTAGCTCTTCTATCTTTAAATCGCACGACATACTTCACAAACCTTACCTTTTAACTATTGTTTCTCTAACGCCTTTACCAATATTTTTCCGCAGCAATGCTATTGAGCTATCTATTACAGCCAGTGCCTCACTATACATTTCATTCCTTATTAATGCTTTAATAGTTCTTACGGGAGCTATAGGTATTGCTTTTTCCTCGCCGGGTATCATGACTTCAGAAGGTATTTTTGAAATTATCTTTAATGCTTTCCTCTTATCTCCTATTTTAATGCTGAAGCTTAGTTTGAGTAGCAACTTCAGGTACTTATATGGAATAGTTATTTCAGGTATAAAGTATGTTTCAAAAGGATTATACTCTTCTCTGTAATTTCCGCGGTGAATAGGTTTGTAAAGCATTATTACCTCTCTAGGACTCATATGGACTCCTTTAGCATTTACGTAACCAATTTTCCTCAATGTTCTCCTTAGAAACTCCATTTCATATTTTAATTTCATATTGACTTTACTCTCAACAAGACTTTCAATTATATGCTTGGATATTTCAAGAGATTCCTTAATAGTGTTCACATCTAGGTTTTCTAAAACATCTACGTTTGTATGGTATATGTCAGCTAAATCATTCATTGTATTTATTGTTGCTGCGGGAACACCCTTTTTAGAGAAAGAATATGAGTCAAAATAGGAACTATCATACTCTACTTTAACATTTCCACCTACAATTTTCCTTATAAGTCTCCTATATGCAGCACCAGATGCCGATATAACTAATCTACCTTTACCTACAGCATCCCAGTTAAATACCGCATAAATTTCTTCGCTCATATTCCTCTTTAAAACAATGTTCTCCACATACCATCTTGAACCGTAAAGCCA
>CAYOTT010000009.1:0-9892 GCA_964406965.1 uncultured Desulfurococcales archaeon | reverse complement strand
TCATATTCCTCTTTAAAACAATGTTCTCCACATACCATCTTGAACCGTAAAGCCAATACCACTCAGTAGATCCGGGTCCGCTGCCTTCCTCAGCCGTGAAACTCAGAAATCTTACTTCACGTTTTAAATTGCTTCTCTTAAGTTTTTTCGCTAAATGGGTAAGGAAACATAGTCCTAATAAGTTATCTGAAACTCCGGTAAGCCAGTGATCATGATGTGCTGTAACGTATACTTTTTCTTCATCATATTTACCGTTAAATATTGCTTCAAAATTTAAGCCTAAACTTTCATTAATTTTTGTTTCAACAATAATTTCTACTTCAACAGAGCTTCTAGAAGCTAGTTTAGCTAGTTTAATTCCGTCTTCTCTTGTTAGTGAAAGAGCAGGTATTGGAGTGTAACTGCATGTTTTAAAGGAGTAACCGTAGGTCCCTTTTACAACTATTCTCCTAAATCTCGAAGGAAACCTATCGTAAAGCAATAAAGCTAATGCACCTTGCTCTAATGCTTCAAGGTATTGGTGCTCTGCTTCATCAGGGTTCTTAGCCCATTCCGCAAGCACAATTTTCCCTTCAACATTCCTGGCTTTTGTGAAGCCAAAGTTTTTTACGTGTATAAGTTTTCCTTTAATATGCGATGATGTAGAGTAGGGTAAGGCAATAGCACTTACTTCTTTAGAACTAAAGGCGTTTTTAATGATAATTTTCGAAAACCTTTCCTCCCATAAAACTACGGGTATTGAGTGAATCGTTATTTCATCAGCATATTCCTCAAATTTCTTTCTTAACCTTTCAACAATAATTTTTTCCTTAAAGGAACCACTAACAACCTCTCCTATACTAGCGAGTTCTTCAAGGTTCTTTAGAAACTTCTTTTCCAGCATGAACAACAACCATTATTAGTGCTCAGAAAAGGTTTTTCATCATGAATTCAGCTAGGAGGGCCTCTTGAATCCTCATTGCTTTTCAGTTAAAGGGTGTTTCCTCATTTTTCGGATGCTGAAACCGGGCTCATCACTACTAATTGCTTTTATTTGTAAGAGCTATTTATAGTTTTAATGTAACCGTAGTATTTACCGTAACTTAGTGTTTCAAAACGTATTTTAGAATATTTTAATATTGGTGTGTATTTTACATTATAGGCTATTCCAGTGTAAACTACACTAGGTATTTCATGAAGTGTTAAGATGAATTCTTCTCCAGGCTCGATAAATACCTTTTCAGCATAGAGACCGCCTATATGATTTAATACGATAACTCTTCTAACTCTTCCACCATTACTAATAACGCTTACTTCAACTATTCCTAATGGATACTTAGAGTATATTGTGAGTACTGCTTCATCACCTCTATAGTAGAAGAGATTTGCATCTATAGGGTAAATGGCTAAGCTTATGTTAGTAGGTTCTTCTGTAAGTGTTGGAGAAACAGCAATCCATATTCTACCATTAACTTCTAACGCGAACATTAACTTATTCTCCTTAGTTATTAGAGGTGGTGCTTCACTACCTAAAACACCTATTATAGGGTATTGTGCTGAAACAATTCCTCCAACAAATGTTCCTGAATCATTAAATGCTAATATTTCAACATTAGAGTTTTGCCCTTTAAACGAAGTTTCGACTATTGCTCCTTCATATTTCTCATTTAAAATTAACCTGTAAGTTCTCCAGTCTCCACGAGATGCCCCACCAATCCACCCTATTCCTTCATACATAACATTATTTTCCATAAGCTCCCTAGTTTCATAAATGCTTACAACATGCTTACTCTCATCAACATTTTCTCCTGCAAAAACTAATATAGGTATTATGAGTACTTCTCCATTAATACTTGTTACTTTGAGTTTTGCTTCATAAACTCCATTACCTAAAATATCTTTGTTAGCTAATATTTTCACTTTAGCTTCCTTAACGTACGGGTTTATGTAAGTTAATGAAGCATTTATGTAGTCTACCTTTTCCCACTTAAAATATTTAACATAAACGTTTACATCACCCAGGGAGGTTGACGTAATGCTTCTTACTCCAACAACAAGTTTCCCACCATACTTCCCTACATTATCTATTGTTGTGGTTAATCTTAGAATATTACTTGACGAAAACGCGTGATTTATTAATGTGAATTCGCCACTTCCCATATCAACTTCTCCATCACCATCTGTATCGTTCCATAACCCTAAAACTGCTATAGCTAGGTTTCCTATGGTATAGTCTCCTTCATTTAAGTACTCGTTTATTCCGTAAAGACTATGGTTAATGTATATTTCTAAGTAATCTGCTTCTACTGTAAGAGGAATTTCTATGTAGTTATAGTTTTCAGTAGCATTTACTTTACCTATAAGTGTTGAGTTAATTAGTTTAAGTGATTCGACATGTAAATTTAAAACACGTAAACCCTCAATGCTTATTGTTTCTGTGTAATTGTTTTTACTTGTAAGTAGTGCTTCAACAGGGTTTACGGTAATACCTGAAGACAGATATTCCAATGCTTTACTTACGTTTAGCTTACCCCAGCCTTGGGAAAGTGGATCGTAGCCTAAATCGTCTGCTGAAAGATAAAGAGTTTTCTTAATATTCTCTATAGTATATGGTTTTCCTTCCTTACGAAGCTTCTCAATAATTAGTGCTACTGAGCCACTAACTATAGGTGTTGACATGCTTGTTCCTCCAAAAACGTCTACAGCGTAAATTCCGTTACCTACTCCTCCAAGCGCGGGTAGCGGAACTATAGCGTAAGCTCCTGGAGCAACTATGTTTGGTTTCAAAGACTCCTTTAATATGGGTCCTCTGCTACTCCAAGATACTACTTCATCCTTCAAACCTTTGGGGAAAAGTAAGCCATAATCCCATGTTCTCACTTCTCTTTGGAAAATAGTTGTTGCTCCTACAGTTACTGCTTTAGATGATGATCCACCTATTAAAACTGTTCCATAACCTGGCCCGCTATTTCCAGCTGCATGAACTACGGGAACCCCTAGGGATGAAATGTAGTCTTCATACTTCGATATAGGGTCTTTTCCCGGAGCAAACCTTTTAATACCGTATGCGTTTAGAATATCCCATTCAACAAGACCCCAACTGTTACTTATAATGTCAACTCTGGGTTTTCCAGTGTAAGTCCAGTTCCACGGGTAAACGTAGTTGTGTCCGCTTAGCCACATTTCAGCTGTAATAACGCTTCCCACGTAGAGTCCTGTTGCGGCAGCTATTTTAGCTTCAGGAGCTATGCCTTCCGTTTTTATAATTCTCAAGTACTTAACGCCGCTTTTGTAGTAGAACATTAAGTAATTTACTTTTTTACCAGCTATTATGCTTGCAACCGATGTTCCATGACCTATTGGATCGTAGAAAAAGTCAACATATCTCCCCTTAGGGTCTAATCCAGGATATATTCCTGTTCCAGCGGGTTCCCAAGCACGTTCCTCAATTATTCTATATATTGGCTTCTCCTTACCTATCAGTCCGAAAACATCGTAAACGTAGCCAGCTATCATTCCTATGCTGAATTCAGGATATCCATCGCCATTTTCATCTATGTAGGCTAGTTCATCACCGTATTTAAGGGGTTTTTCATCTTTAAAGCTAAAATCATAAAGTGCGGGATTAGCGGGATATTCTAAGTAGCCTATTGCAAACAGGAAGTTTTTAAGAATATACCATGTTGTTGAAACATCAACGAACACTGTATCGTAAACTCCGGGTTCCTTAGAGTCTACGAGAACTACTGGCGCAAAGTAAGCTACGGAAAGTTCAGCATCCAACCATAAATTAGTTTGTAAAGCTACTTGAACAAATAATCCAAACTTATACTTACCACTAACACTTTTCACTGGCGGAGCAATCCAGTTCCTATGAAGCTTAATTTTACCCACGTAGCCTAGTGGGAAGTAAACATAAAACTCCCTATCCTTAACTTGAAGTACACCGTTAACTTCTTCAACATTAAAATCTGTTATAGTAAATCCTAACATATCCGTATCGAGAAGCAGCGGTTTGCCGCTTTCATCCCTAGCTACTTTATCTAAACCCAGTGAGGGAATTGAAAAATCAACTCCTGTATCAACAATACCTACAGTAACCCCTTCGCCTGTAAGACCATACTTTTCTCTAACCGTTGAAACACCTATGTCCTTTAAAACATCAGTTAATGTTGTCGTAGGCTGAGGTTTAACATATTTAAACATGTATCTTACATTATCTAGGAAATTTACCTTCAAGCCTTCTAAGCCGCCAATGTTTAATGAAGCATATCCTCTACTAGGTAGTTTAATAAAGTCCTCTAATTCTAAATAATCTGGAATTACGAGCAAATATTCATTAAATTTTCTAATTTTAAACTGTGGCTTATAAGCTAAGGAATTTACGGGAACATCTAAAGCTAATATTAGCATGAAAACTATAATTGTGGCTAATAGAGCCTTCTTAAGCAAAACACATCCCTCCTTAGAAAATTCCTAAGCAAGACCCCATATTTATTTTCTAAGGAATATGGGACTTCAATAAGGTCGGCTAATACATGATTGAGACTAAGTAATGTTATTAGGGATAAACTTATGTCATCTAAAACCTATTATTTATGTGGGTGTGGGCATGGGTGTGGGTAAAGCTAAGATAGATAAAAAGTGGAGAATAACATTACCTGCAGCAGTTCGTAAAGGTCTAAAGCCAGGAGACGAAGTTATTGTAGAAGAGCGTTGCGGTGTAATCATCATTAGGAAAGCCATTGATTTATTAGAGGAATTTAAGAATATTAAACTATACGTGAAAGATAAAGAGCTAGTGAAAGCCGACGCTAGTGAAGCAAAACATGTTTACGGGGCTTTGAAGGAATGAGAATTATTGATTCTGACATACTATCTTATGCGCTACTCGAAAACCACATAGCAACACCATACACTAAACCCCTCATAGAGAGAGCTTTAAAAGGTGAAATTAAGGTTTATGTAACGGCCACTACATTACTTGAAACGTATAATGTACTTTACTGGTACTATCATGTAAGACCTAGGAGAATTGTCGCTAAGAAAATAATGTGTATTGCCGAAGGCTTGACCTTAATTTCACCTTCAAAACATGGCTTCTACACGGCTATAGAGGAAAACGTTCCATTAGGAGACGCACTGCTTGTGGCAACTGCCATAGAAAACAACATACCGATCATTGTTTCAAATGATAAGCATGTGGAGAAGTTAGCGGAAAAATACGGTTTAATAATAGAAAATCCAATACCTAAGAAAATAAGAAAGCAAATGGCAGAGCAATAATTAGGAAGCATACTACATGGTTGACCCTATGGTTAAAGCTTTAGTAAAAGAGTTTTAATTTGAAAAAGCTAATTGCGAATTCTTTTAGCTGCTTCCCTATATATTGGATCTAGAAATCTATAGTTTTCTATTATGCTTAGTTTTTCCAGTTTCCTTATTATTCTTGATAGTGATGATTTAGGTATTGTTACGCCTTCTCTTTCTTCAACATATTTTCTTATGGAACTCCAGGATTTAGCTCCCTCAGCTATCGCTTTTAATACTAGCTTCTCTCTTCTACTTAACTTGCCTAGCTCGTTAATGGCTAATTGTGTTGCCATGTTAAATATTTTATTTATATCTTTAATTCCATCAGCATATGATTTACCGTAGAATACAAGCCATCCGACAATACCGTCAAATAGTTCTACAGCTTCTTCAATAGCTTCCCTACTCACGCTTATATTTAACTCTTTAAATCCTTGCTGTAAGAATTTTAATGAAAGATCCTTTGGAAACCTTTCAACAAGCAGTTCGAAAGCGTATCTGCCATATAGTGGTGATTCCGGGTTTTCTATGCCAACAAATTTTCTTAGTAAACCTATTTCTGAACCACTTAAAATTACTGTTATGTTTTCTAAGCTGTCGTAAGCGTATGCTATTGCGGATTTTATTTTCATTGAAATAGGTGGTTGAATAAGTTGGGCTTCATCGAAAACTATAACTACTCTCTCACTTCTCCTATTGAGTTCTTCAAGTAATCCTATGAGACTTATTGAATCCTTTCCTTTCCACTTAATTTCAACTTCAACACCCAATATTTTAATTCCACGAATACCTTTAACGATGCTTTTCATCTTACCTATATTATTCGCTAATCCATCACTGATTCTTCTGTAAAGATCGGATTCCCTTAGCACACCCCTCATATCTATGTAAATTCCATGCCATTTTTCGAGAAACGATTTGAGAAGAGATGTTTTACCAACCCTTCTAATACCCAAAACCAGTATTAACGGATCTCCCCTATCCACGACTTTATCGAGGGTTTTAAGTTCTTCTTCTCTATTGAAAAGCTCTTTCCTAGAAGTTTTAGGTCTAAGATCGAAGAGCAAAGTTCCACACCGGAACTTTGTTCCACACCGGAACTATTAAAATTTATGCTACATAGTCTCAACTTTATCAATAAAGCATGTTTTCAGCTTAAAATTTAAGATTAGATAGTGATTAGAAATCTGAGGTTGAAATAAAAAATTAGTTTTTATTTTAAGGTTTTTTATCTAGCTATTTTCCTGTATACTAGGAATACTGCTACTATAGCTATGATTAATCCTAGTATTGATATTCCGTAGAGTGCTGGTAGCTGTGCTGTAACTCCCTTTAGTCCTTCAACTGTTGTCTTTAAGTCTTCAGCTGTCTTCTTCAAGTCGCTTACCGTTGTCCCTAATGCTTCAACTGCTGAAACTCTGTCCTCTAAAGACTTTATTCTTCCTTCGAGACTGCTTACCTTAGTATCTACGCCACTAATCTTACTATCTAACCCGCCTACTTGAGTGTCAACATAGTCCTTCATGTCTGACTTTGCTGTATCTATTGCGCTCATGAGCTCTGATCTAAGAGCATCTAAATCATCTTTCGTTGCAACATTTGCTAGTTGCTCCTGAAGTGATGATATTTGATCCTCTAACTCTTTAATGTAAGCTAGGAAGCTTTTCATTTGTACTGTTCCAACATTGTTTTCTCCTGTTTGAATAGTAAGTTCTTTCTCCACCGTCACATACCCTGATTTCTCAAACACTAGCGTTGCTGGACCTATGTCTGTTGAAAGAGTAAAGCTTCCATCACTACCAGTTGTTGTTTCATACGTTGTTCCTTCAATGTAAACTTTAACGCCAGCTAATGGCTCATTGTTTTCATCAACTACGACTCCTGTTACTATAGCTACTGATCTAAATTCAAATGTTGTTGAAACAGTTCTTATACCGTCACTTGCTTCGACAGTATAGGTTCCATATTTCCTGAAGGTTCCATAGGGAACTGTTGAAGGCAACTTAAGTGTCGCACTATACTGGCCTGTTGAACCAGCTGTTGTCTGTAACGTAGCAATCCATGTTCCGTCAGGATCATAAACTTTTATGACCACTGACGAGCCCGGAGCTGCTGAGCCAAATATTACAACAGATTCTCCTGGACCGTAAACTGTTTTATCTGTTTGAACAGTTAGTGCTTGCGCAGTCACTACAGGCGCTAGTGATGCTAGGAGTAGTAGAAAAATTATGAAATATGTTATTTTTGCTTTCATTTTATTGTTTCACCTCACTAGTTTTACTCTGAAACAGTTATTGTTAGCGTTAGAACTGGGCTATAGACTGTCGGCTCCGCTAAGCTCTTCCATACGAATACTTCTACAGTGTATACTCCGGGTGCTGTTGGCGTCCAAGAGATTGCTGGTGTGAAGCTGTATCCTGCAGGTACAGTGCCTGTAATGTAGTTTAGATAAACTACTACTCCAGCAGCATCCTTAACCTGTACTACATAAGCGAATGTTCTCTCAACAACATCAATGTTCTCTAGTGTAGTGGATATTGCAACCATCTTACCAACTGTTGTTTCGTTTAATGCAGTACCTGTTGTTGGATCAACAACCGATGGTGTTGTTATTTCGAATGGTTTCTCAACAGGAATACCTACAGTAGCCATTGCAGTAAATGTCTTAGACTCCTCTGTAGTAGCATAGTCTGCTGGATATGGGTCTTCAAATTCTGCGTATACTTTGTCGCCATACTTAGCATAAACTCTATCAGCTCCGAAACTATCAGATATTAGTACATAAGCTTCAAATACACCAGTGTTAACATCAGTTTCATAAGCTTTAACTGTTACACCCAATGGGTCGCTGTCAGTATATACTGTTAAAGTGCAGTTATCTATTTCGTCTGGATGTATGTTCTGGTCAGGATCAACTACTGTAATCTTAGCTATTTCTCCTATGTCATAGTATGTCTTGTCGAAGGATAATTCAGCATCCCATGACTTAATTACAGCTTCTACTGTTACAGTTGTAGCCTCGCCCGAAGCATCTGCCTCGTCCTTATAAGCAACAAGTATTCTCTTCCCTATAGCTTCTGCATCGCTTGGTAGCTGATAGGATGTGTTCGTGAATACACCAGTGTTGATTCCGGTTTCTTCTAATCTTACAGACTCCGTTGTTATGCCTTCTATCTTAATAGTAACGTTGACACTATCTTCATCCTCTAACTTAGTGTTTAAGTCAGGCTCAACTAATGTTATGTTCATTATTGCTCCAGGACCGTACTCTGTCTTGTCTAGCATTAAGACTCCGGTGTTTGTCTTTATCGAAATGCTAACTTCAATATCCATTGAGCTCCAAGATCCTCCGGGAACGGAAGCAGATGTTGATGTATCAGTATAAGTGAATGTTACAGTGTCTCCAGGCTCTAAACCTTTTAGATCGTCTTTTCCAACGGTAAATGTTCCATTGAATATTCCACTGTTAGGTTCTGTTTCCTCAAGTGTAAGTGTTCCTGTAACGTTGTTCTCGAAAGTTACAGTTATTGTCTCTTCCTCTTCACTATCTAAGTTGGCGTCAGGGTCGTAAACCGTTACGACAATGTCTTCGCCGAGGTTAACGGTTAATGGAGTTACACTCATAGATGCTGTTGTAACCTTGAATGAAGCCTCCGCATAAACGTCCTTGTCTGATTCGAAGTCTCCGCTTCCATCAGCATCATACCATACTCTAACTTTACCGTTAATGAGCTTTGTACCGTAAGATGTAGGTACTTCGAAGGATCCTTCAAACACTCCTGTGTCAACATCTGTTTCTCTTAAAGTGCAGTTATTCTTGTAAAGTAATATCTTGGAGCCATCATAGAGAATTAATGTAACGTTAACATCTACTGGTTCTCTAAGTCCCGAATCCTCATTAAGATCAGGTGCTGTAAATGTTACATAAACTGTTACAGGACTGCCTTTCGGTGCTGGATATGATGCTCTGTCAAGCTCCATGGTTCTAGTTATTTTAACTAGCTTAAACTCTACCTTAGCTGTTTCACCTGAAGTCCAATCTACAATCTTAAGTTCGAAGACGTCTCCTTCCTCAACATATTCGGTGTTAACCTTCATTTTGCTGAAGTATAGTTTTGCTACAAATTCTCCAGTATTCTTGCCAGTTTCTATGAAGGTAATGTTGCCATAGTAATCTACATACTTGCCTTTAGTTTTATCATATAATGTGACGTTTAGGAATGGTGTTGTCGTATTCCACGCGGTTGCGTAAGCGTTTGAATTTAGCTCCTTATAGTTACTTACTGTTATGTTGTAAGATTCAACTAAGGAGTCATCGTCGTTTAAGTCTGGATCAACTAATGTCACCTTAACTGTGTCATCCATGGTGTACTCGGATTTGTCTGTGGAGAGCGTTGGAGCATTTAATGTTAAGTCAAAGTACTTTTCAGTATCGCTAGTATTAACCTTTATTACAAACTCTGTACCTTCTTTGGCCTCACTAAGCGGCACCTCTAGCTTGCCATTGTCAGGAGTGCCTTGTGTTCCTGAGGTCCATGTTAACTCTAAGCTGCTATTAGTGAATGTTGCAGTGTTATAGTCTGTTTCCTTAAGCCCTATT
>CAYOTT010000008.1:62905-64903 GCA_964406965.1 uncultured Desulfurococcales archaeon | reverse complement strand
GTTCTTCCCCCAAGAGTTTCAAACCTTATACTTAACATTTCACCTGGCATTAAAATATGTGGGAATGTTACTGAATTACTTAGTAGTCGTGGTCCTAAAAGCGTGGAAATATCTCCCTTCAATATTTCATATACTCCATCACCATACAGTATTGTTATTCCCGTTATTGCAACTGGTTCGGCGTAATTGTTTGTAATGTTTATCGTTAAAACACTTAACGATTCTTCGTAAAGCCACACTGAATTAACTGCTTTAACCACATCTGCCGCTTTTGCTTGTACTTCATATGTTTTCTGCTGTATTTCCGCTTGTTTTTGCTGTGCCGTGAGACCGAATTCTACTAGTGCGAAAGCTATTACTATAGCGCTTATTATGAACAATATTGCTATAATGCTTCCAATGGCTTTATGTGACTTCGCCTGATGCTTCAACATTTGCGTAGCCTCCTGCATAAACTATTTTAACCTTAACCACGTTTCCTGAAGCAATTGTTATAGGACTTGTCACCTTTATCTCCATTACGGACTCTGAATTTACCGTAATAGTGTTTGTTGAGGCTAATGTGTCGTTAACGTAGATTGCGTTTATTTCTACTGGAGCCTCACCTGAAGCAACTATTACCGTTATTTCCTGTGATGTTGAGTTTCCATGTACGAGCAGTATTGCTAATTGCTGTTTCGACCTTATTTCTTCAGCTATTATTTCTTGAGAAACTGATTGCTGATATGCTATTGCTCTTGAGTAAAGGTATAGGTAAAGTGATGTACCTACAGCTACAACTATTAGTAAGAGAAGCATTGCGGCTACAATATCGCTAACTCCAAGCTTACTTCTCATACTATGCAGCCACTTAACCACTGTATAACGTTTAAAAACATGAAAGTTATTAAAAATGTTCCCCTAAAGCAAAATCCACGGTAAGAGTTTGCTACATTAACTAAAAGTTTTAGTAAAGAAAATGTTATGTAGCATTTACACTAAAGTTCCAATTAGGGAAGTGAATAGTTTATGGTTACTATTGAAGGATCATTTTATAGAATAGCTTATGATGAAGAGGAAGGCGTTATTGAAGTAGAGTTTGAGCCTTGGGAATTAACGTCTGTTCCTAAAGAATCAGTGTCTGAGGAATACTATCAGGGTGTTGTTGAAAAACTTAGCAGAAAAGGCTTCACTTTGGAAAGAAAAGGGAACAATTTCATGTTTAAAGGAAGTTTCGGTAGTGGAGCCGAAAATGTGTTTGAAGAAGTTAAAGAAGTTCTTGAAGAATATGAAACAAAAATTATGTTAAAGAAAACAGTATGTTAAGCTCCGGTGAAGCGGTTGTGGAAGAAAGGTTTAGAACATTTAAATGAACCATATCGCACTGTTTTGAGAAAGCTTCTAAACAGCTTATTAGAGGTCTTCCATGAAAACCTTATTTCACTCATAGTTTTTGGAAGCATTGCTAGAGGAGACTACAGAAGAAATAGTGATATAGACATTCTTCTTGTAGTAGAGAATTTGCCTAAGGGGAGGTTTAAGAGAATAGATCTCTTCGAGAAAGCTGAAGAGAAAATAGAAAGTTATCTTGAAGAACTCTTTGATAAAGGATATTACGTATCCTTTTCGCCAATAATTAAAACACCTAAGGAAGCAGCTAAAATATCCCCCCTATATCTTGACATGGTCGAAGACGCTATAATAATTTACGATAGAGACTTGTTTTTCGAAAAAATACTTTTGAAGCTTAAGAGAAAACTTGAAGAATTAGGTGCCGAAAGAATCTGGTTAGGTAGGAAATGGTATTGGAGACTAAAGAGAAACTATAGATTCGGAGAGGAGATAATTATTGAATAACATTGAACTTGCAAAGTCAAACATTAGTCAGGCAAAGAAGAGAATATACCATGCTTCTGAAGCATTAAACCGAGGAAACCATCCTTACGTGGTTAGGCAGTGCCAGGAGGCTGTGGAGCTTGCTCTTAAAGCTTCCCTACGGCTTATTGGTATTGAACCTCC
>CAYOTT010000008.1:34650-62805 GCA_964406965.1 uncultured Desulfurococcales archaeon | reverse complement strand
AGGCTGTGGAGCTTGCTCTTAAAGCTTCCCTACGGCTTATTGGTATTGAACCTCCTAAATGGTTTTCTGAAATCATAGATAAATTGGCTTCTATTTCGAGAAAGTTAAGGAAGGAGAGAGTTAGCAATGTATGGTGATGAAGAATCACTAATACCTCCTGAAGAACTTTATACAGAAGAAGATGCCTTAGAGGCGCTAGACTATGCTAAATATGTTCTAGAAAATGTTGAGAAATTGTTGAAAGAAATTGTTAATAGGTAAATATAGCTTCTTACTCTACTTCCCAGCTTACCTCCAATATTTCCTCTTCCTTTCTTAGGAATCTTAGCCAAAACTCTTTTGCTGTTTCAACACCTTCCCTCTTTAATTTCTCATACCATTGTTCTGCTCCATACTCTTTAGCTGCTAATGTGAGATAATCTATTACTTTTCTGCTTTCCCAAAATACTGGCTTATACCCTGCTTTCTTATCATACTCTACAATTTTCTGTAGCAACTTCTTACCGTGAATATCGAAGTCTACTTCTACACCATATGCTTCATAATAGAGTTTTGGAAGTATTTTCTCAGCCCATCCCCTATGGAATCTACAGAGACCTCCTTCTTCAGAATATAGCTCCTTAATTGCTCTACTTATTGCCTTTTCGGCTAAAGCTTCCGGTTCAACAAATATTCCATGGTAGTATGTAAGGTATTTTCCTATTATTGGTAAGGGCATTATGTTTCCTGGTCCCCAATACATTGCTGGGGTTAAACTTCCGTCAGGGCCGAATGGAACATATATTGCTAAGTCTTTGAAGCCTTGTTCCTTTTCGCGTTCACTAAACATTTTGCTAAATTTAGTGGCAGCTCTTCTAACACCTTCACCTATTATTTGAGCTAATTCTCCTTCTCCAAAACCTATTTTCCACATGAGCTCCTTCATGATTTTTGCATTGTGTCCTGAAAGCTCCTTTACCTTTGACAAATCATAGTATAGTTTATGGTCGAAATATGGTATTGCCGAAACACCTACTTCCTCAGGTTTAAGCATTCCCTTGGCTAAGAGTTCGAAAACCCATGATGCAGTGTTTCCATATTCTATTGCGTCAAAACCTAGTGCATCAACTAAATCGACAACGTCAACAGCAACATCTAAGTCCAATATTCCCGCATTAGCTGTTGATGCACAATATGGTTCATAATCTATTTTGTACCCCTTATACATTTTCTTGCAGACAGCAGTACATGGCTCATCACATGTCCTCCAAAGCCTCTTCTCTATGGTTTCCTTATTAAATGGCTCAATGTATGTTTTAGATATGACGTCTTTGAAGAACTTTGTTCTCTCCTCCCTACCCCAGTAAATGTATGTCCAATTAAATGATGGATTTAGTCCATTATAGTATGCGTAGTTATTTCCAAAAGTACCTCCTGTCTTAGTTTTCGGATCATAACGATACTTTACCGTAGCATTCATTATAACCTGGTTCATAGACTTGCCAAGATGCTTCGTGAATACTTCGTTTAATACTTTAAAGTTTGAAAGATCTGTTTTCGGGAATTTCGGGTTTTTAACGTAGTTTCCTCCGAAAACTATTGCTGCAACCTTATGTGCTCTGTAAAGAATGGATCCAGGACCTCCTCTTGCAGAATACTCTACTGGTTTTCCCTTGAAATTAGTGTCTCTTGAAGCATAGGAAACAAGTGCTCCATTACTTGTGAAAACGGATGCCGGGCCCACAGCTATTATTCTCATAGGCGCTTTTGTTTCAGAATACCATTTACCATATTTTTCAGCCACGTACTCTATTAATGCAAAAACCCCTACATTCCCTTTATAGTTTCTATATATTTCAAGCAATTTATTTTCGGGAATACTTTCAAATTTCGCCTCAATATTTCCATTAACATCCGATTTTAAAGCAACTACTAATGGCTCTTTCGCTTTACCCTCTACTGCGGCAAAATCTACTCCTAAATATCTGAAAACATATGCTGCGCCACCCATGCTTGATAGGAAAAATCCTCCCCATAACGGCGATCTAAAGGTGAACACTAGTCTTCTTGTACCATATATTTCACTCCAAGCAAGTTTTCCAGCGCCGAAGCATAACACGTTGTGTTCATCAAATATGTCGTAACCATAGCTACCATATTTCTCCAAGTGACAATAAAGACCCCAGCTTATAGGCCCAATAACATCTTCCCTATCCAGTTCTTCAACACTAATTTTCTCTTTAGAAGCATTTATTATGAGATACTTTGATTTCACAATAAACTTCCTCCCTCTACATCTTTAAGCTAGATTCAACAAAATAGAATATTATTTTTTCCTAAGTTGAAGCAAGGCGTAAATTTAATAGTTACTAAAGTATTTAAACGTACAGTTCAATAATCTTAAACATGGGAGATCCATGTGAAACCCTTAACTTTAACAGTTCTAATAGCTACCTCAATAATCATAGTAGCTGTGTTTGCCATAGCTAACATGAGTTCTTATAGAAAATATTTTCCAATAGAATCGTCTACAACGCATTATAATTACTCTGTTGAAATAGCTGTCATCGTAGATAATTATGGATATGATGATTTTGCGTCTGAGTGGGGAATAAGTGTTCTTTTGAAAATTGTAAATAACGAAAATAACTGGACAATACTTTTTGATACTGGATCTTCAGATAGCGTTCTTAAGCATAATTTGTATAAGTTAGGGTATTCAATAAGTGATATAGACTTTATAGTTATTTCTCATGAACATTTCGACCATTTAGGGGGTCTTAAAGCATTTTCTAATATGAAATTGAGAGTTTATGTGCCTAAGAGTATGTCAGATAATGCTAAAGAATATATTAGAAACCTGGGATTAAAGCTTATAGAAGTTAATGAGACTTTTGAAGTAGTAAAGAATGTTTATATTGTAGGTGAAGTTTATGGGCCCCCATGGGAACAGGCTTTAGCAATTAACGTTGATGGTAAAGGACTTTTCATAATTGTAGGATGTAGTCATCCGGGTGTTGAAAAAATAGTTAAGAAAGCCTATAGGGAAATAGGGGTAAAGCCCTACGCTGTTCTCGGAGGATTCCACATGGCTGGTGCTTCACATTACAGAATAGTTCACACAGTAAACGAACTACTGGCATTAGGTATTAAGAAAATATATCCTATACACTGCAGCGGCGATGCAATTAGAGAATATTTGAGAAAAAACTTCCCTGAAACTTACGGGAACGGCCACGTAGGCTTGGTTTTGAAGGAGTAATATGTTACCATTTTGCCTGCTTAAATACTCCACCAAAGCCTTTGCCCCTACGTTGTCCGTAACGCCACCCTCTACCATAGCCCCTATCAATTCTAACTATCATGTTTGATGGAGCACCACAGTTAGGGCACTGTAGAGGTTTGGGCTGGCCATAGGGAACTTCAAATTCGTAGCCGCAACTTAAACATCTAAACCTTCTTGCACCTTGAGGGCCTAAAGGCCCCCTTCCACCATATCCCTTCATTTCAGCATCAGCTTTACTTAGTATTGCTCTTTTTCCCTCTTAACCATTTCCTTAAGCTCCTTAATTCTCTCTTCAACACTTCTTAACTCATCCTGTAAATCCCTTAAATCCTCTTCCAATGCCTTCTTATAATCCTCAAGCATTGCTAATTCTTCTTCAGGGCTCATTGGCGGTGGAGGCATAAAATAAGGCATTGGAGGATATGGTGGAGGGTATTGGTACTGATATTGCTGAGTTGGTTGAGATTGCTGCTGTTGCTGAGGTTGGTAAGGGCTTGGCGTTGGATAATATGGTATTGGTGGTGGAATATATCTCCACAATCTCCTATACCATTTAAACCATGACATATTTCACTCACCAGCTAAACATATTTTTCCTACATTATTTCGCTACTTCGTAGAAGTTGCTTGTTCAAGCGATTTAGCAAATGCTTCAAAAGCTTTTTTCCAGGACTCTAAAGCTACTCTATATGCTTCAGTATAAAACATCCAGTAGTATGGGTATATCATCCACTGAAATGCTGAAGCCATAAGATACATTGGATCATAGGGTGTTGGAGGTACTAGCGGATAGGGAGGATACCAGTACATGGCTTTCACCACCAAGGGTATGGTCTAAAATACATGTAGTATGGGTAATATGGGTAATATGGTGGCGTCCAGTAGTATGGTGTAAACCAGTATGGATATTGGTGCATGTACCATGGCCATCCGTAAAGCCACCAACAAGTTCTCCTACCAAATATCCAGCCAGGCCTTTGCCATGGAGGTAAGTAGCTAAAGGGTCCTCTACCTGGCCAGGGACCTGCCCATCCCCATCTGCCTCCTCTTCCGAATCCCCATCTACCCCAACCTGGAACCCATGCCATAGCTTATCTGCCTCCACTAAAATATAAGTCCAGAGAAATATAAATTTTGTGCAGCTGCACAAAATTGCTGGAGTTAAATTATATTATCTACCTTTCATACACTATATTTTCACAGGGAGGATGATGAAACCTCCTCTCATCTTATGAAAAAGATGATATACCTCACGGCACGCTGATTATTCATAATATCCTACTTAGTAATTATTATAGGCCTATGCTCTATTAGTGCTTGAATAAGCTTTCTTCTACCACTGCTAAGAGCTCTCCAAAGGGTACCCCTAGAAACCCCCATTCTCTTCGCAGCCTCCTCCTGAGTTAGTCCTTCAAAATACACTAACCTCATAGCTTCAAGTTCATCAGGCGCTATTTCAATCGGAGGAGCACTTTGAATAGGTGTACCATTTTCATCGTAAGGTATAAACGTTATTTTTGATGGAATAAAACCTATAATTCTAGGTTTAGGAGGTCTCCCAGGGCCTTTTCGACGCCAACCCCATCTCCAACCGAAACCATGCATAATAATTCACCAAAGCTATAGTTTCAAATTAGTATTCAAAAATAAGCACATTTCTTCTTTCAGCATACTCTCTAACCTCATATCCTATCCACGTCCCAGCTATTGTGGCTATACAAGGCTTTCCAAGTTTCTCCGTAATTAACTTAGCTTTTTCGATAATTTCGTCAACATCATGGTGATTAGGCTGTATTTTTATCTCAACAATGAATATTCTCTTATCTGTTTCAACAAATAAGTCCACTTCTAAATTATCAATAATGTAGTTTCTCTTACGCCTAACTATTCCCTCACCACTTTCAGCTATAACATCCTTCAAGTCGTCTAAAACCATTTTAGAGTATAAGGCTTCAGTTAACGCACCTAAGTCTCTTCTAGTATGCTCAACAACTCTCTTCACATGCGCTAGATCTCTCTCCACCCTCTGCTGTCTTTCCACTAACTCCACAAATCTCTCTTCCAATTTCTGCTGCCTCTCTTCTAAACGTACAAATCTCTCTTCCAGTCTCTGCTGTCTCTCCTCCAGCTTCGTAAACCTTTCCTCTAACTGTACAAATCTTTCTTCAAGTTTTTGCTGTCTCTCCTCTAGTTTTTGCTGTCTTTCTTCGAGTTTAGCGAATCTTTCCTCTAATCTTACAAATTCCTTCTCTAAATGAGCAAAATGTTCCTCTAGTTTTTGCTGTCTCTCCTCAAGCCTGCTAAACCTTTCCAAAACCTCCTTAAAACCGAGCAAACCCATAACAGCGTATCGAAACTCACGATCTTTTTCAAGAGCATCTAAAAACTTCTCTTTCTCCTTAACACTAAGTTGCTTCATTAACTATACCACTTCCATCACTCACTATCTCCCATAAAATATGTAGGTATTGAATATTAAAGTATTCTTATACTGTAGTTGCAGTAGGTCTATAATCATCTATTTTAAACGTATGGAATATTTTGTTAAACTATCTTATACGTGACAATTATAAGAAGAACTTTAAAATATGTTATGATGTTTTACTCTTGAGGGATTCTGTAAATGGTTGATTTCGATATTTTAATTAAGAATGGATTAGTTGTTACCATGGATTCTAAACGTAGGGTCCTTGATGGAGGATATGTTGGAATTTTAGGGGATAAAATAGTTGAGGTTGGAAAGGATGCTTCTGGGAAAACAGCTGAGAAAGTAATTGATGCTAAAGGAGCAATAGTTATGCCTGGAATCATTTGTGGACACACACATCTTTACGGTATTTTACTTCGTGGTTCTCCATGGTTCACTAAAATAGAGCCTCCCTCAGATTTCATGCAAAATCTTCAGAGAATATGGTGGGCTATGGATGAAATTATGAACCATGAAGATGCCTATGCTAGTGCTCTTGCTGCCTCCTTTGAAATGATGAAGTCAGGAGTAACGTTGTTTGCAGATACATTCTCAGGACCCAATGCAATAGAGGGAGTTTTAGATAAAATAGAAGAGGCAGTGAGAAAAGTAGGTATTAGGGGAATTATAGCCTTCGAAGCAACTGAAAGACATAGTAGAGAAGAAGGAGAAAGGGGAGTTAAGGAAAACGTTAGGTTTATTGAGAAAGTTAAAAAGGAAAAAGACCCCTTAGTAATGGGTATGATAAGCATTCACGCATCATTTACAGTTACAAATCAGCTTCTAAAATGGGCGAGAGAACTTGCAAACAAATACAAAGTTCCAATAACATTACATACGTCCGAAGGTCTAGTAGACCCATACCATAATTTGGAAAGATATGGAATGAGAACTTTTGAAAGACTATACAAAGTAGGTCTTTTAGGGCCAGATGTTGTTGCAGTTCATGCAGTTCACGTAATTAATGATGAACTAAAGCTTATAGCTAAAACAGGAACCAAAATAGCTCATAATCCGCTTAGCAACATGCTAAACGCCGTAGGTGCACCGCCAATACACAAGATGCTTAAAATGGGAATAACTGTCACAATAGGTAACGATGGATATATTTTTGACCCATTTGAGAACATTAGAGGAGCCTATCTATTAGCAAAAGTTGCCTTTAAAGACCTAAGACTCATAACGCCTCTTGAAGCAATAGAAATGGCGACCATAAACGGAGCTAAAGCTTATGGAATAGAGAACAAGCTAGGATCTTTAGAACCAAGAAAGAAAGCCGACATAATAATAATTAAGCCAGAACTCATGCCTACACCGTTAAATGCAGAAACAGTCTATGGACACTTAGTAAACACAATCGACGGAGATGATGTAAATACAGTCATAGTCAACGGTAAAATAGTTGTTGAAAATAGAAAGTCAAAAACGATATCTGAAAAAGAAGTCATCAAGATATCGCAGGAAACAGCAGCAAAATTCTGGGAAAGACTGTTAAACAGGGGAGAGTATCAGCTAGACATTGTTAGAATTGAGAAACCATAAGTATCCTAAGGTTAACTTTTAATTTAAAACCATACTACTAAATTTAGTGTGAATTAACAGGGTTAAAGATATGAAAGTTAAAGTAATGTTTTTCGGGAGAGCAAGAGACATTGTAGGTGATGATAAAGGATTCGTTGAATTAGAGCTTAAAGAGGATGCAACGCTTAATGATCTTTTAGACAAAATTGCTGAAGAAGTTGGTGAGAAATTTACTAAGAAATTTAGGAGCAAAACAATAATACTTATGACTGTTATTAACGGTGTTTCAATAAATGATTTAAACTATGAGTTAAAAGATGGAGATGCGGTAGCATTTGTTCCTCCTAGTCAAGGAGGCTAAATGTTTTAGCCGCCTGATGCAACAGGCATGACCACGTATTCTCCATTTTCTTCAACATAGTCTTCCTCAGTTAATGGTTCACCATTTTTTAAAATTACAACATCCTCTACGGTGTAGCCTAACTTGTGTATTAAGGTTTTTACTTTGACTCTATTTTTAAATTCAAGCTTAACTATTTTTCCTTCACGTACGAGCTTCACTTTCACCTTCACTTTTCAACACCTTCTTTATAGCTAACCTTACTTTACAGAATGAACATATTTCACTTGATGAAGGCATACCGCATATTCTACACTTCCTTAATTTTTCTTCCTTAAGAGGATAATATTTGTTTAGTGCTGGCTGTATTTTCTCAAGAAACATTTTCGCCAAAGTTATTTTGGAGCCTGGAGCTACCTCCTCTAACTCATTAGATATTTTCCTAATTTGCTCATGAAATATTCGAGGTCTAAAGTGGGGACATACATTGTAGTTAAATGGAAGTTTACGTAGTAGAACGTAAAGTAAGGTTTCTTTCTCCGAAAAATAAACTAAAGGCTTAATTCTACTAATAAGCCCGTTCTTAGTGGGTGTTTTTAATTCAAGTTTCACTAAATCCTCTATTCTCCCAGCATAAACTGATGATAATATGTACTGTACCATATCATCAAGGTTATGGCCTGTAGCTATAGCGTCTGCTTTAACCTCTAATGCAACCTTATTCATAATATATCTTTTCACAGTACCGCAAACACTGCATACGGGTCTTCGAATACTTGCCTTCCTACCATATAATGCTATGTTGTCTACTGTGAAGCCATAATGTTTCTTTAAGTTAAAAATAGTATACGGTATTTTTAGTATCTCAAAATTCTTAACTGAAGCTTCAACACTATCTTTAGAATACTCTTTACCAATACCCAAATCTATAGTTAAGCCATGAATTTCGAAGCCGAAATAATTAGATGCCTTATACATTAAATGAAGTAGGGTGACACTATCCTTCCCCCCAGAAACAGCTACGAGAACCTTATTTATGTTCTTGAAGAGGTTGTTTTCTGAAGCTATTTTTAGAAACCTTTTCTCCATAAACTCTGTGAAATGTTCTACACATAAACTTAATCTAGCATATCTAAGCCTAACTCTAGCTTTTCTTCCGCAACGACTGCATTTAACCATTTTCTACCTATACCTCGGAATAAAAGTTTATTTCTTAATGTATCAGAGCTCAGCTTTTCCAAATACTTAATCACATATTTAGTCATTAATGCATAAAAGCTTTAACATTGTTTAAAATGATTATAGTAGCTACTTCTACTGAGAACACGGAGCAATAAAGCCCATTTAAGTTCTTTAAATCTCTCTTATATAACTAGTTCATGTTAGCTTAATTAGTTTTGGCATAGCCATTTATCTTCTCTATCTTCAGTTTCGATCTTATTATACTCTCCTTCAGCTATTTTGAGAATTATTTAATTATAACCCATACATCTTTTTAAAGTAATGCACGGAGGTGTTTGTACTGGTCGAAAGAATTTCGATGAGAGTACGTAGATTAAGAACACCCCTTGTAGCTAAGCTTCTAAGTAGATTGTGGGAACTCCAGTCAAAAGGCGTTAAGGTATACAACCTTTCTGCAGGTCAGCCAGGGTTCCAACCTCCAGTAGAGGCAAGACAGTATTTGAGCCAGCTTCTTCTTCAAAACTTTCCTGAACTTTACAAGTACACTCCTATTGAGGGTATAAGAGAGCTTAGAGAAGCTGTAGCAGAGGATCTTAGGGAAAACTATGGTTTTGAAATAAATCCTGAAACTCAAATAGTAATTACTGCTGGAGGGGAGGAGGCACTTTACCTATCATTGCTAACCACGGTTAATGAAGGAGAAGAGGTAATATTATTTGATCCAACATTTCTTGAGTACGAACCTTTAGTTAATCTCGTAGGTGGAAAACCCGTCTTCGTAAAGACTATTGAGGAAAAAGATTACCAACCAGACATAGACGATTTAATGGAAAAAATTAGTAGAAGAACGAAGGCACTAATAATAACAACACCTGATAATCCAACGGGGAGAATTATAGGTGTTGAAGAAGCAAAAGCTATTGCCGATTTAGCTGAAGATTATGGATTCTGGGTTTTTAGTGATGAAACGTATCAGTACATGGTTTTTGAAGGAGAACATGTACCTATGTATAGGTTTGATAATATACGCGATAGAATAGGTGTAATAGGATCCTTCTCTAAAGACACAGGATTCTCAGGTTGGAGAATAGGATACATTTATGGCCCTGAAGAATTCATTCAATCTCTAAAAAAGGCAAAAGAGTATATTACATTAAATACGTCAACTATAGCTCAATATGCTATTACATACTTTTTGAGAAGCAGGTTAAGAAACACGTACACTAAATTCATTGTTAACGAATATAGGAAAAGAAGAGACGTTTTATACAGCGAAATAAGAAAGAAGCTTCCAGAAGCAAAACCTTTCAATCCGCAAGGGGCATTTTACATGTTCGTTAACATGGAAGCATACATGAAGAAACATGGTTTCAAATCAAGCTTAGATTTAGCTAATTATTTGCTGGAAAAAGCCTATGTAGCAACAATACCTGGAGAGGTATGTGGACCGACAAGCAATAGACATATTAGATTCTCCTTCAGCTCAATAACCAAGGAGGAGATAGTAGAGGCTATAGAAAAAGTTTCTGAAATTCTCAAATAAAACTTCACCTAGCTTTTCAACATACACTTTAAACTTCTGACCTTAAATATTTACAAGCTATTTCTTAGAGCATTTAAAACAATAAATATTGCATTTAAGAATCTGTATAAAACAATTGTAAATAATGTTGCTTACGTTAATATTAATAATAGTAAATATATTTGTTTTCCTAGGCGATATTACATGAAGAATACGGGCAAATTTATGATAATCATCGTTACTATGCTATTAATAACTATTCCAGTAATTTACATGGCTTTTCCAGTAAACGTGAAAAGTAAAGTATTCATCTATTGTGGCGCTGGATTAAAACCTGCTATGGATGAAATAGCTGTTATGTTTGAAAAGAAATATGGTGTAAGTGTTGAAATAACTTATGGCGGTATTGGAGCCATAGCTTCTCAATTCTTTTCTACGAAAATAGGTGATGTATTTATAGTTCCTGATCCACTATACTTTAATAGATTAAGGGATGAAGGATATGTAAAGTATTTTGAAAAAATACTTGTTTTTAAACCTGTTATAGCGTTTAAAAGTGGTAATTCAAAACATATTAAATCATTAATGGATCTTTTAAGGGATAATGTAAAGGTTGGTTTAGGTGATCCTAGAATTCCCGCTATAGGGAGAGCATCGAAGAAAATTCTAGAGAATGCTAAGATAGATGACAAGGTTTTCAATAAAACAGTAGTTTACACATCTACAGTTAATGAATTAGCAACATATATTAAAGCAGATGCTATAGATGTCGCAATAGTCTGGAAAGCTGTAGCTATAGCTTATGGGTTAGACTATGTCGAGATAGATGAAAAATATAATGTTGAATACTCTGTTTACGCTGTTGTCTTGACTACAACAACTAATGAAAAAGCTTCATTAGATTTCATTAGCTTTCTAAAATCTGATGAAGTAAGAAATATTTTTATTAGGAAGGGCTTTTCTCCCGCTTAAGCTTCTTAATAACTTTCTCGAAATCAATTGTTTTGCTGGGTTTTTCAGGAAGAATGCCTTGTGACCTATAAAGCAGTATTATTATTAATACTATTCCAAATATTATGTAGCTTAAGTAGTTTACGTCGAAGGGCGCAGTTATCATGTACTTATATTGCATTATGAGTCTCTCAGTTAATACGTAAATTAATGCTCCAATAGCTGCACCAATATTATTCCCTGCCCCACCAAGTATTACCATAACCCATACGATAAATGTTTTTAAAGGCATAAAGTCGTCTGCATGAATGGATTTCGTATAGAAAGCATATAAAACACCTGCCATACCAGCTATTGCTGAACCTATTACTAAAACTTGCATTCTAATTTTAACAACGTTTTTACCGAAAGCTTCAGCAGCTAATTCATTATCTCTAAGGGCTCTTATAAGTCTTCCAAAAGGGGATCTTACGATTTTTTCAACAAAATACCATGTCATAAAAGCTATAAGCAGCATAATGCCTACTTGAATTATTTCCTTTAAACCCACAGGTAGCCAGGCAAAAATATCTGGTACGGAAACACCAAGAGAACCACATATTAGTGGCTCATAGTTTCTAGCAAATATTCTAAGCAATTCGCCGCTTGCTAGAAGAGTTATGCCTAAATAGCTTTCCTTAAGCCTTATGGCTGGGTATGAAGCTAAATATCCTAAGATGCCTCCAATAGCCCCACCTAAAAGCAGTAGCATTATAAACAATGTTATAGATAAACCTGGGTTTTCAGCTAATAATTTTGAAACTTCAGTAGCATATACTACGTTAGCAGTACAGTATGGTCCAAAGCTACCTATTTCACTTGAGTAAAGGCTCATAATGGTTCTTGTAGCCAATGCGCCTGCTGTAAATGCTCCTCCAGCAAAGAATAAGACTTTGCCAAAGTTTGAAATGCCAGCGTATCCGTATTCTAAATTAAGACTTATTGAAAGCATTAGGTATATCGAGAAGAATGCTGAAACATCTATTGCGAATCTTAAAGGATCAGTTATTCCAAGGATCATTGTTTTCTAACACCTCTAAGCTTTGTCGCTATTTTTTCAAGTTTAATTTTGGAGGTTATGCCTTCAGGCATTAGAAGAAGCGTAGCTATCAATATTGCGAAAGGTATTGCCGGCCTATAAGCTGTTGACAAATTAAATGGGGGATTAGCTAGTACTTGTATGCCGATGACTTCAGCAAATCCGACAATATATCCTCCCAGCATTGCTCCATAAATACTTGATAAACCTCCCAATATTGATGATGAGAACACTCTTAAGAGAAGCATCCAACCTATTTCCGGATTAGCAGGCATTCTGAAAGGTACTAATGCTCCAGCTAATCCGGCTAATCCTCCAGCTAAAAACCATGAGACAGCATATACTTTATTAACGTCAACTCCTAATACTTCAGCTAAATCGGGGTTTTCTATTGCTGCTCTCATAGCTATTCCAAACTTTGTTTTGGTAAGGAGAATATAAAGGGTAATTACTAAAGCAATTGTTAATGCGGATGAAACTATGAGTAAGCCAGGTATGAATACTGCTTCACTAAGTTGTAAGCCGAAGTCTCTAAAAATAAACCCCCTAGATATGATCTTGTAAACGTTTGTTAAGCTATCAGCGTATATGTGAAGTATAGATCTTAAAGCAACTTCTATAGCTATTGAAGCAACCATTAACCCAACAATACTTGTACCCCTACTATTAAGAGGTTTAAACACTAGCAAGTATGAAAGTAAAGCCACACATCCTGAAATAAGAAACGCTGCTGGTAACGTAAAGTATGGACTTATCTTATGGAATGCAAGAAAATAGTAAGCAACATAAATACCTACTGTAGCGAAATCACCATGTGCAAAGTTAGGTATCTTCAATGTAATATAGGTTAATGTTAGCCCTATGGAAAGCAGTACCAGGAGGTTCCCAAATATTATCGCGTCTATTAGCAAAGTTGCATTCATTCTTTATCCCTTATCTTATGGTTAGGCATTGTGGTGGAAATGGTTTCCCACACTTTTTTAAACTTATTTCTATTTAACCTATAAGAAAAACCTATATATACTACCTAGGTTTGAATTAAACCTCAATAAGCTACAATATAAATCTTTCGATGAAAAGGTGATGAGTAAATGGAAAAAGCTCTACTTAACCTAATTGCGGGATTAATAGTAGGTTTAATTATTGGCGGAGGATTGGTATACGCGTTTGCAGGCGCCCCTGCACAAACAGTAACAACAACCATAACTGAAACTGCAGGTGCTGGGGCAACAGTAACTGTTACAGAAACTACTACAGTAACTAAGACGCAAGCCGCTGCAGCATTACCTGAAGAAATTCCAATAGGAGTTTTACTGCCATTATCAGGAGATCTTTCCTCTTTCGGTGAGAAATGGAAAAACGCAATAACGCTTGCTGAACAAGACATTAATGAATATGTTGCAAAAATGGGGTTAAACGTTAAGTTCAAGTTTTACATCGAAGACACTAAAACCTCACCTGAAGGCGCATTAGCAGCGCTTCAAACGTTAGCTGCTAAAGGAATAAAGCTTGTAATAGGTCCAGCAGCAAGTTCTGAAGTAGCAGCTGTGAAGAGCTATGCTGACGCTAACAAAATAGTCATATTTAGTCCATCATCTACTGCGCCAAGTTTAGCTATACCCAATGATTACATTTTCAGAAATGTTGTCACAGACATATACCAAGGAAAAGCATTAGCGAGACTTATGTGGGATAGTGGAGTAAGAAAGGTTGTTGCAATATATAGGGGAGATGACTGGGGTGTTGGACTTTTTGAAGTAACTAAGAAGAGATTTGAAGAACTAGGTGGAACAATGGAAGGTGTTAAGTATGATCCAGCTGCAACGGAGCTTTCAGCGGAAGTTAGAAAAGCATCTAGCTTAGTAAGTCAGTTCGGTGCTGGAGAAGACGTTGCTGTACTTTTAATATCCTTTGAAGACGATGGAATAAGTGTCTTAACATTAGCAGCGAACGACCCTGTACTTTCACGTGTTAAATGGTTTGGTACTGATGGTATAACGTATTCAACTAAAATAGCTGAACAAATAGGAGACATAATGGTTAAACTTAATGTCATGTCGACGTTAATGGTTCCGCCTGAATCACCTAAGAAAACAGCTTTCATGGAAAGATATGAATCTAAATTCGGTGTAGAGCCTGATTCCTATACGCTAAATATTTATGACAACGCATGGATCCTCGCGTTAGCGGTTTTAGAAACTGAAAAATATGATGGTGAAACCATAGCGAAAATACTTCCAGATGTAGCTGAGAAGTACTTCGGAGTTTCAGGCTGGACTAACCTTGATGAAGTAGGAGATAGGTTACCTACAGATTACACAATAGCTAAAGTTGTTGAAGAAGACGGCAAATACGTATGGGTAGATGCTGGAAAATACGTTCCCGCAACAGACACTATTCAGTGGTTTGGCAGCTGAAAATAACTAAATAATCTAATATTTTTTAACGAAACTCCCATATTAATTAAAATTAGTTAGCATACTTCAGAAAAGTTAAAATATCCCACATTTTTCTCCTTACTACAGTATTAGATTATGGAAAAATGGAGGTCTACGGAGTTAATGTCTAAAATACTGAAAACAGAGAATGTTAAGAAGTGTTTCGGAGGAATAATAGCACTTAACGGTGTAAATATTGATGTAGAGAGTAAAAGTTTAACCATGATTATAGGGCCTAATGGCTCAGGTAAAACAACATTAATAAATGTTATTTCAGGAGTGTATAAGCCTGATTATGGAAGAGTAAAGTTTAATGGAACAGACATTACAGGTAAACCCCCTCACCAAATATATAAGGTTGGATTAGTGAGAACATTTCAAATACCATCATTATTTACGAATTTAACAGTTTTAGAAAACTTGCTAGTAGCAACTAGAATACATGAAGGTGAGAGTCTTTTCAAAGCGATCTTTAAACTTAAATGGCTTAAAAGAGAGGAGGAACTTGTTAGAAAAGCCTATAGGATTCTTGAAATACTTAACTTAGATCATCTATGGAACCATCCGGTCAGTAAATTAAGTGGAGGTCAAATGAAACTTGTTGAAACAGGAAGAGCTCTAATGAGTGATCCTAAAGCATTGCTAATGGACGAACCTATAGCCGGAGTTAACCCTAAACTTGCACATGAAATATTCGATCACTTAATTAGACTTAAAAAAGAACACGGTATATCTTTCCTAATAGTTGAACATAGGCTTGACGTAGCTTTACAATATGTCGACTACGTTTATGCAATGCATAGGGGAAAAATTATAGCAAAAGGTAAACCCGAAGAAATACTTGAAGATCCAAGAGTTTCAGAAGCTTACCTAGGTGAATGAGTCTAATGCCTATTTTAACGCTTAAAAATGTTGATGCAGGATACGGGAAATTCCAAATACTTTTCAACATAACTCTTACTGCTGAAAGTAATGAAATAACAGTTATTGTAGGGCCTAATGGTTCAGGTAAAACAACGCTGCTTAAAACAATATTTGGTTTAACAAACGTTTATAATGGAGAAGTTTTCTTTGAAAATAAAGAGATAACTAAGAAGAAACCTCATGAAATAGCTAAGTTAGGCTTAACGTATCTACCCCAACTTAACAATATCTTCATGAACTTAACTGTTAGAGAAAATCTCGAACTAGCAGCATACATGCATAGTGAGGAAACTATGCCTATAGAGGAAGCAGTTGAGCTTTTTCCTATTTTAAGAAGTTACTATGAAAGAAAAGCAACAACGCTAAGCGGCGGCGAAAGACAAATGTTAGCAATGACTATGGCACTTATTAGAAAACCTAAAATATTATTGCTTGATGAGCCAACAGCAAATATGGCACCTAAAATAGCAAAAACAATATTTGAAAAAATAGTTGAACTAAGAGATAATTTTGGAATAGCTATAGTTCTTGTAGAACAAAACGCTAAGAAAGCACTAGAAATAGGTGATAAAGCATACCTTTTAGTTGCTGGAAGAAAAATTTTCGAAGGACATCCAAGAGAACTTCTAAATAAACCTGATTTAACTAAAGTATACTTAGGAATAAGTTAACCTATTTATCTCGTAATTTAATACTATACTTATGTGTTTAAATTATGAGAGAAAAGGCAAGGATATTCTACGGGAAAAGCGGCGTTAGAAGGTTATATAACGAAATTGCTGAAAACTACGATAAATCAAAGGAACTGTACATAACAAGGTTAATGGAGAACTCGGAAAAGCCCATTATTGAAAACTTCTTAAGCACAGAACATAGTGAATACTCTGCTGATTTAGGCTGTGGAACTTGTAGGTACTTAAAAAACTTATTGGCCATAAGCAAATACGTTGTTGCAGTAGACTTTAGCATTAACATGGTAAAAGTAGCTATGAAGAAACATCGTAAATTTAAAGATAAAGTAGATTTTGTAGTTGCTGACATGGAATATTTACCTTTTAGGAAGTTTTGCTTAAATCTCGTATTATCAACGTTAGTGATAAATCACTTAAAGAATATTGAAGGAGCATTAAGCGAAGTAAGGAGGGTTTTAAAGATTAAAGGAGTTTTCATCTTCTCCACTCTTAACAAGATAGTGATTGATAAGTATAATAGGAAACATGGTATACCTCAAGACACAGTCCTTTTTGTAACGGAGAATATTTCCCCAACTTATGTTTATGAAAAAGGGACATTAGAGAGCGAAATTAGGGAAATGCTGAAAAAACATAAATTTAAAATTATTGAGTTTAAACCTGTAGCTTATTGGGTTCTCTTAGGGTTCCTGCCTAAGCATGATGTGTTATTACATGTTTTTCAGTCATATATACAACATCTAGACTTATTAGGTAAAATCATTCCCCCAAAATACGCTTTTATCCACGTCTTTAAAGCTATTAAAATAGGGTAGAAATTATGGTGAAAATAGCTATTGTAGGCGGGGGTATTGCAGGGTCTTTTCTCGCAAAACTGCTCTCAATTGAAGGATACAATGTTACAGTGTTTACTGAATCGAAAAGACTAGGATGCTTTTGTGCCTGGGGTACAGTATTTAATGAAGTAGATTATTTACTTAGAAAAGTCGGGTTAAGACTTAAAGACTACGTGTTCTCGAAGATAAAACATTTAATAGTAAATGGAATAAAGCTTAACGCAAAAAACATTGTAACATTCAATAAACCTAAGCTCATATATGATCTCTTAAACGATGTGGAAGTAAGGTACATTAAAGCCACATCAGGCATTATAAGAAGCTACGATATTGTTATTGATGCAACAGGTTTTAGAAGAGAACTTCTAGGTAAGTTGAAAAGAGACTTTCTTCTGCCAACAGTTGAATACGTTATTAAGGATAAGGAAGGGGTTCTCAATGAAAACACTATTTATGTACAGTTAGGCAAAGTAGGCTACGCTTGGATGTTTCCTTTAATAAACAACTTCTGGCATGTAGGTGCAGGAGATATTATTTTAAATATTAAAGAGCTTACGGAAAGGGTTATGAAAAGATATGGTTTAAGTAGAGATAAAGCAAAAATGACATGTGAATGTAAAAGTTATGTAAGATTATTGCCTCCTAAATACTGTCAACCAATAGTTAAAGGAAATATTTATGGCTGTGGTGAAAGTATAGGAACAGTTTATCCCCTTACAGGGGAGGGAATAGCGTTTTCGATGAAATGTTCAGAAATACTATTCAATAATATAGTCGCAAACAAAACGCCTAAAGACTATATTTCAAACATTCTAAGGGAGTTTAAATGGTTTAATAAGGCATTTAACTTAACTCTCTCACTTAATAAATCGAAGGGTAAAATATTGTTTAATGCTATTTTAGCTTTAGGAAGCATTTTTAGATACGCTAAAAGGTTAGGTGCTGAAATAGAGGATTTAGGGGCAGTATTTAAAGTCATATATAAATTGTTAGGGTAATGGAAAAAACTATAGCTTAATTAATGGAAGTTCTTTAATGGATCTCATAACTAGCGATGTACTTGTTGAAAGTACGCCATCTATTTGCCCTATTACATCAAGTATTTTAGCTAAATGTTCATTATCTATTGCGAAAGCTTTAGCTACAGCTGAGTACTCACCTGTTATATCATGCAATTCGACAATTTCTTTAATTTTAGCTATATGTTCGAGTGCCTGATTATGCTTCTTAGGATCAGTCTTTATAAAGATAAACGCCATAATGTTGTATCCTAGCCTCGTCCTATCGACAATAGCTATGATTGATTTAATGTATCCATGTTCTTTCAATCTCTTTATTCTCAAATGTATGGTAGAAGGACTCACATTAAGCATTTTAGCTATTTCAGCATACGTTAAATCTGCATTATCTTGTAGAATATTGAGAATTTTTCTATCAAGATTATCAATAATATAACGTGACAAAACGCTTCCCCGTAAAAAATTTCGAATTTAGAAAATATTAACCTTATTCCATAGTATAAAAGACATTATTAGAGTATGGTAAATATTTTACTAAGATAAATTATTCGAGTATATTAAAAAATTTTATTTTTAAACGAAAACACATTAACCAGGGAATATTTGTGTTCCAGCCTTACCTTTAACTACTTCATAACCTTCCTTTAAGTGACCTATTGCCGCTTGTAATCCACCGTTCTTTATGAAACGTATTGTCGCAAGAACCTTCGGGCCCATAGAGCCAGGTTTAAAATGTCCTTCCCTATAGTACTTTTCAAGTTCAGAAACTGTGACCCGTTCCAGCTTCTTAGCATTTGATGTCCCATAGTTTAAATAAACGCCGTCAACATCTGTTAAGATTACAAACTTTCCTGCTTCAATTTGGGTTGCTAAAACCTCTCCTGCCAAATCCTTATCTATAACGGCTTCAACGCCTTGTAATGTTCCATCTCTGGATTCTACTACTGGAATTCCTCCTCCTCCGGAAGCAACAACAATCCATCCGTCCCTTATCAGGGCCTTTATTGCCTCAACTTCATAATTCTTCTTCGGATCAGGTGAAGGAACGACTCTTCTCCATCCACCACGAGGGTCAGGTTTCATAACCCATCCTTTCTCTTTAGCTATTTTTCTTGCTTCCTCTTCAGTGTACCAGCTTCCAACATATTTTGTTGGATTTTGCCATGCTGGATCCTCTTTACTAACAACTACTTGATTAACTACTGCAATAACCCCTTTTACACTATTTTTAACCCCCTCCTTAACTAGGAGATTGTTTATTGATTGCATTATTAAATACCCTAACCAACCCTGCGTCATGGCTCCAGCTAAGTCAAGGGTTAGCGGCGGTATTTTATCTTTAGACCTCTCCATCCACTCAGCAATAACGCCAACTTGCGGGCCGTTTCCATGCGTTATTGCTACACGATAGCCTTCCTTAACTATCCTAACTATTGTTTTAGCAGCACTGTATGCGTTTTTCCAATAGTTTTCCGGGGTTCCCTTTTCCCCCTTAGTTTGAAACGCATTACCACCTAATGCTATGAGAACCCATTTTGGATCTCTAGGCATTCTAAAGTAAACACCCTTTTTCATATTTCTAAATGGTTTATAAGAAAAAGAGTGAGCATTGCTTAATCGTATTTGCTCCCCATAACCATTGACATTACCGCTTTTTGCACATGAAGTCTGTTTTCGGCTTCTAAGAAGTATAGTGATTTCTCATAACTGTCGAGAACTTCATCTGTTACTTCTTGACCTCTATCGGCTGGACCGCAGTGCATGTAGTATGGTTTTCCTGATTCCTCAAGTAAATCCATTGTTACTATCCAGTTCTTGAACTTAGCTTGATATGCTTTAGCTCCTTCCTTATCCACAGTATTATTGTATGGTGGGAAGAATCCTTTTGGACTCCACGCTTTCGGGTATACAAAGGTTGCTCCTTCAAAAGCTTCTTTCATATTGTTCGTTATTGTTACGCTACCACCGTACTGGTCAGCTAGCTCCTTAGCTTTCTTAATTATTTCGTCTTGAAGTTCAAAGCCCGGTGGATGGGCTACAACAACATCCATGCCAAACATAGCAGCTATCAACGTTACACTTTGAGGAACAGCTAAAGGCTTAAGCCCTCCAGAATATGCATAGCTCACTACAAACTTTTTACCGCGAAGCCTAGGTACAGTTTCTACGGCGGCCAATATGTCTGCCAATGCTTGAAACGGATGATAAATGTCATCTTCCATGTTAAGTACAGGTATTGAAGACCATTTAGCAAATTCCTCTATTACCCTATGCCCTCTACCAATAATCCACTTGGCAGCATCACCATAAATTCTAATGGCAATTGCATTACCATATTTACTTAAGACCCTAGCAACATCACGTATAGCCTCAGTTTGATAAGGCACCATGTCTTCAGGTAATGTCGGCGTATACACGTCTTGCGGGCTTAAGAAGTGCGCATGTCCTCCTAGTTGAAATATTCCTGCCTCAAAACTGTTTCTTGTCCTCAATGACCTATTATAAAAGAACATAAACAGGGTTTTGCCTTGCAAATAAGGTGTTAGTACGTTACTCCAATATTTCCTTTTAAGATCAAGAGCCGCTTCTAAAACTTTCTTAATGTCTTCTTGTGTATAGTCTATGTTTCTTAGCCAATGTTTTCCTTCAAAATATCCTACGTACCATGGCTTACCCAATATTTTCACCTCTTAAAGATACATTCAGTAGTAATATCATTTAGAGATTATAAGAATTCTCCAATACGTTTTCCTTAAACAAGCAGAGTCTAACCATGTTGGATATGTAATGGCTTATTTAAATTTCATGTAACTTTTCCTTTTCTAAATCTTTTATAAACCTCAATAATAATGTTATCAATGCTATACGAGATACCTAGATTAATGTAAAGGTTATTTAGTTAACAATAAGGTTTAATTTTAAATAAATTTAAAAATGAATTAAGTTAAACAAGGCCTCCCATAGTTAAAAGTAAAACTGTTGCTTTAGCAAATAGGTTATTCTCGGCTTGCTCATAAATTACTGATCTTGAAGAATCCATTACTTCATCGTCTGCTTCGTAATCTCTCAACACTGGAAGCACATGTGTTATTATACCATGTTTATCCATTAAGTCAAGGTCTTCAACTTTAAGTCTCCAATCACGATATTTCTGGTATATCCTTAATTCTTCTTTACCAAACCTTGATTCACCTAATTCAGCTAGTTTTCTTGAGCACCAACTTCTCGGAAAAACTACGTGCGCTCCTTCAAGTGCTTGTCTATAATCATTTACAAATTCTATTGAACCTCCGGATTCCCTAGCATTCTGTTTAGCCCATTCAACATATTTTTCAGGTAATTCGAAACCCGGTGGATGGGCTACAACAACATCCATGCCGAATCTCGTAGCTATAAGTATGTCTGCATGTATGCTACTATACCCTCTAATAACTGGAGCATAACCCCACATTATGACGAACTTTTTACCTTTAACATTACCCAGTTTTTCCTCCATAGTCATAATATCTCCTAAAGCTTGTGTAGGATGTTCTTGATCATCAGCCATGTTAATTACTGGTACCTTAGCATGTTTAGCTACCTCTCTTATTACCCTATGACCTTCACCATACTTGTAATCGATGGCTTTGTCAAGTATTCTTATTCCAACAGCATCTCCAAATATTTCATACATTTTTGCAATATCCTTTAACGCTTCACCTTCACCCATACGTGTCATTCTGGCTTCAACATATTGTGCATGGCCTCCCAGCAGCACCATAGCTGTTTCAAAAGCCGACCTCGTTCTCGTTGAAGGGGCGTAAAAGAGCATTATGAAAACTTTCTTTTTAAGATAGTCTGGCATTCTTGAAGGCCCTAAGTAATAGTACATTCTTTTAAGTTCCTTAGCTGTTTCTAAGGTAGCTCTTAGTTCCTCAACGGTCCATTCCTGTGTTGTTATTAGGTCTCTACCTACCAGGTTAGAAATCGTTGATTTCAAAAACACCAAAACTTTACCACCAAATATAGTGTAGGTTTTCTTGAAGTTTATAAGTATAAACAATATCCGACAAGCCATGTTAAAAGCACATGTATTAGACAATATTTAAAATATATTATGGTGAAATTACTGTAAGTAGTATTAACAATATTTATGTATCCATATTAAATCCTCTATGTTCAATTCCTATGAAAATAATTAACATGTAAGGAAAAAGTTACCTTTTTCCACATTTAACCTAGTTTAAAGACACACCGTAGTAATTGTTTAAGGTTTTTTCGAAGTCCTCAAGTTTAGGTTCAATCTTGGGTGCATCACCGCTCACTTTCCTTACAATCTCAGGGTCTTTTAGTCCATGCCCTGTTATTAAAATAACAACAGTATCCTCCTTATCAATAATCCCATTTTTGAGAAGCCTCATGTAGCCTGCTAAACTTGCTACTCCGGAAGGTTCTGCAAATATTCCTTCATACTTAGCTAAAAGCCTCATTGCTTCGAGAATTAAATCGTCAGAAACGGCTTCAGCTAAACCTCTTGTTTCCTCCAAGGCTTTTAATCCACCATCGTGATCCCAAGGATATGGATCTTCAAGTCCCGTAGCTATTGTTTCAGGCTTGGGCCAAGGCTTGATCTTGAAGGGTTCGGCTTTCTCCTTCCATGCCTTGACGAAAGGTGCATTTCCTGTTGACTGTATAGCTACGAGGTGAGGTAAATCATTTATGAAGCCTAGTTCTCTGAAATCTCTAAACCCTTTCCATACACTCGTTAGTAATGCGGCAGCACCTACGGGTACAAAAACCCAATCTGGAATATCCCACCTTAACTGTTCAATAATTTCATAGGAAATAGCTTTTGGACCTTCTATTTGGTATGGATTAAAGGGTCCGAAACTTGGGCTAGGATACCACCCATATTTCTCATAAGTCATTTTCATCATTTTTACCGTAGGGTCCTCTTGCCCTAACCCTTTAACTCTAAAAACCTTAGCCCCATAGAAAAGTAGCTGAGCTACTTTACCGTAGCCTGCTTCTTCAATTACGAAAGCATAGGTTTCTAACCCTGCTTTAGCACTATAAGCTGCTAAAGCAGCTGCAGCATTACCGCTTGAAGCAGTAACAGTTACCTTATACCCAAACTCTAAGGCCATACTTACCGAAACACTCATCCCCCTATCCTTAAAGCTTCCAGTAGGGTTCCTTGTTTCATCCTTTAGAAAGAGATTTTTTACGCCAAGTTTTTCAGCAAGTCTCTTTGCCTTTATAAGAGGAGTTCCTCCTTCCCCTAGAGTTACAATGTTTTTCTCGTTGGTTACAGGCATTAATTCACGATATCTCCACTGATAAAATGGTCTTTTAGCTAGCTTATCTTTAGTCATGCTTTCCCTAACTTTTTCATAATCATAGTATATGTCAAGTCTTCCTAGATCATTATTCTTACAAATAACCGGTTTTTCATCAAGATAGTATGTGTGCCCGCATCTACTACATTTCAAATACCTAACGTAGGATGGCATTTTTAAACCCTCCTCTTTCCCAGCAGTATGGTAATTAATGATCCATGTAAAATATAATAGTTCCTCTCTAAGAAACATTAAGTAATAATGTGCCAATTATTTCGAAAACTATTTACCCATCTTTAAAACATTGTTTCTAGGTTTCTCAGAAACTTCTCAATAGATATTTAATCGTGTAATTTCAAATGTCCTTCCCATATGAGCTGAAAGGGTTTTTATTAGATTGTTGGAAAGGTTTTTATATACGCCTTTAAGATTTACTTTATAAATTATTGCTAGCGTATGCCTCTGGGTGTTCTCAGTGGTTTCGAAGGAAAAACCTCCAGCAGTGCTAATGAAAAATATTGTGAAACAGTTCCCAGGGGTTTTAGCATTAGATCACGTGAATTTCGAAGTTAAAGCCGGAGAAATCCATGGACTTCTTGGTGAAAATGGTGCCGGTAAAACGACTTTAATGAGTGTCCTCTATGGTGTGTACAGGGCTGATTCTGGGGAAATATATATTCACGGTAAGAAGGTTAATATAAGGTCTCCAAAGGATGCAATAGCCTTAGGCATAGGAATGGTTCCTCAACATTTTAAATTAGTCATGGCACACACCGTTGTCGAAAACGTAATTCTTGGATTAAAGGAATTCGGCCTTGTACTTAAAATGAAAGAGGCAGAAAGGAAAATTATTGAATTAGCCAAAACATATGGTTTCAGAATAAATCCTAAAGCAAAAATATGGCAATTGTCTATGGGTGAAAGGCAGTATGTTGAATTATTAAAGGCTCTAATAAGGAAAGCAAACATACTAATACTTGATGAGCCAACAACTGTTCTAACACCCCAGGAAACAAGAGAGTTATTTAACACGTTAAGGAAGATGAAAGAAGAGGGTAAATCGATAATTTTCATATCACATAAGCTTGAGGAAGTAAAGGAGTTATGTGATAGAGTAACTGTTTTAAGAAAGGGACATGTTGTTGGAACAGTTGACCCTAAGAAAGTAGGACTAGCAGACTTAGCTAGAATGATGGTTGGCAGAGAAGTCTTATTTAGGATAAAGAAGGAGCCAAGAAAAATTGTTTCAGAAGAACCTATACTTAAAGTGGAAGGCCTCTTTGCTTTAAGCGATAAAGGAGTTATGGCAGTAAGGAACGTTTCTCTAGAAGTTTATCCTGGCGAAATACTTGGAGTAGCTGGAATAGCAGGTAGCGGTCAAGAGGAATTAGCTGAAGTAATTGCTGGAATGAGGAAAGCCGAAAGAGGTAAGGTGATAATAGGTAATGTCGATGTAACAAACGCTTCGCCAAAGAAAATTTTCGAACTAGGCGTAGCATACATTCCGGAAAGCAGAGTCTATGTTGGAACAGCACCTAACCTCACATTATGGGAAAATATGGTAATGAGACATCATAGATATCCACCGTTTGTTAAAAACAAGATAATACTGAACTTATCATACATTTACGATTTCACGAGAAAAAGAGCTGAAGCATTAAATATGATGTGCTCTAGTATTTTCGCTCCAGCAAGAACCCTTTCCGGAGGAAACCTGCAGAGACTTATCTTAGCTAGAGAATTAGCTGAAACACCTGGTAGGAAAACTAGGCTCATAATTGCAGTGTACCCAACAAGAGGCTTAGACGTTGGCGCGACAGAGTATGTAAGAAGGGTTCTAATTGAGCAAAGAGATAAAGGAGTAGGTGTTCTACTGATTTCCGAGGATCTTGAAGAAATTCTAATGTTAAGTGATAGAATAGCAGTAATACATAATGGCGAAATCATGGGTATAGTGAAAGCTGAAGAGGCAAAAGTTGAAGAAATAGGCTTAATGATGGGAGGTGCTTTAAGGAAAACCCCTATTTCTGAGGAAAAAGCAGAGTCAAAAACCCCTTCTAACTAAAAGGTGATTCTTTATGGCTCTACATATTCCAGGTACAAAATACTATATTAAAGTTGAAAGAAGACTTGAAGTTCCCCGAATGATTCCAGCTCTTGTCTCAATAGTTTCAGCAATAGCCGGAATACTTCTCGGAGGAATAATATTTCTTGCTGTAGGAATAGATCCCATTGAAGCTTATAGTAGAATAGTGAGAGTAGTGACTAACCCTGCATTTTTAGGGAATGCTATAGAAGTTTCAATACCCATAATGTTTACATCACTAGCGCTCATATTGCCTTTCAGAATGGCTTTTTACAATATAGGGGGAGAGGGCCAGTTCGAAATAGGAGCAATAGTCGCTATGGTTCCGGTGATATGGTATTGGGCGGGTTTTGAATTACCAGCTTTCATATACTTACCTTTCATGGCGCTTCTAGCTTTTGTAATAGCAGGCTTATGGGCACTTATACCAGCTTTCTTGAGAGCTAAATGGAAAGTTAATGAAATACTAGTGACACTTATGATGAACTTCATATCCCTACAAATAATATGGTATCTTGTATCTCCAGGAGGTCCTTGGAACGAAGCTAACCCGGCATTTAGGGAGCGCTATTTAGCATATCTTAAGGAGCAGGGTGTAAGCATTATCCCCGGATTTAAGGGAACACCTGTTGTTCCAGAAGTAGCTCGAATGCCAACAATACCTGGTTCAGGAATAAATGCTGGATTAGTACTTGCAATAGTAATAGCTGTAATATTATGGTTTATTTCATCAAAAACCATTATAGGCTATGAAGTAAGAATCGTCGGTGAAAGCGAAAAAGCAACTCAATATGCTGGAATTAACTATTTAAGACTTGTACTTTTAGTAATGTTTATAAGTGGAGGTTTAGCAGGTCTAGGAGGCTTCGTTAACTTAACAGCAGATTTACTTAAGCTATCACCTGAAATATCAACGCCAGGCTATGGTTATACCGGAATAATTGCAGCATGGCTTTCAAGACTTAATCCAATAGCAGCATTAATTGTTTCAGTATTCTTCGGTATTCTGACGCAGTCAGCATATATTATGCAGCAGGAGTTAAGAATTTCACATTATGTTTCAGTAGGTTTCGAAGGACTAATATTCATTCTTTTAGTTATTGGAGACTTTTTCGTATACTACAGAGTAAGGTTAATGAAGAAGGTGTAAGCTATGGAGCTTGATATTGTAAACTTATTCTTAATACAGTCATTAACAATAGGCACAGTTTATTTAATAGCTACTTTAGGTGAGGTGTTATCTGAAAGAGCAGGAGTAGTTAACTTAGGACTTGAAGGATTAATGGAAGTTGGCGCTACAGTAGCAATAATAGTTGCACTAATGACTGAAAATGCTTGGATAGGTCTTTTAGCCGCATTCTTAGCGGCTGCAGCATTAGCCGCAATTCACGCTTTCACAACAGTTTCCCTGAAACTAAACCAGTTTGCAAGCGGGCTTGCTATATACATTTTCGGCGTAGGCATTGGAGTAACCTTCAGGGGATACGCTAGAGACATAATATTGGGTCCGCAAGCATTACTTAAAATACCTAAAATAAAAGCCGCATTAGCATCAATTAGGATTCCTGGAATAAGCAATATACCGATTATCGGTAGCTTATTTAGCTTAGACGCTATGGTGTATTTCGGAATATTCCTAGGACTACTGCTTTGGTTCATCTTCTATAAGACAAGAATAGGGCTTAATATAAGATCCGTTGGTGAAAATCCCGCAGCAGCAGATGCCGCAGGAGTCAATGTTTTCAGGCTAAGATACATAACAACAATAATAGGTGGAGGACTAGCCGGTGTTGCTGGAGGATATCTTATAATAAAAATCGCTACTCAAATAGCCGGAGAAACAGTGATTCTCGGTAGAGGATGGATAGCCATAGCTTTAGTTATTTTCGCATTTTGGGATCCATTAAGAGCAATTATAGGAGCATACCTTTTCGGAGCCCTTGAAGCATCTTTCTACTGGCTTCAAGGATACTTTGGTGGAGCAACAGTAGTCATGTTGAAAGCGGTACCACATGTTTCAGCAATAATAATACTGACAATAATGTCTATTGAAGCATTAAGGAAAAGGATAGGTGCTCCAAAAGCCTTAGGTAAACCATATTCAAGGGAATAGTGAAGGAAAAAGACCAGCCTTACAACATATATTTCAAAAGTTTCTATCGATATTTTTACACACATGTTTTAAGATGTAATTTATGGAAAAATTTACATTCTAACAATTCTGTAATAGACCTTTTTATAAAGATTTATAAGCATGTATGGTAAATTATGATGTAGAAAGCCCATTAAAGGGGTTTCTCATGGGTGAAGTTTCTAGGAGGGACTTCCTTAAAGGTTTAATTGGCGGTCTTCTTGTCGGTGCGGCATTGGGTTTTGGTGGAGGATATGTTTCTGCTCCAGCAAAGGAAGTCACTAAAACAGTAACAGAAACAACAACGGTTACGGCAGGAGCAGCGCCAACAACAGTAACAGAAACCGTAACTAAGACTGTAGCTACTGCACCTGCTAAAAAAGTT
>CAYOTT010000008.1:0-34550 GCA_964406965.1 uncultured Desulfurococcales archaeon | reverse complement strand
AACAGTAACAGAAACCGTAACTAAGACTGTAGCTACTGCACCTGCTAAAAAAGTTAAAGCTGGCTGGATTTATATTGGACCGGTAGGCGATTTTGGATGGACCTATGCTCATAATGCTGGTAGAGAATATGTTCAGAAAGTTTTCGGAGATAAAATAGAAACAGTTTATGTTGAAAGCGTTCTTGAAGCACAAGCTGGTTCAGCTATTGAGAACTTAATTGATCAAGGAGCCAAAATAATATTTACAACAAGCTTCGGCTACATGGATCCAACTCTTGAAGCAGCTAAGAAGCATCCAGACGTTTGGTTCTGGCATTGCGCTGGCTATAAGAGATGGGACAATATGGGAACGTACTTTGCAGAACTATACCAAACATATTATCTTAACGGAATAGTTGCTGGAGCATTATCTAAAACGTTAAAGTTCGGATATGTTGCAGCATATCCAATACCTGAAGTAGTTAGGCATATTAATAGCTGGGTACTTGGAATATGGGAGGGACTATATCATAGATATAAGAGAGGAGAGCTTTCAGCAGATGACTTAAAGAAAGTTGAAGTCCATGTAAAATGGCTTTACTCATGGTATGATCCAGTAGCAGCAGGTGATGCTGCAAGAACATTAGTAAACCAGTTTAATGCAGACGTACTTGCTTTCACCGAAGACTCGCCAACAGTATTGCAAGTTGCAGAGGAGTTCCAAGCTCAAGGTAAGAAGGTATGGAGCTACAGTCACTACAACGATATGAGAGACTACGGACCTAACGCTCATTTAATGGGTCAGTTAGTTAATTGGGGCTTAATGTACGAATACATTATAGCATATTATTTAGCTGGTGCCCCAAAGAGCCAAGACCTTTGGTGGCTTATGGGAGATGGCGCCGATACTATAGAGGGTTGGAGAAAAGGTATGGGAGCAGCATTTTACTGGCTACCTGAATGGGGAGATATGAAGTCTGAGCTCACGGCTAAAGGCGTACCGGAATGGGCAATAGATCTGATAATTTCAAAGACTGATTTAATGAAACAAAAATACTGGGATCCATGGAGTGGGAGCTTCTGGGCAGAAATATTCCCAGATTGGGGAGGAATTATAGATCAAGAAGGTAACGTTAGGTTAAAGCCGGGTGAAGTAGCTGATCACGATTTACTTTGGAGTATTGACTGGTTCGTTTACGGAGTAGTAGAGCCCGTACCTAAAGGCTAAAGCGGTATTTAAAAATAAACCATTTTTTAACCCATTAACTTTAAAAGCCCAATAAAAACTTATATAGATTCTCTCTTAACATAGCATCAGAGCATGTAGGAGGTATTAGTTAGGAAATGGTCATAACATCGTGGGAATGGGTTCTAATATTAATATTCATAGGTCTACTAATACTCTGGGGACCTCAAAAACTTCCGCAATTAGCTAGGGCAATAGGTGAAGCTAAAAGAGAATTTGAAAAAGCCTCTAAAGGAATAATTGAGGAACCTCAGGGTAAAACCGAGGAGGTTGATGAAAAAATTATAGAATTAGCAAAAAGCCTAGGAATAGAGACCGAAGGAAAAACCAGAGAACAGATACTTCAAGAGATTATGGAAAAAACTAAGAGTAAGAAGCAATAATGAATAAGGCATAACATTTTTTATTTCAGCTATTCTCTTTAAAAAATCCCTAGTGATAGTCTATGAGCAGTAATAGTAGTTCTCCTGAGAAAAAACTACCTTTCGAAGAACACATAGAAGAGTTAAGGTATAGATTAAAAATCATAGCCATAACAGTAGGCGTTATAACATTAGCTTTAATGATACTGCCCGGAGATTTAAGCTTCCTAAAGAACCCTTTTGAATTTTATAAACCACTTATTGCTGTAATCTTAGATTTCATTAGAGCATATGCGTTACCTGAAAATGTTGAGCTTATAGGAATGAAGTTCATGGCGCCCATAGAGCTATACTTGATCTCATCATTCATTTTAGGTATAGTACTAAGCATGCCTGTAATAATATATGAAACATATAAATTCGTTGACCCAGCACTTTATCCTCATGAAAAACAAATGGCATACCCATATTTTATGGCATTTGGTATCCTCTTCACTATAGGAGCCCTTTTTGGCCTCTTCCTGCTTGTACCCTTTTTGATTAAGGCTTCATTACCGTTTTATTCCATTGTTGGCGCACAGCCCTTAATATATGTCAGCGATTTCTACGGCTTAGTTTTTGTAGTATCACTACTAACGGGGTTGGCATTCACATTTCCAGTAGTTTTTGTCTTACTTGTTAGACTAGGTTTTATTGATACATCAATTATAACTAAAAACAGAGGCATATTTTACACTATACTTTTCATATTAACCGCAATAATCACACCTGATGGGGGACCTATAGCAGATTTTGTTCTTTTCATACCTATGGTCTTATTGATGGAGGGAGCAGTAATTGTTGCAAGAAAGTATGAGAAAAGTCCTGATAGAATGAGGAGAAACATTTTTGCTCGTGAAGAAGTAACAAGAAAATGTCCCTATTGCGGCTGCGTATTTAAAGGGCGTAGTGTCTTTTGTCCATGCTGTAAGAGGGCATTAAAGTAAAGATAGCTAAGTTAAGGGCCAATTTATTTTTGGCTCAATCTTTGCTCTTCTAATTACTTCGAACCCCTTCCTCTCGGCTTCCTCAAGCACTTCCTTCTCATTTACTGTAAGAATTCTCCTTTTTTCCATGACTACTTTCCCATCTATTATCACTGTATTTACATCTTGTCCTTGAGCTGCATATACTAAGTGCGTTATAGGATTAAACATAGGTATTAAATGAGGCTTCCAATAATCTACTAAAATTATGTCTGCTTTTTTGCCTACTTCTATTGACCCTATTTCCCTATCTAAACCTAAAGCCTTAGCACCATTAATAGTAGCCATTTCAATTACTTGCTCAGCAGTTATAGCCGAAGGATCCATGTTTATTAGAGATTGCCCTAGAGCAGCTATTTTCATTTCCTCTATCAGGTCATAATTGTCGTTACTAGGCCCTCCATCACATCCTAACCCAACATTTACATTTGCTTTAAGCATTTTAGCTACTGGAGTAAGTCCTGAGCCAAGCTTCATGTTACATGAAGGGTTATGTGCGACATGAGTCCCTGTCTTAGCTAGTATCTTTATTTCGTCTTCACTAACCCATACAACATGCGCTAAAACAACGTTTGGTCCAACCATACCAACCCATTTAACAAACTCTACAGGTCTCATACCAAAGTTTTTCCTGAAATATTCTACATCCTCTCTAACCTCTGCTAAATGCATTGTTATGCCTATTCCAAGCTCTTTGGCCTTCGCTACAATTTCCCTATATGTTTCTATAGATACTGCACCCGGAGTTCTAGGAGCAAACCAAACAAATATTCTCCCATGCTTTCCATGCCATCGTTGGTACATGTGCAAAATCTCCTTCATACCCTCTTCCTTACTTTCAACAAGTCCTGGATGAATAATGTTTTCTTCTGTAGCATAGCCTGGAGTATCCATAATGTGTCTTCCAAGAATCCCTCTCATACCCACTTGCTCTAAGGCTTCAGCTATTCCTTCAACACCATATCTACCAGAAAGACCTACTTCCAAGAACGTTGTTGTTCCAGACTTAATCATCTCAATCATACATAGGAGAGCACTTATTTTACCGTCTTCTTTAGTGTAATTCCCTTGTAGAGGCCAAACATAATCTCTAAGCCAAGGTATTAATTTAACGTATTGAGCCATACCTCTTATCATGGCTTGCGCTAAGTGTACATGCAGGTCAATAAGTCCTGGCATAACTATTTTACGTGAAGCATCTATTACCTTTTCCGAATAATCTTTAAATTCTTTATCAAGCATTTCTCTTTTTCCAACAGCACTTATTTTACCGTCCTCTATCGCTACAGCTCCATTCCTAATTATTCTGCGCTCCTTATCAACAGTTATAATATAACCTCCTCTTATGTAAATGTCCGCCAATTTTTACACCCAATACTTGATATTCTAGGGAAAGAAAATAACTTTACAATTTTCGCATAAGCTAACATTTTAAGAATGTTCAGAAGGTAATGTTTAAAGAGAGTTTTTAAAAGATCAGCACTATTTCTACTCAGTCTTTCCAATAATCTTTTAAACAAATACTTTACGTATATGCCCTATAACATTATTGAAGTTGTTTACTATAAAGCTCAAATATGGGCAAAATAAATTTAGTTCAAAAAGAAACGTCGATTACTACTTCTAGCCAAGTAACTGCTTACTCTTAGGTGTACAAGCTATGTACATAAGCGGGCTTAGCAAGGAAATTATAAGATCCCTTATAGCAACAGCTTTAGGTAGAGAAAAAGCTGATCTGGTCTTAAAGAATATAACACTTATAAATGTTTATACTGGGGAGCTCCTTGAAAACATGGATGTAGCTGTTAAAAATGGGAGAATAGCTTACGTGGGGCCAAATGCTAATCACACAGTAGGTTCATTTACCAAAGTGGTTAAGGGGAAAGGTAAGTTTCTTATTCCAGGATTTCTTGACGCACACATACATATTGAAAGTAGCATGCTTACCCCCTTACACTTTTCAGAAGCAGTTTTACCTCATGGAACAACAGGTGTTTTTGTAGATCCCCATGAAATAGCTAATGTTCTTGGAAAGAAAGGTGTAAAGTATTTCATAGAGGAAGCAAAGCTAGCCCCAATAAGAATATTCGTTGAAGTTCCATCATGTGTTCCCGCAACACCTGAGGACATTACCGGAGGAAAGCTTGGACCTAGGGAAGTTAGTGAGCTCTTGGAAGACCCTTACACCATAGGTTTAGGAGAGATAATGGACTTCCATGGGGTTCTTAGTTTAAGAAATGATATTTTAGAAAAAATAGCTGAAGCTCATAAACTAAATAAGATAGTTGATGGGCATGCTCCAGCTCTCTCAGGTAAGCATTTAGCAGCTTATATTGCTTCTGGAATAACATCAGATCATGAAAGCGTTGAAGCATGGGAGGTTATTGAAAAAGCTAGGCTTGGAATGTATGTTATGCTTAGAGAAGGCAGTGCATGGAGAGACCTAGATAAGACAATAAAAGCAATCATTAACCATAACATAGATGTTCACATGATAGTTTTCAACACTGACGATAGGAACCCCTACGATATAGTTTATGAGGGTCACATAGATTACATTGTTAGAAAGGCAATTGAACTAGGTTTAGACCCTATAAAAGCGGTGCAAATGGCAACAATAAATGTAGCACGAAGATTTAAAGTTGAAGACCACATAGGTGGAATAGCTCCAAGCAAATTAGCTGATTTCTTAATACTTAAAAACTTAGAGAAAGTTAATATCGAAATGGTTTTTGTGAATGGCAATCTTCTAGCCAGAGACGGAAAATCCCTATGGAAACCTCCGGAAAACTATGAAATACCAAAATATCTCTATAATACAATAAACATTAAGCGAATACTTCTTCCAGAAGATTTCAAATTAAAAGCACCTATATCAAGTGGAATAGTAAAAGCTAGAGTGATAGGTATAGTTCCTAATAAGGCCATAACAAAACATCTCATATTAGATGTAAGAGTGAAGAATGGAGAAGTAGTATCAGATACTGAAAGAGACATTTTGAAAATAGCTATGATTGAAAGATATACGGGAGAAGGTAAAGTAGGTTTAGGATTAGTTCATGGATTCGGATTTAAATATGGAGCACTGGCTTCATCCATAGCCCATGATAGCCATAATATTTTAGTTGTCGGCGTAAGCGAAGAAGATATGGCATATGCTGTAAATAAACTGGTAGAGGTAGGTGGAGGATTAATATTCGTAGCAAATAAGAAAATAGAGGCTCTCGTAGAGCTTCCAGTGGCAGGGATTTTAAGCGATAAACCTGCTAGAGTAGTTGCTGAAAAACTTAGGAAACTTACAGAAGCTATTAGAAAAGCAGGATCTAAACTAGATGAACCCTATATGACATTGTCTATTCTCGGCTTACTAGTTATTCCTGAATTAAGAGTTTTTAATAAAGGATTATTTGATGTTTTAAAGAATAGTGTAGTAAATGTTTTTGTTGAACAATAACACATAATTTTATCATGAGGAATGCTTTTCATGAGGAAAGAACTTGATTTAAAGATAGTTAACGCTAAAATATCCTCACCTTTAGGTATTGTTGAAGGAGACATCGGGATTATAAATGGAAAAATAGTTTCAATAGCCAAAGTTGTTGGAGAAAACGCAGAAAAAACAATTAATGCTAAAGGGAAACTGCTACTACCTGGAGTTATTGATGTTCATGCACACATATATGATCCTAAATTTAAACATAGAGAAGACTTTTCACATGGAACATTGGCTGCAGCTTATGGTGGAGTAACAACTGTTATCGTAATGCCTCTGGATACACACATAGATAATATTGAAACCTTAAATCACTACATAAAGGTCGGCGAAAAAGAAGCCTACGTAGATTTCTCAATACAGGGAGGTTTCATAAAGTCCAATAATCTCAAAAACGTTCCGGAGCTTGCTAAAAAAGGTATAAGAGCATACAAGATGTTTACATGTAAACCTTACATGGCCTCTGATGATGTATTCATAAACATGCTTAGACTTACAAAAGAACTTGACATTCTTGTTACAGTACATGCAGAGGACGAAGCAATAATAAACGACGGTATTCGAAGGGCTCTAGAAGCCGGTAAGAAAGATCCTGTAATCCATCATTTATCAAGACATCCTTTAGCTGAAAAAGCTGCTATGGAAAAACTCCTTAACTACATAGAATATGTTGGTGGAAGACTTCATCTATGCCATATAACTACAAGCTATGCAGTAAATATTTTAAAGTACGCTAAAGAACATGGCTTAGAGATTACGGGTGAAGCATGTACGCATCACCTACTATTTACCTACAAAGATGCTGAAAAATGGGGTCCTTGGCTTAAAATGAATCCTCCTCTTAGATCCAGAGACCATGTTGAAGCTTTATGGAAAGGTTTAGTCAATGGTTCAATAGATATTGTCACAACAGATCATGCCCCGGGAAGTAAGGACGAAAAAGAAGTGGGTTGGAAGGACATTTGGAAAGCTTGGGGAGGAGTAGCAGGAGTAGAAACATTACTACCTATAATGTTTACATATGGTTTTAAAAAGAATATATTGTCTCTTGAGAGACTTATGGAAGTTCTTACGTATAATCCTGCTAAAATATTTGGTCTTCAAAGCAAGGGTAAAATAGCTATTGGAGCAGATGCTGATCTCATAATTGTAGATCCTAACTTTAAGAGGAAAGTGAACGCAGAGCATCTTCATTATAAAAATCCATGGACTCCTTATGAGGGAATGGAACTCTATGGATGGCCAGAAACAGTTATTTTAAGAGGAAGAGTGATTATTGAGAAAAACGAGTTACAGATAAGTAAGGGTATAGGGAAGTTTATTAAAGCAAAAACGGTTTTTACTAAATAATAGAAGCGTTAATTAAGATGAGCATCGTATTCTTGCAAGATAAGATTAATATTTACCTATAACATCTATCTATCTTCGGTGCATTCGTTTTATGTTCAATATAGAATTTAGCTTACCTACCAAGATAGTGTTTGAAAGAGGTTCTTTATCGAAAATACATGAACACATAGGTAACCTAGGAACAAAAGCGTTAATACTGATGACACGCGGAGGCTCCATGATAAAATATGGTTATTACAGCACATTACGTATAGAACTTGAGAAAGCTGGTATGAAATATTGCCCTTATAATGACATTTCATCCAATCCTAGATCAGATGAAGTAGAGAGAGCAGTACAGTATGCTGAAAAGAATGGTTGCGATTTATTTATAGGATTAGGTGGCGGCAGCGCAATAGATTCGGCAAAAGCTGTTGCAGCAACGCTGGCTTCTGGAGGTAGACTTGTAGATTACCTTAGGGGAAAAAAGGAGTTTAATGAATCTTACCCAATAATTGCTATACCAACAACACATGGAACTGGAAGCGAAGTAAATAAATATGCTGTAATAACTGATATTGAAAGGAAAGCGAAAGTTTCAGTAGTTAGTAAACTAATCTATCCCAGAATAGCTATTTTAGACCCGGAAACAACATTAACTCTTCCTCCAACATTATCTGCTGCAACAGCTTTTGATGCCTTGTCTCATGCTTTCGAATCCTACGTTAGTAGGAGAACTAATAGGTTTGCTAGAATTTTTGCTGCTGAAGCAATAAAAAACATTGTAGCTAACATTAGAGTTGTTGTAAAACGTGGAATAAATGTTCAGGCAAGAACTAAACTCCTTTGGGCAAGCATGATGGCCGGGTTAGCAATAGATCAGTCAAGAACCACATTATGTCATGCTATGGAACATCCCATAAGCGCTCATTATGAAAACATTCATCATGGAGTAGGATTAGCTACTATACTTCCAGCCTGGCTTAAATACACTTTAGATGCAGCTCTTGAAGACTTTGTAGAAATAGCTGAAATACTAGGTCTAAAAGTCGCAACAATGCCTCAAAGATATATAGCAATGTCCGTTTATGACTTCATAATTAAGCTTAGAAACGATGTGGGATTAAACATTAGATTAAGAGACTTTGGAATTACTGAGAAAGACATTGAAAAATTCGTTAATGACGTATTTGACTACATGAGACCCTTAGTATACAATAATCCTAAGGTACCTACTAGAGAAGAGGTTAGAAAATTATATTTAGAATCTCTTTGAAGATGAAGAAAATTGTTTAAAAAAGAACACTATATGCTTAAAAATAAAAGCATTAAATGGCTTGCATTAGCAGGAAGCGTAATATCGTTCTGCGAGGATTTAATGGAAATTTTTAATACTGACAATTATTACGTTGAAGAGAGCTTTTATAGCTACTATAACTGGGATGAAGAGGAAAAAGTGAGAGTATATTTACCAAAAAAGCTAGAAGAAAATAATGTACCTAAGAGAGACGGCGTAGAGTCTATATTTTCCGATGCGCCAATGGTTAACAGTGTATTTTGGAAATCACTATACAGAAGAACTTTAGAAGTCTTCGTGGAAAATATCATACCCTTACTTAAAAATAAAGCTAAACTAACAGATACTAAACATGTAGAGTATATGCTATTAATAACCCCTAAGAAAATAGGTATAATTCTTGAGGGAGATATAGATAAAGTTAGAATACCGTACATTAAAACATATGTTATGGCACATACTCATCCAAGTCCTAACTGTTTCTTTTCCCAAAAAGACATTATTTCCTCATTAGATTTATTCACTAATCAAGGCCTACTAAGTGCAGTAATAACAACAACATGTTCCGCTATAATGTATAGGGTTGACGATATGACCATAGAAGACTATGAAAGATTAATCATTATAAGCAATATGGTGAAGAAGAGTAGGTTACATAATGTTTTAGAGGAATTCTCTAGGCTCCACAGTATAAAACTCATGTTTATTGGCGCTGGGAGCTTTTCTTCTTAAGGAAGAGGAACGACTATTACTCCTACTTCAGTATCCTTTATTACCTTAACCCTTATACCATAAGTTTCCTCAATGTTTTTAGGTGTTAGGACTTCTGAAGGAGAACCTATTGAAACTATTTTCCCATTCTTAAGCAAAATTATTTTATCTGAAAACATTGATGCTAATCTTAAATCATGAATTGTCATTATTGTTATAAGCTTATGTTTCTTAGTTATCTCTCTTATTTTCTTAAGAATATCTATTTGATACTTAATATCCAAATGTAATGTTGGTTCATCTAGAAGCAGAATTTTTGGTTTTTTAGCGAGTATTTTTGCTATTACTATTCTTTGAAGCTCCCCACTACTTAACTGCTCTATTTTTCTTAAAGAAAACTTTTCAGCGTCAACTTCTTTAAGAGACTCCTTTACGGCCTTAATATCTTCTGAAGACTCAAAAAACGTTGCCATATGAGGATATCTGCTAGTAGATAAAAAGTCTAATACTTTAACGTTAAATCCGCGTGGTATTTCTACTTCAGAATACCCAATTATTTTTGCTGCCTCATATAAGCTCATTTTCCATAGGTCTCTTCCATCAATGTATATTGTTCCCTTCTGAGGCTTAAGTATGCGGGCTAAGCATTTAAGCAGGGTAGTTTTTCCTGCACCATTAGGTCCAAGAACTGTTGTTACCTCAGCTTCGCAAAGGTTTAAATCAATATCTTTTAACGTAAATAATCTATTATCATACGAAAACCCCATGTCAGATATTCTTATACAAGCCACTACGCTTTCACCTTGGTTAAAAGTAGGTACGCGAAAAACGGAGCACCAAGAACGCTTGTTACAGCTCCTACGGGTATTTCTCCTATTGCAAGCCCTTCCGAAGCTATTCTAACGAAAATATCAGAAACGCAGAGAACCAAGGCGCCAAGTAGAGCTGATAGTGGAACTACATATCTATTATCACTACCTATGATTAGTCTTGACATGTGGGGAACAATTAATCCTATGAACCCTATGATTCCAGCAATAGCTACACTAACGCTAGTAAGTAATGCTGCAAGCATCGAAGCAAGAATACGAACTGTTTTAGGATTATAGCCTAATTGTAAGGCATGTTCGTCACCATAAATTATGGCATTTAATCTCTTAGCCATGATTAATGCTACAGTAAAACCTGCAGTAGAGATTAGAGCCAACATTACTACATGGCCTCTAAGTATTTGCGAAAGACTCCCTAATAATAGTATTAAAAATGGCATGTTAAGCTTGGATTGAACTATGAATGCTAGGAAGCTTGATAAACCAGAGAAGCCTGCTGTAACAGCTAAGCCAGCAAGTATTAAGCTTGTTGCTGAGCCGCCAATAGCCTCACTTAATGTGAGAGTTAGGGTAAAAGCAACTAGTGCTCCTATAAATGAAATTATTGAAACATAATGTAATGAAAGAGCAATAGAAGGCACAATTATAATAGCTAACGCCATAAACGTGAGTGCCCCTGACGATAAACCTAGTAGGAAAGGTTCTGCTAAAGAGTTTCTAGTAACGGATTGTATTAGAACTCCGGAAATAGCTAATAAAACCCCTATAAACATAGCAGCTAATGTTCTCGGAAGCCTTAAATTATACACTATGTTGATTAAGGTGCTTGAAGTTTTAGAAGATGTGTTCATTAACGTTAAAATTTCGAGCAAACCTACGTTCGAAGAACCTATATTCAAGGAAAATATAAATGTAAATACTAACAAGACAGACAAGAACATTAGCACTAAGAAAAATCTTCTCTTCTTCTCCTGAAAGTATTTTTCAGCATAATCCATTTCAATCAGCCTATGTAAACTATTTGAGCTACATGCGATGTCAGCTGAGGTGAAGCTTTAATTACATCTTCCCTTGAAACCTCACCAAAAACTTCACTATGTAAAATTTGGGCCATGAGCTTTACAGCTTCTACAATACGTGGACTAGGGCGTACGAGAACATTATTAGCGTCCCCTATAAGAACATAAATGTTACCTTTCTTTACAGCGTTTGTTTGTGAAAGTTCTGATGAGAATATTTCATCAATTACCTTCTTTGCTTCTCCAAGGGATCCCATCATTGAAACTACTATTACATCTGGGTTCTCTAATAAAATATCTTCTGCACTCAGCTTAATCCATCCATGGTATTTTGATGCTATATTGTATCCTCCACTAACCTCAACAACGTAATTTATGAATGTTCCAGAACCAGCGCTCCAATACCCCCATGAGGGTGGACCTAAGAGGATAAGTACTTTAACTTTAGATACATTTTTACTTAAAAGCTCTCTTTCAATAATGTCTATTTGCTCTTCTATTTTTGATGAAATACTTTTAGCTACTTCCTCTATATGGAAAATTTGCGCTAAAAGTCCGATATCTGAAAGTACGTCTTCTAGTGAGGATGCAGCACCTCCCTTAACATAAACCACTGTTAACCCTAATTCAGAAAATTTTTCACGGAACTTAATGTGTGCTCCTGCATCAGCCACTACTAGATCAGGTTCTATTTCAACAATTTTTTCAAAATCAGGTTGCCAGTAGCCTCCTACATCAACTATTTTTCCCTCACTTCTTAATTTAACAACTTCTGGAGGATAATCTGAGAAACTATCAACACCAACAATGTACTTCCCTAAGCCTAGGGCATAAAGCTCCTCGGTAATAGCTGGAGACAAACTAACTACTCTAACCGGTTTTTTACTTATCTCAATTATTCTACCTAAAGCATCGACTACAGTTATTGGATATTTTGGCTTAATTGTTGTTGTTTCCACTATTGTGGATACAACTGTTGAAACGCTTGTTTCAGAAGCCTTTTGAGTGTATGTAATCGTTGTCGTTACTGTAACGTTGCCTGGACCTGTTAAATTTACTATTCCGGCTCCAATAACTAATCCTAAGATTAAGGCTACTATGATGCTTATCTTCATAGAGTATTTGTTTAGAGACACCGTTTGTACACCCTATCCAAACGGTGTTTCGGAAGACGTATTTAAACATAATTCTTCAAAATTCCATTCCAAACACCTTATAAATAAACTTAGGACAAGAAATAAGGTGGCTGTAGAAAGTTGAGTACACTCATTTTTGCTCATGGAGATGCTGACGGCATAGTGTCGGCAGCTATATCTTTAGCGGCTCTTAAAAGTGAATCAAAGGTCTTTTTTACGCATCCCGCTGGCTTATATGAAGATATGGTACATAATATTAAATATGAAAATAAAATAGTAATAGTCGATATAGCACTTAATGAAGCTCATTTAGAAGAATTTTACAAGTACATCTCGGCATTGAGTAGAAGAGGGGTAGAAATTGTCTACATAGATCATCATCCTGAGCCTTTAGGAATAAGACTTAAGGAATTTCCGATGACTATTATTCACAATTTAAATTCGTCATCATCTGAACTTACTTTTAAATACTTTGAAAACAAACTTGATGAGGATATGAGTAGAGTAGCTATCTACGGAGCTATTTCCGATTATTTAGATGAAACGCCTTGGGTTAAAAGAGTTCTCAAAGATTGGGATAAGAGAGCAGTATATTTTGAAGCAGGGGTGCTGAGCCAAGGATTAGAGGGTGCAAGGAAGCTTTATGATTTCAAAAGGCGAGTAGTAATTCACTTGTCGGAAAATAAGCTACCTAGCGAAATGAGCGAATTAGTAGTTAGGGCTCTAATGGAAACCGTTATTGAAGAGGAAATGAGAAGGGATGTTAAAGTTAATGCTAAAGCCTTGAAAGCCATAGCCTACGTTATTAATCCTAAAGGAAGCGTTTCAAGAGCAGCTACATATGTTAGAGCATATTTAAAAAAGCCTGTAGGTGTAGCTGTGGAGATTCGCAAAAGCATAGCTATTTTAAGCTTAAGAAGCATTGATGAGAGAATAAATTTGAACTCAATATTAAGAAAAATTACGCTTAAGCATGGCGGATCAGGCGGAGGTCATGCTTGGGCTGCGGGAGCTAGAGTGCCCGTGGAAAAGCTTTACTATTTTCTCAAGGAACTTGATGAAGAGATTTCTTCAGCAATTTAATTTTCTATTTTTAGTGCCTATGGGGGTAAATTTTGAATCGCTTAGACATTGGCAATGTAAAGCTATGAATAAACGATGCCTATTAATTAGCAATATTTAAAAAACTCATAAACTAAAGTGTTCATTAACTTACTTAGGTTCTTTTTAAAAACCTCTTCTTCTAAGTAATTTATTGTTCTACTAACTATCAAGTTCTTATTGCATCTTGTAGATACATATTTTCCTAAAACCCACACTAATGCGTCCAAGTTTAAAGGAGGTATGTTGGTTTTTTGCGATATAATTTTCCATACATCTCTAACGGTCTCGTCATATTTAGCTAATAATAAGTTAGCTTTTTCTCTTAAATTTCGAGAATTAATGCTTATTAATCCTGAAGTCAAGGAGATTAAAGCTACTCTAAAATCTACTGGAATAGGTATTTCATAAGGTAGGCTTATCCTCACCCCTGTTGAAGCGTAATATGCGTAATAAAACATTTTTACAGAGAAAACAATTGTTTTTCTCCTAGGTGAGGTATTTAAATTTCTAGCTAATTCTCTCCACAATTTAGTAATATCTTTAGAATAGTACCATGGTTTTTCAAAAAGTGTTCTTGAAATTCTTGACTCATAGAATTTTCGAAGCCTACTTATCTTCTGTTTTAACAGTATTCTATTAACCTTATACGTATTAAGGAAGTTTACAATGTTATCTAAAGCTTTAAAGAAGTTGGGATGAGTTTTTGAAAAGTATTTTGCAAAGAGTAACCAATAATCTTCCCCTTTCATTGAAAGCCTGTAGCTTATTAAAGCATTTGATACTGCAAGTAAACATACATAGCCAGTATGCTTTGTTCTAGAATGTAAAATTTTCATAGCTTCAAACTGTTTATCATGGTCTTCAATATAGTATATTGTCTTTATTCCTATAGATCTTATGAGATCACTTAGTTTTTCTATTCTTTCTAAACTTACTTTGATCGCCATGTTTCTATTCCTGTAAACATTCTTTGGAGCTTACGTAATAATGTATTGAAGGGATGTTTTATTGGGGGTTTTCTTCCTTCGAGTTTAGCTAAATATGCTAAATAAGCATCGGCTATAGCAACAGCTGAAGCAACATATTTTATTCTCTTAATGGGACCGTAAAATATGAAATCTGAACCAAACATTTGGAGAAAAACAGCTGTTCCACCGTGTATTCCACTAACTCCCTCTGTTCCAAAGGCGGATTTAGTTGCAGGTCCTAAAGCATTTGCTGGAGCACAGCCCGTAGGTAATCCATACTTTTCTTTTATCTTAAGCATTGAAGCAGCACTTATAGCTATAGATGCCGGATCAAGTACAACTACGTCTACTAATGGTTGTTCAATGCCTGCTTTCTTAGCTTTAGGTAGTAATTGTTCTTCAAGAACTCTTATTCTATCCTCAGGTAAGAAGCTCCTCATAGGGTTAGCTGCATCAAATACCATAAGAACAGCATTTTTTATCTTATACTTCCTCATAGCCTCTAACTCTATGTCTTTAGAGTGCGTATATATTGCATTCCCTATAACTCTATCATTAATACCAAGTTCGTAAGCTACTTTATAAGCCATTAATCTAGTCTTTTCTTCTACACCATCTAGAAAAATAGGTGCATTAGTTACTTCAGCTATAAATTCCACATATTTCTCCATAGCTTTTCCAGAGTATGCAACAAGGTCAATAGCTAAAGGTAATGAATATTCCTCAGCGACCTTTTCTGCATACTCTACATGTTCTTTAGCTTCTTCTCTGTCGAAGATTCCTTTCTCATGGTTTAAAACTGTTTTATCTCCTAAGTAGAAAATGCTTCCAACAAGAACTGTTGGTCTCTCCCCAGGTTCCCCTCCGAAGACAACTTCTCCTATTTTGAACTTTTTCTGGTTCTTAACAAATTTAATTGGTCTTAATGGTTCCTTTAAAATAAACATAACTTATTCCTCTTTTATTTAATTGACTTAAATTAATTACGAGAAATTTAAATTTTTAATCCATGACTTCTTAAATTTCTCAGTTGAAGCATAGGCTCTATATTCTGCTTTAAAAGCTATTTCTTCACCTTTTCTCCTAGCTTCTTCGCTTAGTAGCATAAGCTTTGCTCCAGCGCCTGCAGCATTTCCTAACGTAAATATTTTTCTTAAGTCAACTTTCGGTAAAAGTCCTATTCTAACTGCATGTTTAGGTTTTATTGATGATCCAAAGCTTCCAGCGATAAATATCGAACTTAAAGCTTTCTCTGATAGCCCCTCATCTTCAAGCATTAGTTCCCAAGTAGTTTGTATTGCCGATTTAGCCTTTTGAAGTTCCCTCACATCTAGTTGAGTAAATACTATTGGGCCACTTATACCCTCAGCCAATTTTACATACTTTATGCCTTTACGGTCACATTCACCTGTTAGCAGCTTTCCCGTAGGCGAAAGAGCCCCTATTTTAAGCATTTCAGAAATAAGGCTTATTGCCCCACTTCCACTAATACCTGAAGGCTTAGTGTTGCCAAGTATTCGTAGTTTAAATCCAACCCTATTCTCTACTACAACAGCCTTAACATCGTATATTGCTCCATTAATTCCTTTAGTGCCTGAAGTAATATGTCCTTCAATGGCCGGTCCTGCAGGAGCACTTGCTACAACTATTTTATCCTTAAAAATTAACCCTATTTCAGCATTTGTGCCTACATCTACAACTAAAGCTGGAAGTTTAGGGTTAAGATAGATTACTGTGAGCAATGTTGCTATGGCATCTCCTCCAACGTATCCTGCAATAACGGGTGCTACGTAAAATAAAGCCTTTCTAAGAATTGTGAAACCTAATTCTTCGCCTTCACTAATCACCGCTGTAGAAACTTTAGGCACATAGGGTGCATGAGCTAAACTCTCTAAATCAAGGTTTAACAGTATGTGTTGCATAACAGTGTTTCCAACAATAGACGTAGCTACGATATCAGATACCGGGCATCTTGCTTCACTGGCTAACTTCACGGCTAATTCATCTATAGCTCTAATAGTTATTCTCCTCATCGCATTAAATGCTTCTTTACTATTTAGTGCTGCTGTTATTCTTGAAATAATGTCGTCGCCATACTTTAACTGAGGATTTAAAACAAAACCCTCAGCTATGGTTTCTCCAGAAACCATGTTAATTAGGTAACCAGCTATTTTCGTCGTACCTAAATCGATAGCTAAGCCTATAGGATCATGGGGGTAATGGTCTATTCTGTAAACAGTGTTTTCATAAGATAAAATAGTAAGTTTCTTCCCAAATACTTGCCTCTTTAATTCTTTTAATGCTTTGTAACTAATGTATGATGCTTTAATATTTTTAACTAAACACTTGTCAGCTGGCTTAGATGTTACAGAGAGTGGTTTTTTAAATTCACCAATACACCATTTAATCCAAGGGTTTATAGGGATCTTTACATCTATTGTTGAGATAATGGGATAGATGACAGGCTTAGTGTATGGAACTTCTACTTCAACATCTCCTTCTACTGTAGTTAAGCAAGCAAGCCTAAATCCCTCATCTATAATTTTAAGCAGTTTTTCATTAGCGGCTGGTGAACCTACATTTCCCCGGAGAATTCTTACTTTACATTTACCGCATATTCCAAATCCTCCGCAAGGTGAAGGAAACCATGGAATAGCCTTCCTTAATGCATCAATAAGTAATGTACCTTTATCCACTTCTACAACAATATTTTGCGGCTTTACTATTACTTTAACCATTTAACCTCAATAACTCCTTATTAGCTCTCTTAACTACGTTAGCGAGAAGCTTAAGTTTGTGTTTAGCTATGTTGTAAGCTTCACTACTGGATGTCTCACCTGTTCTTAATGCACCAAAACCGCAATCAGCCGATATAATATTTACTCGTTCACCAAATTTTTCAAGAAGCTTCCTCAATAACCCATACGTTTCTTCAAAACTTTCAACCTGTAATCTCTTAGAGCTTAATATCCCAGGGCTCAATATTTTACCATGTTTTTCTAGAAGCTCTTTAGAAAATACTTCGTAATTTTCCGGGCTGTCTTTGAATTCATGATTTAAAACACTTAATATATCAACTTCAGCTAGTATTTGGGGAAGGCGTTTTGGTAGTTTACCGCATACATGTGTTCCCTTTAGAATTTCTTTGGAAACAGCCGGTTTAAGTATTTGAGAATATGTTTCTACAATATCCTCTTCTCTATAATCGTAAAGCATTATTTTTCTTCCAACAATATTTGCAAGTATCGGCTCATCTATAACTATAAACTTATATCCTAAATTAACCATTTGTTTCACGAAGGACCTTACATATTCCGCAAAAAACCCTAATACTAAGTCTTTCTTAGCTAAAGCTGTTGATGAAAGATTAGTTTCTTTAGATAGGTAAACTCTAGATGATAAGGTAAAAGGCCCTGTTATTGGAGCTCTGAGGATACCGTTAAACTTCACATCTTTTGCCAAATTCGCAGTAATTTTTGCTTCAAGTATTTCAACGGGAGGAGGCTTTTCTTCGAGAAGAACTTTTTCACTAGCAAAGTATATTGTGCCTGATTTTCTAAGTATCCCTAATTTAGCTAAAGGCTCAAGATACATGTCTATGAAGTTCCTCATTTGAGGAAATGGTGGTAAGTCAATTCCTATGCTGATCATATCTCTAAATATTCTTCTAATATTCTCCCAACTATGGATTAAGGGGAAACTACCCACATGACTTGTCACTAGCTTTTTGAAAAGCAATTTAACCAGCCTAATAGACAATAGTTATACAAGGTCCAAATAAACCTTATTAAGGAAATTTATTGAGCTAACATTTAAAGCAAAAGGTTATCTCAAAGATCTAACATAACACTCTAATATATTGTACGGAAATACTTAATACCTATACTACGCTTATGTTTATTCAAAGCCTAGGTTTTGTTTAAAGATGACCTCATATAGGGGAAACCGTAGAAGCAGTTTGGAAATAATAATGGATATCCTCAGAACTTGTTCATCAGGCGCTTCGATTTCCCAAATACTTCGTGAGTCAAATCTAAATTATAGGCAGGTTCAAAAATACATTAATTTTATGGTAAGAAAGAAGCTTATTAAAGAAATTATTATAAAAAGTCGCAAAAAATTCTATACGACAAAATATGGTAACAGCATTTTAGTAGCCTACAATGGCTTAAACGAAATTATTAATAGTAATAATTTTGAGAAATTTCCTCAAGTAAAACATTTCTCAACAACTGTAGTACATACTTTAGCTGTTAAAGAATTGGGACCTCAAATTTCTAAGTATGAAATATATGCTAAAATAATTTCCGCATCGCTTAAGGGAATTACTAAAACTAAACTTCTTTACACACTAAAGACAAACACACCATGGTTAAATAAACATATTAAAGAGCTAATTGGGAAAAAAATGATTATTGAAGAAAAAATTTATGGGGATAAGCGTGTAAAGGGGCTTTATAGAGCTACAAATAAAGGTAAATACTATCTTAAAAAATATGCTGAACTGAAATCTCTCTTCAAACATTAGGGGGTGTCTGGTGAACAAGGGCGAGGAGGTTTTTTACACCACACTTTTCTTTATCGCAGTATTTCTAGGCTCAGCATTAATAGTGTATTTCTTAAAGACTTTTTCATCATTAAGAGAGATTCATGAAGCCTATCTTGTACCATACTGGTTGCTCATAATATATTTATTCATTAAAATTAGAGGCATAAATTTTAGAGACTATGGTTTTACATTAACTAGGGTTTCTACTAATTTAACAATTTACTCCTTAACCTTAGGATTAGGACTGGTTATTTTAGCTTTAACTTTAGGTTTAGCTTGTGGCATATACAATATTACTTATCTAAGTAGAATATGCTTAGAGTGCACTATATTTCATTTCTCATTAATAGCTATTGCCTCCTTCGGAGAGGAAGCTGTTTTCAGAGGATACGTTTTAAATAGCCTCGTTAAAGCAGTAGGTAGAGTTCCTTCAGTAATCACTACTTCTCTCTTATTCGCAATTCTTCACGTATCAAACCCAGGTTATAGTATATTCTCATTCATTCAGTTAATGTTGGGAGGAATTTTACTTTCAATCATGATGATTTACGGGAAAACCATAGTTTACCCTACACTATACCATACTTTTTGGAATTTTAGCCAAGCACTTTTAGGATTCCCTGTAAGTGGACATAGATATTTTTCGTCCATATTCATTGTGAAGTATAAAGTCAGTAATAGCATATTTACGGGAGGAGCATTTGGTCTTGAAGGAAGCATTTTAGGAGTTTTTGTTACAGCAATTGGGCTTATTACAACATACTTTATCTTTGCAAAAGCTGATCACACTAAATGGCATGCTACATAGTGCCCATTGCCGACATATTTTAGCTGAGGTTCCTCCTTAACGCATTTTCCCATGGCTAATGGGCATCTCGGATGCAAACGGCATCCCGAAGGTGGATTTATGGGACTAGGTACATCTCCTTTTAAAACCACTTTTTCTCTCTTCATTTGAGGCACTATTGTCGGTACTGATGAAAGTAAAGCTTTCGTATATGGGTGTAAAGGATTCTCAACGAGCTCGTCCACAGGTGCCATTTCAACTATTTTCCCTAAATACATTACAGCTATGGTGTTCGATATTAGTCTTGCAACAGCTAGGTCATGGGTTATGAATAACATTGTTAAATTGTAAATGTTCTTGAATTTCATAAGTAGTTTCAATATAGATGCCCTAAGTGAAACGTCAATCATAGATACAGGTTCATCTGCAACAATAAACTTAGGTTTTAAAATCATTGCCCTAGCTATTACCACTCTTTGCCTTTGACCTCCAGATAGCTGATGGGGAAATGCTTTGTAAAAAGTTACGGAAGGAGTTAAGCCAACGCTTTCAAGCATTTTCAAGGCTTCCTCTTTAGCTTCCTTTTTACTCATAATACCGTGTATTACGAGAGGTTCTGCAATAGCATCACCTACTGTCATTCTGGGATTAAGGGAAGCATAGGGGTCTTGAAATATTATTTGCATTTTTCTTCTAAGAGGACGTAGAAGTTTTTCATTAGCGAATGTAATGTCTTGACCTTCAAAAACTATTCTTCCAGAATCCGGTTTTTCCAATCTAACTATAAGCCTTCCAGTTGTTGTTTTCCCGCATCCAGACTCTCCTACTAATGAGAAAACTTCTCCCTCACTTATTTTGAAGGATATATTATCGACAGCTTTTACTGTAAGCTTTTTCCTAGTTATTAGTTGCTCTATGAAGCTCTTTTGTAACGGAAAATACTTTTTAAGATTTAAAACTGTAAGTACTGTCATTTCTTATCACGCTCCATTCACTGAGCATATAGCCAACACCTTACAAGTCTCCCATCCACATTAACTATGGGGGGTTCTTTTACACTACAAACATCCATTCTAAGAGGACATCTTGGATGGAACCTGCAACCTTTAGGGGGATTCACTAGATCCGGCGGATGCCCTTTAATCTCCCTTATTTCCTTTTTCACAAAGACATCAGGTATACTATCTATTAATCCTTGCGTATAGGGGTGCAAAGGTTTAGATACAATATCTTTTGACGCACCATATTCATAAAGATGCCCTGCATACATTACAGCTATTTTATCCGATTTTTCAGCGGCTAATGCAAGGTCATGAGTTATGAGAAGCACTGTTACCTTAAGTTCTTTTTTTAACGATGCAAGAAGATCCATTATTCTATCCTGCACTATTACGTCAAGTGCTGTTGTCGGCTCATCTGCTATAATTAACTTTGGCTTTAGAATGGTTGCTAAAGCGATCATTACTCTTTGCCTTTGACCTCCAGATAGCTGATGAGGGTAGTTATCCATTCTTTCCGAGGGTATACCTACGTCCTGAAGGGTTTTCTTAGCTATTTCACATGCCTCTTTCCTACTGAGGTTCCTTTCATGCTCAAGTACCGTTTCAATGAGCTGGTCACCTATTTTTTGAAGTGGATCTAAGCTTGTTAGTGGATCCTGAAAAACCATGCTTATCTCTTTGCCCCTAATTTTTCTCATCTCTTTTTCACTTAGCTTTAAAAGATCGATACCTTCAAACACTATGCTGCCACTTACGACCTTTGCCTGATGAGGTAACACCCTTATTATCGATAACCCTAAGGTTGATTTCCCACTACCACTTTCACCTACTAGTCCGACCATTTCTCCTCTATCTAGGCTTATCGAAACATCATCAACTGCCTTAACTACTCCTCTTCTAGTATAGTAGTATACCTTTAAATTTCGAATTTCAAGCAAAGTCATTTTACCTTACAACCTCTCTTCTGGGATTTAGAATGTCGCTTAAACCTTCGCCTATTAATGCGAACCCTGTAGCTAAAAGCATGATCATGAGTCCTGGGAACGCAACTAACCACCAATAACCTGCTAATACATATGAGTGGCCTGCTCTAAGATCAGCACCCCAATCAGGTGTTGGAGGTGGTACGCTAAAGCCTAAGAAGCTTAAGCCTGCTTCGGTAAGTATCGCATCTGCTATGTTCATAGAAAACACAACTAAAACTGTCGGTAATAAGTTAGGGAAAACATATTTTGAAATTATTCTAAAGTCTGATGCTCCAAGAGCTCTCGCTGCTTCAACATATAGTAGCGATTTTATTGAAAGTGCTTGTCCACGAACCATTCTGAAATATGTTGGAACATAAACTACAGCAATAGCTATTATGGCATTTATGAGGCTTGCTCCTAAAACTGCTGCTATAGCTAAGGCCAGTATTAAGCTTGGAAAAGCATACATACTATCCATAACTATGGACAATGCTCTATCCACTTTTCCACCATAGTAACCTGAAATTAAACCTAATGGCACACCTATAGACATTGAGAGAAGTGTTGCTGCAATAACCACTGTTAAAACGGTACGTGCTCCATAAAGTATCCTTGAAAACATGTCGTATCCTAAGTTATTTGTTCCCATAGGGTGTTTAAGCGATGGCGGTTCAAGAGAATCCCCTGTCCCAACTATTGGACTGTATGGTGTAAGTATTGGTGCAAGAATCGAGAGAACTATTATACCTACGACTATTATTAAGCCAGCTTTGAAAAGGGCGTTGGCATTTTCCAATAAACCACGCATCCTTAACTTATCCATAACCACATTTACCAGGTTCATTACCTTTAACCTCTAATATCTTATTCTGGGATCTATTAGAGCATATAGTATATCAACAACAAGGTTCACTATTGAGACGAAGAGAGCAAAGAAAACTATCGTTCCTTGAATCGTTGTGTAATCTACGTACTTTATCCTTTCAAGCAGGAACGTACCCATACCTGGCCATGAAAAAGTTGTTTCAGTAAGCACGGCACCTGTTAAGAGTATTGCAAACTGAAGTCCCATCATTGTTAATATTGGGATAAAGGCGTTTTTTAGCACATGCCTAAGAATTTTTGTTTCACTTAAACCTCTTGCCTTCGCCGCTCTAACAAAGTCTTGCCCTAAAACCTCAATTATATTTGCTCTAACAAGTCTAGTATAAGCTCCTGAAAGAACTATTCCTAAAGTAATTGATGGAAGTATTAAGTGTTTTAAAGCATCAATAGTTATGTCTATTCTTTCGGTAAGTAAGCCATCTAAAACATAAAGTCCTGTTAGAGGTCTCCAATTTATCGTTAATGATGGATTTATTCTTCCTCCAACAGGCAATATTTTAAGATAAACACCGAAAATTAGTTGAAACATCATTCCAAGCCATGGAATAAATGTAGCATAAGCTAGAATACTATAGATTCTAAGTGATGTATCAGTCTTGGTTCCACTTTTCACTCCAGCAATTGTTCCAGTAATTAAACCTATTATTATGCTTACAGCGAATCCAAATATTGTTAACTCTATTGTTGCTGGAAGATGATCAAGTATTTCCTGAAGAACAGGTCTTTCGCCCCAAATAAGTGATCTTCCAAAATCCCCCCTAAAGATTCCGAAAAGATAATCAAAATACTGTATTATGAGCGGTTTATTTAACCCTGCTTTCTCCTTAAGCATTTCGATATATTCTGGTGGAGCTTTCATTCCTATCATTGATGTTATAGGGTCCCCCGGCATTATACGTAAGATTACGAAGACTAACGTGAGAAGTATAAGTATTATAGGGATAGTCATTAATGTTCTAACTACTATGTACGTTCTGAGTGATGCCATGAACAATCTACCTTAAACATTTAATGCTATACCTATGCGCAACTGAAAGTTTTTGAGTAGCCTTACGTAGAGTAAGAGAAAAATTGTGTTTAAAAATGTTAATGAAAATTGCTTGTTATTTAATTTACTCCTTCCAGTATAGTAGCCAATATCTGAATTGCATTGTTGGATCCAGCATTATTCCTCCAACATTCTTCTTAGCTACTACAAATAGTTTCCCTTGAACTAACGGTATTATTGGTACTTCATCTGCAAGAATATTTTGTACTCGTTCATAATATGGTGTTCTCTCCTCAGGTGTTAACTTAACTGCTGCTTCATCAAGTAATTCATTAACCTCTGGATTATTGTATCCTGAACCTGTCCACTTATTTGCTTCACCATGTAAGAATGGTGTCGTGTAGTCGTCTGGATCAATGTAGTCAGGATACCATCCGAATAGTGAAAGCTGCATTGCACCTTTACGTGCAAAGTCTAAATACTGAGACCATTCTGCACTTTTAACTGTTACTTTAATCATACCTGTTGCTTCAAATTGCTCCTTCAGAACAGCGGCAAGATCCTTCTCTGTGTCTCCATAGTGTGTTGGCGTATACCATAACTCTATTTCTAATGGATTATCCTCGCTGTACCCGGCTTCCTTAAGTAATTGCTTAGCTAATTCGAGATTTGCTTTCTCACCAAACTTCTCCTTGAAAACCGGTTTATAACTCCACATACCCTCAGGTATTAGGCTGTATAGTGGGGTCCACGTTCCAAGATATACTCTCTCGGAAATATCAACTCTATCAACTGCGGCCGCTAACGCTTGTCTTACAAGCTTATTGTCTGTTCCAGGCATTTTAACATTAATTATAATGTATCTTATGGCTGCCCCGGGAACCTCTATTACTTGGAAATTCGGGTTCTTCCTTAAACTCTCAATATCAGCTGGGTTAAGTGTTCTCCAAGCAATATCTATTTCTCCTCTTTCAAGAGCTAGTCTCAGCGTAGTAGCATCCTTGTAGAACCTTATAATGACTGTTTTTATCTTAGGAGGTTCACCATGATAGTATGGATTAGCTTCTAAAACGAGTTCTTGATCTCTAACCCATTTAACTATTCTGTAAGGTCCCACTCCACCAGCTGTTTGATCACTGTCTATTTCATTAGGTTTATATGCTGGGTGAACTGGGAAGTACGGTGGTGTTGCAACTAATGCAGGGAAGTAGGATACTGGCTTCTTCAAAGTAAACTTAACTGTGTAATCATCTAAGGCTTCAACATCCTCTACAAACTCTGTAACTAGCCATGCAGGGTCACCGTTAATTTGCATAACCCTCTTAATAGATCTTACAACGTCTTTTGCAGTACATGGTGTTCCATCAGCGAATTTTAGGTCTTTTCTTAAGTGGAAAATATATACTTTACCATCCTCTTTTACCTCATATGATTCAGCAATACCGTATGTTAGGTCTGTTGTTCCAGGTTTATACTTCATTAAACCTTCCATAGTGTTTTGTAAAACCTCCCATGTGAAGAAATCGTATGCATTAGCAGGGTCTAAGTCAGAAACCTTGTCTGTAACACCTATTACTATCTGGTTCTTTACCGTTTCCGTAGGCGTTGTTTCAGTAGGCGAAGTTGGTGAAGGTGATGGAGAAGGTTTAGGCTGCATTGCAAAGTATGCTCCGGCAACTACAGCTATTATTACAATCAGCGCTACAGCTATTGCCGCGGTTTTCGAAACTGCTTTTGCTAATTTCATATATTTTTCACCGACTCCAAAATACTCAAATGGACATAATAAATTTTTTCTTAATAGCTAAACATAGAGTAGTGGGTTTATTTCACATAATATGTAATGTTAACTAACAATTTTTCTATCAAAGAATAACGCCAAAACCTTTAAAATCTAAGCTTATACGTGTTACATTATGATACTATACTGCATGGGTATTTAGTAAAATGAAAAACATTTACAAATGCGTTGTTTGCGGAAAATACGTTGAAGATGAGCTTCACTGCGGTAAAGAAGCAATTCTTCTAATGGATTCCGGTAAGCGCTTACGTTTAAGCAAGCTTCTATCATTTATTTTAAGACATTCTCCTCAATCAATTAAGGTAGAAATGGATAATGAGGGATGGGTTAATATTGACGACATAGTCTATGGTATTAGGAATTTCTGGGGAAATCGTGAACATTACTGGTGGGTTACAGAAGAACACATTATAGCCCTAGTAGTGCTTGACCCAAAAGGCAGATTTGAACTTAAAAACAATATGGTAAGAGCACGTTATGGCCACAACATCTCACTTAACATTAAAATTAAATATGAAGAAGACAAACATGTAAAAACATTATATCATGGCACCTCAAGTGAAAGGTTAAAGTATATTTTAAAGGAAGGAATAAAGCCTACGAGAAGAAAGTACGTACATTTAACCTTGGACCCTAATGAAGCATGTGAAACGGCGCGAAAACACGGTGGTGTAGTCGTAATTTTAAAAGTTAATGCTGAATGCCTTAGAAAAAGCGGCTACAAAGTTTTCATAGGGTCACATCATATCAGACTTGTAAAATATGTTCCCCCGGAATGTGTGGATAATGTAAGTGAATGCTAAGTTACACTTACCGTTATTTAAACTAATGTTAGCGAAAAGAAAGAGAGACGAAATATTTAAAGAAAAAGTTTATTTAAACTTTCATCACTTTAAGCATTCTTCTCAGTTATTAGTTTATATGTTGGTGTGTACATGGATCTTACAAAGTCTTTAACAAATTCTCTAACTGCTTCAGTTGCTGGTGCAGGTCCACCAGTAACCTCTCCTGTTACATAGACGTGTCTGCTGTAGAAGTCCTTAATTAGCTTAATCGCTACCGGAGCGAAGTACACTACTGCAATTAGGTTCGGAATAGCCATTAGACCGTTAGCCATGTCTGAGAATGTCCAGAATGTTTCGAATAATGCTCCAGCAACTGCTGCAGGTATAATAGGCACTATCCAGAGAACTCTCCATAACCATATCATTGGCTTTTCAGGTAACTTTAGTATAACTACCCAGAAGTATCTCCAGTTAACTTCACCATACCATTCCCATGTTAGAAGCGTAGTGTAGGCGAATAGACCTAGGGCAATGCTCATAATTACTGGTGCCCAATAACCATATCCTCTGAAGAACGCTTCCATAGCTAATGCTGCGCCTGAAAGCTCTGGTTTCTCAATATATGCTTGAGTTGTTATGTCTGCTATGACTGTTACTGTACAGATAACTATGGTGTCCATGAATACTTCGAATACGCCGTAGAAGCCTTGTCTTCCTGGATGGTCTGACTCAGCGAATGCATAGGCGTTCGGAGCACTTCCTAAGCCTGCTTCATTGGAGAATAATCCTCTAGCGAAGCCGTATCTAATAGCTGAATACACTGTCCAGCCTGCTAAACCGCCTGCTGCAGCCATGGGTGAGAACGCATAGGTGAATATCTTTGCTATTGTGTCTCCAAGATTGTGACCAAACAATATCCATAAGCCTATGCCGAATATGATGTACCATGCCGACATGAAGGGTATCATATAGTTGGCAACTTCGGCAATTCTTCTTATACCTCCTAGGACGACTAGGGCCGTAGCAATAACCATTATAATACCTACTGCAAGTCTAACGTTAAATATTCCTTCAGGCGTGGTTACACCAAATGCTTTAGCTACATACTCTGCTCCTAAAGCTACGTTGTTTGCCTGGACCATGTTGCCTATACCGAAAGCAGCAATCCAAGCGAATAAGGCAAAAAGTACAGCTAGTGCTGGACCTACTATGGGAACTCTTCTAACATAATAGACTGTTCCTCCCTCTATTCTGCCATCTGGTAGTATTCTTCTAGACCACATACCTAATGTTACTTCAGCTGATTTTGTAGCCATACCTAAAAGAGCGCAGATCCACATCCAGAATACTGCACCAGGACCTCCTAGGTGAACTGCTGTAGACGCGCCAGCAATGTTACCTACACCGATCGTAGCACCCATGACAGCAGCCCAAATCTTGAAGGGATGGACTTCTCCTGCTCCTCTCTTACCCTTCCACATCATTGTTTTAAGGGCAAGCGGGAACTTCCTTATCTGGAAGAAGCCGCCGAGAATGCTTAGCGTAACACCAGTCGACACTAGCAGTATGATCATTGGTAGGCCCCAGACAATTCCGTCAATGTAATTTATTAACCATATTATATCTATTTGCATCTAATATCACCAAACCCGAAGGTAATAAATTCCGTTATTATTGTATTGTTCTAAGATAAAAAAATTTTTCTATCTTCAAGAACGTTGTTGGTTAAAATTTATATATTTAGGTTAAGAGCATATATTATTGGTGAAGACTTTTGGCAAAATACGAAGTTAAGGGCAAAGAAAGAGATATATTATTTGGTACATGGATTATAATAGTACTACTGCTAGCTGGCGCAATAATAGCGTTAGGATATGCTGAAGCACCTATCTTTCCAGAGTCTAAGGCTGTAGAGGTTCCTGCAGACATAGGAGCTCATGTAGGTACTATAGTTCTTCTAATAATTCTTGAAGCCATTGCTTGGACCCGGGGAAGAAAGATCGTAGAAGTTGTTGAAGCTCCAAAGTAAACTAGTTTATACAAAACTTCTTTCTTTCACTTTTAACACATTTTACGAAAATAGTTACCAATTTAAATGCTTAATGTGCTAAATAAATTACTAATCCATGTTAAACATGTAGTGAAATGGGATGGTTCATTTTGAAATATAGGTTCATTAGGATTCTTAACAGTGTTGAAGATGTAATTAAAGCGCTTAAAACAAAAATTAGTATTAAACCACATGTTCTTAAAGTAAATGTTGTAAAATCTGTAGGATACTTTGCTGCAGAAAACATATATGCTTCATTCGATTACCCACCATATCATAGAAGCGCAGTTGACGGCTTCGCTGTAAGGGCTGAAGATGTATCTAGTGCATCACAGTTCAATCCTGCAGTACTCAAGTTAATAGGATTTATGCATACCAATGATACTCCTGAAAAGTATATTGTAAAGAAGGGAGAATGTGTTGAAGTAACGACCGGGGCACCATTACCTTTAGGCGCAAATGCTATTGTTATGGCTGAATATGCTAAAAAACTATCAAATAGTGAAGTTGAAATAATGAAACCTGTTGCTCCATGGGACAATGTTTCTCTTAAAGGTGAGGATGTTAGGAAGGGTCAGCTAATTGTTAGAAAAGGCGAGGTCATTAAACCTTGGCATGTAGGGTTGTTAGCAACACTTAACATAGTTGAAATTAAGGTTTTTGACAGGCTTAAAGCTTCCGTATTAGGGGTTGGAGACGAATTAATACCTTTAGGTTCAAAAATTGAGCCTGGAAAAATAGTTTCCTCAACAATGTATCTTGTAAAAGCGTTTCTTAGCGAATTAGGTGTTAACGTTGTTTATACAGAAATAGTTCCTGATGAAGTTGAAGTGATTAGTTTAAAAGTTAGAGAAGCTCTTTCAAAATCCGATGTCGTGTTCACAACTGGTGGAACAAGTGTTGGTCTTAGAGACTTCACTGTGGAAGCGGTTAAAAAATTAAATCCCGACTTCTTTCTCCACGGAGTAGCTATAAAGCCAGGTAAACCCATGGCCGTAGCTACAGTTAAAGGGAAACCGGTGTTTATGCTTTCGGGCTACCCTGTAGCAACATTTACTGAGCTTATAGCCGTATTTGAGCCAATATACTATAGCATATATGGCTCAAAAATTCCGCCAAAACCTACTATTAAAGGAAGACTTGTTAGGAGAGTTTATGTAGAGCCAGGTATTAGAGGTTACGTTAGAGTAAAGGTTTTTAAGAAAAATAACGAAGTACTTATCGAACCCCTTATGGTTACGGGTTCAGGCATACTTTCCACTTTAATTGAAGGTAATGGATTACTGATTGTACCCGAGAATGTAGAAGGATATGATGAAGGAGATGAAGTAGAGGTCATTTTAACAAACCCTATTGGAGAATGAGAATGCTATGTATAAGAGAAAAATATTTCATAAACTAATAACTCCTGAAGAGGCTATGAGGAAAATAGAAAGATATGTTAAACTTAGGCCTTTAGGGGTAGAGGAAGTAACTTTAGAAAACGCTTTAAACAGGGTATTAGCTGTAGATGTTATAGCAAAAGTTGACGTTCCACCATTTGATAGAGCAACTGTTGACGGCTATGCTATCAGAAGCTTAGATGTTGCTGGAGCTAGAGAAGATAGGCCAGTTAGGCTTAAAATTATAGGTAGGGTTGAAGCAGGTGAAACACCGCAGTTTCGCGTGGAACATGGAGAAGCTGTTGAAATAGCTACTGGAGCTCTACTACCGCCAGGCACAGATGCTGTGGTTATGGTTGAATTTACACGTAGAATAGGAGACATTGTTGAAGTTTTTAAGCCTGTTCCTCCAGGGGGTAATGTTGCTCAAACGGCTTCAGACGTTATGTTAGGTGAAACGGTAGCGTATAAGGGAACATTACTTACACCACAAATCATAGGTGCCTTAGCAGCTGTTGGCATTAGGAAAGTTCTGGTTTATAGGAAGCCTGTAATCGCGATTATAAGTACCGGAAACGAACTTCAACAGCCCGGAAGTCCTTTAAAATATGGTAAAATATATGATGTAAACTCCTTTTCACTGTACTCATTGGTTATAAAGGATGGCGGTTTGCCTGAAATATTAGGTGTAATTCCTGACTCTTACACTAAACTTAAGAAAGTTATTAGTAAAGCGTTGAGAAAGTATGATTTAATAATAACATCTGGTAGTACGTCGGCAGGCGCTGGAGACCTATTATATAGGGTTCTTGACGAAATAGGTTCGCCAGGCATCATAGTTCATGGACTCAATATTAAACCTGGTAAACCAACAATAATCGCTATAGTGAACGGGAAACTGATTTTTGGACTACCAGGTTACCCTGTTTCCTGCCTCATGAACTATAATTTAATAGTAAAACCGGTAATAAGGAAGCTTGCTGGTCTCCGTGTTGAAGAAAATAGTACGGTTAAAGCTATTCTCCCATTAAGGATTTTTGGGGAGAAGGGGAGAAGAACATATGTTCCAGTGGCTTTAATACGTAGAGGCGATGGAAAATGGTCAGCTTATCCTGTAGGCGGCGATAGTGGTAGTATTGTAAGGCTCACAAGAAGCGACGGCTACATTGTTATTCCGGAGAACATAAGTTTCATTGAAGAAAATAGTGAAGTTACCGTTCATTTATTTTCCTCAAATTTTGGTACAGATTTAAACTTCATGGGAAGCCATTGCCCCATGGTTGAAAAGTTGTTTGAAATTTTTAGGGAAAAATATAATGTGAGACTATTAAACATAGGGTCTTTAGGAGGATTACTTGCTATTAAGAGAGGAGAAGCAGATATTGCAGGAATACATCTTCTAGATAAGACCTCAAAAACATACAACACGCCCCTTATTAAAAGATATAGTGTAAAAAATGCTGCACTTGTTAAAGGCTACTACAGGGAACAGGGAATAATGGTCTCTAAAGGTAATCCCTTAGGAATCAAAAGTTTTGAGGACATCATAGATAAAAATGTAAGATTCATTAACAGAAATAAAGGTTCAGGAACAAGAACGCTAATAGATATTTTAGTAGAAGAAATTGCTAAGAAAAGAAATCTTGCAATAGAAGATATCATAGGGAAAATTGATGGATACTGGTTTGAAGCAAAAACACATTCCGCTGTTGCCGCAGCCATAAAGTTTGGGAAAGCGGATGCAGGAGTAGGGTTAAGATATGTTGCTGAAGCTTATGGCTTAGACTTTATACCTTTAAGAGAGGAAGAGTACGACTTTCTCATAAACCTCTCTTCTTTAAACAAAACTGTGGTAAAAGAATTCATAAGGCATTTAAAGTCTGAAGACTTTATAGAATCACTTAAACACACAGTAGGTTATAGACCTAAAGATGACATAGGAGAAGTAGTAAGTTTAATATCGACATAGTGCATGTAAGTATCTAAGCTTTATCTTTTCAAATTTTTAACAGTACCGGTAGATGTTCAATAACCTTAGTTAACCATTTTAAAGAATTAGTTTTAGGAAAAACTAGAACCTACTTTAATCTGTTCGTGCAAGTTCAAGCATTCTTCTATGCTCTTCTGGTGTTAATCTTCTCTTTAAGAAGAGTCTTGTACTAAAGTATCTTGCTGCATAATCTGGTAAAATCGTTACCACTTTTCCTTCCCTTATACCGTATTTTTCAGCGGCTTTTATTGCAGCTACAACATTAGCTCCCGAAGATATACCTACAGCTAATCCCTCTAACCTAGCTATTTTTCTAGCCATTTCCACTGCTTCATCGCTACTTACTAAGACAAAGTCGTCAATTACATTGATATGTCTCTGTATTATTGCCGGTACAAATCCATCACCTATACCTTCTATTTCATGCCTACCCCATGCTTTACCCTTCCTCCAGAACCAATAAGCTGCAGTAGGGCATTCTGCAGGCTCCATTGCAACAACCTTAACATTAGGATTTGCTTCTTTTAGTCTTTTACCTACACCTATTAGCGTTCCCCCAGTACCTATCCCAGCAGTAAACAACTTTATTTCTTTAGGGTTTAGCTGCTCAATTATTTCCTTACCTGTTGTTTCATAATGCCCTTTCATGTTTGCTTCGTCATCCCATTGTTCAGCTACGAAGTATTTTTCAGGATATTCTTTAGCAAGTTTCCTAGCGTATTCTAAAGCTCCCATAGCATCGCTTTCTCCTCCAGGAGTGTATATTAGCTCGGCTCCGTAAAGCATGTCAAGCATTTTTCTTTCATAGCTCATTTCAACAGGCATTACTATGACTATTTTATATCCAAGATACGCTCCTATACCAGCAAAAGCTATTCCAGTGTTTCCCGTTGTAGGAACAAGAATAGTCATACCAGGCTTTAGTTTACCTTGCTTTTCAGCTTCCTTAATTATGTAGTAAGCCATTCTATCCTTAATACTGCCTGTTGGGTTCATAAACTCGCATTTACCCCAAATTTCAAAAGGATAGTCTTTATCTATCTTAGCTAGTCTAACTATTGGTGTATTACCTATTAGTTCAAGCATATTATTAGCGACACGTAATGACATCTACAAATAAACACCTCCTTTTTAGAATCTACAACCCTCTTAGAGGGCAAGGATTTATAAAAAGTTACTTATAATCACATCGTTATAATGGAAAAATTCTAGAATAACAAGTTCTTACATTAAATGTTTAAATATTTAATGTAGGAGCATTATTGAGGACTAAATAGTTTAAAAGGAGACACATGTTTATCTATAAAACTTATTAAAATCTTCTACTCACTATGAAATCAGTGGATGAGGAAATGAAATTCGCGATTCCCCCTTTCTCATGGGAATACTTTATTAACGATTTTGTAATTGCAATACCTGCAGCCGCTATAATAGGTGCAACGGTTTTCGGGACAAAGAAGTTAAAGAACCCTTGGGTTAATAGAAAAATTATTCATTTATCAGTAACACCAGCAATACTAATGTATCTTTACGTGTTTAAAGAGCCTTATGCTTTCTTCATATACAGCGTTATGATTACACTATTCTTACTTATACATCATTTAAAAAGTAGCGTTATGGGGTGGTTTCAATTAAAAGGAAACTTAGGTGAAGTCTACTTTGCTACAAGTTTTGCTATTCTTTCAATAATATTTTGGGACTTAAGAGAGGTAGCTGCAGCAATAATGTTATTTATGGCTGTAGGCGATGCTATTACGGGACTTGTAAGATCTAGGGTATGTAGAGAACGCTGTAAACATTGGATAGGAAGCTTAGCAATGCTTATTACATCTTCCATTATAGGCTTTGTTCTTATAGGCGCGTTAGGCGTATTGTTAGCTGTTTTAGCAACAATTTCCGAGAAACAATGGTTTATAGACGATAACATTTCTGTTCCACTAGTATCAGCACTAACTTTCTATATGATTAATTTCCTTCTCTCTTAATGAAGTAATTATTTTGAATATTACAATAGCTTCACGTACGATACACGCACCTACACAGTCTTATATTTCGTACATTGTATTTCTCGAAAAGTTTAAGTATACTTCATGGGCCAGCAATTACCAAGGACATAAAGGTGCTAATGAATGATAAGAGAACCTGTTTTCTTTGAGAAGCTTTTCCCGTTCTCTTTACCTCCTAGGTTTAATTATGATTCTCTTTCTCACGATATTTACATTACTGATACTACTTTAAGAGACGGGCAGCAAGGTTGGAGGCCATTTAATGTAAATGAATCGGTTAAAATTTATGAATTACTCCATGAACTTAGTGGTCCTAAAGGTGTTATTTATAGTTCCGAACTATTTCTTTACACGAGCAAGGATAGAGAAGTTGCGCGTAAAATTTACGAGCTAGGTTATGAATATCCTAAACCTATTGCTTGGATTAGAGCTACCATGAGTGATTTAAGACTTGTTTTAGATGCTAAGTTTGACGAGGCAGTAATTTTAACTTCCATTTCTGACTACCACATTTACTACAAACTTCACTTAAATAGAAAGAGGGCAGAGGAAAAATACCTCTCAGTTATTGAGGAAGCTTTAAAGTCTGGGTTAACTGTTAGAGCTACCTTAGAAGATATTACACGTTCAGATATTTACGGCTTCGTAATTCCGTTTGTAAAGAAAATACTTAGATTAAGTGAAAAATATGGTTCTAAAGTAATCATTAAAGTTGCGGATACATTAGGTGTTGGATTACCTTTTGAACATGCACCTTTACCTAGAAGCATACCGAAGATAATTAAGGCTTTAATAGAAGATGCTGGTATTTCTGGTTCTCAAATAGAGTTTCATGGCCACAACGATTTCCACATGGTTG
>CAYOTT010000007.1:0-70999 GCA_964406965.1 uncultured Desulfurococcales archaeon | reverse complement strand
GGTATTATGGAATTTTTGTTATGGTTTTATATTATATTTTTTGGTTATGGTGTTTCATGAGATTGTTTTTTCATTTGTTTTTTATTTGTTTGTTTAAAAATCAGGTTAGGTGTGTGCGCATGTGTTTCTGTAGTATTTTTAGTAGTGGGTATCCTATAAGGTATATTGCTACTGCTTCTCCTGCGAGTATGCTTGCGTATGAGAACCATAGTGGTATTGGGAATAGTAGTGGTAGGTATGTTCCTACTATTAATGTTACTGCTAATACTGCATATGTTGATGCTAGAAACGGTTTTCCTTTAGATGCTTTTGCTGCTAAAACTCCTGCTACGAGGTTTGCTATGCTTCCGAAAACAATGTCTATGATGTTTCCTGTTGCGTAAGCGTTTGCTACAAAACATCCTATGGCTAATCCTATGGCTGCAGGTATTCCGTGAATCATGGGTAGTGGTAGTAGTGCATCACTAACTCTAACTTGTATGGGTCCATAAGCTAGTGTTCCTACGGTTACTGTTTCCAATATTGTTATTGTTGCGTAAAGTGCAGCGTAAATTGAAGCTATGGTTACGGGTTTAGCCATGTTTTTCATTCCAATGACTCACCCCTGAAGCAACCTTTACTGCATGACATATTTCAGGTAAAATTATTTCCTCTAAAGCAAGCTTTACAGCATTCGGGGAACCTGGGGTTACGAAAACAATCATTCCACGGTAAATTACTGCAGTTGCTCTTGTAAGCCAGGATTTAGCTCCCTCCTTTTTAAACGTAAGGTATCTGAAGAGTTCTCCGAACCCAGGTATTTTCTTTTCAGCAACGCTTTCAACAACATCCACTGTAATGTCTTTAGGCCCTAAACCTGTTCCCCCAATAAGTAAAACTACATTTGCCCCTTTCTTCCTAGACTTATCTAAAGCACTAAGAATTTCATCCCTCCTATTCCTAACCACAACGTATAATGAGTAATTAAAACCTTTTTCCACTAATTTCCTCATAACGTATTTTCCACTTACATCCTCAGCTTTTCCCTCAGCTATCCTATCGCTAACCACGATTACGCTAAACTTTGCTTCCATAAGATTACCTCATAACGTAATGTAGAGAAACTTGCTATTTTAGAAGACACTTTGTTTCCTTTAAAACTATCGGTTCAAAACATGAATTTAACAGCGTTAATGAACTATTAGGGGAGACTTCCAAGATATTTCAAATCGTATCATTTTATATCGGAGAATAGCAGTTAACGGAGAGATTGCTGCCTCCAAGAAAGGCTTGATACTAGTTTTGTTACTTTGAAGAAGTGGATTTATTCCAGTAAGATACGTGCTGTTAAAACACCTACTGGTAGGTAGATGATATCAGAAAGCGAAATAGAGAAGATTGTAGGCGGGAGAGGATTAGGGAAGTTAGAGCCATCATCTATGCCCATGTAAGCTCTAATGACCAGAAAAGCGATCTGAAGAAACAAACCCAACACCTTACTCGGTACTGTACTGCTAAAGGTTATAGGGTCATAGACATTCTTAGTGATATAGCTAGTGGTTTTAAAGTCTAATCGTAGAGGTTTATTGAAACTCTTTAATTGCATGGTTAATAGGCATGTAGATGTAGTGGTAATTACATAGAGGTGGACTTACGAGGTTTAGTTTTGAATACTTAGAATACACAGTATGGAGTTAGAATAGAGGTTATCTAAGGTGAAGAACCAAAAGATACTTATTAAGAATTAGCTGAACACCTATTGGTAATCGTAACAAGCTTCGCTAGCAAGCTATATGGTATGAGGAGTCACAGAAAAAAAAAGAAGTTTACTGAGGGATTTAAGAAGCTCCTAGAAGAGGTAAAAAGAATGATTAGAGTATCAAGGACAGTTATAGTTAAGAGTACTAGATTACCAAGGAAAGTATTTCATACCTTTATCGAGCTTGAGTATATGTATCGTAACATTGTTGAGCAACTTGTTCTCTATGCTGTTAAAAGTAGGGTTAAGAGCTTCATAAAGCTTAAGGCTTTGAAGTACCGTAAAATGAGAAATCTATACCCACAGTTACCATCACACTATGTACATACTGCTTGTCAAGATGCTTCTACGAGGGCCAAGAGCTTCCTAAGACTAAAGAAGCTTGAATTAGCTGAAAGGAAATACCCAGAAATTAGGAGGATTAGTATTTGGCTTGACGACCACTTATGGAAACCCAATGGATTAACATCCATTAAGATAGCTACCCATAAGGGATGGGAAATAGTGAAGTATAAGCCTCATAAACAGTACTGGAAATACATTAATCGCGGGTGGAAATTAGCAAATGAGACTAGAATTAAGCTTAATAAGAGGAATAGACAACTTATAATCTATTTAATATTTATCAGAGAAGTTGAGAAGTATAAACCCAAGGGATATTTACCTATTGATGTTAATGAGAACAATATTGCCATGCTGTTTGATGGTGTAGCATATCTCCTTGAGACTAGTATGAAGAAACTTGTTCTCGGATACTATTACCGTAGGAGGAAGATACAGAAGAAATATGATAAACTATATGGAGCGAAGTCAAGAATTAAGAGGAAAGCTTTAAGGAAGCTTAAGGAAAAGAGGAAGAAGCAAGACATTAAGTGGAAGTTAGCGAACATAATCGTAAAGGTTGCTTATGAGAAACAATACGCTATTGTTCTTGAGAAGCTCGGTAAGAAACCCGCCAATAACATGATTAAGAAGATAAAGGATAAACAGTTACGCCACAGAATATTCCAAGCAAGCTTCAGAGGAATTCAAAAGACAGTAGAGAAGAAAGCTAGAGAATACGGTGTACCAGTAATCTACGTAAACCCGAAGAACACCTCAAGAATATGCCCTATTCATAATGCTCCAATAACTTACAGTAATGGTTCTAGGATAGGTAGATGCAGTAAAGGCGGAGAACTATGGTATCGTGACGTTGTTGCATGCTGGAATATTCTCTTAAAAGCCCTACGAGGTAATGGGAGCCACGCTCCAAGCCCCGCAGGGTATAACTTAGATGCGACCCGTATGCTGTTCGGGTCGAATGCCGCCCATGAGCCCATAGGGATGCCCAAATCTCTATGGGCAAGGTGGAAGTCCCTACCGCAGACACAAAAGACAACAGTTTTAAATAGAATGAAGCGGTAGGACAAACGGAAAACTTTTATTCTATCATTCAACCTTTAAGACTAGCTGAAAGGCTGTTTTAGAATTTATGAGGTAAATTATGATGACTGAAAGTGAAGGGAATGTGCGTAAGGGTTTTGTTGAAGTATCGATTAAGGCTTTTGGAAGAACTTTTAAGATTGGAGGCCCCATTCCCAAGGTTAAACCTGGGGAAAAACTTATTCGAAAAACACAATCTCTTTGTCCAGTATGTTATAGGATGCTTCCAGCAATTATTTTTGAAAGAGAAGGAAAGGTTTGGATTAGGAGAATATGTCCTGAACATGGTGAAATAGAGGAAGTTTATTGGGGTGATTCGGAGCTTTTCCGTAAAGCCCTTAAATGGGAAGTTCCAAGTAAGTCTATTAAAATAACTTATACTAAAGCTAATGCTCCATGCCCATTCACATGTGGCTTATGCCCATACCATATGACTTATACTGCTTTAGCAAACATTGTTTTAACCAATAGATGTGATCTTTCATGCTGGTACTGTTTCTTCTATGCTGAGAAAGCAGGCTACGTTTATGAACCAACACTTGAAGAACTAAGGGAAATGATTCGTAATTTGAGAAAACAATATCCTCATGGTGGATTAGCTGTTCAGCTAACCGGTGGAGAACCAACACTTAGAGACGATCTTGCAGAAATTGTTAAAATGATTAAAGAGCATGGTATAAAACATATTCAGCTAAACACTCACGGACTAAGGTTTGCTTATGATCCTAACGGTGTTGAATTAGCTAAGAAACTTAGAGAAGTAGGGTTAAACACTGTTTACTTAAGTTTCGATGGTGTAAGCCCTTCAGTTAACTTTAAGAATCATTGGGAAATACCCTTCATTTTCAACACATTTAGAAAAGCAGGGATGACAAGTGTTGTTCTCGTACCTACGATTATTAGGGGATGGAACACTGACGAATTAGGTGCAATAATTGTTTTCGCAGCGAAAAACATGGATATTGTGAGAGGAGTTAATTTCCAACCAGTCTCTTTAACAGGGCAAATGCCTAAGAGCGAAAGAGAACGCTCAAGAGTAACAATACCTGACGCAATAAAGTATATTGAAGAACAAACCGATGGACAAATAAGTAGGGATGCATGGTACCCTACTCCAATAACAGACGTTATATCCGATTTCATAGAGGCATTTACGGGAGAACCAAAGCTACACATGCCCATTCACCCGGCCTGCGGTATGGCAACCTATGTTTACGTAAAACACAATAGTGATGGAACAGTAGAGTTCACTCCAATAACGGAGTTTGTTGATATTGAAGGATTTTTCGAGTATTTAAAAGAGAAAACGGAGGAATTAAGGAGAGGTAAGAACAGGTACATTGTAGGTCTTAAAATACTTTACAATTTAAGGAAATTCATTGATTCCGAAAAACAACCTAAAGACATTAACTTGTGGAAGCTAATATACAATATTTTCGTAAGACACAATTATGAAGCACTCGGAGAATTCCACTACAAATTCCTTTACATAGGAATGATGCATTTCATGGACCTTTACAATTACGATATACAAAGAGTTATGAGGTGCGGTATACACTACCTTGTTCCGGGAGGTAAGGTTATTCCATTCTGCGCATTTAACGTACTACCAGACCTTTATAGGGATAGAATACAGAAGGAGCATGGTATACCTATTAATGAATGGATTAAGCTTAAAGGAATACACACTATTGGTGAAGCAATTAAGTACAAGAGAAACATTAGGAAGCTTGAGTCATCAGAGCTCTATAGGAAAACATATGCTGATTTTAGGGAGTGGCTCAATAAACGATAATACTGAAATTGAAGTAAATGATGCAAAATAGCTTAAGTAATACCTTTTTAAATCATTTGGCTTAATAAATCATGAGTATTCCTAATTACCATGATAAAGTAATACCTATTTCTTTTAAAAGTTTATATTATTCTGTGCCAAGAATGTAAATGGTAGTAACTCCGCCCAACGCCCCTCTTACAGGGGGGAATGAGGGTAGGAGTATCTCGAGAACCCCGCCTCCGCAACCCTCTCCTCCTTTTTCACAAGTTCTTTTCAGCAAACTTGAGAATGTATTTTGCAAGCTCATCTCTTCCTTTATCATAAAATATTTTCGCTAATTCGAAAATAGTTTTAGCCATTAGAATTTGCGGATAAAGCTTCTGAGCAAGATATTTCCCATTAGTTATTAGTTCAACATCTCTACAGGCATTCCAAACTATATCCTGAAGTTTCCCTACGAATTTAGCATCAACTGAATCTGCAAACCTGGTTATTTCAGATTCAATCATGCTTGCCGGTACGCTTCCATGCATTTCAGCTAAACATCTTATAAGATCCTCAGGAGCGTTTCGTTTAGAAAGTTCAGCTATAACTGCAAATTCATGGCTAAGATACCAATCACTTCTAGGCCTATAACCTCCAGTTATAGGGTCTTTTTCATACTGGTAAAACTTGAAAATGTCATGAAGTATTGCCGATGCTATAATAAGGTCCCTATTAACCCTTACACCATAGGTTTTCTCGAAAATTTCAGCTAAACTCTTAGCTATTATTAAAACAGCCCATGTATGTTCAATAAGTCCACCAGGGTATGCATGGTGTTTTCTTGGAGCAGCTGGTGCTTCATAAATGGGGATTTTAGCTTCCACATTAGTAAAAGTTATTTTAGGCTCCTTCAGAATGCTTAATGTTGCCTCTCTTACTTTAGAGTCACTTATTTTTTCAGCTGCTTCAATTAAACTTAAATAAAGTTTTTTCTTCTCGCCAAAATTACTCATAAAACAACACCCACAAATACATCGTTAACGTTCGTTCCAGTAGGTCCTGTGTAAATGTAGTCCCCCAGCTTCTTAAAGAGGAAGTAACTGTTGTTTTCAGATAAAATATCATCTATCTTCATGTTTAAATTCAAAGCCCTATTTAGGGTATGTGCGTCAACAATTCCCCCAGCAACTTCGGTTACGCCGTCGATACCGTCCGTTCCAATGCTCGCTAAGGCTACTCCATGGAGTCCCCTAATTATTTTTGCAGCTGAGAGAGCTAATTCCTGATTTCTTCCTCCAACCCCTTTACCTACGACAGTTACTGTTGTTTCTCCTCCAGCTAAAATTAGAGAGGGTTTTTTCAATGGCGTATCATTATAGTATATTTCTTCGAGAATCGAAGCTAAAACAACTCCAACATGTCTTGCTTCCCCACGAATTCTCGAAGTTAAGATTAACGTGTTTAACCCTAATTTTTCCTTAGCATACTGTTGAGCAGCTTTAAGCGATACCATGTTACTAGCGATAATGTTGTTATGTACTTTTTCAAAAATCTTGTCTCCGGGTTTAGGTGTTTCTTCAAGAACCCCTTTAGCACCTAATTTGAGAATATTTAAAACGTTAAGCGGAAGCTTATTTTCAATACCGTATTTCCTAACTATTTCTAATGCATCATTAAATGTTGTGGAATCTGGAGCTGTAGGTCCTGAAGCTATGAATTCTATAGGGTCTCCTACGACGTCAGATATTATTAGTGAAATAGTTGTTGCTGGATAAATCTTCTTAGCAAGCCATCCACCTTTAAATAGTGAAAGATGCTTTCTAATAGTGTTTATTTCGTCTATTGAAGCTCCAGATTTGAGCAGAACCTCTGTTGTTTCTTTCAAATCACTAATTGATATTTCAGGTCTTGGCAACTCTGCTAAAGCTGAGCCTCCACCTGATATTAAAACTAATACTAAGTCTTTTTCACATGCTTTCTCAGCAATTCTAACTATTTCCTTAGCTGCTTTAACACTTGACGCATCAGGTATAGGGTGGGATGAAGGAATTACCTTTATTTTTCTTAAAACGTATTTCCTAGAGAGTTGCTTAGGTAAAGCTATCACACCTTCCGCAATCACGTTTCCAAAAACTTCCTCTACAGCTTTAGCCATTCCTCCAGACGCTTTCCCAAAACCTATAACGTAAAGCCTATTAAACCTAAATTTTTTCCCGCATATTTCAACAAATCCGTTTCCTATTGAAACATTTTTCTTCACAGCTTTTTCAGGATCCGCTGCCTTCAAAGCAACCTCTAATGTGTCAAGAATTTTCTTCCTAGCTTCCCTACATTTACTACACTCAATGTTTTTCTCTAGTTCCCTCCTATTCTTAATGAACATTTCATAAACCCTCTACTTTCCTAAGTTCAATATCTAGGTCTGGAAGGATTATTGTTGCGTAGTATCCTTCAGCTAATGAGCCGGGATTTACTATTTTCGTTCTACCTATTACATCTAATCCCCTTGATTCATGAACATGTCCGCATAGGAGAAGCAATGGCTGATATGTTTCAATAAATTTTCTTAAATACCTTTTACCTATGTGAGTTCTTGTAAATGCAACATCAGTTTTAGTGCCGTAAGGTGGGTAGTGGGATATTACTATTGCTTTCTCCATGACAGGTCTTTCTAGTTCTACTTTCTCCTCAATATTTAGTGAGTAACCTATAATGTAGTAGTTTTCTACTTTAACTATTTCCCCCTTAATGTTTATTCCATATTCTTCCATTAAATCTATAATGTAATTATCGTCTAGGTTTCCTGGAACAGCATATACTCTTGTTTTAGCGTTTGCTAACGCTTCAGCTACGAAATCGCATTCTAAATCTCCTGAAACAACTATTAAGTTGAAGTTTTCCGACTCAGCATACTCTATGATGTACTCTAGGTAGCTATGTTGACAGTGTATATCGCTTATGTGAAGTATTTTGAACATTAAGCTATCCTTCAACTACTTTATCTTCAGGCTTAAACGGTATTTTTGTTGCGAGTATTTCTAATGGTTCATTTAAAGCTTTTACCTCATGCTTTTCTCCAGGGTAAACTATCATTATTGTTCCCTTAGATATCTTGTATTGATAGGTGCCATCAGCACTCTCTATCTCAATTTCTCCTTCCCCATTTAGGAAAATAAATATTTCAAAATGCTCTTTATGATAATGTTTTTTAGCGACTGTTTGAGCGGGAATAATGACTTTAAGTAGGCCAAGTGAACATTCATTTATGTTTAAAGATTCAAAAATGCTTCTATAATAATTCTCTCTCGCTTCAATAGGTATGCTCTTGAAATCATAAACTTTGACCAAACCATACTACACCTCACATAATAGAATCAGCCTATCGACCCCTCGTCACTGCGTAGGGCTAAGCCTATGTCGACCTCATCATCTGAGAAAACAGTAAAATGAAAACAGCTATTTAAACCTTAATAAATGATTATTATTTACCATAATCCATAGGCTAATGTATGAGTTAATTGGAAAAAGTATTATATAAAGACATGCCTTTTGCTAAACTAAGTTAACCTGGCTTATTTTAGCATCTCAAGAACTATGACTCGGTAGTTTCATCCCTTATCTCCTCAGCAATAAATTAGCAAGGTCATAAAAATAGAAAAGCCTAAAAGCACAAGGTAAAAATAGGTGTAGATGAGGGCCCGTAGCTCAGCCTGGTCAGAGCGACGGATAGCCGGTCTTCAAAGGCCGGCTAGTCGGGGCTCTTAATGGAACCCGCCCTCTACCCCTTCCTTTAAACTTTAATAATAATTACATGCTGCTATTTCACATAAAACAGTTTTAATGTCACAAAATATTCCCGTGAGCTAAGTTTCGTTAACCACGCAATAGTTAAAAAGGGTCTTTTCATAAGAATAAAAGGGGTAGAGGGCGGGTTTCAGGAGAAACCCGTAGGTCCCGGGTTCAAATCCCGGCGGGCCCGCCACATTACTTATTTTCCTATTTTAGGTGTTTGCCGGTTTGCTTTACACTGTTAGCAATAGCATTTACGTTTTAAGCGGCTTACCTGGCTTATTTATTGGGAAACATGATTTACTTGTTATTGCCGATATACATTTAGGGTTTGAAAGCTCCGTTGCTTATGAAGGTATTTTTGTTCCAAGAGTTCAGTTGAAAAAAGTTCTTGAGTTAATCGATAAAATGGTTAACGTAGTTTATCCTAGAAGAATAATTATTAATGGTGATTTAAAACATCATTTCAGCGGTTTGCTTAAGCAGGAAAGGGAGGAAATAACTAAACTCATCGAGCATCTTTGGAGTAAAGGTATTAAAGAAATAACTGTTATTAGAGGAAACCACGATAACTACGTGTCACTGGTTCTTGAAGATTTAGGTGTAGGTTTCATAGATAAACTTGTTCTAGATAATATAATGCTTGTTCACGGTCATGAACTTTTTAATCCAGCAAACTATCCAGTAGAAGTTATAATAATAGGGCATGAGCATCCGAGTGTAACTTTAAGAGATGAACTAGGTGTAACATATAAGTTCCCATGCTTTTTAAAGGGAAAACTGATTACGAACCAGGAATTACTGATTCTAGCTCCTCTAAGCATTTATGCTTCAGGAAACACTGTATCTCTTGAAAGAGAAAATTACCTATCACCCCTGGTTAAAAAGTACGGTTTAATAGATTATTTTAAACCATACATGATAGATGAGGAGTTAGGAATATTAGAGCTGCCTACACTCAAAGACTTACCTATGGCGGAATTATTTTAGCCATTTTTAAACAACTATACTAGGTAAGTTTATAAAATTTAAAAAGCTTTTTAAACACTGTAAACGCTATTCTAGGGATGACACTTATGACAACGCCTAGAATTAGTGTTAAAATAGAGAATATTGTGTCAACAGTAACTCTCGACCAGAAAATAGATCTTTACGCTATTGAGAGAAGCATACCTGGTGTAGAATATAATCCTGAACAATTTCCCGGGCTTGTATTTAGACTTGATAGGCCGAGAGTTACAGCGTTAATTTTTAGCTCAGGGAAAATGGTTGTAACGGGAGCGAAAAGCACAGATAATTTGAAAAGAGCTGTAAAGAAAATAATTAAGATTCTTAGGGAAAACGGAATAATAATTACTGGAAGACCTAGAGTTCAGATACAGAACATTGTTGCTTCAGCAAATTTAGGTGTAGAAGTAAACTTGGAAATGGCAGCGTTACTATTAGAAAACTGCATGTATGAACCGGAGCAGTTCCCAGGCCTCATATATAGAATGGATGAGCCAAGAGTTGTACTGCTCATTTTTAGCTCGGGAAAAATGGTTGTAACAGGGGCGAAAAGGGAAGAGGAAATTTACGAAGTAGTTAAGAAAATATACTATAAACTTGACGAATTAGGGTGCTTAAGAAAGTAATAAAAATTTTTCTTCTACTCTCTCTATATTCAACATAAAAGGGTAACTAAGATTGATTCTTAGCGACTTTGACTTAAGAAACTATATTAAATCTGGTAGGTTAAAAATAGAGCCATTTGATGAAACAATAATTAGAGAAAACGGTTTAGACCTAAGACTTGGCAATACCATAGCTAGACTTAAGAAAACAAGCAAAATACTTGACGTTGAAAAAGCATGTGAAGCCAATATAGAGGACTTCTACGAAGTAGAGGAAGGCTCAGAATTCATAATATACCCCAATGAGCGCGTTCTACTTCACACTTTAGAATACATTAAACTCCCACCAGAACTTATGGGATTCGTTAACTTAAGAAGCACCTATGCTAGACTAGGCATGGCCTTGCCGCCAACAATTATTGACGGCGGTTTCGAGGGACAATTAACTATTGAGCTTATTGGAGGGTCTTTTCCAGTAAAGCTTTATGCTGGTAAGAGGTTTATCCATGTGGTTTTCGCTAAGCTAACAAGTCCCGTAGAGAAACCTTATCAAGGAATATATCAGGGTCAGCGTGGAGTGACTTTACCTAAGATTTTTGGCGCTAAAAAGTTTGGAGAAAACATCTAAAATACACTCCTTATCAACGTAGTACTTACCGTTTCTCTCATAAACCTTAACCCCCTCTAACATTAGCAGTTTAGCTTTAAACTTCACTGAGCCACCACTATAACCTCCTAACTCACCGTTTGATTTAACAACTCTATGGCAAGGGATTTTCACTAACTCCCTATTTTTAGCAAGTATTCTACCAATTACCCTAGGATGCACGTTAAGGACTTTAGCTAATGAACCATAAGTTGTAACTTTACCTATGGGAATGAGGTTAAGTAATGTGTACACCACATATTCTACAAAATTTTCCTTCAAAACTCAGTCACCTAATTTACGGTAAATTTTTTCCTAAACCACACTATATAATAATTGACTAGTTAAGCGATGATGAACAGGCTAGGAGTAGAGTAAGTGATAGAGAAGGTAGGCCTCTGAGCAAACATACTTAATTAACCGTTTAGGAGTGAATACTTAATGAACAACAAGGACGAACTATGGACTGTAATTGTTGAGAAAATACGTAGTTGTAAAAAATGCAGACTTTACAGGAACAGAAGAAACGCTGTTCCTGGCGAGGGTTCTTTAAATGCTGAAATAATGTTTATAGGCGAAGCTCCTGGGGCAAAAGAGGATGAAGAAGGTAGACCTTTCGTAGGCGCTGCTGGAAAACTGCTTACAGCTCTTTTAGAGGAAATAGGTTTAAAGAGAACAGAGGTTTTCATAACAAACGTTATTAAATGTCGACCTCCACATAATAGAGACCCGTTAGATGATGAAATAAACGCATGCTTACCTTACCTTCTCGAACAAATAAAGCTAATTAAACCTAAGGTAATAGTCACCTTAGGTAGAGTATCTACGAAAACTCTTTTTCAAATAGCCGGATTAGTGTTTAAAAGCATGAGTAAGGATAGAGGTATTGTAAGAGAAGCTAGCATAGAAGATGTTGAAGTGAAAATAATGCCAACATATCATCCGGCTGCTGCACTTTATAATCCAAAACTTAAGTCCAGAATAAAGGATGACTTTAAAGTATTAGCTAACATGTATAGAACGTTAAAGGAGAGTGGGAGAAAGAAAAAGTACACGCTACTTGACTTCTTTGAGGGAAAAAGGTAAATGCTTAAAAACAACGTTTTAGTGAAGAAACCAACTGATGTTTTAAAATACGGATACAAGTATATTTTAGTTCACCCTAAAATGATATTGCCCTTCATGATTTATGAAGCAGGAGTTATTGTAGGCCAAGCAGTAATAGTTATAGCATTTCTTGCCCTTCTAAGCTACTTTAGAGCATTTAACTTGATACCTAAAATTGCAGATTTCATTATTAAAGGAAACTTTGAAGCACTAACCTCACCTGAAATAATACAACCAATAATAGTAACTCTTAGCATAGCCGGCGTAGCATATCTCTTCACAATCATAGTTTTTGACAGCTTCGTTAAAGCAGGACTTTACCCATTTCTTCAAAAACTTCTAGTAGAGAAAGAGGTTAGTACAAGGTACTTTCTAGAGTCAGCTTTTAGAAACTGGGTTAACGTGTTCAAAACCAACATGCTAATATATCTTTTTACGGCAGCACCATTAATACCATCAATTATGCTTTTCTACTTTAGCTTAGAGAAAATAGTTAAAGGTTCTATTGAAGAACTAGGTTTTTCAGCTTTAACATTTATTGCAGGAATAATCATAGCACTAATAATTTACTTAGCACTTATTTTTGCTCCCATCGCTGCTTCAGTTGATGCTAATACGCCTGTTCAAAGTATCGTAAGAAGCATTACCATGGCTAAAACGGAGCTCGGAGCTATAATACTTTACTTTTCAGCCCTCATAGCAGTTTCGCTAATCGCTATAGCTATAGAGTCCGCTGTTGAAACGTTTTATGTAACCTTAGGTAGTTTAGTGAGTATAATTATAAGTTTAGCTATAATCCCTATACTTCACCTATACTTGGTCGCAGTGTATGAAGCCCACAATAATGAGGCTTTTCAGCAACCTACAGAAACAAAGCTAACTTTAAAATTAGCTTACAAGACTCTAAACAAAGGGTTAAAGCTCGTAAAAATGTTCTTCACCACTAAGTATGGTTTCTTAGCGTTAACACTAACATTAATAGTTTTCATGTTAGGGTTTGGCCTAGGATATTTAACTGTAGATCCGGAAATAAGATCTGTACTCATAAACTCAGGTATAATAGTTCCCGGAAGGCTTAATCCAGAATTTAAAGTTTACAATAGAATATTTCTTGGACTAGACATTTTCTTCCACAACTGGAGAACATCACTATCCACTGCCATGTCAGGAATAGTTTACGCAATACCTTCAACAATCTCAACATTGTTTAACGGATACGTTATAGGCGTAGTTTTCGCTACAATAAATGACCCGTTAAGAGCATCTGCAATAATACTGCCTCATGGAATAATAGAGATACCTGCTTTCCTACTGTCAAGCGCTTCCGGAATATTGTTAGGGTTTAAGATGATAATGTATAGGAGAAGACAAGTAACTTTAAATGAGTTATCTCAGGATTTAGAGAAAACAGCGATTTTCGTTATAGGCTTATCTTTAGTTTTCCTAATTGCTGGAATCATAGAATCTAACATAACACCCATAATTGCTGAGATGGCGGGTTGGAAATAGCCTATTTCCTCTTAAAAACTTTGTTAACAATATCGTCAATCAATTCCTTATACTTTATACTCCACTCTTTACTGAAGGCTGCTATTGAAAGTATTTTTTCAACATTACATATTGAAACGTTAGCGAGATCTAAATGATAACTTTTAGCTTTACCTCCAGCTTCCTTAAGTATAAGCAGTGCTGCAGCAACATCAACATTTCTAAGTTTAGATCTTAAATCCAGAAATAAGCCGGCTGCCGATTTAGCAACATATATTATGTCGAGACTAGCTGAACCTAAGCTTCTTAGTTTAAATGGGCCGAAAATCCTCTCAAGCTCTTTAAATACATCGTAAGACTCATAGTTTAAATAACCTAAAATGAATGGTCTACCTATGTTTCTTGGCCTCTTAAGCTCTACTTGGTTTTCGTATGCACCATGACCCCTAATGGCATAGTATATGTTATCTCTAAATACTTCAGAAACAACTCCAACAAATATATCATTTAATGTAGCGTTTCTACTAAATTTAGATATAGCTACGCTTACTGCAGCATAAGGTATATTTGCAACGTAATTATTGCTTCCATCCAAAGGGTCGATAACAACAATGTATTCCGGGTTTTCAGAAGAACTTTTAACACCTAATTCCTCACTAACAAACATGGCGTTTACGTGTTCCCTTATAAAAAAGTCGATGATGATTTTTTCTGCTTCAACATCGAACTTCCTTGTAACATCTTCTTTACTTAACCTTACAAAATCCGAATACTCCTCTTCCTCTTGAACTTCCCTTAGCCATTCAGAAGCACTTTTCGCAGCTTCAATAGCTATAGAAAGTATATTGTCTACATTTATACTCATTAACGCTCACATCCATTTACCTACTCTATAAGGTCTTTAGGGTAAGCAGACAAAACTGCATGACTAGAATCAGTTACTAACACATCATCCTCTATTCTTATACCTCCAAGATCTTTAATGTAAACCCCGGGTTCAACTGTTACTACCATTCCCGTTTTTAACGTAGCATCCGATTTAATGCTGAGTCTGGGATATTCGTGAACCTCAATCCCTAATCCATGGCCTGTTGAATGTATGAAGAACTTATCATATCCATATTCTTTAAGCACATTTCGAGCAGCAGCATCTACTTCTGAAGCCTTAATTCCAGGTTTAATCTTTCTTATAGCTTCTTTTTGAGCTTCAAGAACAGCGTAGAACATGTCCTTAAGCTTACTACTCACACTTCCCAAGCTTATAGTCCTTGTTATGTCACCACAATATCCCATGTATTTAGCACCTATATCTACGACTACTACTTCACCTCTTCTAATTGTTTTCTCGGAAGCTATTGCATGAGGTAAGGCTGAGTTACGTCCTGAAGCCACGATGCAGGGAAATGCTGCTTCATAACTTCCATTAACTTTAAAGCTATACTCTATTTTTGCAGCAACATCTAATTCCCTAACACCCTCACTAAGAGCATTTAGAGCTTCATCAAAACCTTTCTCAGTTATTTTAATTGCTCCCCTAATTGCCTCTACTTCATTAGCATCCTTAATCGCTCTTACCTCCATAATCTCCTTTGAAATATCTTCAAGCTTTACTTCCTGAGAAATTTTCGAAATCATATTAGCTAGCCAAAGGCTTGTCTTAAAATATGGTAAACCTATTTTTCTACACTTTAGCTTACCAATGAAATCTCTAATCGCTTGTTCAAGACGTTCACTGTAAACATTTACATTAACGTTTTTCGATTCCTCTAAGGCTCTTTCGTACTCAAGCTTTGGTACGTAAAGTTCCGGCGTTCCATCTTTAGGTATTACTAGTAAAACTCCTTCGAAACCTCTAAAATGTGAAATATAGTATATATTTGGAACATCTGAGAATAAGAGGCAGTCGACACCTTTACTTTCAATAATTTTCTCTACTCTCTTTAGCCTATTCAAATGGAGCATCGAATTCCACCATGACCTTTTTCCACTAATCCTTAATTAGTAAAACTATTTAAGATGCTTGGTTTAAGCTATTTTTCGTGAAATATTATGGCTACTTCTAAAGCTTTAAAGAAAACGTATAGGGTAATGGTGCTGCTGGCTCTTCTAATTTCGATAATTAATTTCGTCCTAACTTCGGTTAAAATGGTGTTTTTTGAAAGAGAGATTATGGACTATTTGTTCTTACTTTTCTGGGCCTCATTTCTAGCTTTATTCACTATCATCGTTAAGAAGCTTGTTAAGCAAGCTCGGTAACTCCCAAATACCCGCTATCACATATTGTGCTCCATGCTCCATCAGTGTTAGCTTATCCTTCAACCCTGTTAAAACACCTATTGTTATTACGCCAACTTTTCTCCCAGCTTCCATATCGACCCAATAATCTGCAATAAAAATTGCATCACGAGGATTTACCTTGTATTCTTCAAGTATTAATGTTAAAATACCTTTTCTTGAAAAGAGAAGGTCTTCATCTGAGGGGTCCTGTTGAATTAATGTGTAAACTTCGTTTACATATGCACTTAGCCCATAACTATTGAGTTCATTCCATATGTACTTAGGTTCTATTTCCCTTCCCGTAGTTACTACTGCCTTAATGTTTTTCCTTCTAAGATACATGAGAGCCTCCTTGGCTCCCTCATAAGGTTTATCATGGATGCTTCTATAGTGACTATAAATTCTTCTAAACTTTTTCCAAAAAGAAATTCTTTCTTTTTGAGACAAGGGTTCAAGTATCTCTGTTAATTTATCTTTTCTAAAGCACTCAAGGAACTCCTCATATTCTATCTTTTTAAGCCCATAGAGTTTTCTAACCTCATTATATACTATGTAAAACCTATGCAATGTGTTAATGAGAGTCATGTCTAGGTCAAGTATTGCTAAGCTTATCTTACCCAATTTCCAAACCCTTAAAGCATTAGTTTTACAGTTACAGTTTAGCTTATAACCTAGCATATTTTAAGTATTCTTTAATGGGTGATTAAAATAGTGGGTAAAAGAAAACCTATTTTAGCTAGCGGAGACATTGTTGCTGACTATGAGCCTCTATTTAAGTATTGGGAATTAGCTAAAAAGGAGAGTAAAGAATTAGCTGAGAAAGCCACTTTAAGACATGAAGATTTTGAGTACTTACTCGAAATTCTTTCAAGAAGGAAGCTAATAAACCTCATGGAGCTCCTTGAAAAACTTGAAACATACATGTTAAGTAGAGTTAATGCAGCATTAGCGGCCAAAGCGTTAAAAGAGGTTTACAATATAGAGTATGAGCTAGAGGATGCTAGAAGGAAATTAGCTAGAATACTTGCCGGATGGCTTATTGAAGCAAGTAACATATGGGGTGACATAAGACTTAAAGGCCCTACCCATAGAATCTAAGGGAGAAGTTGCAGAATTACATGAAACAATTGGTTCCAAGAGTATTGAGTATGTTAGTGAAGAGTATAGTGAGGAAAGTGTTCTTTCCCTACTTAGACCTTACGTTGCAGAATGGTTTAAAAGAAAATATGAGCACTTCACTCCAGCTCAGCTAATGGCCATTCCGGAAATTAAGAAAGGAAATAATGTGTTAATATCTTCACCAACAGGTACCGGTAAGACTTTAGCAGCCTTCTTAGGAATTCTCGATGAACTCTTCTATTTGGGAGAGAATGGGAAATTAGAAAACTATGTTTATGCAATCTATGTTAGCCCCTTAAGAGCTTTAAATAACGATATGAGACGTAATCTCATAGAACCCCTCGATGAAATCATGAAAGTAGCTGAAGAACTAGGCTACAAGCTATCTGAGATTAAAGTTGCCGTTAGAACAAGTGATACTAAGCCATATGAGAAACAGCGTATGATAAAGAACCCTCCTCACATATTGATAACTACTCCTGAAAGCTTCGCTATAGCATTAGTTGCTCCTCGCTTTAGACAAACTTTAAGGAACGTTAAGTGGATAATTGTTGATGAAATTCATGAGTTATGTAGCAGTAAAAGAGGAGCACACTTAAGCTTATCTATTGAGCGTTTAGAGAGCTTCATAGGTAAACCTCTAATAAGGATAGGGTTAAGTGCCACGATAGCTCCTTTAGAGGAAGTTGCGAAGTTTCTCGTAGGGTATAGTGATGATGGAAAACCCAGATCATGCAAAATAGTTGATGCTAGATTCGCTAAACCAACAGAAATAAAGGTTATAAGCCCGTTAAGAAACATTGTAACGGCATCAGCAAGCGAAATTAATGAAGCAATATATTCAACATTAAAAGACATTATTCTTAAACATAGAACAACACTTATATTCACAAATACACGTAGCGCTACTGAACGTGTTGTTTTTAAGTTAAGAAAAATGTTTAAAGAAAATAAAATACTTGACGCAGACAAAATTGAAGCACACCACAGTAGCTTAAGCCGGGATATAAGATTAACTGTTGAAGAAAAACTTAAACGCGGAGAACTTAAAGTTGTTGTTTGCTCGACATCGCTTGAATTAGGTATCGATATAGGTTACATAGATGTCGTCGTTTTGCTAAGCAGCCCTAAGAGTGTTAGTAGGCTACTTCAGAGAATAGGAAGAGCTGGGCATAGACTTCGCAATGTAAGTAAAGGAATAGTAGTTGTTGTTGATAGAGATGATTTAGTCGAGTGCACGGTTTTAGCTAAAGCAGCTTTGGAAAGAAAAATAGACAATGTTAGAATACCTAAAAATCCTCTAGATGTTTTAGCTCAGCACATAGTTGGTATGGCTCTTGAAAGAAAATGGGAAATTCATGAAGCCTACAAGCTTGTTAAAAGAAGTTATAATTACCATAAACTATCTTTCGAAGACTTCATTAATGTTCTTAAATATTTAAGCGGTAAATTAGGGGATCTTGAAGCGCAAAGAGTTTATGCAAAAATATGGTTCGACGAGGAGGAAGGCGTTTTCGGAAGGAGAGGTAGAGGAAAAACGCGGATGATATATTATATGAACAGCGGAACAATACCTGATGAAGCAAAAATAACGGTTATTTCGGAAAACGGAAAGTACATAGGCACTATAGATGAGCAGTTCTTACAAATACTTATGCCCGGCGACATATTTGTTCTCGGCGGAAGAACGTATAAGTTCAAGAGAAGTTATGGTTCCTTAGCACTTGTTAAACCCGTGGAGGGAGAAAGACCAACCGTACCTACATGGTTTAGTGAAATGCTTCCTCTCTCATACGATTCAGCATTGCTTGTAGGTGAATTTAGGAGAAAAATAGCTGAAATGATAAGCAAAGGCTTAGGAAGAAATGAAATAATTAAGTTCATAAAAGAAAACTACTTTCTCGACAAACACGCAGCCGAAGACATTTACAATTACGTTTTAGAGCAATACTTGTTCGCAGAAAAGAATGTTCCAAACGATAAATTAGTGCTTGTAGAAGTCTTTAAAGAGGGTAGGAAAACAAACATTATTTTCCATACGCTTTTTGGTAGAAGAGTTAATGACGCTTTAAGTAGGGCATATGCTTTTATACTTTCACGTCTCATGGAGTCTAACGTGAAAGTAACTGTTACCGACAATGGTTTCATGCTAACCATAGTTGGCAGAGATGTTTCAGAAAAAACAGTCAACAAATTATTGGCAAGCGTCAAATCAGACAATATTAGGGAAATACTTGAAGAAGCACTAAGAAATACTGAGCTCCTTAAGAGAAGATTTAGGCATTGCGCTCAAAGATCTTTCATGCTTCTCAAGAGATATATGAATAGGGAAAAATCTGTTCACAAGCTTCAAATTAATGCACAAAATCTCTTAAAAGCCATTGAAGAAATAAGAGATTTTCCGGTGTTAAGGGAAACTTATCGAGAAATACTTGAGGACTTTATGGATATAGATCATGCCATGGAAGTTTTGAGGAAAATAGAAAATAATGAAATAAGTGTGAAGATAATCATGAATAAGCCTATTCCAAGCCCATTCTCACATAACATAGTGCTTCAAGGATATTCTGACATAGTTCTGATGGAAGATAGAAGGAGGATGCTTAAGAAGCTCTATGAAAAAATGATGGAGTATATGAGAAAAAAGCTAAGTAGCTAAACTTATGATACCATCAACTATTTGAGGAATAGTAATGAAACCTACTAGTGAAATAAATAACACTATTGATGCTCTTAAAGTGTTTTTCGCAGTTAAGTCTACAATTTTGCTTGTAAGCAATGATAATATGATGGATGTTTCAATTATCGTTATTTTAAGTAACGGTAGCATTGAATGTTCGATACGAACCCCAAGATTCGTAAGTAATAGGACTATTTCAGAAAGGGAAAGAATGCTTACGAGCTTAAGTGTTAGAAATAGGGAGAAAATAAGGATTAGCGGGGCTATGTAAGCCAGTATCTCATATATTCTAAGTGACTTTCTAACTTCCGTACGATAGTGCATTACATCGGAGACGTACTGTGTTAAATCTTCTAGCATAGCAGGAGTTCCGCCACCACTTTCCTCTATTTCTTCAAGTAAGAAAGTGGTGTAGTCGAAAAGCCATGAATCAGTTTTAGGTATATCTTTAAAACCTAACCCTGCCCTAATATTCATAGCTATTTTGTTGAGTATAGTGTCTAAGCTTTTATTGTATTTACGAAAAAGAACAAGTCTAGCAATCGCTTGAGCAGGTGTGAAACCTAGTTTTCTAAATTCTGTAATGTCTCTAAGAAGTTTCGGTAAACCTTCTTCTATTTCCTTTAGAACCTTAGCCTTTAGTACATATAGAATACCGCTTATAAATGACGCTATGAGTGATGAGAATAGAATCGCTGTGGTAAATTCTTTAGTAACATAGTACGCTAAAATAAACGTTAATATCGACACTAGCGTACTTAATAATATCTGCACTTTAGGAACCCGTAGCTTCGATACATTTTCTGGTATAAGCGATTCAATAGTTGTAAAGGAAACTATTAGAGCAACAGGTAAAATAACTATGTTAAGAAGCAGTATAGTGGTTAGAAATTCTGCTGAAAGTATAAGTGATGCTAAAAGTATTATTAATACTGAAATTACGAAAAACGTTGTTAATGATTCGCCTAAGTCCATGCTTCTTTCAACAAACATTTTCCACTGAAACTTTAGTTCTTTAAAACTATCCCTAACTTTTTCATGAAGATAACGAACCAAGTCTCCTCCACTTTTATATATGGATGTATATCCGAAAATGAGGTCTTGGAAGGGTTTATAAGGATTATTCTTGGCTAAAGAATCTAATGCTGTTAAGGGGTCTTTTCCAAGCAATCTTACATCCCTCAGAAAAATCATTGCCTCCTTCTTAATGTTTTCAAAAATACTTGTTTTAGCTACTTTATATAATGACATGTGAAGAGGAACACCAGCCGATTGCAAAGTAGCTATGTAAAGAACGAAATAAGGGAACTCCTTTTTTAAACCATTTCTTCGTTTCGAAACCAAGCTTTTTAGGTTAAGGAGAAACATTAGCTGAGGCAGTATAGGTAACGTTATTATTAAAGGTAATGTAAAGAATAGCTTAAAAACACCTACGCTTATTACTAATAGGGGAGCCATTAGTATTAAGAAAATAAAGGACATAAACGTAAGTAGGCACTGCTTCTTTACAGTTGAACCATAATACCCGGCTTTTAAAGCCAAAGAAGAATATAATTTGTCAAGTTTCAATACAACTCTCTTGAAATAGTAATTTTTAAGCATGAATGAACATATCTTGGTTTCTAAAGTTTGTCGTGAAAACTTAGGCCTCCACATCATATTAGGCCTCTTTTCTGAAAGTAAAATTTGAATAGTCTCTCCGAAACTGCTTCGTAATCGAAAATTTCGTCTTTAACTAATTCTTCGAGAAAACGTTTTCTCTCATATAATTCATTTATTAAGTCTTTCTTAGAAAGCCCATACCTTTCCGCAATAGTTTTTAATCTATAACTTTTATTAACAACTTCCTCTACAGAATCTGGTTCATGCTTATCAATTCTAGGGTTCCAAGAAAATATTTTTAACTTACACACTTCATCTCTTTCTATTATGATTTCATATATTTCAGTTAGTCTTCTAACTATTTTACCTGTTATGTTGCTTCTAAGCTTTCTCATAACAGCTATTGACCAAATGAGGGAAAGAAAGGATTGCTTAACATTAAGAGGAGGAGATGTTAGTCTCAATATCATTGAATCAACATTATCGGCATGAAATGTTGTAAGACCGCCATGGCCGCTTGCTGCTGCTTGCACAAGAACCTGCACTTCTTCTCCACGAACCTCTCCTATTATTATGTATTCGGCTCTTCTTCTCCAAGCAAACTTTACTAGATCGTTTAAGTCTATGTTCATCCATGTGTCTCCTGGAACATATGATCGTCTAGTATATAGGGGATCCCAGTGTGTATGAGGTAATCGAAGCTCTGGTGTATCTTCAACTGTTATTACCCTAGCATCAGGGGGTATTAGGGTAGTTAGTGATTGCAAAAGTGATGTCTTACCGGTTGCCATAGCACCTATTATGAAAACCAGTCCTTGAGCTTCAACTATAAGCCACAGATATGCTGCTTCAAGAGGACTTAAGGTTTTAAGCATAAGTAAGTGAGTTATAGTAAGCGGGCTATTAGGGAATTTTCTAATAACGAAGCTTGAACCTCTACCGCTAACTTCTTTAGATAAAGTTAAGGCTATTCTGTGTCCTTCTGGAAGTCTTGCTTCCAATATAGGATATGCCGTTGAAATATGTTTACCTGTTTTTAAGGCTAATTTCTGAACAAAAGATCGTATTTCCTCTTCACTAGTGAAGTATATGTTTGAGTCGAGCCAGTAAAAATCGGAAATATCTCTGTGCACTATAGCTACAGGTATTCCAGGCCCTTCAACAGCTATTTCCTCTACTCTAGGGTCTTTCATTGGAACATCTATTTTGCCGTAGCCTGCCACATCCCTTACAATGTAGTAGTGTAATACGTCATAGTATTCATTGTACTTCCTCTTTATGCCGAGTTCTTCCGCTATTTCCTCCAGTATTCCCTCAATGTAGCCTAGAGGGTCTTTCTCTATAAATATAGGCTTTAAGCTTCTATAAAGGTAATTGAGAAGCATATCGTAGATTTCTTTAGCTTCACCAAAGATTTGCGGCTCCTTCACAATATAATAGCCTTTACCTTCATTTTCAACTATAATTACTTGAGCTTCGCCAACATTATACTCTAATAAAACTTTCCCCTTTTCCATGAGTTTTCCCTCATAAGTAAAAGAGAAAAAAGGTGGTAGCATGGGCTTATTTTAAACACTTGCTTCCTCTACTCTGCCCTGACTATTTCTTGAAAAACTTTTACATTGCCCTCCGGTGTTACAACCTTTATAACTATGGGATATTCGTAGCCTCTCTTAAATGTCGCTTGTGAAGAAGGTATTACTTTACTGTAAGTAAACGTGTCACCTGACTTTATTTCCTCAGGTGTCGCTAAGGTTTCCGTAAAGTTTCCAACGGAGACTTCTATAACCTTGAGCTCAGTATTGCCGACGTTTTTAGCTGAAACATAGAAAGCAGCTGAACCATCACTTAATATTTTCAGCTGCTTATCAGTGGTCTGTAAGCTAAGAACAGTGGAAGAAGCTGAAGCAACAGTGTTCATAAACCTATATACTACGAGTACTCCAGCTATTGATATTGACACTAAAAGTAACGTAGCAATAATAGGTGAGAGAGCTTTCTTGTTTTTCAAGAGCTTTCTTACCAAATTATCACCCATAGTTATTTAGAGCTATTTAAAAAGTAGAGGTGACCGAAAGTATTAGCACAAAAATTTTATGATATAAAAACATTTCTTAATCTAGAGTCTTTATGTTAGGTGATTTATCTTGACAATGAGTGAAAGTATTATTGCATATGTTTTACTTAACGTAGCTTTAGGTAGAGAAGCTGAGCTTAAAGAGAAAATTTCTAAACTTAGCTATGTTACTGAAGCAAAAATAGTTTATGGAGAATACGATATTGTAGTACGTATTGAAGCGCCTTCATTAGCTATATTAGATAGGCTTGTAAGCAGTATTAGAAGAATGGATGGCGTCCTCAAATCAATAACGCTAATAAGTACAAGTTAAGAGACCTCAGGTCGCTCCACCTTTCTTCATCTTCGCTTATTCTGAACGTCCCTGTATCCTCATCGGTCAAAAATAATCTCTTATAGTTGCAGAATATAAGTATTTACGGTGTGCACGATGCTTCTTAAGGCTAAAGCTTATAGTTCATCGGCAAACTTAGGTCCAGGATATGATGTTTTAGCTATGGCAATAGACTTGTTTTACGATGAAGTTGTTTTAAATATAGAAAACTCTTCCATCATAGATGTTAAAACAATAAGCGTTCACGGACCATACAGTAACTACGTGCCTCTCCGCGAAAACACAGCTATGGTAGCAGCTAGAGAATTCCTAAAAAGATATGAGATAAAAGCTAAAGTTGAATTGAATATATGGAAAAACATCCCCGTAGGTAAAGGTCTTGGAAGCAGTGGTGCCACAGCAGCCGCCACGGTTGCGGCGTTAGCAAAAGCGTTTAATGTAAATGATGAAAATGAATTAGTAGATATAGCTGCGGAAGGAGAAAAAGCTTCTGCTGGCTCGCCTCACCCGGATAATGTTGCTGCTAGTCTACTAGGAGGCATAGTTCTAATACATAATAGGAAACCTCTCAGAGTTGTTAAAATACCGCTAAAGAAAAAACCTAAACTAATCATAATTATCCCTAAAACAAGTTTTGTTAAAGAAAAAACAAAATACGCTAGGTCTTTATTGCCAAAAACTGTTCCTATGGAAAAAGTGGTTTTCAACACAGGTAAAATAGCTGTTCTCATTACGGGCTTTACCACAGGAAACTTAAGGCTTGCAGGTGAAGGCATGGAAGATGCTATAGTTGAGTCTGCACGGAAGCCGATATTGCCTCTTTACTTTGAAATTAAAAGAACCCTTAAAAATAAGGGAGCTTTAGGTGTTTGCGTTAGCGGTGCTGGACCTTCAATACTGGTAATGTTCGATCAAGAATTCCCTAAAAACAAAATCGACGAAGTTAAGAACTACATTAGCAATTTTTATGGAGAGAAAGGATTTAATGTTGAAATATACGATGTTAGAATAGCTGAAGGTGCTAAAGTTGAAATTCTAGAGGAAGACAAAAAGTTTTTCTTTAAGAAACGCTAGCTTACGACATGGATGATGTGGTGGGCAGCCCCTGAATAATGATGAGCCCTAGTCTCACGCTGACAACGAAGCCTTTGCTTCTTTACAAAAAAATTATTAAGAGCTGATTAGCGCAGAATTTATTGAAGCAAATATTAACAAGCGGTGATTAATGTATGGAAGGTGTCGGTTTTGATATAGGATCTTTCCTTTTCTGGTTACTAATTTTAATGATATTTCTATCTTCGACGCTTCAGTATAAGAGTTTAAGAGCGGCTAGATTAAGGCTAATTAAGCGTATGGAGCAAAAATATAACTTTAGAGTAATAACGATGATACATAGACAGGAGAGAATAGGCATTTTTGGAATACCAGTTTACAGATTCATTGATATTGAAGATTCCGAGGAAATTCTTAGAGCAATAAGAACAACACCTTCAGATAAGCCGATAGCGATAATATTACATACTCCGGGAGGTCTAATATTGGCTGCAACTCAAATAGCACTAGCTCTTAAAAAGCATCCGGCGAAGAAAATTGTTATAGTACCTCATTATGCCATGAGTGGTGGAACACTAATAGCGCTCGCTGCCGATGAAATATGGATGGATAGATGCGCAGTTTTAGGTCCCATAGACCCTCAAATAGCAACGCAGCAGGGAATACATTTACCAGCCCCCTCAATATTAAAGGTGGTTAGGGAAAAGGGAAAAGAAGCATCTGATCAAACATTGATACTAGCTGATATTGCTGAGAAAGCACTAAAAGAAGCTCAGGAAATTATTAAGAAGTTATTGGAAGGAAAGGTGCCTCCAGAAAAAGCTGAACAAATAGCAAAGACGCTAACTGAAGGTAAATGGACTCATGATTATCCATTAACATTTGACGAAGTAAAAGGATTAGGTCTTCCAGTAAAGGAGAACATACCTCCAGAAGTATATAATTTAATGGACCTTTACCCGCAAGCTCATCAGCATAGACCAGGGATAGAATACCTTCCCTACCCGAAATATCCTACCCCAGGCATAGAACGCCGTTAAGAACGTGAAAATTACGGAATAGGCTAATTCGTAACACAGTAACTTATTTTTCCACCAAACCTCTCAATTTCTTTAATCCATTCCTTAGGTATGCTTCCATTTTTAACTACAAAATATGGTTTAAGACGAGTATCTACTGCTATAGCTAAAACACTTATAATGTCCTCTATTCTAGGTTCTTCAAGTTCCGCGTAAAGAAAAACCTCATCGCCATCTTTTAAAATACTAATTGAATGTTCGATTCCTGAAATACCTTTCAACTTCGTTTCTTTTAATTCAAGCTTGTTTTTCTCTTTAAACATTTCTAAACCCCACTACTACCTTACCATATGTTATACCATCGTTTAAGAATATGCACAACATTTTCCCAGATTTTCATGTAAAATTTGGAAAATCTGTGATGCTTCATTTGCAATATTAAACTCTAGTAGAACATGGCATAATAGAAGGGAGATATTTTAAAATGTATGTTTAAATATTGGGATATTAATTTTTTCGAAAGGGGCTCACTATGGAGGATTTCAAGTATAAAGTTGTGCTATCAGATATCGATGGTGTAGTATGGAGAGGAGATAAGGTTCTATGGGAGAATGTAAGTGCATTGAAGCTTCTCATGGAAAAATTTAATGTGAAAATCTACTTTACTACGAATAATTCTACGAAAACTAGAGCAAATTATCTTAAAAAATTGCTGAGCATAGGAATAAAAACCACGATAGATAACATAATTACCAGTGCCTCGTTAACAGCTGAAATTATTAGAAGAAATTATGGTAAAGTCAAAGTCTACGTCATAGGTGAGGAAGGCTTACGAACGGAGCTTCTTTTAAAAGGTATAAGCATTGTGAAACGTAAGAAGCCCGATATGGTTGTTGTAGGATTAGATAGAAGAATAACGTATAATAAATTAGCAAAAGCACTAGATTTCATACTTGAAGGAGCCTTATTCATAGCTACAAACACTGATGCTACTCTTCCTATTGGAAATAAAGTTGTTCCTGGTGCTGGCGCTATTGTAGCAGCCTTAAGTAAAGCCTTAGGTAGAAAGCCGGACATGATTGTAGGCAAACCAGAACCTTGGATGTATTTAGAAGTCTTAAAAAGGGCTGATGTGGGGAAAAATGATGTATTAGTTATAGGGGATAGACTGGATACAGATATTAAAGGAGCTATGAAACTCGGTATAGATTCATTACTTGTTCTGACTGGAGTTGCTTCAAAGAAAGATTTGGAAAAATCCTCCATTAAGCCAACATATGTTTCAAACTCTTTAAAAGAGTTCATCTTGGAGAAAAAGTTTAGTTAATTATTGGAAGTATTCTTTATATATTTTACATATTTACATTAGCCATATTTTTAAGCTGTTTAATGAGGTTTATAGGGGAGTTCAACATAACACTATATACTATTAAACTTACAGTTTATCTATAGGAAGCTCTAAATAATATACTTGCTACTTAACTAATTTCATGGGGTTTTTGAGAAAATGAGTGAGCTCTACGATGTTCTAAAACAATATCTAAGTGAGAAAGTTATAAAAGTAATTGATCTAACACTTAAACATAATAGGTGGAGAAAAAGAGAATGCCTAAACATGATACCTTCTGAAAATGTAATGTCGCCTTTAGCTGACATGGTTTACCTTACAGATATGGGTCACCGATATGCTGAGGGATTTCCTAAGAAAAGATACTATCAAGGATTAATATATGTTGATGAAATGGAGCTTTACCTGCAAGAATTAATGTCAAAACTATTTAAAGTGAAGTATGTTGATGTAAGGCCTATTTCGGGAACTATAGCGAATCTTTCAGCATATTATGCTATGGCAAAGTACGGTGATAAAGCTGTTGTTGTACCTGTTCAAGCAGGAGCCCACGTAAGCCATACGAAATTTGGTGGACTAGGAGCACTAGGCATTCAACAAATAGAGATGCCATTTAGCCTAGAGGAAATGAACATAGATGTAGATAAAGCAGCAAAGCTAATAAGAGAAGTTAAGCCAAGATTCGTAACCTTTGGAGGATCAGTATTTCTATTTCCACATCCAGTTAAGGAACTAAGTGAAGTAGCACATGAAGTAGGAGCATATGTTCTCTATGATGCAGCGCATGTCTTAGGATTAATAGCTGGAGGACAATTCCAAGACCCAATAAGGGAAGGAGCAGATATAGTAACGTCGTCAACGCATAAAACATTTCCAGGACCACAAGGTGGAGTTATTTTAACAAACAACGAGGAATTATTCAAGAAGGTAAGAAAAATAGTCTTCCCAATATTCGTGTCAAACCATCACTTACATAGGCTACCAGCAACAGCAATAGTTGCTTTAGAAATGTTACACTTTGGAAAAGCCTATGCAGAGCAAATAACTAGAAACGCTAAAGCATTAGCCGAGGCACTAGCAGCAGAAGGATTTAAAGTACTAGGAGAAAAACACGGCTATACAAAAAGCCACCAAGTATTAGTTGATGTAAGAGCTTTAGGAGGCGGAGCTAAATCAGCAAAGCTTCTAGAGGACGCGAATATAATAGTGAACAAAAACTTACTACCATATGATACACCAGACATGATAAAAGATCCAAGCGGTTTAAGATTAGGTGTACAGGAGCTAACAAGATGGGGTATGAAAGAAGACGACATGAAAGAAATAGCGAAGTTCTTCAGAAGAGTACTCATAGACAAGGAAGATCCATCTAAGGTAAGGAGAGATGTAGCAGAATTTAGGAAAAACTACATGAAAATACACTATACCTTCGACATACCAGTAGAAGAAATAATGGAGAAACTAGGCTTTAAAGCTCTCCCACTCTTAGAGTAAAGCTCAAGAACCTTTCTTTTAAACTAACTTTTTTTCCTTAAAACCTAGTTTTACATTAACTACTAATAACTGAGAATAGCAATTATATTGCTTTGCTGCAAATAGAAAAAGGAGCATCATAGGAATGAACATATGTGAAATGTTAATTTGTTTCGTAATTTTTACATTAAAAACATTTTCATTTGACAATTTATTGGTTTAGACAAGCATGTGTCATTAGCATGTCTAATGGTGTTAATGAAAATTAAATAAAAGATCATTAACTCTTATGTAAATATGCTCATTAACCATAAACGATATTTCCACCCTTTTAATTTACACATTACTTAGTGGGAGGCGGAAGCTTTTGCCGTGGAGCATGCTGGAATTCCTAAGAAAGAATCCGGAAGTAATTAGAGAATCCTTAAGGAAAAGAGGCTTAGATGAAACAATAGTTAACGAAGCTGTAAGATTGGATGCTGAATGGAGGAGGCAGTATGCTAAAGTTAATGAATTAAGGCATAAACATAATATACTCTCTAGATCCATAGCTAAACTTAAAGGGGAAGAAAGAAAAGAGGCAATAAAACAAGCAAAAGAACTTTTAAAAATTATTGAAAATGAGGAGAGAAAATTAAGGGAACTCGAAACTAGAAGAGAAAAGATCCTACTTTCACTACCAAATATAGTTCATGAAACAGTACCTGAAGGTTTAACCGAGGAGGAAAATGTTCCAATAAGATTCTGGGGTAAACCCAAAGTATATGTTGGCTTTTTAGAGCGGTTTAAAGAGCAAACACGAGGTTTTGATGTAGAATACGAAGTTATTAATTGGAAACCTAAAGGACACGCAGATATGCTAACATTTCTCAAACTAGGAGATACTGAAAAGGCGGGGGTTATAGCAGGCAGTAGATTCTTCTATTTATTTAATGATCTCGTATGGTTAGACTTAGCATTACTTCTATACGCAATAGATTATCTTACAAAAAAAGGCTTTACACTTGTACTTCCACCTTACATGCTACGTGAAAAATACTATTTAGGTGTTACAACACTCGAAGACTTCAGGGATTCAATATATAAGATTGAAGGTGAAGATCTTTATCTTATTGCAACATCCGAGCATCCCATAGCAGCTCTTCATACCAATGAAACGATACCGGAGGATAAACTTCCACTACTTTATGCTGGAATAAGTCCATGCTTCAGAAAGGAGGCGGGAGCCCACGGAAAAGACACTAAAGGAATATTTAGAGTTCACCAATTTCATAAAGTTGAACAGTTTGTTTTCAGTAGACCTGAAGAATCATGGGAATGGCATGAGAGATTAATTAAAAATGCTGAAGAATTATGGCAAGGTCTAGGTATACCATACAGAATAGTTAACATTGTAACTGGGGATTTAGGTGCTGTTGCAGCTAAAAAATACGATTTAGAGGCTTGGATGCCAGCTCAGGGTAAATATAGGGAAATGGTTTCATGTAGCAATTGCACTGATTGGCAAAGCTACAGACTTAACATAAAGTTTCTGAAAAAGAAGGGCATGATCAGAGACTATGTGCACACATTAAACTCAACAGCTATAGCTTCAACAAGAGCAATAACGGCTATTCTCGAGAACTATCAAGAAGAAGATGGAACTGTTGTCATACCTAAAGCTCTAAGACCCTATCTTGAAATATTTCCGAAGGCACCTAAGGAATACATAGTTCCTAAGAAGAGCTAGACGAAAGTTCCGAAGAGAAAAGCCATTAGCCCCAGAAACATCCATAGTAGAATATGTCTTTTAGCTTTTAAAGCCTCATATTTACTGGGATTCTTAATTAATTTAACAGAAGAGTAAATGAAGCCCGCATCAGCTACTAAAACCAATGCTAAATAAGCATATCCCATATAACCTGAAATAAAAGGTAAAGGACTTAACATTACCGCTAGGAGGAATAATGCGAAAGCAACTTTAGATGCAACCTTGGCTCCAAAACGTACTGCAACAGTCTTAATGCCTTTTGCGCTGTCACCTTTAATATCAACTATACCCTTAATTACTTCGCGAGCAGTATTGGATAAAAACACCATTAAAAAGAAAATAAGAATAAAAGACTCAATTTTACCTATTATTGCGACTCCAAAAATGAAAGGTATTGCAACGCAGAAACTTACCATAAAGTTCCCTAAGAGACCCGTTCTCTTAAATAGAGCATTATAAAGCGATGAAACAGTAAAGGAAATAACTGCTATTATAAAACACAGAATGTTAATCATGGAAGAAAAAAGTATTCCCAAGATGGAAAGAAGGAGAGCATATGCTACTGCTTCCTTAGGGCTTATTAAGCCACTAGGTATAGGCCTATATGGAGCATTTATAGCGTCTATTTCTCTATCAAAATAATCATTTAAAATCATAGATGAAGCTGTAAGCAAGGAACCTGTAAGGAACCCTAACATTAAATGCCATATATTAACTTTATCAAAGATCCCTTGGAAAGCTATGAAGTATCCTACAATAACAGCTAATCCCATCATTAACGAGTTTATTGGTCTTGTAATTAATAGCACTGCTTTAAGCTTTCTATTCATTCCCTCTAACCTGCTCTAATATTTTCTTAGCAACTTCATACCCTATTCCTCTTATTTTAATCAAGTCTTCGATCTTAGCTTTTCTGAGATCCGAAATTGATTTAAATCCTTCTTCGTAAAGCGCCCTTGCTCTAACTCTACCCACTTCTCTTAAGGTGACAAGGTCTAAAAGCTCTTCTTTAACACCATATTTCACTCTTTTTCTCAGATCCTTTATTTTTAAAGCTAATCTATGCTCTATTGGCAGTATTTTCGCTAATTCTCCTAAGGAGTAAAGGAGCCACTCAGCTGTTTCAACAAGCCCGTAAATATCTCCAGGACCTACACCATACTTTTCAACAATTTCTTCTTCAGAAATCTCATTAACCCAATCTCTAAACAACATGGTTGCTTTTGCAGAACACATCATATCATATTCGTCGATAAAGTTGAAGTCGTAAGGGCTTATGGGCATTTTCTCTAAAATTTCTAAGAGAAAATATTCAATAACCCCTCTCTCATGTCTACGAACACTTAGTTTGGGCATGTCAGGGACTAGGTTTATTATGAAAAGTATTTCCTCGTTCGTAGCTATATGTGGCTTAGTTTTCTCCAGGAAATCTCTGAAAATAAGTGCAGTAAGAGGATCCATGTAGAGCTCCGAAACCCTTTTACCAAACCTCGTTATTTCTAGATATGGTTTTTCTTTAAGTATGAAACCCTCTGTAAATAGAAAATCCATCATTTTCCTTATTCTTTGCTCTAAATAGTTAATATTGTCACCATATTGAGTATAGTAAAGTGTTTCCTTTAATATATTTATGAGTTGTGTTACGGTTATTCTTTCTTCAGAGGCTATTAATGAAAGAACCAGATTTCTTAATGCAGCATCATTCACTAGCTTTGAGAATAAGGATTCAGGCTTAGCCTCAATGTACATCGCCCATAAAGTTCTTTTTTCATACTCTGACTTGGCTATAAGTACTGCTTCTCCATACTTATCAAAACCCGGTCTTCCAGCTCTTCCAGACATTTGCTTATACTCCATAGTCTTTATCGGCATGCTCCCTTTACCTAACTCATACCTTCTATAAGAATGTATTATGACTCTTCTTGCAGGAAGATTTACACCTGCGGCTAAAGTAGGTGTAGCAACGATGGCTTTTAAAACTCCTTCTCTAAAATATTTTTCAATAAGTTTTCTTTGAGTATAAGTAAGTCCTGCATGATGATATATTACTCCATTAGCCGCTAAATTAATTAGCTTCTCATTTAAACCTCTAACTTCGCTTGAGCTTTCAAGTTCATCTAAAAGCTTACTTAGTCTTTCGTTAAGCAAAAAATCTAACTTTCTCCCTAACGAAGCCGCTATTTTTGAAGCTATTTTCTCAGCCATGCTTCTTGAACTAGTAAATACTAAAGCCTGACCTCCATGTTGTATGGTGTCGTAGACTAAGTCTATAACTGGAATATTTTTAAATCTCTTAACGGTAGCAGTTGTTCCATCATTGAAAAATATTTTACCGTTTAAGTATATTCCTTCCTTTAATGGAACAGGCCTCCATGAGCTAGTGACATATTCGGCTTTAAGCCATTTAGCTATTTCACTAATGTTCGACACTGTAGCGCTTAACGCAACTATTTGCACATTGCTCTTTAAACTTAAAACTCTAGCTAAAACGCTCTCTATTACCGGTCCTCTTTTTGAATCATCTATGTAATGTATTTCATCTATAATCACTAAGTTGACATCACTTAACCAACTAGGCCTATGACGAAGTAGGGAATCAAATTTTTCATTAGTTGTCACAATAACATCGTATTCTTTAAGATATTCATCTTGAGAATCATAATCCCCTGTTGTGAGAGCAACATGTAGTCCATATTTTTCAAACAGCAGAAATCCAGCATACTTTTCAGAAGCTATAGCTTTCAAAGGAACCATATAAACGGCTTTTCCAAGTTCTCCGCGGTAATGCTTTGATAAAATAGTTAACTCTGCAACTAAGGTCTTTCCTGAAGCAGTATGGGAGGCTAGCACTAGATTCTTTCCTTCAAGAACACCCTTTCTAAGTGCTTCTTCTTGAGGTGGATATAACTTCTCTATACCTCTATCCCTAAGGAATTTCTTAAGAACATCTGGAAGCTTCATTATCCTTACTGCCCGTTACTATTTCTTCCTTTTTAAAATTACCGTATGTACACTATTTTTAAGGGTTACTTCATCTAATTCGAATTCCCCATTTAAAGGTATTCCACGATAATATCTAATACTATCCCTTATGGTTGAAGTGAAGAACACTATTGCTTTTAATACTAACATTCATCTTTCCTAAATTTGAGATTCCTTGAAAATCAAAATTACCATGACTTTATCTTTTAAATCATGAAATTCTACTTTATCTTGAAACCCACGCATTTCTATGTCGTACAATAGATCTTTATCTACTTCATTTAAGATGTTTTCTAGAAACCTAATTAACATTGTGAAGTCGTATAAGAAGTATTCAAAGAAGCTCTTTTGATTTCCTCGCAGTTTTCTTCATGCATAGGCTACTCTACACAATCAGTACTATTCATTTCACTTTTACAATGATGTCTTAGAGAATAGAAAGTGTTGTTTCATCTAATCATCCTTCATACCATGGTGTTCCTAAGCCTATGTAGCTTAATCCAGGGGGAATAGCGTCCCTCTTTAAAATGTTTGCTGCATCAATTACTATTAATTTTTCCTGATTGCTCATTGCCTTAAGTGCGCTAATTGATACTTCACTGTAAACGCTATGAGGTACTAGCGTTAGTATTATGTCAGCGTCTTTTACTGCCTGATTTAGGTTTACTGTTAACCTTACCTTAAGTTCTTCATCCTCAATGACATAGGGATCATGAACTATAATGTTATCTTTCTTAATACCTGCATCTAGAAGCTCTTTAACAATAAGTTTAGTTATGGAGCCTCTTGGATCCGTGGTATTCTCCTTAACTGCATCACCTAGTATTGTAATTTTAACTTCTTTAGGTTCTTTACCTAACTTACTTATTGCCTCAGCCAGCAGCTCCACTATTTTCTCTAAAACTTTCTCATTAACTTCCCTAGCACTTTTTAGAAGCGAATATACAGCACCGTATTTTTCAAGCTCTCTCATTAAAACATAGGTTTCCTTAAAAGTCTCAGATGTTGAAGCCGTTGGTGTGGGTTTAAATAATTTATAACCATAGATTTCGGTGAAATGTCTTACTACAGTATTTACATCTACACCAATGTTCTTCATGTAAATCGCTAACGAGTTAGTTAGAGCGTATAATACATCTTTATATACCTTATACATCATACCCATGAGTTCAGCTAATGTAATATCTCCAGCTACAACAACATTTTCGTTAAATATTGCGCTGAAAAGTGCGTAAGTTACTTGTGCGCTCTTTGGTCCGAGACCGCTGATAAGATGCTTTTCACTAAGGAGGAGACTTAAGCTTTTTCCTTCAGTAACTCTTTCGGCATAGTATCCTAATGCGAAATCATATTCTACTCTTAAACCACTTAAATGTTCAAGAATAGGCTTAACCACTTTAACCGTGGTTCCGGGAGGTATGTTAGCTGCTATAATGACTAAGTTGCCTAAATTCATTCCCTTACCAACATCCTTTACTACGTTTAGAAAACGTTTCGTACGGACATCATAGCCACTACGGGTTTTTTTAACCTCAGGTGAAACCATTATTATTGAAACATCACTGTTTTCCGTAGCCCATATGTGGTTTATTGTAGCTCTAAATTTCTCTTCTGCACAGTATTTTCTAAATATTGGCGCTAATTCGGAAGGATAGGGTTTGGGAAGAATGCCTTGGTTAAGTCTAATGACTTTCTCAGAATCCCTATCAGCGCCTATTACTGTAAAACCTGCCTTCAAAAAAGCTGCTGCAAGAAACAATCCTCCAAGGCCTAAGCCGTGAATAGATACTGTAATTAGCCCTTTTCTTCCCTTCTTCAAAATTTCCCTCTGACTCATACTGAGCAAGTTCAAAACACACTTACCTCAACATTTTTACACTAGTAAACACTAATATAAATCAGTTAAGGAACAAGGGTTTTATGGAGAAGGGTTTTTAGCCTTGAAGAGTAAGAGTTATAGAACCATTCTGTCCAAGGGAACCTATGTTCTCATCATTAAATGTTCTAAGGAAACTTTTGTAGAAGTAGGTAAGCTTGGAAGAATAAAGGTAAGCGATAAGGTATTCTACTTGTACGTAGGTTCAGCTTATGGTAAAGGAGGGCTTCTATCAAGATTACTTAGGCACTTACAATATTCTAATAAAACGATCTTTTGGCATATAGATTACCTCTTAAACAATATTACCAAATGTAAAATTGTGAAAATAATAGTTATTCCCGATAAGAAAGTAGAGCACTTTATAGCTAAGAACTTATCATCTAAACTAAACTACATACCTAAATTCGGTAGTTCAGATTGCAAGTGCCCATCACATCTCTTCTCACTTAATGTTTTAGAGTTGGAAAAAGTGTTAGTAGCATTAACTAATATTTTGGAAAAGGAGAAACTAATGTTTAAGATAATTAGTCCTTCAGAGGTTGTTGATTATGGAAGAAAGGTTAGGTAAATTAGCTGTTAAATTAGCGCAAGAATTCATTAGAATACCTAGCATTTCAGGTAATGAAGGAAGGTTAGCTAGCTACATTAAGGATGTTTTAAGTGAGATTGGAGTTGATAGCGTTTTTATCGACGACTTAGGAAACGTTATAGCCACAATTAAAGGGTCAACGGATAAGGAACCACTAATTTTTGAAGGACACCTAGATCATGTAGAACCGGGAAATATAGAACTCTGGAACATAGACCCATATTCGGGAAAGATAGTTGATAATAAACTTTATGGTAGAGGAGCTGTAGATATGAAGTCCGCCTTAGCAGCCATGGTAGCTTCAGCCACTGTTCTTTCTAAAAACGAATTAGAAAGAACAATACACTATGTTTTTGTAACCCATGAGGAAACAGCTGAGGGAGTAGCATTTAAACATGCTATGGAGTTTTCGATTAAATCAAAACCTTATGTAGTAATTTTGGGAGAAGCTACAAACCTCAATATACATGTTGGTCATAGAGGACGTTGCCTCATAGAATATGTTATCCTAGGTAAAACATCTCATGCAAGCATGCCTCATTTAGGCAAGAACTCTATAGTAGGAGTAGCTAAGGCATTAAACTATGTCTTAACGAACTTCGAAAAAAGTAGACCCTATCATAATGTGCTAGGTTACGGCACTTTGGCTCCAACAATTTTAGAATGCTACCCTAAAATTTCCCCTCAAATACCTGATAAATGCAGGGTTATTTTTGATAGAAGAATTCTTCCTAATGAGACTAAAGACAGCATACTAAGTTTTTTCAAACACTCTAAAGAATTCGTAGAAAGAGAAGGTTTTAGGGTGAAAATATCCCTTTTCATTGAAGAATTAAGATTTTGGACGGGAAAAACCCTCACAGTTAAGAATTTCTTTAAGCCATGGTTTATCGAACCTTCCAATGAAAATATTCGAAAAGCCCTATTCACAATAAGAAACTCCGTAAATTCTAAAGCGAAAATTAGTGTATGGAAATTCAGTACTGATGGTGTATACTCTGCTGGTGAAAAAGGCTATTTAACAATGGGATTTGGCCCTGGCGTTGAAGAACTCGCACATCAACCTAATGAGAATGTACCTGTAAAACATGTAGAAAAGGTAGCTTTAGGCTACGTTAGTTTAGCTTTAACCTTTCAATAAATCATTTTGCTTCACATATTTTTTCAAAATGCTATATAACCTATTAAGTGGAAGCCCCACAATATTATAATAGTCGCCTTCAATTCTTCTAACAAATAATCCACCTAATCCTTGAATAGCATAAGCTCCAGCCTTATCTAGAGGTTCTTTTGTCCTTACATAAAATTCTATTTCCTCTTTAGAAAGCTTCTTAAATGTAACCTTAGTTTTTACACATTCAGTATACATACTCTTAGATGTTAATATGAGAAGTGCAGTTATTACTTCATGGGTTTTGCCGCTTAGCATTTTAAGATGCTTTCTTGCCTCATCAGCATCTTTAGGTTTACCTAAAATATTATCCCTCAAAACTATTATGGTGTCTGCTGAAACTACAATTTCACCATCCTTAACCTTTAAATTTTTAACCTTAGACTTAGCTCTCAAAATTGCTGTTAAACAAGGATTTTTAGGCACATATATATCCTGTTCTTCACTTGGTTTGCGTATTTCGAAAGGTAAATTTAGCTTCCTTATTAACTCTATCCTCCTAGGCGATGACGTAACAAATATTAGTTTCAAGAAAAACACCTATTAAAAACATAAATTCTCGTTTAAAGTTTTAAACCTTAAATCTAGCTAGTTACGAGAAAATATTAATAGCTTACGGTGAGTATTGTGATTAAAGTTAAGCTAATTAAGTATACTACTGATGGAGAGAGGCTTGTAGCTGTTTCAGCAAAGCAAACTCTCTCTAGAAAACCCTTTAGCTATCAGTGGAATAAAATGTCTAATGACGAAGTTGAAGTTTGGATTAAGGAAACTCTTAAAAGAAACCATTTTTCACCGTGGGAACACTCTGTTTACACTTTCATTATTGAAGGCTGCAGCAGGGTCTGCACACACCAGCTTGTTAGACATAGAATAGCAAGTTATACTCAACTATCTCAAAGATATGCTAAAATGATTGGAGAATATTTTAAAGTCATTAAACCTCCAAGAATAGCTTCTAAGGAGAAAGCTGAAAAAATATTTGATGAAGCCGTTAAGAAAGCTTATGAAGCTTATGTTAAGCTTTTAGAAATGGGTATTGCACCAGAGGATGCAAGATATATTCTACCACAAGGGGTTTCTACAAAAATAGTTGTCACAATGAACGCTAGGGAGCTTCATCACTTCTTCGGCTTAAGAATGTGTTTGAAGGCTCAGTGGGAAATAAGATATGTAGCATGGAGAATGTGGCAGGAAGTTATGAAAATTCATCCTCTACTATTTAAATGGGCTGGACCCCGTTGCTTAATTGCCGAAAACATTGTTAGAAAGGGAGAACCAATAACTCTTGAAGACACGATGTCAGGCAATGCTTCTTTCACTATAGATAGATGTCCAGAGAACATTCCTAAAAACCAAATACCATCATGCTTAAGAAACGCCGCTAAAATACTTAATGAACTAAAATAGTACATAGAATCCTTCAAAATTTCGTTGAGGTCTCTCCCACCTAATATCTATCCTATTGACTCTTGCAAGGAAAGGTCCCTTCTTAAGCTTTTCAATAAGCTCCTCTATTTTACTCCTTTCTCCCTCAACAACTACTTCAACCGAGCCGTCTTCTCTATTTCTAACGTAACCTTTAAGCCCCAATTTTCTTGCATGACGTTCAGTAAAGAACCTATAACCTACGCCCTGAACCCTCCCGTAAACTCTAATATAGGCTCTAGCTTCATCCATAGCTTACACCCCCGCAGGATAAATAGTGCATCCTTCAGCGTTTGCACCCCTCGTCATTAGGAATAGCCCTCATGAAGGGCGCGTTCATCATCAGGTCTTCATCTAGCTATGTTTAGAAATCCCGGTTTTTAAGAGTTAATGAGAAGTCCTCGGTGCCGGAGGATTCCACATATCGTTCCTTCACTTCGGTGTCCCAACTGGGACCTCATCGGCGACGTTTAAGCGGTCTTGGCAGGCCCAGCTCTTTCATCCACATAATGTGTCTAGAGGGGCGCGAGGGGACTATATCATCCCGCTACACGAATGTACCCCGGTGACCGCCTCCCCTTCATCGAGCCCTCTCCAGGTTACTTAGGGGAGTGTGAACACCGGGGCTATGTGTTTATACTATCAAATACGTTTTTAAAGTTTAATTAAAATATAGCTTACATACGTCTTTAAATTCTTTAAAGGCTTTTTCACTACGTAATACTATAATTATCCTACGAATATGTACTAGTTTTCTAGAGTACTTCTTTATTACCCTAAGCATTTCATGAGCTGAGACTCGATAACTTAATCCTCCAACACCAGTCCCCATGCTGGGAAAAGCTACCTCCCTTATGCCATGTTTTTCAGCTATGTTTAAAGCTGCTTCTACAGCTTTAGAAACATTCTCTCTAGAAGATGAACCTCCGGGGATTTTCACTGTAGGGGCATGGATAACATATTTTGCTTTAAGATTGCCTCCTTTAGTAATTACAGCGCCTCCTATGGGTATAGGCGCTTTCCTTTTAGCCTCAAGTTCTATTTCTACGCCCCCCTTGTTCTTAATAGCTTTCGCAATGCCTCCTCCCATAATCATTAATGTGTTTGCAGGGTTAACTATAGCTTCAGAGTCTACTTCTGTAATATCGCCCAAGACTATTTCTACTTCAGCGTTTCCGACTCTCTTCTTCAACTCCCTACCCAAAACAGTAATAAATAGGCAATTAGTATTTAAATAATTCAAGGAGAAAAGAGGTATTTTGAATCATGCAAGAATCAGCAACAATACTTCAATACATTATTGAAGGACTTCTAATGCTCTACAATTGGCTTGTTTACATAGTTAGATATACTTTAGAAGTAACTATTTTTAAAGAGAACCCTACGCTTGCTCAAAAATATGCTGATGCCATGGGAATTTTATCATCAATTACAGCAATATATCTTATTCTCGTGCTTTTCGAATCAGCTAAGAAAATATTGAAAGTAGTGTTAGTCTTAGGTTGGGGCCTCTTAATATTAGCGATGCTTTTAGGGTATGTAAGTGCTTCATCTTAGTAATAATCTCCTAGCAACCAGATGTTGCCTATATAAACTTCCTTTAAACCAATTTCTTCTTTAAGTACTTTGTAAGCTTCAAATGCATGTTTACGACTAGTTGGAGGCAGATCTGAGAGCAAATGTTGCGGACTAAATGCTAAAAGAACAACAGGGATTTTAGAGTTAATTGAAGAAACATATTCACCTATCTTTCTAACCTCATAAACATCAACATAGCCTGGAACCAACAATATTGAAACAACCAATAAAGGAGGCTCAGGTCTCTCATTAAACATTTTTGCAATAAGCTTAACATTCTCTTTAACCCTATGTGCTGCATTAACCCCTGTAAGTGCTCTATATATGCTAGGAGTCCAAGCCTTAAAATCTATCTTCACTATCCCTCCGCTTTCAAGGCTTATTTTGGCCATTTCCCTTATCAAGGAAGGATTTTCGTAACCATTAGTTTCCCAACATATCCTTTTAATAACCCCTATCTCCTTAGCCTTCCTTATCACTTTACGGGAAACAGCTAGTGCATGAATAATGAAAGGGCCTGGATCCCCTCCGAAAAAGCATATACAGGAGACGTTAGGTTTCATAGCTTCTTTAAGGAGCTCATCAACAGTCATTACAGGTTTTCCTTTAACGCTCATTGATTTGTGTTCATAATTTTGGCAGAATAGACAATTAAAATTGCATCCACCATAAAACACTGCTAAATTACTATAGCCATATTCAGTGTTTTCGGTCATAGTGTATTTAGGATATCCTCTTGAAGTGTTTGCTGGACATACTGGACCAGCTACACAATTTGTTGGGTGAGGATCAAGATAGTATAGACCCACAGCTTTAGACCAATCATTAGTTATAGGAGATAATTTCCCATATCTATTCAAAATTATTCCACAATACCCTCTTTCACCTTCTTTCAAAACGCAACTATTACCACAGAATTTACATTCTAAACCATCTTTGCTCTTAGGTGGTGTCCTAGGTAAACCTATATTTGAACGGTACAGTAGGTGCCTTCTTAAAGCTATTGGTAAAGCTTTCTCGCTTCTCTCCCTAATGCAAGAGGCACAAACCCCTAAGTAGCTACTTACGACTGAGCTTTCCTTACCGCAAATCCTACATTTACCACCATATTTATACTTAAACATTAGTATCATGGTTTTCATACTAATAAGGAAGTTCCTGATATTTTATTAAAGAAGTGGAGTTTTCTTTGGTCAAACATTAGCCATATCTTTTGGCCAGATTCTAAGTTTAAGTCTGGACTTGCAAGTATCTTGACGACAATACTACCGACTTTCACATTAACAACAATATCTCTTCCCAAAGGCTCTACTACATAAACTACTCCCTCAACAGAGTTAGGCACATTGGTTAACGATATTTTCACATGTTCCGGTCTAAAACCCATTATAACCTCTGTCGTTTTTGAAGCAATAATTTCTCCAAGTTCTTTTTCAAGCTTTATTTTGAATTCACCATTATCAAAGAAGTATTCACCATTTTTAGCATATACTGAGCCTTCAATAAAATTCATTGGTGGGTTTCCTATGAATCCGGCTACGAAAATATTTGCTGGCTTATTGTATAGCGCTTCAGGTTTGGCATATTGCTGAAGTTTTCCAGCATTCATTACGGCTATCCTATCAGCCATAGACATCGCTTCAACTTGGTCATGTGTAACATAAATTGTTGTTATTCCTAGCTCTTTTTGAAGCCTTTTAAGCTCAGCCCTCATTAAAACCCTAAGTTTAGCGTCTAAGTTACTTAAAGGCTCATCTAGAAGTAATACATCAGGTTCCTTAGCTAAAGCTCTACCGAGAGCTACTCTTTGTTGTTGACCGCCAGAAAGCTGTGCTGGTTTCCTATTAAGTAGGTTATCTATTCTTAGAAGCTTTGCTATTTCCCTAACTTTTCTATCAATTTCATTTTTGGGTACTTTTTTAAGCCTAAGTGGGAAAGCTATGTTCTGATAAACTGTCATGTGAGGATATAGTGCATAGCTTTGAAAAACCATTCCTATGTTTCTATCTTTTGGAGGAAGATTTGTTACATCATGTTCGTCAAAGTATATTTTACCTTTAGTAGGTTTGTATATGCCAGCAACCATAAGCAATGTTGTTGTTTTCCCACACCCGGAAGGTCCAAGTAAAGCTACGAATTCTCCATCTCTAACTTCAAGGTTTAAGTTGTTTACTGCAACTACTTTACCGAAAATTTTTGTGACATTTTCCAAAGTTACCTTTACCACACTGTTTCACCTCTTAATTCCACCAACATATATTCTTAAAAGCAGTTTCTGCGATGTACTGAAGAATATGAGTGTCGGTATGGTAAAGAATAGACCTAACGCTGAAAGTAATCCCCAGTCTATGAATTTGTACTCACCTATCATATGATATATTAGTACCGGTAGTGTGTAATATGCTTCGTTTTTAACATATGTGAAGACAAGTATGAATTCAGACCATCCCGATAGGAATGAAAATATAGATATTGCACCTATTCCTGGAAGAACTTGAGGTAAGATCACACTTCTCCAAGCTCTCCATCTACTACAGCCATCAACTAAAGCAGCCCATTCAATATCCCAAGGTATTGCATCGAAAAAGCCTTTAATAATCCACGTTGCCATAGGTATTTCTAGGCCAGCCTTAATAAGCATTATTCCAACTAAAGTCATGAATCCCTTACCATAAAGGCCAAGTTTATTTAGAATTACGAAAAGCGCTATGAGAAGTATTATGCTTGGAAACGCGTGAAGAGCTATTATGAACTCCATTAGCGGGGTTCTCCCTTTAAACTCCATTCTTGATAAAGCATAACCTCCTAAAACGCTTACGAAAACAACTAAGCCTGAAACACCTAAAGCCAATGCTAATGTGTTAAATGTTATAGGCCAAATGTTTGGGTATTCTTTAAGACCCATTTTCAACGAGGACCATAGAAATCTCCAATTATTAAGTGTAAGTCCCGAAGGCAAAATTCCCATTATTACTTTACTGCTAAAACTTTGCATGAAAAGCCATAGAATCATGGTCCAAATTGGTATGAGTGGTACAACAGCTATTATAATTACCACTAAGTACTTAGCTATAGTCCACAGTAGCGCTTTAGTTCTACTATACTTTATCGTTTTCGAAGACTTCATTACACCTTACACCTCTATTCTTGAAGGTGCCATTAGCTTCTTGAAGCCGAATATCTTAAAGTAAATGTATATTAGGACTATGCCTACGACAACAAGTACTAAGGAAATTGCTGAAGCATAACCGTAGGCATATTCGCTAAAAGCTTTCGAGTAAGAGTACAATGACCAAACCATAACCCCTGCTGCTTTAGCTATTCCCGCATATCCTCCCCCGCCACCGGAACCCCATATCATAAGTATGTACTCATAAGATGCTAGGAGGCTAAGCGTCTGCCATGAGATCACGAAAAGCATAGGCCATTTAAGTAATGGTATAATAATATTCTTTGCAACCTGGAAGTCTGAGGCTCCATCAACTAATGCGGCGTTTATAAGGTCAGGAGGTATGGATTTTATTGCAGCAGTGTAAACTATCATTCCAAAGCTTGCACCAACATAACCATTAACTATTATCATAAGTAATTGTGAAAAAGGTTTATCAAGAAGCCAACTACTTGGAAGCATACTTTCAGGAACGCCAACCATCATAAGCATGCGGTTTAGAAGACCATAATCGGGATCTATGAACCAATTCCACAGGAGAGCATAGATTATTCCAGGCATGATTCTAGGTATAAGCCATGAAACCCTTAGAAACATAGAAAGGATTTCATTCTTAATGAAGTAAGCTATAGATATTGAAAGAAATAATGCGTAAAAAGCATTTATTGAAAGAACACTTACAACATAAAGTACTGTGATCTTTAATACCTCACTTATGTAGGGGTCTTCTCCAAGGAATATTTTTCTAAAATTATTAATTGTTATATGAACTTCTGGTGTGAAGAAGTCTCTTATGAAAGCCAGGAAGTTCTTTATTGAAAGATCTGTAAAACCTAAATAAACTGTGAGAATTACAGGAGCTATCCATGAGAGAAATATCATTGTTAACATAGGAGCTAGAAAAAGCCATGGAAGAATTCTTCTGCTAATTTTAGCTTTTTCATGCCCGTAGCTGTAAACCTCATTTTTTGAAGCCATACTAATAACCCCTTAATTAAATTGATGTTAAAAAAAGGGGTTTGTATTCAGAGCTTCTACTCTTTTATTATTAATTCATCACCTAGTTCCGTCTTTAATGTTGAAACCATTTCTTCAAACGCTTGTTCCGGTGTTGCTTCTCCCTTTTCAACCTTCGTTATAGCCGTTATCCACGCATCCTTGTATGCGCCGAATTTCGGATGTATAGGCTCCACTGACGTGTAGTCGAGCATGTAGGCTACTTCGCTATGGAACTTTGATTCCTTATATAATGGTACCTCTAGTGTTGTTGATCTTACAGGTAAGTGGCCGCTGTAAACGGCATGCTCAGCATCTAATGGTGCCGATGTTGCTAACGTTATTAGTAGGAATGCTAATTCAGGATGCTTGGATTGTGATGTTACATAGTATAGGTACGGACTTGACAACGTCATAGGTTTAAGTCCTGGTTCAGGTGCTGGTACTAATGCGAACCCTATGTTCTCCCATTCGTAATCCTCTGTTAAGTTCCCTAATGTTTCATGGTATGGCACTCTCTGCCACTCAGCCCAGTGCCATGTCCCGCCAAACCAGAACAGCACTTTTCCATTAACGAAGTCGCTATGTATTTTTCTCCATGAAGTACCTATCATATCTGGTGGTAGTACCTTGTGTACTTGCGCCATATCGTACAGTGTTTGTAGCATCTTTAACATAGCGCTTTTATCTAAAACTAACTTGCCTGTTGCTGGATCCTGAAGTATTCCTTCATACTGGTAGTATAATATTATGAAGGGTGTTCCTCCGAAGTTCGGTCTATGGTAGAAGCCCCATTCAACCAGCCCTTTATCCATAGCTTCCTTAGCCACTTCTATTAAATCTTTAAGTGTTACTTCACCTTTCAATATTTTCTCTGGTAAAGCATTAATTTCCTCTTCGCTCCATCCTAACTGTCTCAGAACATCCTTTCTAAAGTATAGTGGTCTGGCTTCAGTATCTTGTGGTAGAGCCCATATCTTACCCTTATATGTAACAGAGCCCCATAGTACCGGTACTACGTCTTCAAGTAGTATCTTATGCTTGCTAATGTAGTCGTCAAGTGAAATAACATAGCCTCCATCAGCTAATGCAGCAAGGTTTTTCATAGCTATAATATCTGGCGCTTCACCGGCAGCAAAAGCAGCAGTTAATTTATCCATGTAGTCTCCTCTAAAGAACTGTTTCTCAACTTCTATTCTAACGCCTACTCCAGCTGCTTCAAGCATTTTATTTAGTATTTCAGCTGCTTTTTCAACATTATTTACTCTAGTCACATCAACAGGGGATCCTGAAGCCCAAACTCTAATCTTGATAACTTCAGGTGCTGCAGCAGCTGTTACAGTTTTTGTTACAGTTTGCGTCACAGTTGTTGTAACAGTAGTTGTTACTGCTTCCGTTGGGGGTGCTGCTTGCTGCATTGCTAGAAATACTGCACCTATTATTGCTAATACTACGATTACAGCTATTATTATAGCGAGAGTGCTTTTCTCCATGATTTCACCCACACCCCTTCACATACAATCTTATTTAGTTTTTAAGTTCGAGGTTTAAACGAAGAGTGCAGCTATCTTTGTAAGAACACTGGTAAGACCGTATATATTATATCAGTAAGACTATTTAAGCATTAAGCTGTGGTCCATTATAGAACAGATTTTGCGAAGCAAAAAGGCGAACATATATCATTAAACTTTTTAATGTTAACTATCGAGCATGGGTGTCGCTTATGTGGATATGTTGGTAAACCATTATAGCGCTTTCACCATAAACTTTCCTTGCATTCTCTAGTGTTAGAACATCCTCAGGTCTACCTACAATATGGAAGCTCCTATTAAGCAGAAGAACAAGGTCTGTGTGTGAAAGTAGAAGCATGGGATCATGGCTTGTCACAATAACTAATTTTCTCTTTGAAAGAGAAACTATGAAATTAGCGAGCTCAGCCTTACCTACAGGATCAACTGCAGATAGAGGTTCATCCATTATAAGTATGGGAGGATCGTGAACAATAGCTCTAGCTATAAGTACTCTCTGTCTTTGCCCTCCGGATAGTTTCCAAAAGCTCTTATGCCATGCGTTTTCAGGTAAACCTACTATTCTTAAAACCTTAGATACTATTTTAAGCGCTTGCTTTTCACTAAATAGTCGAGGCCACTTCTTTCTATAGAGTAAGTATGAAGACTCAACAAGCTCCCAAGCGGTTACAGGATAGTGCATATGTGCTTCCGTAAATATTTGTGGAACATAACCTATAAACGGACCTGCTTTGCTAGGATCACCTGTTACATCAACGCTATTTATGATAATCTTGCCCCTCATAGGCTTAAGTAATCCTAAAATAACCTTAAGTAAAGTAGTTTTACCAGCACCGTTAGGACCTAAAATCTGTATAAGCCCTGAACCACTAAATTTCATATGTAAATTCTCAATCACTAGGTTTCCATCATATCCTGCAGTAACGTTATCTATTATTATTGAGGGCATAGGAATCACGCGTGCACAGTTCTCGTTAAATTTATATATAAATGTGCACATTTAAACTGTTTTGAGCGTGTTGAAGATGAATGCTAAGAAAATAGTTCATCTTACAGTCTTAATGTTTATATGCATAACTACGGTAATTACAATAACGACTACTCTAGGTGAAAATTCCTCAAATGGTCTACATATTATTGTTACATTTCCCAATTTAGTATATGATGTGAAGCCCCTGCTTTGCAAAGGTGATGTTATTTACTCCATAGCCCCTATAGGTATTGATCCTCACGAGTATCAGCTCACACCTAGCAACATAGACGAGTTAAGAAAAGCTGATATTGTTATTTCAACAGGTCATGCCCCTTTCGAAAAAAGCATCGAAGAGAAATTGGGGAAGGAAATCAAAGGGGAAATAATCATTATACCTAAAATACCTAACATAAAAATTTTAACTAATCCCGCAACAGGAAATCCCAATTATCACATGCCCATATATGATCCTGAGAATTATAAAGTATTTATAAAGTATGTTGTAAACATACTTGCAAAAAAGAGACCTGAATGCGCAAATTACTATAATGAAAAAGCCTCTGAAATAATATCTAAAATAGACTCACTCATTAAAAACACTCCTAAACTTAGTGTTAAAGCTGTTGCTGATACTCCAACCGTCCAATACGCAACGTCATGGTTAAATGTTGAGTTAAAATATTTACTAATTAAAGAACATGAAGTACCAGCGTCGCCAAAAGATATTGAAAATGTTTTAAAGGCCATTGAAAAAGGCGAAATAGAATTAGTCATTATTAATAATCCCCCTAGGCAAAAAGCCTCCCAAATGTTAAAAGAAGTTGCTGAAGAAAAAAACTTACCAATACTTTATGTTCCCATAGCATTTAGTGAAGGAAGCTTTCTAGAAAAGCTTTCGGAAATATCTAAGGAAGCTTGGAACATAAGTGAGACTATTTCAAAAATAAGTTCAAGTAGTAAAGCAGAGACTCCAAACACCCCTAGCTACGAATTACTAATACCGATAGTACTAGCTATAATCACTGTAGCTTTCATAATAATTAAACTAAGAAGGTGAAGTTTATGAGCATAAAACAGTTTTTCATAACGAAATTAACTATTTTTGCGTTCATAATGTTGTCCGCTGTAATTGTCGCATCAATGCTTATTGTGAATGTGAAATGGACTTTAATAATGGTAATTGCTGCTTTAACATATGGTTTCTTAAGTCCTGTAATTGCCGCTAGAAAACTATATTTCCTAGCTAGCGCCTCTCCTCACTCAGCATTACTTGCAGCAGTTTTAGCAATACCATTAGCCAGATTTATAGGTGTAATTGACGAATATTTTTGTGCAATAATCTTAGGTTTATTCTTAACATACATTGTCGGATACTTAATATATAAGGGGGTAGATCCAGACACAGCAACAGCAACTTTCGTTGCGTTCACGGCTTCTGCAAGCGTTCTAGCAATATACTATGTTTTAACAAGTTTCCCTATAGAAACAAATATTTGGGCTGTAATAGTTGGTGACCCATTACTTGCGGGATGGGATGATGTGTTTTATGCGTTCATTATTGCTTTAACCACAATAACTCTTGTAATACTGACTTGTAGGGAGCAAATATGTATAGGTATTGACAAGGACTATGTGAGATTAGCAGGTGTAAATGTAAAGGTCTATGATTGGATCCTTTTTACGCTTTTAGGATTAGCAACTGTAGCTCTAATTAGAATTGTCGGTTTCGTACTAGAGCACGTATTAATACTGTTGCCAGCAGCCATAGCAACCACAGTATCTGAAAGCGCCAAGGGAGCAATGTATTTAAGCATTATTTCAAGCCTTATAGCAAGTATTTTAGGATTACACTTAGCAGTATTCCTAGGCTTAGCACCAGCTGGAGTGGCAGGTTTATCCCTTTTGACATTATATTTAGTTGCAATACTTATTAAGAGGTGGAAATAATGACTAATTCTGTCACAAAGAAGAGAAGATTTGGAATATCTATTCCAGAACCTTTAGCGCAGAATTTAGATGAACTTGCTAAAAAACTTAATTCGAATAGATCAGAAATAATTCGTCAAGCACTTAAGGAATACATTCATGACCATTTACATTACTTAGTACCTCATGAGTGCCGAGGAGTACTAGTAATTCTTAGCGAAAGAACTCATGAGAGACTTTTAAAGATAATAGAGGAATACCATACCATAATATGTAATTACAGCCACACACATGCTGAAGAACACTGCATAAATACTTTAATAGTGTCTGGACAGTCAAGTAAAATAGCTGAATTACATAAGAGATTATGTGAAATTCCAGGTGTTAGTGTGAGGTATATTCCCATATCCTATGATGTTATATGATACATGATGAGCGACCAATCTGCTGAGACATGTGATGAACAAATTATAATCCTGACAATTTAATGAAGTATTAAGAAAAATAGTTTTCAGTGAGGGGACCATTCATCACGTCGCTCAGAGGGACAGCTATCGTTCATCATTATTGATTATGTAAGTCCTAGTTCTCTTCTAATATAATTATCTATTTCAGCACCTATTTCTCTTGAACGCTTATAAGACTCTTCAACAGTTTTCATTAATGCTGCTTTAACACCTTCAGACTCCATAACCATAAGCCCCCTTATAGTTGTTCCTGCAGGGGTTGTAACTTCATCTCTTATTTCCGCTGGATGTACCCTCACATTTTTGAGAAGCATAGAGGTTCCTTCAAGAACATCTAGTATTCCTTGGTAAGCAAGGTCTCTAGGCATTCCTGAAGCTACCGCACCTAAAACTAAAGCATCAACTATTTCAGCTATAAAAGCGGGGCCGCTTCCAACAAGTCCTGTCCATACATCTAAGTATTCTTCAGGCACCCAAAAAACGGTTCCTAAACACTTAAAAAGTTCTTCAACGGCTTCTCTATGCTCTCCAAATTCGTCTAAAGCTGATATGGCTGTTGCTGCCCTCCTAACTAACGCATTAATATTTGGCATGGCCCTGTAAATTTCGACATTTTCACCTAATGCATCCTTAAGAGTTCCCATCTTTACACCAGCCATTATCGAAACTACTGTTTTATTTTTCCACGAACTTTTTCTAACTTGTCTAATAACAGTGGGGAAGTGATGAGGCTTAACACTCAACACTACGAGTTCAGCTTCTCTAACAGCCTTATCATTATCCTTAGTTGCATTAGCACCTAACTTCATAGCATACCTTAGCGTTTCATCTCTTCTTCCTGTAGCTATTATTTTAACGTCGACGCAGCTTTTCAAAGCCTTAATTATTGCGGAACCTATTTTTCCAGCACCTATAATAGCTACTGAACCCACGTCTTTCAATGATACCATAATAGCACCTTAAACTAGTTCTACCTTAAGTAGAGGACATGTGGGTATAAACTTTATCTTCAGAATTATTAATTGTCTTATCGTAAATATAGTGTTTTTTGACGAGGGAATAGCTAAAATAGTTTTTGAACCACATAGGTACAGTAAGTAAGAGCTATCATTACGTGCTAGCATTAAAATGCACTAGCAAAACTTAAAACTTATAGTAAAATTCTCGGATACAGCTTATAAGGGGGTTTAATATTAAACATGGCCAAGTTAAATATTAAAGCAATATTCTTCGATATAGGTAGTACGCTATATAGAGTTAAAACTTATGAGAAACCTAGATGGGCTACATTAGTAGCCTTAGAATTAGGTAGGTTAGGATACAATGTTAACTCTACGGAAGTTTTAGAAGCGTATAAATTAGCTAGGGAGGAATTAAAAAGCATCGTTATGCCTATGGAGCTTTGGCATCTGGCAATACTTTCATTAACGTTAAATACCTTAAACATTACACCTAAACCTGGAATTGTTAGGAGAATATATAAGGTATTTATTAAGGCTCTAGCGGAATCTTTCTTCATAGATCCTGAAGCATTAAAGGTATTTACTAAGCTTAAAGATTTAGGATTAAAAATAGGCATTATTTCCAATTCCTCCTCAGACGACATAATATATGAAGTATTGCTTCATGATGGATTACTAAGCTATGTTGATGTATTAGTGACCTCACAACAAGTTTCATGGAAAAAACCAAACCCCAGAATCTTCTATTATGCATGTAAATTAGCTTCGGTCAGACCTAAAGAAGCAGCACATGTAGGTGACGATCCATATGCTGATGTCATTGGCGCGAGAATAGCAGGTCTTTATGCTATTCAAAGGCTTACTATAAACAGTGAAGTTTCACCATACGCAGACTACGTAATACGCAAACTTAGTGAGCTCTTAAACGTTTTAGCTTAATTAAGCTACATTGTCGATTATTGGTCGAACCGTCTAGGATAGGATATTATATTATTTTTAAGACAATCTTATCTCAAGACTGAGGAAGATTAGTCATGAACAATTACGCTAAAACATTAATTAGAGGAAAATGCATAAAGTGTGGAACAGAAGTCGTTAGAGTGTATTTAAAAATTAATGATAATAAACATATATTGCTTTGGTGTCCTAATTGTAAGAACTTCATTATTCCCCCTAAGTTGCCTGAAAACAATGTTCTTAAAAGAAAATTAATTAGGCTGAGAAGAAGACTTTTAGAAAAAACAATTATTGCATAAGTATTTTTAGAAATACTTTTACCCTACATTATATTGGGTATTTCCGTGATTGAAAAATGTCCGAAACTTCTTGTGACAACAAGTAAGGGTAAGGAAAGCCAGGCTATAGAAGAAATTCTTAACATACTATTCGAATACGATAACAGTGTTCAAGGTTCAAAAACAGAATATGATGGTGTAATTCTCGTATATACCTTGCTTAATCCAAAAGAAGCTGTGAAAATAATTAGAAACAAGCCAACATCGGTTATTTTCAAAGTAATTCCTTTAGAGACTTGTGTAGAAACAAGCCTCGAAAACATAGTTAGTGCAGGATTAAAGTTAGCAGTTAAATACATTTCTAGAGGAGATAGCTTTATTGTAGATTGTGTTAGAAGAGGAAGATATGTGCCTTCAAGTGTTTCTGTTGAAAAAGCATTAGGTAAAGAAATAGTTCAGAGGCTCGGGGGAATAGTTTCGTTTAAGAAACCCAAATATATTGTTAAAGTTGAAATTATTGGGAAAATATCGGGGATATCTGTTTTAAAAGAGGGAGAAATTATACGGAGAAAAGGTAGGGGCGGAACTGTTAAATAGTTATGTTAGGGTAAGCGAAACTAAATATTGGAGGAGAATTTACTATGAAAACACGTAGAGAAACTAAGAAATTCGTTGATGCAGAAGACATTATAGAAACTGTTCTAAGCAAACCATCGGTTTTCAAAGCTAAGGAAACATTGTATCCAGAGTATATTCCACCATCACTCCCATATCGTGAAGAACAGATTAAAATGCTAGCTCAGTACTTTAAATTCATACTTTATAATCCAGGGAGTCTAAGTCAAAGGGTGTTCCTACACGGCCCTGTTGGTGTAGGTAAAACTGTTACTTCAAGGACTTTCGGCAATATTTTCTCTTCTAAAGCTAAAATGAGAGGAATTAATCTTCAGTATATTCATGTTAACTGCCATAGGAACAGAACAGTTTACAACATTGTTTCGGAGATAGCTAAACACTTAAGCATACCGCTGCCTCAAAGAGGCCTCTCTGCTTTTGAGCTTTACTCAGCAATACTTGAGTATTTAGAAGAAAACGACGTTTACATTATGCTTGCTTTAGATGAATTCGATTATTTCATAAGAGTTTCTGGAAGCGACGCTCTCTACTTCTTCATTAGAACCTATGATGAATATCCTGAATACACTAAGAGAATAAACTTCATACTTATAGGTAGAAGTCTTAGCGAACTTGAAAGCTTAGATTCGGCAACATCAAGTTACCTATTAAGGCACATGATAGCCTTTAAACCATACACATCCAAGGAAATTAAGGATATACTTAAACAAAGACTTGAATTAGCCTTTTGGGAAGGTGTAGTAAGACTTGAGGTAATAGACGCTATAGCTGAAATAGTTGGCGTAGATAAAGGTGGGGACGGTAATGCTAGAGCTGCAATAGAACTATTGCTTAGAGCAGGCGAAGCAGCCGATTATGAGGGAAGCTCCTACGTAACTTTGGAGCATTTGAGGAAAGCTTATGCTTCAATAGCTGGAGCTGAAAATTCAAGCTACATAGTTATAGCTAAAGACATGATACTTCATTTAACACTCCATGAGCTCTTAATATACGAAGCCATAATTAGAGCTCTGAAGAGAAGTGGAAAACAATACGTTAGAATGGGAGATGTGGAGAACGAATATGAAATACTATGTGAACTATATAATGAGAAACCTAGAGGGCATACTCAAGTTTATGAGTATGTTAGAGACCTTAAACAAAGGGGTTTAATAGAAACTAGGGCTTCCGGAAAAGGCTATAGAGGGCGAAGTACTCTCATAGGGATATTTAATGTCCCTCTTGATGCTCTTGAAAAGGAAGTTCTAAAATTAATAGAGCAATACACCCACAAATAATGGAGATGTCATTTAAATTGATAGAAAACATTCTTTCATCTAAGAATAGAGTCAGAATAATTAAGTACTTAATGGTTAAAGAACATGCGAATGCTTCATTAATTTCACGGGAACTCAATATGCATTACCTTAATGTTAAAGAACATTTAGAATTTCTTGAGAAAAACGGAATTGTTATAAAGAAAAAGTACGGAAGGATAACAATATATTCTCTAAACAACTGCAATCCCCTAGTTTATTCGTTAAAGAAGTTCTTAGAGGAAGTAGGTGAAATTTAAAAAACACTAATTGCTTCACTAATTCTAAGAAGTCATTTCCAGGTGTCATTAGAAGTGGTTTATGGTAAAGCCATTTACCATATTGTCTCTTTCGGTAAAGGTTATGGTAAAACAGCTCTTATAGAGGCATTAACGAAAAGATTAAGGCTTATGGGCTATAAGGTAGCGGTAATAAAGCATGCTCATAGAGGAATAGATGTTAAAGATAAAGATTCGTATAGGATTATTGAAGCTGGAGCAAACACGGTAATTGCTATTTCCGAAAGCTTACAAGCAATGTTTAAGCGAGGAACACTAAACTTAATAGAAGACATAATATCTTCTCTAAACGTTAAAGAACCATTAATATTAATAGAAGGTTTCAAAAATTACAGAGGTTATCCAAAAATAGTGTTGGTCAGAAATAAAAGCGAATTAATGGAAGCAAAAAGCTCCTTCGGTAAAGAATGCTTCTTAATAGTCAATGTAGGTAAAGAACACCTTGAGAACAGCGAATGTAAAGTTTATACATTTAGCGATATAGGAGAAATTCTTGAAAAAATATTATCAAATGCAAGGGAGAAAATAGCTGAAAAAGACTTACCAGGGATTAACTGTAAATTTTGCGGATACCCAACATGCATAGACTTTGCTGAGGCCGTACTTAGAGGTGAAAAATCAATTTTAAATTGCCCGGTAGTATCTGAAATAGAACTTAAAGTTAATGGGATAAAAATACCGTTATCACCTTATCCTAAACTTGTAATTTATGAAGTGTTAAAGGGATTATTAAAGTCGCTAAAGGGCGTACCTAAGGAAATAGAAAGCTTAGAGCTAAGAATAAGCTATGGCAAAGGGGAAAAATGAGTTCATTACTTATTAAAATGTTTTATGATGGAAGAAGTTTCCATGGCTCACAGAGGCAACCAGACGTAAGAACTGTTGAAGGCGAGATTATTAAAACACTAAGTAATGAAGGCATTACGGTAGAGAGAATTGTTTTCTCAGGAAGAACAGATAAGGGAGTTCATGCATTATCTCAAATAGCTCTTTTAGAAACGTTTGCATCTAATGAGAAAATACTAGAAGCCTTAACTAAATTACCTCAAGACATCTTGGTCTGGGCCATCAGATTTAATTTGCCTTTCGAATACAATCCTAGATACAATGTTGTTTATAGAAGATACGTGTATGTTGAAGAAAGATATGGCAGTTTAGACTTAGCCCGTTTAAACAACATAGCTAAGATATTTATCGGAAAACACATGTTTAACTGTTTTAGCTCATATTACGAAAAAATACCGCCCTACATAAGCCCTTACCGGACAATATTTTCCTTTAAGATATATAGAGCAGGAAAATACATCATATACGATATCGTAGCTGATAGTTTTATTAAACAAATGGTTAGGAGAATAGTGTCAACCCTAAGGCTTTTCGAAGAAAACATTATATCAGAAGTAGACATTAAGAGCATGCTTAAAGGTAAGTGCTTAAGGTCATTAAGAATAAAGCCTGCGAAACCCGAAAACCTCATACTTTTTGACATAGAAATACCGTTAACGTTTAAAGTGTTAGAGGGAAAATTAAGAGAAGTTTTCAATTACTGTTGCAAGGCAGAAAATATAGCACTTAATTTCATATGTTCCCAAGTAAAAGTTGTTGGAGATAAACCTAAAATAAAAGTGTAGAGATTTATGGAAACCTAGTTTTACTCATTTTCTACGCTTCAATTCCTTTAATATTTCCTTATATTTTGTTGGAGATAGAAATTTAATCATTTCTTCAGTTAAATTTAGTCCTAAAGCTATTCTTGCAGCATATTTTGGGTTATTATTAAATATTACATGTAAGAATGGTATTACATCTCTCTTAGCTACATGTGTTGAAATATGTAAAGACCCGGCAATAACTTTAGCTATAGCGTCTCTAATTTCTCTTTGCCTCTTCGTTTTAGCTAACAATAGTATTTTTTGAGGAAAACTGTATCTGGCAAATCTAAATTTTGAAGCTTTCCTAGCTAATGCTACACCGGGTCCCATGAAGTCGAAGACGTAAGATAGGAGGTCCCAGTTTTGTGTTCTCTTAATTCTTCCTAAATAAACATCAGCTCTTGAAAGAGACTCGTAAGCTCTCCATAAATCTTCGGGATCTGTGAGTTGGTTAGGTATGTTTTCAGCAATCCATAACATCATAGTTTCATAGTCTATGTCAGTTGATGTAACTGCTTTTTTAGCTTGCCAAGCATATTTCGACATGAAAAGATTACGTAAAGCTTCAAAGGGAGTGTATTGTCTATCTCTTCTAGCTAGAATTGGTTTAACAACATCAACTGTAATTTTCCTTGAAATAGAGGCTGCATTTTGTAAATCGTTTATTGCTGATCTTAGATCTCCTTCAGCATAACTTATTATTAAGCCAAGTGCTTTACTATCACATTCTAAGCCTTCATTTAAGCAAATTCTCTTTAAAACTTCCCTCATAGCTGTTTTTGTAAGCCTTCTAAATGGAACCATTAAGCAAAGCTCCCTTAACTGCCTAAGCCTGGGATCCCAAGGATCGTTTGCCGTAAGAATTATTGGAAACCGTGTAGAATTTATAAGATCTATTATGGCATCTAATGCGCCCTTGTCTGCAACGGTACTTATTCCATCAACTTCATCTAATAGAATTATTTTTCCTTTAAATCCAAATAGTGAATACTTTGTAGCAGCTATTTTAGCTACTCTTTCTATAGCATCTTTTGTTCTAAAATCACTAGCATTCATCTCTACTAATTCTAAACCAAACTCCTTCGCTGCTGCCTCTGCGAGAGCTGTTTTACCGCAACCAGCAGGTCCATAGAATAATACAGCCTTTTTATTGGGAACTTTACCTTGAAGCCAATCTTTTATCCATGGTATGAAGAGCTTCTTAGCTTCCTCCTGGTCTGCTACTTCAACTATCCTCTTAGGCCTATACTTAATAATCCACGGTAATGGTGCAGGCATTTCTAAACCCTTAACTTTCTACCTAGCATGGCAAGTTTGGCTATTAAGGCGCTTAATTGTATTTCATCGTCGGCTCCTTCAGCCAATCTATACTGTACTTCTCCGAGATAGTCAGCTATGAGCACTCTAAGCTCCTCAGGTATTTTAATGTCGGAGCTAAATATTTCCCTATGCATAGCTTTAACAACATCGACGCCTGAAAGACCATAATTTATCATTAACGCTCTAAGTTTCTCCCTTGCTTCAGTAAATCTACCTGCAAGTGCTGCCTTAATCATCTCCCTGACCTCAGCTGGATGTGCAGCTCCAATGACCTTATACACTACTTCTACAGTTACTCTACCTAAAGCCGATGCTGCTTGAAGAATATTTATAGCTCTTCTCATATCGCCTTCAGATAGCTCATATATTGTTTCCAATGCTTTCACATCGTATTCTACTTTCTCCTGATCAGCTATCCACTTAAGACGGGCTACAACATCTTCCCTACTTAGTGGAGTAAATCTGAAGAAAGCTGCTCTAGACTGTATAGGCTCTATTATCTTACTTGGATAATTAGCTATAAGTATGAATCTGCATGTTGCTGTGAAAAGCTCCATAGTTCTTCTTAAAGCTTGCTGAGCATCGGCAGTCATGTTATCTGCTTCATCGAGGATTATTATTTTAAAAGGTATTTTTCCTGGGACAACGCTTCTAGCGAACTCCTTAACCGTAGTTCTAATAACATCTATTCCTCTAGCATCACTTGCATTTAATTCAAGAACGTATCTATGATAGTTTTTACCGTAAAGATCATGTGCTAAAGCTAATGCAGCTGTAGTCTTACCTGTGCCCGGTGGCCCAGCAAATAAGCAATGGGGCATGTTCCTACTTCTAACAAACTGCTTAAGTCTTTCAACAATTTCTTTTTGGTTAACTATTTCATCAAGCGATTTTGGCCTATATTTCTCTGCCCAAAGAAGCTCTGCTTCTATAGATGCCATTTCTTATCACCTGACCAACTAAAGCCATATATTGGTTCTCTTTTTAATACAAATATATTTTTAGTGGCAAAAAGAGCTAATTAACTGGGGAGGGTATTTTAGGAAATGATAGAAAGGGTTCTTAAAACTCTTATTGATAGTTCACGTGCCGAAAATTACATGTCATTAGCTAAGATTAAGTCTTTCCAGAACATGGTTCTCAATATAGATGAGATTTCAGAAATAGAAGCAAACACCGAAGCAGATGTTCCAAGGTGGCTAGCTTATGAGCTGTCAAAAACCGGTTTAGCGGAGTTATCATCTGAGGAAAAAGTTACCGTAGAGGAACTTGCACGCTTAGCATTTTTGGAAACAAAAACTATAAGTACCGCGTCCTCGCTTCAAAAGCTTTCACCTGATTTTTATGTTAAAGTAAAACATGAAATAGAACTTACAATGCAGCAGCTTCGTAAAAGCCCAACATCTGAAATTATAGAAAAGTACCGGAAAACTGAAATGTTTGTAAGAGATATTGTCAGGAGCCGCTTAAGAAAAATCTTAAACTTAGTACTTACAGTTGAAGAACCTAAAGATATAATTAGCAAGTTCGCTCCCGAGGAAAAGATCTTATATAGGGTTCTAAGAGACATAATTAAACTTTGGGTAGAGGAAACTACAGGATTAAAATATTGAGTTTACGTGATGTAAGACATGAATGCCAGTACAACAGTGAAAAAAGAGATAGAAGAGAAAGCAGTACTTGGAGACCTCAAAGAGGAGTTTATTAAGTTTTTAAAAACATTCAAGGACATACATGGTAAGCTAAAATACTGGGATAGAGTTTTAGACATGACTATTAAAGGGGAAAGATCAATAGTAGTAGACTTCCCCGACCTTTACATAACAAATCCCCAACTTGCCTTATATGTTGTTGAAAATCCAAGGGAAGCTTTAGAGTACGCATCTCAAGCGCTTAAAGAACTAGTAATAAATGAGAATAGAGAGTTAGCGTCTAAGGTTGAAAGATTCTATGTTAGGTTTAAGGAATTACCGGAAACTATTCCTATAAGAAAACTTGGATCTGAGCATATTGAAAAATTAGTTCAAATAGAAGGCGTAGTTACACGTATGACACCTACGATGGAGAAACTATACAAAGCCGTTTTCTTATGTACAAATTGCAATACTGAAATAGAGGTTATTCAGGAGGGAGACACTTTAGAATATCCTACTGAATGCTCCTGTGGGGAAAAACCTTCATTCAAACTTCTCCTACATAAGTCCAAGTTTATTGATGTCCAGAAAATAATGGTTCAGGAAAAACCCGAGGAAATACCTCCAGGTCAGCTTCCCCGCTCAATAGAAGTTATTTTAACCGAAGATCTAGTTGATAAAGCAAGACCTGGCGATAGAGTAACCATAGTCGGCATATTAACAATTAAGGGAGAGAGATCCGTTAAAAAAGGAAGCAAGCTTACTTTTGAAATGAGAATTGAAGCAAACAATGTAGAAGTCTCCCAGAAAGTACTTGAAGAACTCGAAATTTCAAAGGAAGACGAAAAGAAAATACTTGAACTAGCAAGAGACCCACAAATAAGAGAAAAGATAATAAACTCTGTAGCACCAGCAATTTACGGGCATGAACATATAAAGAAGGCCATAGCCCTTCTGCTTTTTGGAGGAGTACCGAAAGAACTACCTGACGGCACCAGAATAAGAGGCGACATACACGTACTTCTCGTAGGCGACCCTGGCACCGCCAAGAGCTTAGTTTATAGTGAACGCGTACTAATTCTTGATAAAAACGGGCTAATAAGCTTCAAACCAATAGGTGAAATAATTGATGAATACATGGAGAAATACAGAGATAATGTCATTAACCATGGAGAATCCGAGGAACTTCTACTTGATAAGATAGGAGTAAAGCTTTATACAATAGCTATTTCACCAGCAACTTTAAAGCCAGAGGTAAAGCCAATTAAGGCGCTTATAAGACATAAGGCACCAAGAAAAGTAATAGTAATTAAAACAAAACATGGTAGAAGAGTAATAGTAACTAAAGACCATAGCCTAATAGGTTTTAATAAAAACTTAGCATTACTAATGCCGGTTAAACCCTCTGAAGCCTTTAAGAAGAAAATTCTATTACCTATACTTAAGTGTTTAGCACCATTCAGAAGAAACATTGTAAATAATGTAAGAATAGGAAACACTAACATAAAGCTTGATTGGGACTTCGGATACTTAATAGGGTTCTTCTTAGGGGATGGAACAGTTTCTAAAGTGTCATCCGGCGAAAGAGTAGAAATAGTTTCAACAAACAAAGAAGTTATAGAGTATCTAGGGAAAATAGTCCAGTATAAGCTAAAATTACCTTTCAAAGTATATGAAAGGAATGGTAAGAATAGAAAGCAATATAGACTAATCATAACGGATAAAGAATTTATTAACTGGATAGAACATCACTGCTTCATAAAGATAATTAGAGAGAACAAGACTAAGGGGTTATTATCAAGATATAAGAGAGTTCCACAAATAGCCTTTAACGCCCCTATAGTATTCATTAGGGGTTTAATTTCAGGGCTCATTGAAAGTGATGGATCTATTATCCCATCGAAAATCAAAGGCTCTAAAAATTGGAAAGGAGAAATTACGATAACATCAACAAGTGAAAACATAGCTCATGAAGTATCTGTTCTTCTAGCGATTTTAGGGTTAGAACATACGATAAGATATTCTTCTTCAAAATATAAAGATAAAAATGTTCACTACTTCAGAATATACATCCCTAATCCAGCAATTACGAAGCTAATACATTTGATAGACCCTGTTAAGCAAGAAAAATTAAAGCAGTTAAATACCAACGGAAGTAGCATTGTCGATAAAGTTCCTATGGCTACAACAGCTATTAGAGCATTAGCGCTTTTAAAGCTAAATAGCAGAAAAAGAGGCTATCGGAATTTTGCAGGAGAGGTAAGAGGAAAAATTTACAGAGGATACACAGGAAGAAACCATGCCCATAAAATACTAGCTAAATTGAGTGAAATAGCTGAAAAACAACATGATATAGATATGAATGTGAGAACAAAAACCCTAGCCATACTTAATAGATTATACTCCATAATCGATAATACTATTGTTACATGGGATATCATAAAGTCTATAGAGGAAATAGACATATGTGAAATTGAACCTAACCATGCTAAATACGTTTATGATATTTCAGTAGAAGAACACGAAAACTTTGTCGGAGGCCTAGGACTCCTATTCTTACACAATAGCCAGCTCTTACAATATGTTGCTAGAATAGCTCCTCGAGGAATATATACTTCAGGGAAGGGAACCACAGCCGCCGGCCTTACTGCAGCTGTTTTAAGAGACAAAAGTACTGGAGAATACTATCTCGAAGCTGGAGCATTGGTTTTAGGCGATGGCGGAATAGTATGTTTACACCCTGAAACACAGGTACTAGTTGATAATGAATACGTTAGAATAGCTGAGTTATTCGATAAAAACAGAGCTATCAGGGTTATAGCCAATAATGAATTAGTTGAGCTAAACTATTCAAACCATAGAGTTGTCGGGATAGACCCTAACAATCTATCTGCAAAGGAGACAGTCTCTAATGTTGTTAGGAGAAAATTATGGAAAGGGAAGTTAGTGAAACTTGCTTTTGAAAGCGGTTACGAATTACTATTAACGCCAGATCATCTCCTAATTGATGGTGAAACTCTAGCTTGGAAGCAAGCTTCAGAGTTTAAGCCTGGAGAAAAAGTTCTTTCTCTCCAAAAAATCCCGGGTCATGAAAACGAAGTATACTTATTAGACATAGTACCTGACACGTGGACAGCGGTTTTAGAAAATGATGAGAGAAACGAAATGCTAGAAATAATAGAAAAACTCTATGGTAGCGTATATAAGCTTAAGAAAATTTCGGGTAAAAAAGTCTATACATCACATAATAAACTATACATTGAAGTGGAACTACTTAAAGAAGTACTAAAGAAGTGTGGTAAATTAGATAATTGGAAAAACAAAGTACTTAAGTTCTCAAGAGGGAATAAGTCATCATCATTAGCGCTAACGAAAATAACTCCTGAAATAGGGTACATCATAGGCTTCATTCATGGAGATGGTTACTTTACAGACAAAAGAGTGGGAATTACGCAATCAATAAAACACAAGGGCGTTGTAGAAAGAATATTGAAGTATCTAAAAACAATAAATGTTAAACCCAAACTTTACAGAAGAAGCAGTACAGCTATTTTAAAAGGAAAGAGGATAAGAAGCAGAAGTGTTGACATAATTATTGACTCAATAATTTTCGCATACATAGTCAAGTACTTTTTAGAGGACTCGCTTAAACACATATTTAAATTACCAAATAGTGTCCTAAGAGGGTTTTTAGCAGGACTTATAGACGCTGATGGATCAATATCTATTAAGAAATCCGTTAAAGGTCATAGGCAATATGAAGTTATTCATGTTGATATAGTATTGGAAAATTATTCTCAAGCGAAAGCAATACCATTAATACTGAGAAGGTTTGATATACATTCTAAAATGATTCAAGAAAACAATACCATAAGAATACGGATTACGAATAGAGATGACGTATCGAAACTTATTGAAATTATTAAGCCATACAGTGTTAAAGCAGAAAAAATCAGCATTCCCGTGAAGAAAAAATTAATCACATCAAAACATAATGTTATTCCTAGAAAAATAGCGATTAAAATAGCTAAAAGAATAGTAAACGAAATTAGACCATATATTCTTGTAAAAGACGGTTTATGGAGCACTATTTACAATACTTTAACAGGAAAGACTATATTCACAAAAGAAAAGCTTAGAAAAATTGCATTATTATATTTCAATAAGCTTTCGCCTGATACAAAAAAGCTAATAAACATAGCTGCTCAATACGATTACTACATAGATAAAGTAGTAAACGTCGAATATATTGATTATGAAGGCTATGTTTACGACATTTACGTACCAGAAACGCATAACTTCTTAGCCGAAGGAATTATAGTACATAATTGCATTGATGAAATAGATAAGATGAGAGCTGAAGATCGTGTAGCGATTCACGAGGCAATGGAGCAGCAAAGTTACCATAAAGATTTCGAGTTGTTTTTAGCTGACGGAAGGAAAGTTAGGATTGGTGAATTTGTAGATTCACTTATTGCTGAGAATAGAGATAAAGTAGTAAGAGGTATAGAAACAGAAATACTACCCATAGATAATATTAAACTCCTATCATATGACTTTAAAGATAAAAGCGTAATAGTGGTCAAAGCAAATAGGGTCAGCAGACATAAAGCACCTAAAAAGTTCATAAAAATAACGTATAGTAATGGGAGAACCATAGTTGTCACCCCGGAGCATCCCATTTTCGTATGGAAGAATGGTGAAATAATAACCGTTAGAGCAGACAATGTAAAACCCGGAATGTTAGTTCCAAGCATACGTTATTACCCGAAAGAATTATCGGACAATGATCTTTTATCAAATGCTTTAAAAGAATTCCGTGTAAAAGATCCCGAAGTATTAGCTAAATTCATAGGATACGTATTATCAGATGGTTTTGTGTACTCTAACGAAAAGAGAAGCTATTACGAAATAGGTTTCACTAATACTGACGTTAAGCTAGTAGAAGAATTCAAAGGAACCTTAGATAAACTAGGTATTAGATACAATGTTCAAGTTAGTAGTAAAGGGAGAAGAAAAACCCTATACACAATAAGAACTATTTCAAAGGATCTTTACACTAAAATAGCTAAATTTTTACCTGAAATTATTCCGTCTAAAAATGGTCAATCTAAAAGGCCTTCGACCTTAAGAAGAATACCCTCATTAATATTTATCATGTATGAGGAAGCGAAAAAGGCTTTTCTAAATGCCTACTTCAAAGGAGACGGGTTTGTTGATAAATATAGGGTCGGATTTAGAACATCCTCAAGAAAACTTGCTGAAGATCTGCAAGACCTACTACTTGCCCTTGGAATATATTCTTACATACAAACAGAAAACTCGAATGGTATGGAATACTATAAAGTAGTGATTTCTGGAACTGAGAGTTTAAAGAAGTTTGCAACAATAATTCAAGATGATTCACGCTATAACAGAATTTTAGAGTTAATTTCGAAATCGCAGCAAAAATTAAATTACAGAGACCCTATGCCTCTTGAAATCGCTAAAAAACTAAGAGAGATACTTAATGAACTAAATCTAAACGACGGATACGTTACGGGTGTAATTAAGAGAAAGTCAACAATCCATAGAGAAAGAGTTCGCAAATATATCCAACTTATTGAGGATAAAATCAAAAAACTAAGAAACGCTATGGAAAACTCTGAACTAGCTAGCATAAGAAAGCTTGTTTCATTGAAGGAACTTTCACAAAAAACAGGAATACCATATTCAACGCTAAGGTATAGGCTGCTTATTAGAAAGGATGAGCAGTTAATTAAAACGTTAATGAAAGAAGCCGCTAAGAAGCTAGAGAAAATAGAGAAAATAGTTAATGAGTTAAAACGCTATGTTTACAGAAACATAATGTTTCTAAGAGTTAAGGCAGTTGAGGAAATAGAGAATAGGGATTCAGAATGGGTGTATGATGTAACAGTTGAGCCTCATCATGTATTCATTTCGCATGGACTTATATTACATAATACAATAAGTATCGCTAAGGCTGGTATTGTTGCTAAGTTAAATGCTAGAGCTTCTATTTTGGCTGCTGGGAACCCTGTTCTTGGAAGGTATATTCCTGAAAGAGGCTTTATACATAACATTAATTTGCCTCCAACAATTCTTTCAAGGTTTGATTTAATGTTTGTTATTACGGATGTTCCAGCGCCTGAAAGAGATGAGGAAATGGCTGAACATATTTTAATGGTTCATAAGAGAGCTGAAAAAATAAGGCCGCAAATAGATCCTGTACTCTTACGAAAATACATAGGGTATGCGAGAAAGTTTGTGAAACCTAAGCTTTCAGAAGAGGCTGTAAAAATTATTAAAGACTTCTTCGTATCATTAAGAGCTAAAGCGGCTACAAGCGCCGAGGTAGCTATTCCAATAACTCCAAGACAATTAGAAGCGCTTATAAGACTAGCGGAAGCACATGCAAGAATGGCTTTAAGTAGTGTAGTTACAGCTGAAGACGCTAAAGCAGCAATAGATCTTATGATTAGAAGCTTCAAAGACGTAGGTATAGATATGGAGACGGGAGTTATAGATATAGATATAATAATGACAGGGAAACCTTTAAGCTTACGTAAGAAAATGCTCAAAGTAATGAGCATTATTGAAAGACTTGAAGGCGGCATACCTGGGAACGTCGTAAATCTAAAGGATGTAGTAAATGAAGCTAAAAGGGAAGGATTAAGTGAAAGAGATGTAGAGGAAATCATCGAAACTCTTAGAAGAGAAGGACAAATTTACATGCCTAAAGAGGGAAAAATAGCAAGACTTATTTAAAAAATGGTTTTTTTACTCCCAAGCACGTAGTAGCCCAACTACTTCATCACTAACTTTACCTGCTAGAACATCCTTAATGGACTCCTCTATTATATCTATTGCCCTATCAAGCTCCTCTTTAGTTATCACGAGCGGCGGCGCTATTCTCAAAACATTACCGTATTTTCCATAGGTCATCATTAACAATCCTTTTTCCCAAGCTCTCCATATGATTTTGATTGCTGTTTTCCTATCAGGTTCTTTAGTATCCTTACTTTTAACTACATCAACACCTAGGAGAAGACCTAGACCTCTCACATCACCTACGAGTTCATATTTCTCCTTAAGTTCTAGAAGCCTCTTTTTAGCGTAATCCCCTAATTCACGTGCACTATCAGCTAATTTATTCTCTAGAACATAGTTTATTGTAGCTATAGCAGCAACAGCAGATAGTGCATGTGCCCCATATGTTAAGAAGTATGTTTGTGGTGTAGCTGAATCTAAAATTTCAGCCTTACCTATAGCTGCTGAAACAGGCATTCCCCCTCCAACAGCTTTACCTACAACAGTTATGTCGGGTTCTATGCCGAAGTGTTCTATAGCAAACATTTTGCCTGTTCTACCAATTCCTGTCTGCACTTCATCATTCACAAGAACAATTCCATATTCCTCTGTGAGTTTTCTTAAACCATACATGTAGTTCTTCGGGGGTACAAGTACTCCCCCATCCCCCTGAATAGGTTCAAACATGAATGCTGCGAAAGAGTCACCAGCAACATTCTTCCTAAAGAAATCCTCTATAAGCCCTAAGTAGTATTCACCACATTCTTCCTCGCTCATTTCATAGGGGCAACGGTAAGTATCTGGGTATTCAAAGAAGTAAACGTTGGATAAAGCATTCAGCCTACTCCTTAGTTTAGGATTAAACGATGCTGACATTGAAAGTGAGAGATATGTTGTTCCATGATAAGAGTAGGTGTAAGATGCTATGTTTCTACGTCCCGTATAAAGTAGTGATGCCTTAACTGCTGTATCATTAGCGTCTGATCCGCTAAGCCCGAAAGCCACTTTCTTTTCAAAACTTCCCGGCACTATTTTAACTAAAAGCTTAGCTAACTCAACAGCTGGCTCATGATATATGTAAAGGCAGTAGTGAAGATATTTGTCAAGCTGCTTTTTAATGGCTTCAATAACTTTGTCGTTACTATGCCCTACATTGTATACTGCTGCACTTGATAAGAAATCTATGTATTCATTGCCATCTAGATCCCATATTTTAGCTCCTTTAGCTTTCGATAGGGCAAGAGGGAAATATTTGAAGGCATATCCTTTAGTAACGTATTTGTCATATTCCAATGCTACTTTTAAACTCCCGCTTACGTTTTTAGAAACTAATTTTGAAATTTTATCCATTTGCATAAATATCGTACCGTAGAAAACATTTGACGTAAACATATATAAACGTTTCAAGCTGTAGAAATCGTATTCTGAGGGCTTAAGGTTATGTCAGCTAAAGTATGTTTTGCCACAGGCGAAATATTTAAGCAACACTTAACTTCCGAATATCACCCTGAAAATCCTAAGAGAATAAATGCAATACTGGATTTCCTGAGGAAATTTAAACATATAGATATGCTGAAACTTGTAGAACCAGAAAAAGCTTCACGTGAAACAGTTGAGCTCGTCCATGATCCCGAATATGTTGAATACATTAAAGTATTTTCCGAAGCCGGAGGGGGCCATCCATTTGGAGATTTAGATACAATTGTATCTAAAAGAACATATGATGTTGCACTTTATGCTGTCGGTACGGCTATAAAAACCCTTAGAAAATTGATACTTGGAGAATGCAAAGTAGGGTTTGCGGCAATAAGGCCTCCAGGACACCATGCTCACAAAGGTTTCGCTAAGGGCTTTTGCATATTTAACAATATAGCTATTGTTGCTAAGTATCTTATAGAAAATTATGGATATAGAAAAATAGCAATATTAGATATAGATGCTCATCACGGCGATGGAACTCAAAGCATATTCTATAATACAAATAAAGTACTGTATGTCTCCTTACATCAAGACCCAAGAACTCTATTTCCAGGTACAGGTTTTCCTGAAGAAGTTGGGGAAAAAGAGGGTGAAGGATATACAGTAAACATACCGTTACCTCCGGGAACAGCTAACGATAGTTACCTATATGCGATACGTAACGTAGCCTTACCAATAATATTACAATATAAACCTGAATTTCTCCTTATATCAGCAGGCTTCGATACACATCATAGCGATGAGTTAACAGATTTAAACTTGACATTAGAGGCTTACTGGAAAATAGGGCTAATAATATCTGAGATAATGAAGAATGTTGATGGCGTACTAGCAGTTCTTGAGGGAGGATATTCATCAAACTATCTTCCAAAAGCAATAATGAACTTAATACTTGCCCCATATACTAATAAACTATTATATGCTGAAGCGACATCTTTCGAGGAAAATATAAGTAAAATTAGAAAATATGTGGATAGATGTAGGAGAATTTTCAAAAAATACTGGGAAATCTAAATTTCACTTAATAACTTAGATGATTTCTCTACTAGTTCTTTAAGGAAGCCTCTAATATTAGCCAATTTTCTTTCAAGTTCCTCATATTTAGCCTTAAGCTCTTCTACCTCTTTTTTAGTTGCCAAAATTTCCTCTAATGGCTTATAAACAGTTATTTTAAATGTTTCCTCATTCCATACGATTTTACCATCAGAAACACTATACTCTAGCGTAATCTCAGCTATGTCCTCATCAGTTAATGTAAGCTCTAACATTTTACTTTTAACTAAACTGTCAAAAGCAGAAATGGCTTCATTAATAACTGATGGATCATAACCTTCTATTAGAAGTTCTCTTTTAACCTTATCTGCCGCGTGCTTTAAACGTATAATACCTGTAGAAACTTCGGGCATGCACTCTTACCCCAAATACCATATCTCCCATAAACTCTTAAATACCTAGTGCTAACTATTTTTCAAAGGCGATAGAAATGAGCGGGAAATCGAAACTTGCAGAGGAAATAAAGATTAGGGTTGGAGATAAGGAAATAATAATTTCAGAAGATACATTAAATGTTTTAAGAGAATATGCTAGAACCCAAATGACGCTTGAAGAGTTAGCTGAGAAATTAGGACTAGATTCTTGGGAAGAAGCTTATGAACTACTTAAAAAAATGCCTGCTTGGTTACTATGGACACCACCGTCACTAAGTAAGATTAGGAAAAGAGGATAAAGAATTTAAAAAGAGAAAACTATCCGTAAATAGAAGGGGGCCGTCGTCTAGCCTGGAAGGATGCGGGCCTGGGGAGGAATCCCCGTGGACGGCCCCGGAGCGCCCGTGGTCCGGGGTTCAAATCCCCGCGGCCCCACCAGCTTCCTTCCACATTTAATGAGTAAGGTTTAGGAATTTAAGAACAGACTTAAATGTTTCAGGACCTGGATTTTTCTTGTACATTCTTAAAAGAACAACTAGTTTATCCAAATTATTTATCTCAAGAACTCCCCTAATGTATTCTTGTAGAGGACCATTTTTTATGATTAAAGAGCCTATTATTGATGTTACATTTGAAGGCCTTCTTAAAGCACTTGATGATTCGAAATCTATTATGTATGGTTTATTTTTATTCGTTACAAGAATGTGACTATAGGGTCTTGAGAGCTCTCCATGATCTAAACCTATCATGTCTAGTCTAAAGCATTGTTGAAGAAGGCTTAACAGTACATTCTTAACAGTTTCATCAGAAGAATTCACAATATAAGAATCTATTTTTACACCTTCAATGAATTCATAAACAATAACGTTTTCTGTAAATCCTAGGAGCCGTGGTCCAACATTAACACTATTCGCTAATGCAAGGTTCTCAGCTTCCTCTACTAATGAAGGTCTTCTAGAGTCAACCCTACGTATTTTAACGGCTACTACATTATCCTCAAAATCTACAGCTTTAACAACAATGCTGGCATAGCCTTTACCTAAAACACTTATATCCTTATGTAGTTTAATGGGTCCTTGTAATATTATGTATGCTATATTCAACTCTTTAAGTTCACTTAATCTCTTATTTAAACATTGAATACTTGGCTTAGGATAGCAAAGCACCTTTAAAAGCTTATCATCTATCATTACTTTAGAGATAGCCATTTCGGCTTCTTCCTCATAAATTGCGAAATGAACTTTAGAAACTCTTCTCCAACAACATTAACTATATATTCTACATCGTTTTTTAAAAGAACTTTAAACCATGTCTTTAATAAATGCTCTCTTAAAACACTACTTATACCATGCTCTAATAAGCGCTCTTCCAGAAGCCTTTTAGCACTATGGAATTTCCTCTTGCGAATGACAACCCATTTAAAGTCCTCAATCCACGGGCCTGCTATGGTTTCATCAGAATCAACGTACTTTCTTAGAAACATCGTTGCATTAGGTTCAACATTAACTAAGGGGCCTTCTGACTTTATGAAGTAACTTATTTCTTCAGACTCCACTTCGAAAACAAAGACTCCATACTTACTTTCATCGCTCCAGACATCATAATCTAATACGTTAAAACCGAATTTTGTAAGAAGGGAAGCTACGCCTTTAACACTTCTTCTTAAAAAGCCCCAAAGAACATCTGGAGGTTTTTCAGGTATTGGAAATAAAACGAAAATGTAGTCATAAGGTTTATTTAGAATTTCTCTCTTCACATATTCTATGTTCACATGTTCCTCCTTTGGGAAAAAGAATTCAATTGAGGGATTTTTAAGGTAAACTTTTGCGGCAGTAATAAATGTTGCCATAGATTTGGCTGAAACAGCTGCTGCAACATTTCTTCTATAATCGACAGGGTCTATTACTATTAAAGGTTGGTTTTCAAATTTCTTAGCAATATTCGCATAATCTCTCTTCCTATAATATCCTTCAATATCTATTATGAACCCTGGTTTCCAGGTTTCAGCTGCTTTCTCTAAAACATTTCTAAAGGACCCATAATGGATGATTAGTAGCTCTACTAAGTAGCCTGAAAAGCCTGAAACCCTAATTTCGGCGCCGTAAACACCTATAGTTTTCATAAACTTCTTTAACAATCTTACATGATCCTTTTGCTTTTCAGTTAATTTTGAAGTAACATATCTCGTATGAAAAGGGGTTCTATCAACAACCGTTTCAGCTTCTAAAGGATCACTTAGCTTAAATGCTGGAACTATGTCAACGTTTAATCCATTAACAATAATTCTAACATATGGATGCTCAGCATACGCTATTCTCCTAGGGAAGTTTTGTGTTGCTCTTAAAATTACTTTGAACCCTTCATCTTTAAGCCACTCTTTACCAAGCTCCTTTGGATAAAGTACAAATAAGTCTAAGTCAAGATCTCCTGAAATCCATGTATCTTTAGCTACTGAGCCTTCAAGCTCTACTTTAGCTTCAATACCTTCCTTCTTTAATTCTTCTTTCAATATGTTACTTATTTTTTCAAAGGTTTTCCTTACCTTAACATATTCTTCAGGTTTAGGCTTTAGCTTATCTAATACTCTCTTCTCAATATCATTTAATTCTTCCAAGTTTAACTTCCCTTAAAGTCTTGTATATTGGCCCTTTAAATGTAAGTATGCTTTGCTTAAGTCTGATACATGTGACAATCATTTTTCCTATTTCTATGTCCTCAAGTTCATATAGTACTTTTACTAGTCTCTGCTTATTTCTAGCGCTCTTAACGCGCGCTATTGTTATATGGGGTTCGAAACCTTTACTGTCAGGTCTTATGCCAAGTTTTCTTAAGCCGGTTTCTAATTGCTTATGGATTTCCCTAAGTTTATCGGCTCCTTCAACAACACCTACCCATATTACTCTGGGGCTTGTTATTTTAGGGAATGCTCCTACTCTCCTAATTTCTATTTCGAACGGCTCAGCTTTAACTGAAAGCATTACCTTGTATATCTCATCTATTAAAGCTACAGGTATTTCGCCTAAAAACCTTAAGGTTAAATGTATGTTTTCTCTTTCAACAGGTTTAAGATTAGCGTTAGTCGCCAAAATAGTTTCTTTAATTCTCTCTATTTTATCTAAAATTAAAGGATCTTCTACATCAACTGAAATAAATGTTCTTACCCTCTCGCTCAAAGCTGAGCACCGTTAGGTCTACGTTGCTAATCTTTTAATAACTAAGCTATTCTACTTATTGTTATAGGTGCATATAAGATTGTTCGTAAT
>CAYOTT010000006.1:0-94979 GCA_964406965.1 uncultured Desulfurococcales archaeon | reverse complement strand
TGTTTTCCTATCTGTTCTTTCAGGTTCTCTTCTAGGTGTTTTCCTAAGCAATTTCGCGTTGGAAACCAGGTATAAGAGGGAGTTGCTCACAATAGCAATGCTTGCTTTAGCTGTTGCGTTAATTTTGAACCTTACAGTTATGAGACTTTAAGTTTACGATGTTTAGTTAGCGATTTTTCTTAAACATTATAGTATCATAGAGGGTTTTTCGGGAATGTGTGGCTTATTATGTTTTAATTTCATATGTTTTTACGTTTATTTCTTCAATGTTTTCTAGTCTTTTATCTGCTGTTATAGTGCATGCTTTAGCGCTTTCAAACACCTTCCTAACTATGCCAGCGACTTTAGGATCCCCCTTCAATATGAGCATTAGTATTCCGGTGTCAAGAACGAGCTTCAATTCTTCTCTCCTCATAAACCTCCCTAATCATTTCATCAATCACTTTACCGTAATCTTTGGCCGAACCGTAAAGGTCTGCTAGTTTAACTCTAGGTATTAAAACAATACGTGCATCTTCATCGATTAAGATCGCTTCTCCACCCTCTTTAATACCGTACTTTCTCCTAAGCTCAGCGGGTAAAACAATTAAGCCTTTACGATGAACCTTAACAACATACTTACCCACGAGGTCGCCCACGGGCAAAGTTTAGCACTGTAAAATATATGTTTAGCTGTAAAATGAAGCGTTAAACCACTGATTAGTATGCTAACTATGAACTCGCACCTTCCGCAGAACTAGGAGTGTCATGAGAGAGTTAATGCTTCGATAAAAGCATTGATAGTAAGGGTATGGTGGCTGTTTCTTGTTTGTAGGTTTTTTAAGGTCTCTGTAGGTTCTGGTATTGGGTGTTTTAGTGCTGTGAAAACTTATAAGCCATACCAGTTTAAAACATGGTTGACCGCTGGGATGACACCATGCTTCACCGACGGCTCTGGCTCTTAAGCTATGGAGCCGGGGCCATAGGTGGGGCATGGTCAGATACCGTGATGAACCGACCCTACGGAAACCTGGAAAAACCGTAGGCGGGAAAACGGTTTTTCTAAAGCAACTATTCTTCCCTAATTCTACGGGGGCTTGGTTCCGTAAGGTTTCACGTGCTATTCTTCTCTGAAATATTTGCTTGCTAGTTTACGTATTCTTTTCTTTTCCGTTTCCGGTAAGGTGTTCCAGTAGTTTGTTCCGACAATGTTTTTTACGAAGTTTGCGAAGGATCTTGTGTCGTACGTTAGCAAATATCCTATGCCATACTCTCTAATTGTAGCTATTGTTACTGTATCAGTGTAGCTTAGCCCTTTTCTACCGATGTTTTCTAAAAACATTTTTAGTGCTTTCTTTTCCAACTCCTCTTCTACATGCAATACTTTTACAACATTGTTGTTTATGAATGCTTTAACGAATGCTTCAGCTGTTTTAGCCGATATTTTATATTTAAGTATGTTCAGTGTTTCGTCAAGTATGTGGTTTGTTATGTATGCTCTACCCCATTTCCCCTCAACTAAATGAGCTATTAAAGCCAGGGAGTCTAAGTGGTGCTTATCTCTTAAACTATAGTATGCGAAGAAAACACCTGTATCAACAATTGCTGTCAATTAGCTTTCACCGTAAAGGTACTTATCAACATCTTCAGCGTTTGTTAAACCAACATCCCTAGCGTATTTAAGCGATGAAAAAACAGTCTCCAAGCTCCCCTCCTGCTTTTCAAGCTCCTTTTCAGCAACCCTTAAAGCGTATCTTAAAGCTTCGGTTAAGCTTCTAGCACCTAAGAGCTTAGCTATTTTCTTAAGCTTCACTTTATCTTCCAAGGAAACCCTGATCGTAGTGTACCTACCCATTTCCAAACAACTCAAATAGTGAACCTTAAACGCTACATAGACATTACTACAGATAGACAAATATATACGTATCTTACGTTAAGATCCCTTGAAAAACTTACTTAAGCTATTTGGAGAATAAGTTTCTCATTTAAGTTTAGTACTGAAGTATCCTATGGCAAGAGCCGTTTTCAAAGTAGAATCGAGAATTATATAAGAAGGTGAATCCTTGGGTTTAGAGTGCTTCTGATTAGTCCTCTTTGAGCAAGCTCCAATACTTCTTTCCTCATAAATTTCCAGAGCAGATGATTCTAAAGCGCTCCCGAAAGGTGTTGGAACCCTAAACCTTATGCTGGGGGAAGAGGGGAACCGGATAAAAGTTAATAAATGTTGTAGCTCTCAGACTCCTCTATTCTTTATGAAACCGAGTTTTTCCAGTTTCGACATTATATGTGTTAGCTGGGATTTGCTGAACCCGAATTTTCTCTTCACGTATGCTAAATTTACGGTTCTATTGGTAACTATTTCGTAGGCAATGTAGTCTTCTGGTGTGTGTTCATGTATGTTGAGTGTTTCATTATAAGCTTCGAGAACCATTGTAACCCAGCTTTTCAGGTTACCTCTTAGCGAGGGAACTACTTCTACCAAACTCCTAAACATGGTTGGTTCAATAAGTGTTTGTAGCATGGAAAGTCTAATGGCTTTTACACTATATCTTACATCGAGATTTAATTTACTAAGGGATTCAAGCAACTTCTCTTTCGAATAGAGTTTTCCGTAGAAAGCCAATGTTACATCGTAAACATCTCTTACCTTAACTGTTCTTCTCCCAGTTATTTTTCCGCTAATAAATCCTTTAGCAACCATGCCTGAAACTATAGCGTCAAACTTGCTTGCAACTAAATCCTCTAAAGAAAAAGTGTTAATGGAAAACGGTGAAGGTAGGTTAATCCAATCAGTAAAGCCAAGTATTGGAAGACTATATTGTTTCTCTACAAAATCATGTGCATGAGGCTTTTCTCCCCTAAAAATTGTCACTTCTATCTCATATGTTTTCGGGAGCTTCTTCTTATTCTCCATGTACCATTTGTTGAACTCTCTTTCCCTTTTAATGGTAGCTGGAAGTATGTCTGTAAGCTTCCTACCGAAAGGAAAGTTTGGGGGCATAGATGTTCTAAATTTGAAAACAACGTTATTACGTCTAACACCTTCATATATTAAGCCTTGAACCACAACATCCCTACCAATAACATCTAATGTTTTAAAATATCCCGCTTCTTTCAAGCATAAATTAACATAGTTGAGGAAACGGGTTGGTTCAATGTTCACTAAGAAGAGATCGATGTCTCTGGAAAACCTTCTCCTTTCCCTCGGAAAATACGTGTCGTTTAGAGCAGTTCCTCCTCCAAGTACATAGTTGAATCCATACTTTTCAGATGCCCTATGAACGCTCCAAAGCGCTAAGTACTTTGCAACATCTGTTAAATACCATTGAACCGTGTATCCATGTTTCCTAAGGTTTTCAACATTAATCAACCACGTCACCTAACCTACCAACAACCTCTACTAAGTTTACTCGGTCCAATTCCATATTTTCCGGTATAGTGTACATTGGCTCTACTCCTAATGTTTCGGAGACAACGAAGTCTATTGTGTAAAGTCTTTTTTCTAAGTTGAAACGCTTAGCTATTTCCAACACTTTTTCCGGAACAACATATTTTCTTGCGTAATAGTATATTTCGAACGCGACTCCCCTATAGTACCAGTAATCGTTTCTAATAACATCGACAAGTGCTTGCTCTATAGTTGCCTCTTTAACTGAGAAGCCATAAGAAGTATTTACGCTTTCGTTTTCAACAGGCTTATCTAAACTATAGGCTAAAACAACTGTTTTTGAGAGAGAGGCTTTAAACAAGCTTCCTGGATTACTATATACAAATATATCGTCTCTTAGTCCTATTATTGCCCCGAAAACGTCTGCTCTATCTTTGGGAACATAGACTTCATAAATTGGTGCTTCAGAATATGGTATAGGGGTTATGAAGCCAATAACCTTCATACCGGTAAGTACGCTTCCAGAAACATTTAACGCTCTAAAAACCACCTGTTCAACAGATGCCTTACTATATATTATGCGCCAAGTATAGGGTGAAAAATAATTAACCTGTAAGTCATTATTAACTTTCTCGATTACACCTTTTGCTAGAAATTTCCTGATTCTCTCATACCTAGTACTTCTCTTACAATTTCTAATTTCCTCTAAGATCGCACTCATTCCTCTCCCTACCTATAAGATTTCTAATCTCAAATATAAAACTTATCCATAGACTATTGGACTAGTTTCACGTTTCTGCTTTCACAAATCTACTTCAAACAGAGAACATGTACTATAGAATTCATTCTTTGTATTGTTAAGGCGATTACATGTAAAGTATTACTGGCATCGTGGATTAATGAAAGCTTACATAGTAATGCAGGATGCTAGGTATGTTGAACATAAGGTTTATTACTTACGGGAGGGTGGGTTGCTTACGGGGGCGTAAGTTTTGCTTTTCAGTAGGAGGGCTAAGTGGAGGAGGGAGGATTTCTACGATAGGGAGAGGGAGCTTGAACTCTTCCTTAAAGCTCTCAATGTTGGAGAGGGGCTCGTTGTTGTTTATGGTGTTCGCAGGGTCGGTAAGACAAGCTTAGCTTATGTTGGACTTACTGAAGCTAATGTTCCCTTCGTCCCGGTTGATTTGAGAAGGTTTTCGGAGAGCCCATCGCTTCTTACACCATCAACCATAGGCTACTATGTAAGCGATATGCTTAGAATGTACGAGAAATACGGGGGTAAGCTAAGGAACTTCATAGATAAAATATTAGTGCACATTGAATCCCTCAACATTATGGGCTATGCTGGGTTGAGGCTCCGAGGTAAGGGGAGGAGGAAGCTTTTCTCGTCTGTTCTTGAGGAAGCTGATAGGTGGGCTAGGAAGCGTGGGGTAAGGGTTGCTATTGTTCTTGATGAAGCGCAGAAGCTTAGAAACATTCCCGCATGGAGAGACATTCTAGCGTGGGCAATAGACAGCCTAGAAAACATTTCCTTCGTCGTTACCGGGAGCGAAGTAGGTGTTCTAAGAGACTTCCTGAAACTCGGAGATCCGGAATCACCTCTTTTCGGAAGGGCAAGAATAGAAATTTTCCTCAGCAAATTCAGTAGGGAACAATCACTCGGCTTCCTAAGGAAAGGCTTCACCGAAGCAGACATGAGCGCTGAAGAGAGCGAAATAGAAGATGCCGTAAACAAATACGATGGTGTTGTCGGTTGGCTTAGCCTCTACGGATACTACAGAGCAACCTATGGTATAGGGCATAAGGAAGCAGTCAGCAAGGTTGAAGCCGAAGCAGAAGAACTCGTAGCTAAAGAACTCGAAGAACTCATCAAATACTCTCCGAGAAGATACCTAGCAATACTATGGGCAATCTCCCTAGGGCTGAAAACATGGAGCACAATAAAACATTTCGCAGAAGGCATAGCAGGCACAATACCTGACAATAGATTCGACAACCTACTACGAAACCTTGTAAAATACGGTTTCGTAGAGAAAACAGAAAACCTAGAATACAAAATAACAGACCCACTAACCACAAAAGCAATAGAAAAACTAAAAAGAAAATACGGAATAACATGAAACCACCATGCTAAAATACCAGTAGATAGTTTCAGATGAGAACCCTGCGCTTAGAGAACGGCAAACACCATGTTAGAACCTTAACTGTTCTGGAGCAAGTGTAAATCCTTAGTATTGAATATTAGTTTATGGTGGGTGTTGTTGAGGGTTCTTGTTCTTTAAGCTTCTTTAAACCTCTGTATGCTATTATGGATGACTGACCCCTAGGGCTAAGCGTACTAGCTGCATCCGTAATTAAGAAAGAAGGATATTAGGTAAAGAGCTACGTTTTTAACATACTCTTCTTTGAAACTATTTGGCATTCATAATTCTAATGTTTTTATTGTTATTTAACATTACATTTTCCATGTGAACATAGCTTATTTACAGGTAAAGTAAGTTCTCTAGGTTACCAAAGTTATTGTCATCTGGATAGCTTTATATACTTTTACCATATATATTTGAGCCTGGTGGAGTCTTATGGCTATTGTTAAGATGGATAAGCAAGGACGTATATTGATACCTGCAAGCATTAGGAAAACTATTAAGACGAAACTATTCGTAGCTGAGGTTTTAGGTGATGAAATAAGGCTTAAGCCTTTGAAAGCACTTGATTTAACAAGCTTGTTCGACAGTATAGAGGTTGATGTTGAAGATTTCTCGGACACTCATAAGCTTAGGAAAGCTTTAGCAGAGAGGTAGCTTAAAGGGTTGTTGCGGAAATGAGGTTTCTTGATTCAAGCGTTTTCCTACATGCATATCTTAAGCCACGTAGGAAGCTTAAACCCTTAGAGAAGAAAATTAAGGCTAAAGCTAAGGAGATCATTAGGAGAGTAAATAGTGGTGAAGAAGAGGTTTACATGACAGTTGTCCATTTAAGCGAGGTGGTTAACATCATAGAATCCCATATAGGCTTACTAGAAAGTATAAGCTTCTTAGCTAAAATATTTTCACTGAAAAACGTGATTGTAGATGATGTAAGTAAGGAAGAGTATGTAGAAGCACTAGCTATTTCAAGAAAACACTACGTTAGCGTAAATGACGCCTTAGCATATGTTAAGATGAGAGAAAACAACGTTAACGAAATATACTCATTTGATAAACACTTCAAAAACCTACCAGGATTAAAAGTACTACCGAAAATATAATACAGCCAAGAAACAAATGAAGTTCCACGCATACACCCTCTTCTAGCTTATAAGCGTATTGAAGAGACTGCTTCAGATTAACTATGTCTTTAACATTGAAATGCGCTTTTACCATAATGTTTCCGTCTAAGTATATAAGCTCCTAGCTTCTCTAAGCTTGTCTTACACTGCCCAGTCTGTAGTTATGTTTAACTTAGTTAACATTATGCTCTAAGTTAAACACTAGGCTTATATAGTTTAAGTTTAACTTTAGTGGTTGAGGTGTCTTGTTATAGTGAAGTATAGGGTTAAAGTGTATAGGAAGGGTTTGGTAGTTATTCCCGCTGAGGTAAGGAGGAAGCTTGGAGTGTATGAGGGTATGTTTTTGGAGTTGAGAGTTGAGAATAACAGTATAGTGTTGACGCCTCCTAAAACGTTGAAGGATGCATTCGGAGTTGATAGGGATGAGGCGTTGAAGGTTGCTAAGCTAATTGTTAAATCGAGGAAGAAGGAAGTTGAAAAAGAAATACGTTCTTGATTCCGGAATTTTACCACTGTATTTCGCAGGTAGAAGTGATGTAGGGAAGTTCATTAACGATATTTATAAGGGATTAGCTGAAGGGTACATGTGCGAAATTAATGTCACCGAGTTCCTATACAATTATGCGAGAGTATTTGACTGGGATGCGGCAGTAACTAAAAACAGACTTCTCAGAACAAGTCCTATAAGGATTGTAGGTGTTGATGAGAATATGAGTTTAGAAGCAGCAAAGCTAAAACTGAAACACTTAACTAAGCTCTCTCTAGCAGACTGCTACTTAATAGCGCTAGCTAAACAGCTTAGAGCAACAATACTAACAACAGACTCTACCATACAAGAATACTACAAAAAGACCATACTGTTTCAAATATGATTTTTCGAAAGCTAGTAATACAATATCCGACGTTATGCGTGTAAGTATTGGTCATTTAAAAATATAACATTGCGGTGATATAGGATCTTGGAAAGTAGCTTCCGCCAATAAGAATAGTTTATGGCAATTTTAACACTATTACCTAAGATCATACATTACCTAGCTCACGGGTTTTTGAAGTGTAGAAGTTTGAGCATATCTAAATTCCCCTATGCTTCCTCACATACTTTTCCTGCCTTTCCTCAAGCTCTTCGAAGCTTTCATAACTCACTATTCCTCCGGATTCGCCTGCTGGAAGAGGTTTAAGTATTATTGTTCCATCATCCTTTAATTCCAGCTTGAACATTTTTACTTTAACCTTTTCCCTCACGGTTTCAGGTAGGGTTATTTTCCCATCTTCATCCATGGAGACAAATGTTTGATACAAGATGTTCACCTTTGAAACAGCTTATTTTACGACATAATTATTGATATTAGTGTTTTAAGTACATGTTTTATTCCTAGGACTTTTACTGTGTGGTTTATTATTTGTTTTAGTGCTTTAGCTTGTTTTCTAATGTCTCTCCTTACTCTATCGCTGTATCCGCATTCGCATTTCTCGTAGTTTACTCCTCTAATTAGTGCTACAGGTATTCCCTGAGATGTTTGCCTCATGACGAGGGCTGCTGCAGCACATACTTCATGCACTATTGCGTCTACCCCTCCAAACTTTGGTTTACCGTATAGGTCTGGTTCTCCAAATCCCCTATCCACTGGTTCTATTCCGTAGGAGCCTCTAGCAATGTCTAGTGATCCTACTAGGAATGCTTCTGTATCGCAAACAACAACTGCAATGTCTTTTCCAGTAAGCTCCCTTATCCTATCTCTCAACTCCCTAGCTACAGCGTCTATGTTTCTTGGGGGTATTGAGTAAATGTTTGGGGGATGGTTTGAAGAGTCTAGTCCAGCATCAGTCCACAACATACAGTCTCTTAGGACGAGAAATATTGTCGGGTATTCTTCGAGAACCCTCCTAGCTAGCTCGGGTCTCCTAGAGAACCTGTATATTCCGACGGCTTCCTCATCAGCTATTTTCTTAACCGGAATAGCAAGTAGTAGTTCATCGCTTTCCCTAAGAAGTAGCTCAATGAATCCGGGGCTTACTCCCGCTTTAGAAGCTATTTCTAAAGCCCTAGGTGAAGACTTGATTTCACCTATGTTAACAAGTAATCCTAGGGCTTTAGAAACTATTTTGCATGTTACCGCAACGATGTCTCCGTCTCTAAACTCTAACCCTTGCTTCCTAGCTGAATCAACGATTACCTTGGCTAAACCACATTTAGCCTCGATGATCGGGAGCTTAATACCGTAAATTTCAACTGAGCCTTCCATGTGGAAACGCCTTCGCTAGGAGTTGTAGGGTTCGGTTTAAGCATATGCTTGGAGTGTACGATAAGCTTATTTCTAGAGTGCAATATTCACTTAATGTAGAAGGCGAATAAGTATGGGCGAGAAGGTTTCTATAGAAATATCGAAGGAGCTTTACGAGAAAATAAAGAAGTTCATTGAGGAACAAGGGGGTTTTGGAAATGTTGAAGAATTCGTAGAATTTGTTCTTAACGAAGCGGTTTCCGAGGAAACAGAAGAATATGTTATGTCTAAGGAGGAAGAAGAGAAAGTTAAGGAAAGACTTAGGTCATTAGGTTACATTTAATAAATACTAAAGTTAAGGGAGGTTAAGGTATTGTCGCCTAAGAGAAAATATAAGTACACTACAGTTTCAATACCTATAACATTGTACAATAGAATTAAGGATTTAATAAGGGATACAGGTTTTACGTCGGTATCTCAATTTGTAACCTATGTGTTAAGAGAGGTCGTTGCTTCAATGGAGCAGGAAAAACTTGAAAGCACGGAGGTTTCTGAAGAGGAAAGAAAAAGAATAATTGAGAAACTTAAGAAACTAGGGTACATTTAAATTCTCAAAGCTAAAATATATAAAACTCTTAAAACTATTGCTAATTCAGGTAGAGTCAGAATGGTTCAGATTATTGCTGAAATAAGATTAGGAAAAAAGAATACCATATATCTTCCTAAAGACATCGTAAATGCTTTGAAGCTGAAAGAAGGAGATAAGCTTATACTGAAAATCGTAGGAGACAAAATAGTTATTGAGAAGTCAAAAAGTTTTTTCGAAAAAGCATTGGAATCAAGAAAAATAATTGAACTTACTCCAGAGGAAGTAGAGAAAGCTAGTGTTGAAATGCAAAAGAAGCTTCTAGGTGACACTTTAAGTGAGGAAAACTAGTAAAATCCTTTTGGATACATCATTTATTCTCCTAAGCTTTGGAGTATACTTAGGTAAGGAAGTTGAGCAAACACTAAAGAAGCTAATGGAAATGGAGGAAAAAACTGTAACATACTATTCCACATTTAACCTCTTAGAAGCCATGCTCATCATTATGAGGGAGGCTAGGAGAGGCAGGATAGGCAGAGACCAGGCAGTTCAAATGTTAAATAATGGAGTATTAAATGTAACTTTAGGTCTTACTAAAATAAGTGAACCTTACTCCATTTATGCTAAAGCACTTGAACTCTATCTTAAAGGCCATAGGGACATAATAGATAATTTGCTTGTAGCATTAGCATTAGAAAATAAAATAAAGTTATTAACATTGGACAGGAATCTTAAAAGATTTCTTTCAGACATAGGCTTAGAACACTTAGTTATAACACCTAATGAGCTTTGAGTTGAGAAGAAATGGTCTCTAGACCTCATGGGGGAAAACTTGTTAACAGATTGGTAAGTGGGCGTAGAAGGAAAGCTTTACTTGAGGAAGCAAAAGAGCTTAAACCAGTAGTTTTGTCTGAGAGCTTAGCAGCTGATGTAGCAAACATAGCCCATGGAGTTTATAGTCCTCTAGAGGGGTTCATGGTTTCTGAGGATTACGAAAACGTACTTTACCATATGAGACTAGCTAACGATGTTCCATGGACAATACCTGTGGTTTTAGATGTTAGCAAGGGAGAAATTAAAGGATTAAAGGAAGGCGATGATATAGCGCTTGTTTTTAAAAATAAGCCAATAGCTATTATGAAGCTTGAGGAAATCTACAGGTGGAATCGGAAAGAACACTGCAGGAAAGTGTTTAAAACCGTTAGCCCCGAGCATCCAGGAGTTACTAAAACAATGAAGCGTAAGGAAGTCTTGATAGGAGGTCCAATAGAGTTTCTTAGCGAAATACCTGAGAAATTCGAAAAATACAGACTATGGCCTATAGAAACAAGGATTCTCTTTAGAGAAAGAGGATGGAGAAACATTGTAGGATTCCAAACGAGAAATGTACCACACCTGGGTCATGAGTATGTTCAAAAAGCAGCATTAACATTTACTGATGGATTATTCATAAACCCTCTTGTCGGATGGAAGAAACCAGGAGACTACCGTGACGAAGTAATTGTTAAAGCATATGAAGTACTTATAGAAAATTACTACCCTAAAGACTCGGTGGTGTTTTCGGTTTTAAGAATGGAGATGAGGTATGCCGGACCTAGGGAAGCAATACTCCACGCAATAGTTAGGAAGAATTTCGGATGCACCCATTTCATAGTGGGGAGAGACCATGCTGGAGTTGGAAACTTTTATGGACCATATGAGGCATGGGATATTTTCAAGGAATTCCCGGACTTAGGAATAACACCGCTATTCATCAGGGAAGCATTCTACTGTAGCAAATGTGGTGGAATGGTTAATGAGAAAATATGTCCTCATGAAGAAAAGTATCGTGTTAAAATTAGCGGCACTAAGCTTAGAAGAATGATTATGGAAGGTAGGAAGCCTCCGGAATACATGATGAGGCCTGAAGTTGCGGAGGTGATTTTAAGTTTCAATAACCCATTTACTTAGCAATTGCCTTAATGTTAAGAAGAAGCTTAAAGAAGCAAATAAGGTGGTCTTAGTTCACCACTGGGATACCGATGGAATAGCTTCTGCAACTCTTCTCTCCAAATTTATAGAATGCAATAAGCTCTTCATAATTCCAAAAATAGGCTTCTACAGTTCCGAAGCCGTAAGCGTAGGGAAAATTGAGAAATTCTACCCTGACTTAACAGTGCTTTTAGACTACGGAATAAGCATGTGGGAAGTCGCTAAGTTAGCTAGTACTTTAAACCATGAAGTACTTGTAGTAGACCACCACTTAAACACGCTCTTAACTAATTATGCTATTTGCAATCCAGCTGCTTACGGGTATTCTACAGTAGATTATCCTTCAACAACATGGGTTATTAAGGAACATTTGGGTTTCGAAGATGAAGTGAAAATAGTTTTAGGAGTAATTGGTGATGCTGGAACAAGAATTAAAAGCGTAAGTGTTAGAACGTATGTTCTAAATTTCCTCGAAAAGGAGAAGCTAACTCTCCAAGATGTAAAGAAAGCTGTTGAACTTTTAGATTCATGCTATAAACTAGTAGACTATAACTGTATAGGGTATGCAAGAAGCTTAGTGGAAAATAGTGGGATAAGGGAAATTTTAGAAGACAAACTCTTGCAGAATAGTGTTAAAAAGGTTAAGGATGAAATATGGAAGGCAATAGAGAATTCGCAAATAATAGAAATTAAGGGGCCAATTAAAGTATTTAGCACTACTTCCGAAGCATACATTACTTCCTCTATAGGTAGGTTTCTTGCTGTAAAGAACCCGGAGGATATAATTGTTCTCGTAAATGCCGTGGCAAAGTTAGGTATAGTAAACATTTACGTTAGAAGCGTAAAGTACAAGGTAGGTAAAGTAATTGGTGCTTTAAAGAATCTAGGAATAAATGTTGGAGGTAAGGACCATGTTTTCTCTCTTGTTTGCGAAGGAAAATGTTATGAAAAGTTAAAAACTATTATATCGATACTTGAGAAACAGTTAGGTGTTCTTAAATGAGGAAACTTTTCATTCTAGGTCTTGACTGTGCGCCTCCAAGAATAATTTATGAGAGCTACGGTGTTGAATTAGTGAATATAGGAGAGATTGTTAGGGAAAGCGCTAGATACCTTTTGCATAGCAGCCATCCGCCAATAACCATTCCAGCATGGATAAGCATGTTTACGGGTAAAACACCTGGTGAACTTGGTCTCTACGGTTTTCGCCATAGGAAACCCGGTGATGTTAGGGAAAGCTACATTGTGAATTCAACGCATGTTAAAGCCAAAACATTTTGGGATGAAGTTGGAAGAAGAGGCGGTAGAGTAGGAATAATAGGTGTTCCTCCAACATACCCTCCCAAACCAATTCACGGATTTATGATAACAGACTTTACAACGCCAGGCCCTGAGAAACCATACACTTTTCCACCTTGGCTTAGAAGGGAAATTGAGCTGAAATTCGGCAAATACATTTTCGATGTAGTGTATCGTAGTGGGGAAAAAGATAAAGTTGCTAAAGAACTTTTCCACATGACAAAGCAACACTTAAACATTGTTAAGTATCTTCTAAAGAAGAAACCATGGGATTTATTCGTATATGTTGAAGTAGGTGTTGATAGAGTTCATCATGCATTTTGGAAGTTTTTCGACAAAAACCATCCAAGATACGTTGAAAACAGCGAATTAGGCGAAGTTATTCCCGAATACTATAGACTAATCGATAATTGGTTTGGAGAGGTAAGGAAAATTCTACCGAAAGACACTGTAATAATTATTGCTTCAGACCATGGAGCTAAAGCTATGAAGGGAGCTTTTGTAATAAATCAGTGGCTTGAAGAGCAAGGATACCTTAAACTTAAGGAGAAACCCAAGAGACAAGGAGTCGATCTTGAAAGAGAAATGATTGATTGGGAACACACCATAGCCTGGGGTTGGGGAGGCTACTACGCTAGGGTATTCATTAACCTTAAGGGAAGGGAACCTAAAGGAAAAGTGGGCAAGGAGGAATACTATGACGTAATTGAGCAGTTAAAGAAGGATTTTATGAAAATAAGGGGGCCAAACAATGAATTATGGGAAACAAAAGTCTATACGCCTAATGAACTCTACCCTGAAGTTAAAGGCGACCCTCCAGATTTACTCGTATACTTTGATAATTTATCTTGGAGATCAGCTGGAACCCTTAGCTGGCCAACTATTTATCTTCCAGAAAACGATAGAGGACCTGATGATGCTGTACATGACTGGTATGGTGTGTTTACAATATTTGATCCTGAGAAAACTGTTGCTAAAGGAGATAAGGGAGAAATAATGATACATGAAGTGTATGGGAAATTTAAAGAAATAGTTTTTAGTTCATAATTTAAGTTTCCCTACGACTTTAACTCTAATCTTCACAGCTGTTCCTGGAAGATACGGCATAGCTATTTCCTCTACTTCGGCTACATCTAGTGTTGAAGAATCAGCCCCTGCTTCAATAGCTTTCTTCTTTGCCTCATTAATAGTTTGGTTTATGGCGCTACTTCGACTTATTGTTTCATAAGAAAATGCTTTTTCAACAGTTGCTCCTACGAGCGCTGTTGCCGCTCCTATGGCGTTAGCGTACTGAGCGTGTTTAGGCCTTATAACTTCCTTAGCGCCCTTCAAGTTCTTAGGCCACATAGCTGAACCTCCTCCTACAAGAATTATCGTTTCAGGTTCAGCTTTCGTCTTTATCTTGTCAATTGCTTCCTCCAGTCTTAACACCATGTACTTATACGCTTTTTCAACCACTTCTCCAGGTATTTTCCTCTTAGGCAACATGGGATTGCATTTAGGATCATCAATAACCATTGTTCCCTTAGCTAAAGCTATATCGGTAGCTGTAATGACTCTGCCTCCCCATGCTATGCCTTTGAATATTAATTCGTAACCTACACTATCAGGCCCTACAGTTACGTTATTGCCGAATACTCTTACTACGCTTCCTCCAGCCACCCCTATTGCTACAACATCTGGTGCTCTAATGTTCGTTCTAACACCTGCTATTTCTACTTCCAAAGACTCCCTCGGGTATCCTTTAGTTAAAGCACCTATATTGCTTGTTGTCCCCCCGGTATCGACAACTATAGCGTCAGTTATTCCCGTTAGCACAAAGGCTCCTCTAATACTGTTGGAAATTGGTGCTACAACAGTAAATATCGGGTATTTTTCTATGTATTCGGCGGAAGCTGTTGTTCCATCGTTTTGAGCGAAAAACATTTTAGCATGAGATAATCCCAGGTCGCTTAACGCTTTTTTCAAAGCACTAATAGCTTTTCTCATAACACCTATTGTTGCTGCATTAAGTATTGTAGCATTTTCTCTCTCAAGTAACCCAACAGTCCCTATTTCATGCGATAAAACTATTGGAACATTGTTTCCGAGAGTTTCTTTTAAAACTTTAGCTGCTTCAACTTCATGTGAAGGATTAACAATTGAGAAAACGGAGGAAATAGCTACTGCATCAACTCCTACATGTTTAAATATGTTGGCTACCTTTCTTACTTCGTTAACGTCAAGTTTGGCTATTTCCTCACCAGTATATTCATGCCCGCCCTTAACAATGTATTTTACATTGCCTACTGCTTCCCTAAGGTCGCTTGGCCAATCAAGCATAGGTTCTATTGCTTCCGTAGCTGGCTTACCTATTCTTAAAACACCAACCTTGAATAGACCTTTCCTCTGAACTAAGGCATTTATTATATGGGTTGTTCCAAACATTACAGCTACTACGTCTTCAGGGCTTACCGAGGACTTGGTAAGTACGGCTTTTAACGCTAAAATAATACCTGATGTGACATCAGGAGTTGTTCTGGTTTTCTCAGCTGCAATAATGCTATTTTTCTCATCAATTACTACAGCATCTGTGTGAGTGCTTCCAACATCTATCCCTATTCTATACTTAGCCATTGTAAAATCATGCCTCCTTAACAGATTTCTCTATAGGCTTATATTCTATATCATATCCGAAGTATTTTGGACCGACAACTTTTAGCCCCTTAGATGTTCGCCACTTAGGATCACACGGTATACCTATTACGTTAACTCTAAGCCCGTACCTAAGCCTCTCGGTTGTTATAGGCTTCCCTGTTTCCTTATCGAGAACCGTTATTAAGTCCGGTACTGAAGCTATAATTTTGCCATTCTTTACCGCTACGAGGTTTTCGTTTTGAAACTTAATAATTAGCTTTGACCCTTTAAAATCTTCTAATCCCTCAATAACTGCTTCACCTCTTGCAAATCCTCCAATATTTTGCCTATTTACATCAATTATTTTTCCTGTAAAAAGAAGGTAGCCTTTAGTCATATCGAGTAAAGCGTCAAGTGCGTTTATGCCGTGTAGTTTTGCTTCCCTAAGTGTTCTACCTATTTCAATAGCTAAAGTGACTGTTCCCTTAACAGCTGCTTCCTTATACTTCTTCCCGCTCATAGCGTATATTGCTATCCATGCTGTTCCACCAAACCTCATAGTAACTACTCTAGCTATTTTTTCAGCCCAGTAATTGTCGATAGCATCAAGAATTACTGCATTACCTTTTTCATCAGCCATAGACATAGGGGTTGCTTTTACACCGTAAAGGTGAAATGTAACCATTTGTAACTCAGGAAACGCCCTACCCATACCGTCTCCGTCAAGCACGGGTTTTCCTTTAATTGCAGCTACCGTTAAAGGTATTGTTGAATTTATGCCTCCGGCTTCAATAGGTGTGATATACTCGGATTCTCTGTTAAAGTACTGTTCAAGTAGCTTTAAAGCGTAAAGAGCTTCTTTACCGCTAGGTATTTTCTCTATTAACACCGTCGGTGTTCCCATAGCAGCTACGGGAACTACGAATGCATCATCAGGTACTTCTTCCGGGTCCATAACAATTATTTTCCTTCCCCTTTCAAGAGCTTGAATAGCCATGAGCTTACCTATGTAAGGGTCTCCTCCGCCTCCTGTACCCAAAATTGCTGCTCCAACAGCTAAATCCTCAATGTCCTGCTTTGTAAGTGTTTTTTCACTCATAAGCAGGGTTCCCTCTTCCACTTAAACAGCTAATGGTAAACCTGTCTTCCTACTTACACTAAGTAGCTTATAAACTCCTAGCCCTAGCAAAACCCAGCCTATTATGAATAGTATAGCGCTAAATAGTGGTGGGAGTTGGAAATATGGTGCAGGCGATGTTACAACATACCCTAAGCCCATAGATGCACTTACCCATAAGCCTTGAATGTATGGGATACCTATGCTCCTAACATTAGCTCCTCTAAGACTTCTAATGAGTTCAACTACACTAAAGAAAACCACTATTAATCCTAGAGTTAAGCATAGAAACTGTCCTCTATAGTTTCCTGAAGCAATACCTAAAATGATCGTTAACAACCCTATTGCTGCCATTATTGAAAGAACAGTTTTCGCTTCGCTTTTCAACTTCTCCAAATCCATTTCCAATGAGATCATTTCCTAAAACCACCTCCCCCCTACTTAGAAACCTGTTGGTTTTTCAACCCATACACCAACTTCATATTTTACTCCAGCTTTATGCATCGGTATAATTAGTGCTAGGTAAAGCAGGAAGCTAACAGCTATAGCGTTAAGCACAGGTACTCCAATGTTGTGCACTGTAGTGTACCAGCCAATAATTCCGCCTGCAGCCATAGCAACGACTCCTGGAACATTTACTGCAGCATACTTTGTTCCAGGACCAAAACTGTATCGTTTATCAGGATCGTTTATTTTCAGTATGTACTTTCTAAAAACATAGAAGTCGGCAATTAAGACAGCACCCACTGGCGGTATGAAGTACCCTAAAAATGTTCCGAATTGAATAAATGGGTCAAGACTTGCCTTATAAAGACCTCCCCAAACACCAGCTATTATCGTCCCTATCACTCCAAGTATTAGAACCCATGTTTTCTTGTTTAACTTACCTACAGTATTAACCCATGCTAGTGAGCCACTCCATAAGTTGTTATCGTTAGTTGTCCACTGACCTAAAGCAGCTAATAGTAGTGCTCCTAAGCCTAAGCCTATTTTAGCTATTGCCGCTATTACATGGGGGCTACCTGTAAGTAGCGTCATACTGCCTCCTATGAACAAAAGTAAAGTCATGAACATTATTACATGAAGTGCCCAAGCTAAGCTACCTGACCACTTTTTCTCACCATACCTTGAAACATCAGATGTTATTACACATCCTGAAGCATATAAGCCTACAACATAGGTTATACCTAGCCCTAACGGTGCAAAAGTTTCAGGTCCAACACTCCATAATTTCTCAAACCCCCCTGCCGTATCGACTGCCGCCATAAAACCTATGAAAATCAACGTATACCAGAATGGAACAGTTATGTAGCTTAGTAACGCTATAGCTTTGAATCCAAAATATGCAGTTGTCATCATTAATATTCCTCCCCATATGGAAGCAACGGCTATGTCAGCCCATACCTGGTCAGGCCATATAATATTGAGCGTAACTCCGAAAAGCCATGTTTCAACAGCAAACCACATAAGCAACGGCAATCCTGAAACAACCAAGTTACCTATCATAGCACCTATTCTTCCAAGAGGATATCTTAGCAACATGTATGTGTTTGCCCTTGTAGCTCCACCAACGTATGCTATTAAAGCACCAAATATTCCGAGAATTACGTTACCTACAAGAGCAACTTTAAGAATAGTCCACGGATCATACATTTGCGCTAATCCCGAACCCGCCCATATGGCCGCAACTACAGCTAAAACGCCCATATACACCATGAAAATGTTTAGAGTTGACCTGTATTCTGACGAAGGTATAGTTAACGTTGCATAGTCTCCATAAACGTCTTTCACACTACTCTTATTCCCCAAACATATACCACCTGAAAATGGACTTTAAAAAAAGAAATAGTATTAAAATATTAAAAATTTTACTATTAAGCATGTTTAAATATTTGAATAAAGTTCTTTGTAATCCAAGGCATTATTTGAATAAATGTTCAGTATGATTAAGTGTTTCAAGCAAAATTTTCCATATTACCTTAAGGTGTCAATAAGAGGCTTTGTACCTAAACATTCTGCAGCGGTAAGTAGCTGTACATCCAATTTCTTGGCTTCTAAGAAAACTTTTTCAACACGATTCCTCCACAGCCTATGCCTTAAGAGATGATGATCGTAAATTATTAGCTTAGGTTCTGCTTCAACTATTCTAATAGCGTTTTCTATGGCTCTCTCTAAATTCACTCTATTAAGCATGTAGGGGAATAAGTAAACAGGTGGGCCATCTAAAACTACTATGTCGGGTTTCTCTTTAGCTATAAAGTATGCGTAATCCTCTATTTCAGGACCCATAACATCGCTCGTGTAGAACACTGTGTAGTTGTTTTTCCTAATAATTACTGGAGTTACCCACCCGGTCCTATCGTACTCTAATCCATGAAACCAAGGCTCCAATACCTTAATTAATGTGTCACCGAACTCAAACGTTCTTCCATCACCCCATACTACATTTACGCATTTATTAATGCTAAATTCCTTAATCCAAGGTTTTGATGACCAAAGCTTCCCAACAAGCCTATTAAACCATTCCCTACCTTTCCTTAGAAGCTCTTCCCTACGAGCACTATAGCTTCCAAAATTTCTTGATAAAGCATATTCTAACTTCTCAACAGGATCTCTAAACTCCATAAGCTTAGGTTCTGTAAGATATTTTTCCATGCTAGAGTTACATATTTCAACTATTTCCCTTAGGAAGAAGCGCGACCTACCCCACTGGCTTTCATTAATAAACATGTTTGGATTCTTCACTATGAGAAGCTTTTTTAACCAAACTGCTTTATCAAATACTTCGCGATCTGAAGGTAGAAAGTGGTGATCATAATGGTAATGCGTTATTATCGCAGCAACAGATTCTCTAAGGTACTCAGCTATGTTTCTAATCGCTAATTTACGTAACCTAGCCTTTTCCTCCTTAGGTAAAGGATAACTTGGTTGCATAGCTGCTGCACCAGGGTCAATAATTACTTTTCCCTTACTTGTTTCAACTATGAATGAAGAACTCTTAACACCTAAGCTATCAAACCAAAGTAGTTTTATCCCTACTCTCTTAAGAATGTCCATGGCTTCACTACCTTAATCTACTAGTTCATTATAACTTATCTCCAATGATACAATAAAGTTTATACTGTAACATATTTGCGAGGAAAGCCTCCCATGACTTTAGCTTTAGTTACTGGTGGTGCGGGTTTTATAGGAAGCCACCTTGTTGATGAACTTTTGAGAAGAGGGTTTAGTGTTAGAGTTTTAGATAATTTAAGTAGTGGTTTCCTAGAAAATATTCAGCATAACATAGGGAAGGAAAGGTTTGAATTCATTAGAGGGGATTTGAAGAAGTTTGAGGACACTATTAGTGCTGTTAAAGATGTTGAAATAGTTTTTCACTTAGCAGCTAATCCAGAGGTTAGAGTTAGTGCAACTGAGCCTGTAATCCATTTTAGAGAAAACGTTGTTACAACATTTAACCTCTTAGAAGCATGCCGTAAAGTTGGCGGCGTTAAAAAGATTCTCTTTGCAAGTTCAAGCACAGTTTATGGTGATGCAAGGGTTTTTCCAACACCTGAAAATCACGAGCTAAGACCTATAAGTGTTTACGGGGCTTCTAAAGCGGCATGCGAATCTCTAATATGCTCATATGCGCATCTTTACGGTTTTAAAGCGGCTTCGCTAAGATACGCTAACATTGTTGGTCCGAGACTTAGACATGGTGTAATATATGATTTCCTAATGAAGCTTAAGAGAAACCCTAATGTACTTGAAGTTTTAGGTGATGGAACTCAGAAGAAAAGCTACTTGTACATAAGCGACACCGTAGAGGCCACATTGCTCATAATGGAAAAAATGAATGAAAAATTTGAAACATACAATGTAGGTAATGAGGACTGGATAACTGTTGCTGAAATAGCCGAAATAGTATCTAAAGTTGCAGGTCTTAAGCCGAAAATAGTTTTCACCGGAGGAACACCTGATGGTAGAGGGTGGCTAGGTGATGTTAAATACATGCTCTTAAACATTGAAAAAATTAAGAATCTAGGGTGGAAACCTAAACATACAAGTAGGGAGGCTATAGAGTTAACAGCTAAAGCCTTAACTAAGGAACTTTCATTCACAAAGTAGTCTCGGTGGTACGTAGTGGTTCATGAAATACCTGTAAGACCCAAGCAAAGATGGGAAGTTGTTTTCGAAGAAAACGGAAAATGGCGTTGTGGAATTTATGTTCCAGAATACACTTCTAAAAATCAAGTTGAGTGCCTTGAGAAACACAATGCTCCAGAGCTTTTCTTATTAGTTAAGGGGAAAATAGTGTTACTCCTTAGTCACGACAGTAAAGAGGTAGTAGAAGTCCCCATGAAGGAAGAGGTAGTCTACATTGTTGATGAATGGCATAATGCCTACAGACCTAATGGAGAAGAAGGTGTAGCTTTAGTTATTGAAAGAACAGATATTGAAACAAAGTTTTTGAAAACTAAGCATTAACTTTCTCTTCTAAGACCGGAGTCTATTTCGACAATCCACCCTCTTTTAGCGCCGCCTTCAACACTTGCTTTTAATACTTTCTTCGCTACCTCTAAGCTATTGGTTAACGCTATTAATGAGCCTCCTAAGCCTGCTCCTGAAATTTTCACGCCTAAAGCCCCTGCTTTAAGGGCGGCATTCCTTATTTTCTCAAGCTCTGGTAGGCTTAAACCGTAAAGATCCCTTAATAGTGCATGTTGCTGATTCATTATAACCCCTATTAGGGCTAATTTAGGATTGCTTTGTTTTAGAGCTTCTTCAACATCTTTTTTAAATGAGTTCCCAAGAATAGATATTGCTTCTTCTACGCTCGGTATTTTACCTTTAATTATTTCTAAAGCTAATAGTGTTGACCTATGCTCGCGTAGTGTGAAGAGAATTCTCTTCCTAGGGTTTTTCGGAAGATTCTTAAGGTACGGAAGCAAATCTTCCTCCCTAATACTTTCCCATAACACTTTATCGTATCTTTCACTAAGCTTCTCTCTAACTTCAGAGGGGATGTTTGGTGTTTCTAAAAGTATTTTTAAACCTAAATTGATGTCTGCTTGTCTTCTAGGATGTATTTCAGCTGTACTATGCTTTATTCCGGAATCTAGAACAACAAATATTCCCTCCTTCATTGGGAGTTCTTCAACGTTGTATGGAGGTTTAGTTTCAATCTTTACTACTCCCCCGTATGCTGAGCCATACTGGTCTAGCCTACCACAAGGTATTCCTGCAATATCGTGTTCAGCATTGTATGCTAGTTCTGCAATATCTTTTTTGCTAAGACCCAAACCATATGCTTCATTGAGAGCTCCTAAGAAGGAAACTGTAAATGCCGCACTACTACCTAACCCTCCACCTATAGGTACCTGGCTAAGTATTGCTGCTTCAAACCCATGTACTTCTAGGCCTTTTTCTTTAAGCGCCAAGATCGCTGCTCTAAGGTAGTTTCCGAACCAACCTTTCTCCTTAAGATTAACATGGTCTACTCTAAACTCATCCCTGTATGGTTTTCCCTCACTCTTCATGTTAAATGAGACTATGACTGCGCTATTTCCTTTTACACGTTTAATTGCTACGTAAGATCTCAAATTAACCCCTATTGAAACAACGGGTAAGCCTTTGTAATCTTGATGAGTATTAAGGAAATCTAGCCTGCCAGGAGAGGAAACAACTATTTCAGGTGTATGGTTAAATTCCTGCTTAAAACCTGTTATAAGCTCATTCACTATATTCACAATATTCACCCATTATTTAAGGTATTTTCCCTAAGTATTTATCAAGTTCCCTTAACGCTTTGCTACACGCTTCCCTAAGCTCTAAAGCTTTCTCTTCAGGAACACCGTCGTAGGTGAATATCCAGAAACCCCACTCTATACCAGCAGCATATTTTAGCTTGTCCATTTCCCTGTATGGCTGGTAAAACTCTACGTGCATATGGTAGTATTCGTAATTTTTGCCGTCAGATGGTTTTTGATGGAAAACCATAATGTAAGGCATGTCTCTATTGAAGAGTGAATTATATGTTGCTGTAACAACCCTTAAGGCATCGGCTAAGTAGAGTCTTTCCTCAACACTTAACTCTGCAAGTGAACCTACATGGTTTCTAGGGTAAACATGTATTTCGTAAGGCCACATAGCATAGTATGGGAGGAGAACTACAAAGTACTTATTCTCGTAAATCACTCTTTTACCTTCACTGATTTCTCTTTTCAAAACGTCACATAATAGACATTTCCTCTTCTCCCTCATGTATTTCCTAAATGATCTAAGTTCCTCTTTAATGCGTGGCGGTATGAAGGGTAATGCGTAAATTTGGGAGTGCGGGTGTGTTAGTGAAACACCTATTTCCTTTCCTTTATTTCTGAATTCAGCGACATACTTAATGTAGTTTAAATTGCTCAGCCTTTCATACTCTTTAGCGAAAAAGTCAATAACCTTTCTCATATGTTCTAGGCTTAAATCACATAAGTCACCTTCATGACTCGGTGTTTCAATAAGGACTTCACATACACCAATTGCTTTTCTAGCTCTAAAGAGCCCTAAAGCAGGGTATGTTGGCTTTGGCGGGCTAGGTTTTAGAGCTGGATATTTGTTTGGTAAAACTAGGATATCCCATTCTCCATAGTCCTTAGTTTCAGGGGATCCTGGGCAAAATGGGCATTTGAGCCCTTTTTCCTCAGGTCTCCAAGGCCTTCTACCGCGGTGACCAGCAACTATAACCCATTGGCTAATTAAAGGATTCCACCGAATTTCATGAACTATTTTCTTATCCAACACTTAGCCACCACACACTTCGCTTACTTCATGATTCTTAATGCTGCGAGCTTAGTTTAATACTTAATTATAATTAACATTATAGTTTAACATAGTATCCTATAGGGGTGTAATGTGTGCATTCTACAAGCAAACACTACTTATCTATAGCGTTCATAGAGCCCTCTGAGGGAGCCATTGGCGGACCACCAGCATCTGAAGAGTGGTTTGCCAAAATTGAGAAGGAAGTTTTAGAGAAATTAGAGGAACTCTATCCGGACATTGAATTTAAAACATATAAAATAAAGTCTGTTAAGGATGTAAATGAGTTTCTCAAGAAGGAAAGTGGAAGTTTAGGCTACGTAGTCTTTATTCTCAACTGTATTGCAGGCTTTGTTAGACCAATATTTTTCAGCGGTAAACCAACTATAGCAATAGCTGAAACCTATGGAGGTTCAGGAGAGCTCCTACTGGAATACTCTAGAGCTTTGAAGAATAAGTTACCTATAGTTGGTGTTGTTTCAAGAAATGTAGCTGATGAAGGTGTTCTCAGGAAAATTGGGCTTTTAGAAACAATGTTTAAGCTTAAGAAAACAAAGGCTCTTTTCATAGTTAGTCCTAGTGAAAAATATCTTTTAAGCTTAGAATATCCGCTAAGTATTCACTTATACTCTGCGCTCAGAGATATTCAAGCAATAGCAGGTATTACACCCGTAGTTTTAAATGCCAAAGACTTCATAAGTGAATACTATAATGTGGTAGATGAAGCTGAGGCTAGAAAAATAGCTGAGAAATGGGTTAAAGAAGCTTCTGAAAACCTTGAACCAGACTTCAGTGAAGTAGTGAAGTCAGCTAAACTATACATTGCCATGAAGAATGCCGCCAAAGACTATGAAGCAAACATGGTAGCTATTGACTGCATAGTTCTAAGAAACACGGGAATTTTAGATGCATGGCCATGCTTAGGGTTCATGGAGCTTTGGAACGACGGTATAATGCCTGTTTGCGAAGCCGACCCTTACTCTGCAGTAGCTATTCTCATAGGGAAATACTTGGCAGGGGTTAATGGATTCGTAGTTGATGTAGCTGTAGACATGTTGAAAAACGAAGTAATATATTACCACTGCTATGCACCACTAAATCCCCACGGCATTCCACGGGAGAAATATCCATACACTATTACAACAGCACATTTGGGAGTAAAGCATGCATCAGTAAGTGTTAAGCTTCCAGTTAATGAAACAGTTACTGCTGTAGGTCTCATACCTGATGAAAGAGTGTTTGTTATACATACTGCAGAAATAGTTAATGTGGAATATTCAAACTATGCTTGTTCAGTAAAACTCGTAGGTAAAGCTAATGTTAAAGCTATTTCTAAAAAGTGGCCGTGGAAATCAGGGTGGCATAGAGTTATTCTTTACGGTGATTTAAGGAATGAGTTAAAAGAGTTAGCTACGCTTCTAGGTCTTAAGGTTTTAGAGGAAGATAAAGATGCCTTATGAGAAACTTAAATTACTAATTCAACCTGTTAAAATGAAAAGCGCCCTTGAAATATGGGATACTAGTGAAACACCCTTAGCAAAAATAGCGTGGGTCAGAGGTCCTAAGAAACCCAGAGATGTAATGCGTAATATGGAGGTCCCGCCAAAAAACGTTAGCTTAGACGCTTTAGAAAAGGAGGGATTAATTATTGCTTTAAAACCTGTTGAAATAAAGCATCCGGAAGATGTAAAGAAAATACCGAACAACATTGATGCGATTTTAATTCGAGATAGTGAAGACTGGCTAGTTGATGACAAAATACTTGACGCTTTAGCAGCACTAAATAAACCCATCCTCATGGAGTGGGATAAGTGGGGCTATTCTATTCATGGAAGAATATCGAAGTTTAGATTTAAGAAATACAGGAATGTGAAAAGATACTACACCATGGGCATAGATGATGTAATTAGCTTGCTTAGAGGTTTAAGAGGGTGGAAAGCTATTAGAACATTAAAAATTCTGTTTATTGGAAAGCATCCTTCACATAGCGTTGCAGTAAGTCCTAATGTTACCTTCGAGAAGCTTAGGGAAAAATTTGGTAACGAAATAGTTCAAATAGAGCTTAAGGAATATGTTGAAGAAGTTAACTCAGTAAGCGATGAAAAAGCTAAAGAGACTGTTAAAGAGTGGAAGAAGAGTTTCGTCTTCTTAGATAATAGAATTAACAATGTGTTTCATTATGCGAAAATATATATTGCTTTAAAAGATCTTCTGAAAAAGTATGGTGCAAACTCGTTAACTATGGACTGTGCTGCATTGCCTGATTTAGAATATGTTCCTTGCCTAGCCTTCTCTCTACTAATAAACGAAGGAATACCTTGTGGTTGCGAAGCAGATCTTCCAGCACTATTCGCCATGGCCTTATTAATGGGTGTTTCAAGAAAACCTGTACTAATGGGTAATTTAAATGAAAACATAATGCACGCTGATATAGAAAATAATGTTATAGTAATAAACCATGATATTGTCCCACCTTACTTCTCATGCGCTAATTGTAGATTTTATGTTAAAGACTACCATGCTATGGGTAAGGGTGCTACACCATATACTGAGCTGGTGAGCGGCATGGAGGTAACTATTGCAGGAATTCATTGGGACATGGATTCATTATGGGCTACCACGGGAAAAATCGTTTGGACCAAAGACTTCGTACATTGCAGAGTTGGTGTAGGAGTTAAAGTTGCTAACGCAAAGAAAATAAGTAGGGATGCTTTCGGACACCATGTTGTGCTAACATATGGAAACTATATGAATGAGCTTAGAAGAGCCGCGGATGCCTTAAACATAGAGTTCATTAAATTTTAAATACTTTTTAACTTTTTCTGTTAAAGCAATACTGGTTCTCTGCGTTAGAAATATTAATATCGTTCAATTACAAAACTTTATATTTGGTGTAAGTTATGGCTGCAAAGATTTCTACGTCAGTCCTTGTCGCAGCCATAGTTATTGTCGCACTAATCGCGGGCGCAATAGGTTATTTCGCAAAACCTACACCTCCTCCGCCACCTCCTAAGCCCGGAGAGGGCATGACAATCTACTGGATAGGTGGTGCTGCAGGAGACCCGTTCGACGCTAGACTATATAAGGGAGCTACAGATGCAGCTAACCTTTTAGGTATAAAACTTGTTTACGTACATACTAAATGGGATCCAGATAAAATGGTTGCCGAGTTTAAGAAAGCAATTGCAGCTAATCCAGACGGAATAGTTGTAATGGGCCATCCGGGATACGAAGCGTTAGCCCCATTGTTTGAAGAAGCTGCTAAGAAAGGAATATTAGTTACATTAGCTAACGTAGACATACCTGAGCTTAGAGGAAAGTATTGGTTCACAGGATATGTTGGACAGAACCTATACCAGTCCGGATACACTTTAGCTAAAGCGGCTCTTGAAAAATACTCTGATAGATTAACACCTGGAGCTAGGGTAGCAATATTCTCTGGAAGCTGGGAGCAACCAGCTAGAGCATTAAGAGCTAGGGGAGTTGAAGATGCATTTAAGGAAGCTGGGTTAGTTGTAGATAGAGTTTCACATCCTCCAGAAGTTTATGGAAGCCCTGCCGAGGGATTATCTTACGTATCAGGCTACTTAGCTAAGAACCCTGATGTGGTATTATTATGCTTTGATGGTGGAGGAACAACAGCTGCAGCAGCAGACTACATGAAATCACTAGGTAAGAAACCTGGAGAAATACTTGTAATAGGTTTCGACTTAACACCAGGCTCAGTAAAGGGTCTTAAGGAAGGATACGTGCAATTAGTTATAGATCAGCAACCATATCTACAAGGCTTCTTAACAGTACTGAACCTCTTCTTAAGCAAGAAGTACCAGTTCGCAGGACTATACATCGACACCGGAGGCGCAGTAATAGGTCCGGAAGAAGTAACGTACGTTGAAAAACTTGTTGAAGAAGGGTATAGATAACGGTTTTTCTTAAGACAACTATACTTTATTTTTATTTTTCACTACCCATATTAACTACCCGTTTCTAAATGTAATGATTAGAGAGAAGAGGGAAAGCCTATGTCCGAGGAGAAATGCATTGTTGAAACCGTAAACTTAGTTAAGAGATTCGGAGATGTTATTGCTCTTAAAGGTGTAAACTTTAAGGTGAGAGCCAATGAAATAGTTGGTTTAGTAGGAGATAATGGAGCAGGAAAATCTACATTAGTTAAAATTCTCGCAGGAGTATATGCGCCAAGCGAAGGAGAAATAGTGATTAAGGGGCAAAGGTTTAGGAGGTTAACGCCTAGAAAAGCCTATGAATTAGGGATAGTTCTTGTTCATCAGGAAAGAACACTCTCTGAAAATCATACTATTTGGAGAAATATTTTCATGGGTAGAGAACTTACGGGCCCCCTAGGTTTCTTAAGAATTAGCGAAATGAGAAATAGAGCACAAAAACTCTTAAAGGAAATAGGGTTAAAAACTATACCCTCAGACTTTCCAGTTAAGTATCTTTCAGGAGGATACAAGCAAGGTGTGCAAATAACTAGAGCATTATGTTTCGAAGCGGACTTAGTTATACTTGATGAACCAACAATACAGCTTTCCTTAGCTGAAGTTCAAAGGGTTCTAGAATATGTCAAGGAACTTAAGAAAAGAGGTAAATCAAGTATTTTCATAAGCCACAATATATATCACGTATACCCCGTTGCTGATAGGTTCGTAATACTTGATAGAGGTAAGATTGTAGGTGAATTTTATAAGAAAGATCTCACACCAGAGGATCTATCACATATAATGATTTCAATAGCTAGAACTGGAAAAGTACCGTCGGAGTATAAAGAAATAAACCTGGTAAGTAGCTAATCGCATGTCTGAACAGCATTTTAAAGGTGTCCGTTATGGGCAAAAAAAGTGTTTTACTCAAGCAACTAAAAGCAACGTATTTTGTAGGTGCAACAGCTAAATACAAGTTACAAATAGCCATATTCACTATATTCATAATGCTTTGGCTAATATTTTTCACAATAAACCCATCTGGCTTTTCAAACCCTTATACATACACTGCAATGATGTCTGTTGCTCCTTTCACAATAATTCCTGCTTTAAGTTTAACATACGTTATAATACTTGGAGAAATTGACTTATCGTTTCCTTCAGTTATGGCTTTTGGAGCATGGGTTCTAACGGTTACGTGGAAAACTTTTGGCCCATCTCCTTTAGGACTTATCTTAGCTCTTTCAGCCGGGCTACTAGCTGGATTACTAAATGGCATTTTAATTACGAAATTCCAAATACCATCACTAATAGCGACAATAGGTACTATGTTCTTATGGAGAGGGGTTGTTTTAGTAGTAACTGAAGGTTTCGGCATTCCCCTTGGAGAATATCGTGGAGCACCACTGTATGAAATGCTCGTAGGTAGAATAGGGATAATTCCAGTACAAATAATTTGGACAGTTGCAATAGCTATAGTCCTCTGGATATTTCTGAACTTTCACAAGTTCGGAGCATATGTTTACTACACTGGAGACAATAGAGTTGCTGCTAAAATGTTAGGTATAAACACAGATAGAATAATAATTTCAGTATTTATGATACATGGTGCAGTAGCCGCTTTCGCAGGAGTTTTAGCGACGCTTGAAATGGCAACTTTCTGGCCAGCACTTGGCGAAATATACTTACTGAAATCTATTGCTTCAGTAATTGTAGGTGGCACCCCTGTTACCGGAGGTATTGGAACAATATTTGGAACATTCATAGGAGGACTAATTCTTGAGCTCATAGAAACAGGGATACTTGCAGTTGGAGTAACAGGCTTCTGGATAAGGCTTGTACACGGATTAGTAATTATAATAGCGTTAATAGCCCAAGTTCTCATAAGAAGAAGTGAAATAAGGAAAATGAGAGTTGTAGAGTAGAAGAGAAATCATTATAAATATTTTCTTCTCTAATTCGATAAGGGTTTTATTGGTAGAAGGTAAATGGGGTTCTAAAGTTAAAATTGTTTCGGGAAACTATGCCTTATCTGTTCTAACGAAACTTAGGGATAAGAGAACGGGGCAGATAGATTTCCGTAAGGGACTTGTTAGATTAGGTAGAGTGTTGGGATTAGCCATATACAATGATATGCCTGTGAGGAAAGTTAAAGTTGAAACACCACTAGCTCCAGCTGAGGGAATAGAGGTTCCCGATGCTGAAAACGTCGTTATAATAACTGTTCTTAGAGCGGCTATGCCTCTAACCGAGGGTTTAGTGAAAATATTTCCATCAGCAAGGCAAGGTGTTATTTCAGCTAGGAGAGTTGAAGAGAAAGGTATGAAGCCAGGATACGTTTTCGAAATAGAACTAACGTACGTTAGAATACCTGAAATAAAACCTGAAGACACGGTTATCATAGCTGACCCAATGTTAGCTACAGGGTCAACAATAGTGTCTGTACTTAAAGAAGTTCTAAAGAAGGGAAAGGCTAAAAAATACATTGTAGCTTCAGTCATAGCTACTCCCGTAGGAATTGAGAAAATACTGGAAAACTACCCTAACATAGACATTACAATATATACTGTAGCTGTTGATGAGAAAATAAATGAGAAAGGATACATTGTTCCAGGATTAGGTGATGCTGGAGATAGAGCTTTCGGAGGATAAGCTTTTAAAGAATAGTCCAGGGCCTACCTATACCAACATATAGTATATTGCCTGAAGAGTTCTCTTTAAAATCAATAATGTGTCTTCCATCAACTATAGCTACTTTACTTAATCCTGTAAGCTTCAATATGTTAGACGGTTTCAACCCTCCATACTCTTTATGGTCCGTAGCTACTACAATAACATGTGAACCACTTAGTGCTTCTTTCAAATTTCTCACTAGCGGATACTTTGTTGGGTTTTCTTCAGCATAGGGGTCATGAATTACAATGTTGTTTATTCCGTAGGATTCTAGGAACCTAACTATATCCAGTGTTGGCGTTAATCTTACGTCGCCTATGTTTCCTCTAAAAGCTAAGCCTAAAATTGCAACCTTGGCTTCACTGAGTTTTATGTTTAGCTTGGAAAGAGCTTCTACCACCAGGTTTGCCGTGTACTCAGGCATGTGTTCGTTAATTATTCTACTCAATCTCGTAAGCTGTAGCTCCATTTTGTATTTAGAAGCAGTATGTAGGGCAAAATACGGATATATAGGTATGCAGTAGCCTCCAACACCAATCCCTGGTTTGTGAAGGCGACAGTAGGGTTGACTATTAGCTGCAAACCTTACTTCATCAAAATCGACGCCTAAAGCATGGGCTAGCTTAGCTAATTCATTAGCTAACGCTATGTTAACGTCACGGTATATTCCTTCAGCAATTTTCTCAAACTCGGCAGCTGTAGGTGAGGAAAGAACAATTACTCCTTTCTTAGCTATTACTTCGTAAAGTGCTTTTGCAGCTTTAGTGCTTTTAGGGCCTACGCCACTAACTATTTTCGGATAATTCTCCTCTATATCCTGAAGAGCGTGACCTGTCATTATTCTTTCAGGACTATATGCTAATCCGAAGTCTTCTTCAACAACTAATCCGCTTACTTCTTCAAGCAGTGGTTTTGCAAAGTACATTGTTGTTCCTGGAGGAACTGTTGGCTCAATTATTACGAGTTTACCTTTCGAAAGCCCCTTACCGATTGTTTCTAAAACCTCTTTAAGAATTGAAAGATCCAGCGGTTTACCTGGCTCATTCCACTTTACCCCAGTTGGGGTAGCGACAACAATAACGTCGGAGTCTCTTGCTGCTTCAACGCCATTAGTTGTTGCTTTAAATTTACCTTGTCCAACATACTTTTTAACTATCGGTGTTAACGCTGGCTCGTCCTTAAGAGGGTTTTCACCCTTATTTACCATTGAAACCTTCTTCTCGGTTTTTGCAACACCTACAACGTTAGCCCTGGCTTTTAACCATGCGCAAACAAGTGGGAGACCTACATGGCCTAATCCGAAAACTGCTACTTTGAGAATTCCGTTGCGAAGGGCGTTTTTAATTTCGTTTTCGCTTAATTCAAGTAGGTTTACCATGGCTTTTCAACCTTATTTACCCATTTCTTTTCTAATTCAACTTTTTTAACTTCATAGTACGTTACATCTCCGTGTTTATCAACAATAGCTACTATGGGTTCCTTACCTAGCTTTAGAGCTTCAGAAATCCATGTAAGCATTTCCCCTATAGTGAATTCTTCAGTTTCCTCTCCAACAACGTAAACTGCTTTATCAGCAACTGATCCTGCACCTTTAGTGTAAAGTAGTAAGACGTTTTTACGATGACCTGGCTTAACTATTCGACCACGCATTCTTAGGTCTTGATAAACCGTAAACATTAATGGTAGGTTTGGATTGCTTTTTTCAAGAATATGAAAGAGCTTATCGAGGCTAACTTCTTCTCCACGGTAAAGAGGCTTAATAATTCCCTTGTAAGCTAAGTATGCTACTTCAACATCTTCTAGTTCAAGCATATCATTCCTTAAAATACCGTATCCTTCATTGTAAAGTTTCCTTGCGAAAACCCCTTTAACACAGGCTTTTCCATCATCGCCTACTTCAGCTTGCACGTTTTCCGCCAATACTTTGCCTCCTCACTTAACAATGTTAGCAAGATTTTTTGACCCTAATTACGTATTTTAGTTTAGCGTTTAAAAACAATTGTTTAGGTGCAGTAAGCAGTGATCGTTGACGGCGTTGAAGTAGGTATTCTCCCATTAGAGCTTCTTGAGGGTAAAATAAGGTTCATTAACGTAGCTAAGTTACCTGAGAAACTAGTTTATGTTGAAACATCGAGTGTAGATAGGTTAGCTGAAGCAATAGAGAAACTTGAAATACGTGGTGCACCAGCTATCGGCGTTGCAGCTGCTATGGGATTAGCTGTTGCCGCATGGGACAGTAAAGCTAGAAGCTATGAAGAGTTGAAAAGGAATGTTGAGAAAGCTGCGGAAAGGCTTAGAAGAACAAGGCCTACAGCATATAATCTCTTCTGGGCTATTGATAGAATGCTTAAGAAACTCTACAGTATGGAAGGCAGCGATGTTGAAGCAGTAGTTAAGGCTCTTCAAGAAGAAGCTAAGAGAATTCAGTTAGAAGACATTAGAAATAATGTAAGAATAGGTATGCATGGAGCTAAGCTATTGGAGGATGGAGACACAGTTCTAACACATTGCAACACTGGAGCATTAGCTACAGCAGGGTTCGGAACAGCCCTAGGAGTTATTAGGTATGCTTACAAGGTTGAAGGAAAAAGAATTAAGGTTATAGCTACTGAAACAAGACCTTTACTTCAAGGCTCAAGGCTTACAGCATGGGAGCTTATTCAAGAAGGCATACCTGCAACGCTAATAACGGATAATATGGTTGGTTACGTTATGAGTAAGGGAATGGTTTCTAAAGTTATTGTTGGAGCCGATAGAATACTTCTCAACGGATACGTAGCTAACAAAATTGGAACATATAGTATAGCTGTTTTAGCAAAACACCATAACATACCGTTTTACATTGCAGCACCAACTTCAACAATAGATCCTAAAAGTAATGAAATACCGATAGAGTTCAGAAGCCCTGAAGAGGTAAGGACGGTTCTGGGAAAGGTAAGGATAGCTCCTAAAGAAATTAACACACTAAACCCTGCATTCGACATAACGCCTCCAAACCTTATTGCAGGCATAATTACTGAGAAAGGTGTTGCCTACCCACCATATGAGAAAAGCCTCAGAAAATTACTGGAAAAATAGCTTATGTGGAAGGAGAGGAGGCGCTGGTGCCGCCGCCGGGATTTGAACCCGGGTCACGGGCTATCTTCACTAACTGAAGCTCGAAAGGCCCGCATACTTGGCCGGGCTATACTACGGCGGCTCATAGTAGTTTTATCTGGGTAAAGGTTTTAAAGCTAGCGCATATTAAAGCTTCGAAAACAGAGTGTGTTAGAGGAGAGCTATGCCGCATGACAGCTTACAATTTAGTACATGCGGATTCCCAGGTGAAGGTAGGGAAAATAAAGGTTAGTCCTGAAGTAGCTAGGAGACTCGGTGTTAGAGAGGGTGAATATTTGAAACTAAGCTTAGGGGATGGAAGCATCCTTTTCGAAGCCCAAATAGGGGATTATGGATTTGCAAGAATAAATAGAGATGTTGCTAACGCATTAAACTTGGATAGAAGCATTGTTAAGCTTGAGAGATTGAGGTTTTCGAAAAGGAAAGCGTTAAGTTACATAGAGGTCGAGCTTAAAATCGATGGTTTTTTAAACGCGCATTTAATGCCTTATGTGAGAAGGTTTTTAGTGGGAAAACCTGTTTGCGAAAACACCATTATACCTATAGAAACTTCTGTAGGACCCGTTTTTGTAAAAATAGTTAAAACAGAACCATCTGGAATGACAGGTTTAATTTCTAATGAAACCCATATTATCCTTAAATGTAGAGGTTGAACTAATAATCCATAACCTTATATATTGTTCACAGCTTTTTCTCTAACGCTAACCAGGTAGCGAAGGGTGTACTAGCGATGCTTAGAGTTTGGGAAGTAACTAAGCAACCTAGGTTAAGAACTTATCTTAACACATTAGTTACTAGGGTACGCTCTGAACTAAGATACTATGGAATAGAGGATGTTATTCCAGTTTTCACATCACCATTTAATGAGAAACTTGAAGGATTCATTCTCCCAGTAGACGTACTAGTTGTAACTTCAGCTAAAAGCGATTTAACAGTTAAAGATGTTTTAAGAACTCACCCCTTAATCCCCGAATTTCTTGACTTAGAAGAAGCTTACAATATTCTTAAGGAATTTAAGGTAATAGGAGCTCCGGTAGTGAAATCCCTTGAAGAACCTTTGTTTAGAGGAATATTGTCGTATAGGGATATTATCAGTACATTACTAAGCATGAATATTGTTCCGAGAGCTACTAAAGCAGGGGAAATAATGAGAATTGAAGATGTTGAAAACTACATAGTGACAGCTGATGAAAGAGTGAATAGAGTTTGGTCAAAACTTGTTTACAGAGGAATACCTGGTCTTATCGTTGTTCGAAGCCTTGAGAAAAGAATACCTATAGGTACCATAAGCGTTGAGGACTTCATTAATTCTGGAAGATGGTATTTCCGTAGAGAAGCTGAACACGTAGTAGTAGCACCAGCTAAGGTGAAAAGAATTATGATGAGAGGAACATATGCTGCAACAGCCGACGTCCCAATAACACATATAGCAAAAGTTATGGTTGAACAGAAAATCCCTGTACTTCCAGTAGTTAATGAGAAAGAGGAAATAGTAGGAATAATTACGATTGAGGACATTGCTAAGGCATTTATTGAAGGAGTAGTGCCTGGAAGAATCATGCCCCCTATACCTGCTATTCCACCCATGCCTATGCCGAAGCCCGTTACTGCTGAAGAACAGGTAATTTATATTCCATCAAAACAAGTTTTAGAGGAGGTTATGGTAGCTAGAGTTCAGCCGTCAGTTGAAATAGGGGTGACAGCTGAAGACATTTTGAAAAAAGAATTACCCGCAATAACAATAAACGACACTATAGAGCATGCTAGGAGAGAAATGCTGCGTCGAAAAGCAAACTACCTATTAGTTGTTAACGATAGAGGAGATGTTATAGGCTATGTTTCGAAAGGCAATATGCTTAAAGCTATAGCTATTAAGGGGCCTTTATGGAGAAGAAGAGTTTACGATAGATTATTCATAGATTACGTGCTAACTAAAACAATACCTTCAGTATCTAAAACTTCGAGAATAGAGGATATTGCATGGCAAATGGTAGCTAATGAAGCTGAAGTAGTTAAAGTTATTGATTATGATGGATCAATCGTAGGCTACATAACTAAGGACAACATAGTTAATGCGCTTCTTAAAGTTGAAAGTAGGGGGCTCGTTGAAAACATAATGACACCTAAGAGAGTAAGTGTAGTTCACCCGCATCACTCACTACACCATGTGATAACGCGTATGAGGATGTTTTATTTAGATGCATTAGCAGTTTACGACGGCGTTATTAGAGGAGTTATTTCCGAAAACAGACTACCATTCATAGCGTTGGAGGACGCTAAAATAAATGTGAAAAGTAGGAGGCTTATTTGGGTTAGAAAAATAACTAAGGGAGCAGGTAGACTAGGTAGGTATGTTAAAATAACTCCTCTATTAGCCATCGACTTAACGGTTCCTGTTAAAGCCTTTGTTAACATTAAAAACGACATTAAGTATGCAATAGAGCTTATGAATAAATTTGATGTAAACGGCATACCTGTAGTAAACAATGAAGGAGAGCTTTTGGGAATAATATGTAAGAACGACATACTTAGGGACTTAGCTAGATCATCTGAGGCCATAGCTGAAGCTAAGAGGAAGGTTAAGGAAGAAAGGAGGGTAAAGGCATGAGTGTTTTAGATAGAGTTGTTGAAGAAGCTGAAAATGGAGTTAAAATGAGAATTTATGTTAAACCTGAATCACCTAGGAAAGAACTTAGATTAGAGCTTGGAGAGCTAACATATTATACGCCGGAGCCTCCAGTTGCAGGTAAAGCTAACGCTTCACTCAAACGCTTCCTATCACACGCGCTTAATGTGTCCTCAAGCTTTATAGAAATAGTTTATGGTGTTAGAAGTAAAGTAAAAATAGTAGTTATAAAAAATGTGAAGAAAGATGACGTAGTTAAGGCTTTAAAGGACATTGTTAGAGCTTAAACAAAAAATTTTTACCCACAGAACAACTAGATTTCTGAATGGCTAGAGCGGCGGTCGTCTAGCCTGGACTAGGACGCCGGCCTTCCACGCCGGCAATCCCGGGTTCAAATCCCGGCCGCCGCACCATAAACTCTTCTTCAGAAAATGATCATTACGTAGTGGAAAATCTCAAGTAAAATCAAGGGGGTCATGAAGCATTTCATGGCCTTAACTATGTTAAGGAAGTTTGAAGAAGCATTTAGTAGGAGTACTGGTAGAGGGTTTTTGCTAGCTTTAATTATCTCCATAATCCTCATAGTGTTCCTTGTTCCACTGGGAATATATTCTAATGTGTTTTTCGAAAACCCAATACTTTACTTTGGTAGTGCAGTTATTCAAGCATATGCCACACTTATTGCAGTGCCTTTTACAATATGGGTTATTTATATGCAGTTCAGATATGGTGCAGTAATTGTTTAGATTGTTCTTAAGAAAGGTAGTGTTACCATTCATAATATTTGGGGTTGTAACTGCTATTTCAGCAATAACAATAGCTTTATCGAAAACGCCTTACGCACACTTAGCTTACATGGTGGAAATAGTTGTCGCATTAATTTTCATTCCACCGTTAATAACGTATATTGTGAAGCTAATGGTTACTGGACCCGAAGATGTAATTAGAGTTATAGAGTAAAATGTTAAGAGAAAGGAAGAATTTATTTCACTAACTCTCCACATTCTAAGACTTTACATGTTAGAATCGTATCCTGATGAAGAAGCAGTTAATAGGACTTTAAGGAAAATCGCTTATGTTATGAGAGACGTCAGCAAGTTAAAGTTATACCCTGACATTTGGCATAGGTTTAGGGATTTCTTAAAAGCTGTAGTTGTTGAAACAACATATTTACCCGACAAATACTACATGAGTAAGCTTATGACGCAGTTTATGAAGTGGCTTATTATTTCGAATAAATACAGGGTTGCTAGGGCGTTTTTAAGATATTACAGATATGTAACGCTTAAATACATGGAGGAAAGACTTCCCTCGGATGTAATGGAGGACATGTTTTTAAAACCCACGCTAATTGTTTTAAGGGAAGCAAAAGCTGGAAGAGGACTCTTAATTTATGCTTTAGAGCAGACAGATAGTTTATTAAGAAGCATTGAGAGACTAGGGGTTAAAGGGGATTTAACTGCAAGGGAAATATGCAAAATTACCGAGTTAGTTGAGGACTACATAGATAAGCTTGAAGGAGTAAGGCTTCCAATGCTTGATCAAAGAATAGTTCGCATTAAAAGAAAGTTCGCATGCGTACTGAAAAGACCTAGAATAAGGAGAATTGAGGTTAGAGAGGAGAAAGAGTTTTCTGGAAAATAATAGGTAATGAAATGTGTTAGGTGGTCAGCATTTCCGGCTATCAACATCCGTTATTTGTTCTTGAGACCCTCTTCACATCATCCCTTCACACTAGTTTTTCTCTAAACATGCTTTTAAAACATGTTGAGTAAAGTTTTAAGCTTTCCAGAAGGTAGTTATTATCCGAGCGGCGGTCGTCTAGCCTGGACTAGGACGCCGGCCTGCCACGCCGGCAATCCCGGGTTCAAATCCCGGCCGCCGCACCATGATAATAAATGAGCTTGTGGTGACTGGTCTTTAAATACAAAGGGCTTTCATTGCTTCTACTATCCTTCATAATGATTTTACTGTTATACTATACTTTAGCACTTACTATTACATGTAATTATTTAGCATGCATTTATGTTAGTTATAATAGGTTGCTTGCGTTACTGTTCTTTTTCGTAATAGCGTTAGCTATACTCTGTAGTTTCGTGGAGTATGAAAAACTTTCTCAGCCTCTAAAATATTTGTTTTCAGGATTTGCATTAGGGTTTGCAGTAATACATTACACTACAACATTAACTCTATACGCTGAAGGAGTATTTTATGAAGCACCATTTCTAATGAAGACGTGTGCTTTAGGGAGATGCAGTATTACGTTTGATTGGGGGCTAGTGTTTCTAATAGCTGCCACAATACCTCACATACCCAAGCTTATGGTTAAGTTTAGAGTTTCTAGGAAAACTAAAGATAAGAATATAAAGCCTCTAGAATAGAAAACACAATGCAGATGAGCCGCGGTAGTATAGCCCGGCCAAGTATGCGGGCCTCTCGAGCAAACCTTCTTCAATATGCGCGGGGATAGCCCGTGACCCGGGTTCAAATCCCGGCCGCGGCACCAAATAAAAACTAATTCGCTGTGAGAACTTTTTATTTAAAATTATTTAAAATAAAAATTATGTTATACGTTTTTAATGTGTAGTTTAAAAGAAGATTTTTGTTTTAAAATAATGCTTTCTTACCACTTTTCCGCGGAGGCATACTGGGTCTTATTTCTTGCGGCTCATATTTTTCTTCAATTCTATCGCCTACATCCTCTATTGTTAATTCTCTATTGTCGAGAAGTTTTCTCTTACTAGCATATTCCTTAACTAGGTTTTCATCTAAATCCTCTAGTCTTTTAATATTGAACCATTCAATTCGTTTTTTCCTAAGCCATTTTATGAAGTCTTCCAGTAAACCTGCTTTAACGATTATATCAACAATTTCCTCCTTAGATGTGGATGACATGGCCAAAACACCCCAAACGGAAGAGGAGATTTAAGGAAAATTTCCTGGCGTTTAAATCCACACAATATTTAACACGTAAAAGCCTGGGCGCGGGGATAGGTTAAAAGTCATCATAGCCTTTCTCCTCAGAATCTCCGGGAAAATCTATGTTAAAAGGGGCTTAATAACTTATCCCAAAATAGTCGTTCAAAAGTAGAAAAGTATGTGTAAAACATTGTTCTTAGCTTTCTAAGAAATAATAATGTAATAGTAAAATAGTTTATGCATATAATATACAAATTTATAAATGATTACCTGTTTTCTGCAGCTCGACCTATTTTCTCAGGATAATTAGAATATAGAGCTAAAATGACCATACTTGTTGTTTCAGTATTAGCATCGCCTACAGGAGTAACTTCACCGTTTAAGGCTTCATAATCCGTTACTATTCCACCGTCTTCTCTTTGCATTTCACCTATTATCTCATAGCACCTATCAATGATGCTATGGTATTTCATTATTTTATTTGAATTAGCAACTTTAAGTGCTCTATAGAGGAAAATAGCTAATGCTAGTTTATATGTAGAATATTTACCGTTAAAAGCAGCATCCCTAAATCCATAGCCATCCCACAAGCTCATAAGCTTTTCGAAAAGTTGCTCAGCATGAGATTTTGAACCATGTAGTAAGGCATTTAGGGCTTTATAAACTATTAAGTCAGCGTATTCTTCCCAATTATTAATAGTGCAATTGTAATTCGGTTTTTCATAATATATTTCTAGCATCCCAAACTTAGATGTTAAAATGCTACCTAAAAACTCATTGTATCTACAGTAAAACTCGTCGGGAATTTCTATGGCTAAAAGTATTTCATGTAACTTATCGAAGCCTCCACCATAGCTCTCATTTAAAGTTATTAAAACCCTAAAGGTCAAAGGAGACTTAAGAGCGGCTAAGGCCCTCGAAGCTAACAAGTTATCCGAAGCAATATAAATTCTTGAAGCGTCAGGATGCGCATGTGTAGCAGCTCTTAAAAGACCTACTTCACTAACATACTGAGATTCAAGAAAACTTTTAACTAAATCCTTATCCACATTCTTAGCCCTAGGGGTAAAGAAAATAAAAATGAACACGGCTAGAGCTAAAATAACTATTACTAATGCTTTTAAATTTTTCAAACTGTTTCCCTAAAGGTAAACATTTTCCACACTTAAATATTTTAAGCCATTTTCATCTACCTTATAAAGCTAGTGAAACTCACCTTCTTATTTAGCTATTCTTATCGCAGCCTTCTTTTTAGTGTTTTTACCCTTTAAAGTAGTCTTTAAAATAGCTTGAAGACAAATAATTCTGATATGGCGATAAAAATGTTTTATCGTGTTAAGAAGATTCGTGGTAAGTATTATCTTTACAGAGAGTGGTATGATTCTGAAACGAGAAAGAGACGAAGCCTATTACTGGGTAATTGCGAATTCTTAGAGAAGCTAGTTATGGAAAGAAAGTTGGTGCCGCCGCGGGGATTTGAACCCCGGACATCCCGGTCTTCAGCTTCGCCGGAAACCCATGCTAAAGGGTCACGGGCTTCCACGGGCGCTCTCCCAGACTGAGCTACGGCGGCTTGCAATTAATAATATGTTTTCTGTGGGGTTTTAAACGTATTTCTGCTAAACTCTATGATGTTATGTGGTAAACGTTTTTTGGTTTACGTTAACTAATGTAGGTTAGGTGACTGGAGAGTGACTTACAAAGTTAAAGACATTTCACTTGCAGATAAAGGTGTTTTGCAAATAGAGTGGGCTGAGAAGCACATGCCTGTGTTAATGAAGATTAGGGAGAGATTTTCCAGGGAAAAACCTTTCGAAGGTATTAAGGTAAGTGCGTGTCTGCATGTAACTAAGGAAACAGCTGTTCTAGTGAGAACGCTTGTTAGTGGAGGAGCTCATGTAACTCTTGTAGCGAGTAATCCATTATCAACCCAAGACGATGTAGCAGCAGCGCTCGCTAAGGAGGGGGTAAATGTTTTTGCATGGAAAGGAGAAACCCCTGAAGAATATATGGGGAACATAGAGTTAGCGGCTAGCGCAAAACCAGACATTGTAATAGATGATGGAGCAGATCTTCACACAACAATACATAGCAAATACCCTGAAGTAGCCGGGAAAGTAATTGGGGGAACGGAGGAAACAACAACAGGCGTTATAAGGCTTAAAGCAATGGAGAAGCAGGGAATACTAAAATACCCTGTAATAGCTGTTAACAACGCTTACACGAAATACCTTTTCGACAACAGATACGGCACTGGACAAAGCACAATAGACGGGATTCTTAGAGCAACAAACATTCTAATAGCTGGTAAAGTGTTTGTCGTAGCAGGTTATGGATGGGTTGGTAGAGGAATAGCTATGAGAGCACGTGGTATGGGAGCTAAAGTAGTAGTTACTGAAGTTAACCCTATAAAGGCTTTGGAAGCAGTTATGGATGGATTCCAAGTTATGAGCATGAAGGAAGCAGCGAAAGTAGGAGACATTTTCGTTACAGCAACGGGAAACATAAACGTAATAGATAGGGAGCATTTTGAGCTAATGAAGAACGGAGCGATACTTGCTAATGCAGGCCACTTTAATGTAGAAGTAAACGTTAAGGCTCTTGAAGAAATAGCTGTAGCTAAAAGAACAGTAAGACCCTACGTTACCGAATACACCTTACCGAACGGGAAAAAACTTTACCTATTAACTGAAGGAAGACTCGTTAATCTTGCAGCTGCAGAAGGTCATCCAAGCGAAGTCATGGATATGAGCTTCGCAAACCAAGCGTTATCCATAAAGTACCTTCTAGAAAATAAGGGTAAGCTTAAGCCTAAAATCTACAAGGTACCTGAAGAACAAGACATGGAAGTTGCTAAGCTTAAGCTTAAATCAATGGGTATAGAAATTGATGTTTTAACTGAGGAGCAAAGGAAGTACCTACAGTCTTGGCAGTGGGAGTATTGAAGATTGAAGTTTACTGCTTAGGCGAAATACTGGTAGATATAATCCCTTGCTTTATCGGACCCTATAGTTTAAACGGAAAATTCACAGTACACTTCGGTGGAGCACCAGCTAACGTTGCCATCGGAATTTCAAGGCTAAAACATAAATCAGGTATGGTAGGCGCTATAGGGGATGATGTTTTCGGAGAATTCCTAATTAGAACACTAAGGGAAAACGGTGTAGACACGAGAAACATAGTTGTTAAGAAAACTCGAACAACATTAGCGTTTGTTATGCCAAAAGGAAGCGGTGAAAAAGAATTTTTCTTCTACAGGAAGCCATGGATGAAAACAGCTGACACTGAACTAAACATTGACGACATTAATTTGGAGTATTTAAAGGATGCGAGAGTACTCCATTTCTCAGGTTTCGCATTTCCACATCCACCAGCTTCCAAGGTATTCTCACAAATACTTAAGGAGTTTTCTAAGCACGCCTGCATATCTTATGATCCAAACTTTAAATTAGATGTTTGGGAAACTAAGGATAAAGCTAGGAATGTTCTTAATGAGCACTTAAGCTACATAAACTTTTTATCCATGGGGCTTGACGAACTAGAAGCATTGTTTTCAAACGAGAATTACAGGGATGTTTCTGAGAAGCTATTGGAAAAGTATGGTGACTTAGAAGCTGTAGCCGTAAGGCTCGGTAGGAAGGGAGCATATGTTAAAACTAGAAAAGAGGAAGTAGAACTACCCCCGCTGAAAGTAAGTGTTGTAGATACTACAGGCGCAGGTGATGCTTGGACTGCTGGGTTTATAGTATCCTACTTCTTAGAGGACATGAATTTAGTGGATGCTGTAATGTTTTCAAATACTGTTGCAGCAATTACATGCACTAAACCTGGTGCTATAGCAGCATTTCCCTTTAGAGAAGAAGTTGAAGAGAAAATAAAAGAAACGCTTAAAAAACAACAGTGCTAATCTAAAAACTAGACGAGAGGGCCCGTAGCTCAGCCCGGTAGAGCGCCCGGCATACGGTAGCCATTTAAAACAGGTACCGTACGGGAATCATAACCGGGTGGTCGGGGGTTCAAATCCCCCCGGGCCCACCATGAAATTTTTCACAGCTACTTTTTAGAAACGAACGGGCTTTTCTTAACATAAAACCTTAGTTTTTCGGGAAGATCCCTAGAAACCCCTATTCTATGCGATAAGCCAACATGTTCTTTAGGTATTTTTATTCCATCCTCTATTCTTAGTATTCCGTTTTCTAAGTACAATGGGTACTTATGAAACCTCTTATCTATCCCTAAAGCTTTAGTTAGCTTCCCAGGCCCATTAGTTAAATTTTTAATACCACATACTTTCCTAAGTTTCATCATAGTTCCCACGCCTTCGAATGGTTCAATAGCTCTTATGAGAACTGCTCCAATATCTCCTCTTTCATGGGCAACAACATTGAATAACCACTGCTTATGAACACCGTAAATTAAGGCAACACCTACTTCGCCTTCCATAGTTTTAGCTAAGTCTCCTCCCTTCTTAGCTCTTGATGCAGGGTCTTCTTTTCCAAAATAAGCTTCTGTTTCAACAATAAATCCTGAAAGCCTTTTACCCTCATATATTCTAACAAGTAGCTTACCTAGAAGCTCTAAAGCAATAATCTTAGGGTTTCTTAAGTAGAAATGCTGCTTAATAACACTCATACTTTATCGTTACCTAGTTAAAGAAGGAGGAGAAAATAAAGTTTATACGCTACTGCATAGTTTGCGTTAACACGGTGTTTCCTACGAAATACGTTTTCGGCCCTGTTCCATCCCGCAGACTAGGACGTTCTTTAGGCGTTAACAATATACCCCCTAAACACTGTACGTACTCATGTACTTACTGCCAAATAGGTAGAACAATCAACTTAGAAGTTTCGAGAAAAGAGTTTTATCCATGGAGAGACATCGTTGAAGAAGTTGTTGAAGCCGTTAAAAGTATAGGAGAAAACAACTTAGACTACGTAACCTTCGTGCCCGACGGCGAACCCACCTTGGACATCAACTTAGGTAAGGAAATAGGTTTTCTGAAGAAGAAAATTTCCACTCCAATAGCTGTGCTAACTAATGGCTCACTACTCTTCCTAGAGGAAGTTAGAAACGATCTTTACGAAGCAGATACGGTATCTGTTAAAGTTGATGCCTTCTCTGAAAGAGTTTTTAGGAAAATTAATAGGCCCCACCCGGGGTTAAGGTTGAAAAATGTTTTAGAAGGTATGGCTGAATTTTCTAAAAGTTTTAAAGGGAAACTTCTAACTGAAACCATGGTAGTTAATGGGTTAAATGACGACGTTATGGAAATGGAGAATGTAGCTAAGTTTATTGCGAAACTTAACCCGTTCAAAACGTACATAGCAATACCGACAAGACCCCCAGCTGAGGAATGGGTTAAGCAACCTAGCGAACAGAGACTTTTCGAAATATACAAGGTGTTTGAAAAACACTTACCAGGCAAGGTAGAGTTGCTAATAGGATATGAAGGAGCAGATTTCAGAATAGATAAGAGAAAACCTGTTGAAAGCATTCTTTCAATAACATCTGTTCACCCTATGAGAATAGATTACGCCGCTAAACTACTTGAGAAAGCAGGTTTAAACCCATATGAAACCTTAGAGAAACTTAAACGGCAAGGGAAAATTGTAATTTTAAAGTATGGAAAATACGAATTCGTAATGAGGAAAATTCATCCAATAAGGAAGTAGAGAAGTCAGAATCGCAGGGCTTCAACACTACTTTTCTGTGTCGGAGGTTGTCATCATCCAGTAAACACATTTGCATTTCAAAGAATTTAAACCTAGCTAAACAGTAAAGTTATTAAAACAAACTGAAGCATTAAAAAAGTACGGAGAAGAAAAGGGCCCGTCGTCTAGCCCGGTTAGGACGCCGCCCTTACGAGGCGGTGGTCCGGGGTTCAAATCCCCGCGGGCCCACCAAATTTAAACAACTAACATAATAGTTAAGCAAGGTTCTAGGGAAATATCGCACATATGCTGTAGTATAAGTGTCCTCCTCAAAATACTTCACAAAAATATTTAGAAAACATATGTTAATGCTGCATAAACCTTGCCAGTTATAAAACAGTATAGAAAGTTGTACGAGCAAGTCTCATAAGCCTAAGAAGAACATATGTTTAAAAACAATGTCTGTAGAAGCGTGTGTGAAGTGAAAATGAAAGTTCATGTTGGCACATCTGGTTGGATATATGATTGGAATACTGATGGATCACTTAACTGGTACATTAAATATTCTGGGCTAAACGCTGTAGAGCTAAATGCCTCATTTTATAGGTTCCCGTACCCTAACCAGGTAGTTTCATGGTTTAGAAAGGGAGCTAAACTAAAATGGTCAATTAAGGTTAATAGAGTAATAACGCATATTAGAAGATTAAACATTAAAGCATTAGAAACTTGGCGTAAATTTCAAAGACTATTTAAACCTATGGACTCTATTGTGAGGTTCTATCTTTTCCAAATGCCACCGACTTTCGTTAAAAATGAGAGAAACATTGAGAGAATAAGGTTTTTCGCTAAGGAAACAGGTTTGAAAGATAGGTTGGCAATAGAGTTTAGACATGAAAGCTGGTTTAATGAGGAAACAGTTAGTGAACTTAGAAAATTAGGGTTAACTATTGTTTCAGTGGATTCCCCGCAAACTACATGGATTGCTTCTTCAAATGGAATCATATACCTTAGAATGCATGGTAGAATCATTTGGTATGCTTACGACTACTCTGAGGAAGAATTAAACGAAATAGCTAATCAAATAGTTAAAGTGGATGCTAAAGAAGTTTACATATTCTTCAACAATAACCATTGGATGCTTAATAATGCAAGGTATATGCTTAAAATACTTAAGGAAAGGCTTTCATGAAACAGTAAAAACTTATTCTAGAGTGTACCTAGTATTACTGAGTACCGCTTAAAATTAGGGTTACTTACGTGAGCTCAAAGGATCTGAGAGGACTTCAGGAGAAATTAAAACTATTCTACTCTAAACTATCTGAGCCATTTATTCAAAGAGAAGAAGAAGCCGAGGTTATAACGTTAGCTCTACTTTCCGGAGAACACGCCATTTTCATAGGTGAACCTGGAACAGCGAAGTCAGCGCTTGTTAGGAGAGCAGCATCTCTACTTAAAGCTAGATACTTTTACTATGTTCTAAACAAGTACACTGAACCTGACGAATTATTTGGTCCAATAGACATTAATGAGTTAAGAACTAAGGGGATATATAAGAGACGGATTGAAGGAAAACTGCCGTGGGCTGAAATAGCATTTCTTGACGAAATATTTAACGCTAATACAGCAATACTTAACACATTACTTTCAATTCTTCAGGAAAGAGTTTTCGTTAATGGAGACGAAGTTGTGAAAACGCCTCTCATATCCCTCTTCAGCGCTTCAAACACTATACCTGAAGAAGTAGAGCTTAAAGCACTTTATGATAGATTAGTGTTCAGGCATCATGTAAGACCTGTTTCTGAAAGTAGGCTTCGGGAGTTATTCCGAGCAGGGGTCGAAATAGAGCTTAAGGGAATAGTTTCTGAAGAACACATATTAACAATAAGCGACCTCTTAAAGCTACAAGAGAAGGTAAGAAAAATTCTCCTAAAAGTTAAGGAAGACCATGTTTTCCTTCAAAAATACGCTAGGTTAATAGTTATTTTTAGAGAGAACGGAATACCCATTAGTGATAGGAGAGCGATTAAAGGTCTTAAAGCTGTTGTAGCAAACGCTGTTTTCGAAGGCAGAAACTACATTGAGCCCGAAGATCTCTTAGCTTTAAAATATGTTGTACCTGAGACAATAGAGGATTTCGGTAAAGCAACAGCAATAATAGTTGAGGAAATAAAGCTTCCAGCAAGGTACTTAAGGGATTTGCAGTTTCTCGAAAGAAATCTCGAAAGAATGAAGGAGGAAATAGCTCATTTACCCTCATTTGACTTTAAACTATTAGATTATAGCAAGGAGCTTTTCCTCATAGAGAAAAAGCTGAGAAAAATAGCTAGAGAGTCTTTAAATGATGAACAGGTTCAAGCGAGAATCGAGAGACTCATGGACATTATAGGTGAAATGAAGGAAATATTAGCTAATAAAGCTAATTTCTACAGGTAGAGATTTTATGGATATGGATAAGTTTAAACAGAAACTCAAAGGGGTTCTTGAAGACATAGACTATGATGAACCAATAATAGAATATAGAGCTGAAAAACTAAGCAAAACATACATGTTGCTTTACAGGGAAAATGTGAACCCAAGCGTAGCGTTAGATGTGTTTTACACATGGTATTTACCTAGACCTGCCATTAAAAAAGTCAATGATGAAAATCTCCTATATAATAAGGTAATAGTTGAAGCTCTTATGAAAACCGAGGATTACAATAGGTTAAAGTACAAAACATTAATCGACATAGATACCTCCTTTTCCTACACAATAGTTTTCATAAAAAAGCTAATAGACTTACTTAAGAGGGAAGCAAGTAAGAGAGAAAGAAAGGGTCAGGGAAAACCCTCTCTTTGGAGTATACTAAACTACTTAAAAGGTTCTGAAGATAAGGTGGGCAACCCTTCGAAGAAAGATTTAGAGAAATTAGAGGAATTCGTGAAAGAAGCCCATAAGAGAGCTAAGAAAACAGCTGAAAACGTTAGGGAATTAAAGAACCTAATGGGAGGGGAGGCTGCAGGAAATAAGCCTGGCAGCTTCGTTTTCGGAGAAATCATGGAGGATATTTTGAGATTAGCTAGTTCAGCTTATGTAACTGAAATACTCAAGTACATAAAGGGGATTTCTAAAACACCCCTAGTAGATATAAGGAGGGAAAGCTACCCGTTTAAGCATGGAATATATGATGGTATAGAAATGGGTAAAGATATTTTACGCATTCTACCTAAAGAACTAACATTATCCGATGACGTATTCTTCAAGAAACTTATCGATTCACAACTTCTACTTAGAAGAAGAGTTCTTTCGAAAGAACAAGGGCCAATATATGTTTTACTGGATAAGTCAGGTAGCATGATTGGCGATAAGACTTTCTGGGCAAGAGCAATAGCTTTAGCATTGATGAAGGAAGCCCTTAAGCATAGAAGGAAGTTCTGTGTAAGATTCTTTGACTACCTACCTTACGACATAATTTGTGTAAGAAGAGGTTCTAGAACGAAAGATTTCCATAAACTTTACCGTATGCTTCTCTCACTTGTAAGCGGCGGAGGAACATGGATTACAGGAGCTATTTTAACAGCTTGTAAGGACATTATGGAGGAAAAGATTGAAGGAACATCATCTATAGTTTTAATAACTGATGGAAGAGACGTTATTAAGGAGAGAGCTGTAAAGAAGGGACTTAAAGACGCTAATGCAGAATTAGTAACAGTAATGATTAAAGGCTCTAATGAATCTTTAAGGAGAATTTCTAAGAAATACTATGTGGTCGTTTCATCTAAAAACTATTGTTTAAAAATAGTGTCTCTAGAGTAGTAGTGACCGACAAAAATACTAGATAGACTAAGTATTATCCATCATAAGGAAGTGAGAGATGAGTAAGCCAGTAATCAAACTTATCGATGTAACTAAAGTTTACAGAACAGACTCTATAGAAACGTATGCTCTTAGAGGAGTTAATTTAGAGGTTAGTAGAGGAGATTTCATAGCTATTATGGGTCCTTCAGGTTCTGGGAAAACAACTTTGCTTAACATTTTAGGATTACTTGACAAACCATCATCAGGTAAAGTGCTTATAGACGGTATTGATGTTTCAAAAATGAGCGATGTTGAAATGGCTAAAATAAGAAATTACAAGATAGGATTTGTTTTCCAACAATTCAACCTGGTGAATAGACTAACAGTTCTTGAAAACATTGAACTACCGCTGCTTGTAAGAAGAATTCCTAGAAAGCAACGATTAGAAATGGTGAAAGAAGCTTTGTTAAAAGTAGGTGGGGAGCTTTCATGGCTAAATAAGAAACCTGCTCAGCTTAGCGGCGGTCAGCAGCAAAGAGTGGCTATAGCTAGAGCTATTGTTGGAAAACCTGAAGTTGTTTTAGCTGATGAGCCAACAGGAAACTTAGACTCCGTTTCAGCAAAGGTCATTATGGAAACATTTATTGAACTAAATAAGTTAGGTCACACAATCGTTGTAGTAACTCATGATCCTGAAGTAGCTGCTTGCGCTGAGAAAATCTTGCTTCTAAGGGATGGTAAAATAGTTGGAGAAACAGTTATTGATAAGCGGAAATGTAAGATATATGTGGCTTAATAATCTAATGAGGTGAAACCTTGTGAAAACGCGTTTGCTTGCGTTTTCCCTTGTTTTCTTCATGCTTACGTTAACTATAACCCCTATTCCTTCAGCAGCTGCTGCTCTTAACATAGATTATATTGGAAGCTACTGGAGTACACATGTCGCTTACGATGGTTCTGAAAGCTTAAGTTTAAACATTGTTTTAGTGTCTTACGAAAAAGACACTATAAGAAATCTTTATGCCGAAGCACACCTCTTTGAAGGAGCATACTTTAAAGACATAAGTGAAACGGCCAAAATATACTATAATACGCCAATAAGCTATGGTGAAATGTTTACACTAACCTTCCCGAACATTTATCTTAAAAACGTTAAACCGGGTCTTTACACGGTAAAAGTAAACGTAGTAGCATTGATATCTTCTGGAGCAGGACTTGTTACAAAAACGACAACAATATATGCTACACTGCAGGTGTCACAGTACATTTCAATAATTAAAATAATTGGTCTAGAATGGATTTACAATGGAGAACATGTAGTTGCCCTTCCAGGATCATCAAATATTATCTTTAGAGCTAAGATATATAATGAAAAAGACTACACTATAGGAAGCATAGTTGTTAACGCAAGTTTTCCTTCAGGAATAACTTTAGTGTCTCAAGGAGGAACCTGCACCGGGGAATTAGGTCCAGGGAAAACATGTAACCTAGATCTTTACCTAAATATTTCGCAGCAAACAACTCCTGGACAATATAATGCTACATTAACATTCACATACCAGTTACGTGATGGTAACTCCCTGCATTTAATTAAGGATGTCTTCATTATTCCAATAAACATAACTGACCCTAATCTTATAGATACTGAATTAGATGTAGCATCCATTTTCTGGGGAAGCGGAAGAGTTCCTCAGGCAGCTTATCCTGCTTCCAAAAACGTCCCATTAACAATAAACTTAGTTAATAATGGGAAGTACAGTGTAAACAACATCATATTATCAGTTGTTAAAGTACCTAGAGGAATAAAACCTGTTTACAATTCAACAATTTGCGCAACAACTTTACCTTCACTTTCCCAGTGTTCAGGGCAATTATTTTTCGACATAGAACCCTTTGTAAAGCCAGGGGTGTATAACATAACACTAAACTTAACATACTATTTAGCTTCATCAGGCACTATTTTAGTGAAAGCTAAGGTATTTTCTGTAAACGTTTCTGTAGAGAAATATGCTGGACACGGTGAAGAGGGCCTTTTAATTGTGGATTATGGCTGGCAAAATGATTGGCCAGTTTATCCTAGCACTGATAAAGCTATTTTCACAATAACGTTAGCTAATAGATTACCCTATGCTATATCGGGAATAATTATAAACATGAGTTTACCTCATGGTTTCACCGATAGTGAAGGAAGAAGCTATGTAACAACATATGTTCCAGGACCTATTACCTCGGAACAAACATTTACCGTTCAGTTTAAGCTAAATGTAGGTAATGTAACTCCTGAAACATATTTATCAAATATTACAGTATCTTACATTGTTGAAACTGGAAGATCAAAATACATGGTCACTGAACATTACAGGGTTAAATTAAATATTGCTGAAAGGGGAAAAGTAGAGTACATAACGAGTTTTTGGATTGAGGGAAGTAGTGGACCAGGAGATTATGGTAAAACATTATATGTACTCTTTAGAAACAACAATATACCACTAATGAAAGGTATTGTAGGGGAATTCATTTTACCTGAAGGCTTCATAGTTACCTTAACGAATTCTTCGAAGGCATTATTAGCTCCAACAACTACTGGGAGTTTACAGAGAATTTTAACTGTAACACCTGAAAACATGCGAGAACTAATCACAACAGCAATTACAGGTGGTGTAGTATCTGCTGAAACACAAAATATTGAAGAAGGAAGCTTCGTAGTTTTCGGAATTCCCTTAGGAATAAATGAAGATGTTAAACCAGGAGTATATGATGGAGTAGTCGTATTGGACTTCATAGATCAATGGGGTAATATTAGGAGGTTTAAAGAAACATTCAAAATCCCCGTGTTTGGAAGCTTACGCTTACTTAAGATAACTCCACCATCAGTTCAAGTAGAAGTTAAAGGGACAAATGCAACATTTACGGTAAGGCTGGAAAACATTGGATCAGCAAAGCTAGGAAACGTTTATGCAGTAGCGTACTCAACCACACCCTATGTTATAATTGGAGAACCTGTAAAATATATTGGAACCTTAGAGGCCGGTGAAGCAAGAAACTTAACATACACTATATTCTTTAACCCAACACTACCTCAGAACATGCCTTTAGGAGGCTCTGTACCAGTAATTTTAACGTTAACTTTTAGAGATCCTCAGGGAATTATGCGTTCATTTAACCAAACAGTTGCCATGGTCTTAACTCCTACGGTTGATTTAAGAGTTTTTGACGTATCCTATGAGCCTATTGAGTCTGGTATTAGAGTAAGTGGAATCATAGCTAACCTGGGGGCTTCGGTTGCAAGAAATGTGGAGCTTGAAGTTTACGTAGGCAATGCTTCAGGGTATTCGCTTATAGGAGATATAGATTCTTCAACACAAATGTCATTTTCCGTTGATGTTCCTTTCAAGGGTAATGCTTCAGAAGTAATATTTAATATAAAGTATAAGGACTTCTTCTATGCTGATAAAGTATTTGAGGAAAAAGTGCCTTTAGAAATCGTAAGTGTCGTAAAGGTAACAGCTACTACTCCGGCTCCAACACCGGGCCTTATAGATGTTTATAGAATAGCTGTAATAGTTTTAGTGGGAGTGTTTTTAGCGACAATAGCTATAATACTTAGAAGCTATGTTAAGAGGCGATGGAGAACTTGATTCTTCCAACAGACTTGCTAAGATATGCGTATAAGGTTCTTACGGAAAGGAAATTTAGAGCAATACTTACAATAATAGGTATTTCAATAGGCCCTATGGCGTTAGTTTCGATAATAAGTGTCATGCAGGGATATTCTGAAACAATACTTCAGCAATTAACAACGTTCGGGCAGAACACTGTAGTACTTTTCCCTGAAAAAGGTTACGTGTTTACGGAAAAAGACCTTAGACTAATCAGGAATCTCCCGGAAATTGATAGGGCCTCACCTTTCTACTATGTTAGGGGAAGTATTAAGCAGCCCAGGGGTTCCATGGACATTTTCATTTATGCTACGGACATAGAAATATTGTTTGATGTTGTAAGTAATTTAGAGATTATGAAAGGTAAAATACCTCCTCCAACAGCTAGAACAGATGCTTTAGTAGGTTACTACATTGCTTTTGAAAAATACACTAATAGGGAAATAAGGGATTTAGGGGACATTGTTACAGTTGAAATCGCTGAAATAACTCATCAGGGAATTAGAACTAGAAGAACTTCCTTAAGAATAGCCGGTATTTTAAGCCGCTATGGAGGAGCATTAATTGTTGATCCCGATAGAACAATCTTCTTACCTTTATCTGCAGGACCAACGATATTAAAGCAGGATAGATGGTCAGGGATATTCATTGTTGCTAAAGACTCAGCTTCAGTAGATTCCCTCGTTAGTAAGCTTGAAGATATGTACAAAGACTATGCTAACGTAGTTGCATTTATAAGGATTGCTAGAACAGTTAATTCAATAACTTCAGCGCTAGACTTCTTACTTTTCTCAACATCTCTTGCAGCATTCGCCGTAGCTATAGCTGGCGTTGCAGCTACAATGATAACGTCGGTTATGGAGAGAACACGTGAAATAGGCGTACTAAAGGCCTTAGGCTTTACAAACATAGACGTTCTTCTCATGATACTTACTGAAGGACTAATTATGAGCATCATAGGTGGAAGCGTAGGAATAATTGTTGGAGCAGCAGGCGCACATGCTCTTGCTTCAGCAGGATTAACCTTAGGAGGCTTAGGAGTAACTCTTAAAGCATCCCCGAAAATAACTCCTTGGCTCATCAGTGAAGCCTTAGCACTAACGATCCTTGTTGGAATAGTTGGAGGACTATTTCCAGCATATAGAGCATCAAGAATTCCCCCAGCTGTTGCTTTAAGGTACGAATGAACTCTTCATTCATTAATCCCCATTAAATCTCCTTAAGAAGCTTATGTGAAGAAAATTAGGCGGCATCAATGTTTAAGAAGATTCCATAACGATTAATTTGGCTTCAGCCTTAGCCCTTCTTTTGAATCTATTGTAGGCTTCAATAATAATCTTACATGGACTATAGGCTTCACCTGAAATTATTATTGCAGGCAATTTTGAACCTATAATTTTCAATAAGTCTATTAATGAAACACGTCTCGGAAAGGTTATGAGAAGAAAAGCATTATTAGATATTTCATTCTTAAAAACTGCTCTTTTCACAAATTTTTGGCTAATAACTAAAACTTTACTTTTAACTTTAATTTTTCTTCCGTAAAATTCACTGTGACAAGTAATGTTAAGAATAGCTCTATATTCCTTACTGCAACCATACATGTAGGTTGCTGCTTCGAATCCGTAATTTAAAGGTTTAATTATTGTTTCAACAGTGCATCCTTTAAATTGAAACCTTATTTCATTAGGTTCTGTAGAGAATTTAAACAAAGTCTTTCTAATTACGAAGAAAACTACTCCTTCATACTCTTTATCCTCCACTCTATAAGCATCAAAGCATCCAAAACCTGTGCCCCATTTTGAAGCAGCAACTACGTAGCTTGAAGCTATATTATTTAAGTCTATTTCGTTTAAAATAAAAGAACTAGATTTTGGCTCGTAAACACTATCGCTATCGTAAATGTAAATAGGTGTTCTTCTACCGATAACGTAAAATTTCCCCTTAGTTACCTTAACGTTTCTCATCAGCGAAACCTTGTTTCTTAAGGTGTCGATTTTTAAGATCTTTACGAAAGAGTATGTACGTTGGGATTCTATGTAGAGTTTTCTAAAATCATATATTATGAATGGTGAAAGACCTGTTTCAATGAGTAGAATGACATAGAAAAAATATGTATCCATGAAAATCAGTAGTAAAATTATTGCAAGAAAACCTATGATTGCTGCGCTACTTAGTATTTGCTTACGCCTAGGAATACCTATTACAACAACTTTCAGAGACAAAGACCTCTTCCCTAAGCTCTTTTATTTCATGTTTTCAAGAAATACGCGGAGTGCATTAGCGTAAAAGATTTTCTCAACTTCACTTTCGGTAAGACCTGCCTTGGCAAGCTCCTTCGCAAGTAGCGTGAGTTTACCTATGTGTTCAAGTCCCTTAGGTAACTTCTCTGTTCCAAAGAAGTCTGTACCCAATGCTACAATGTCTATACCATAGTTTTCTTTAAGATAGATTATTTGGTCGACAACATCGTTTATTGTAGTATTGTTTCCTTTAATATATTCTGAAACAAAAAATATTCCAATTGCACCTCTATTTCTTTTAAGTAATTCAAGAACCTCGTCGCTTACGTTTCTTAAACTATTATTAAACCTTCTTAAACCAGCATGACTTATGATTACAGGTTTTTCCGAAATAGATAGGACATCGATAGCTGTTTTTTCACTAGCATGAGCTAAGTCTATGACCATACCTTGCTCTAATGCTAAATTTACAAGACTCTCTCCGGGACCTGTTAAGCCGTAGTCTTTCTTGGACATACATGATGCAGCGTATTGGTTATCGACATTCCATGTTAATCCTAGAACTCTAACTCCTAGTTTGTAAAACAACTCTATTTCATATGGTTCTCTTAAAGGATACGCTCCCTCAAGACCTAGGATTAACCCTATTTTCCCCTCATTTCCGGAGAAAAGTTTAGCTAAAAACCTTTTGTTTTCAACTATTTTGAAAACATCGTATTTCCTAACAAATCTGTAATATGTTAAGATGTGATTTAATGCTTCATTAAATGAGTTTTTAAATGAATAATAGCGTTTACCCATTGGTTCATCAACAAGGTTTTGGGATGGAAATACAGCTGCAACTATCGCCTTAGTTTTCGAGAGAAAATACTTAGGTATGTCAGCATGTCTGTTCGCGTTTATTTTAAAATCTTCAACTTTTCTCTCATGAATAATATATGATGATATGTCCTCATGAAGGTCAAACACTTTCATTTAAAAACACCTGAAGGGATTTTTGTAAGAGTAATAGTGTTTTCTCTTATATAGGTTGCAGTGAACCCGGCTTTATGGAAATTATATAGTAAGATTACAAGCCCTTTTGCAGAACATTTTCCAGTAATAGTTATTCTCGATAAACCTGGGGTTTCAGGGGAACTTAACTTTATTTTAGCATAATCTTCGAGTCTTCCAAGCCCGTGAACTTCTTTCTCTATTTCAACTATTTCATCATAGCTTGCATAAATCCTTACATTACAGCTTTCAGGAAAACCTTTACCTAAGCTTATTGTTAACGTGTCTCCATGTATCTCAACGTTAAGGTTTAATGCTAATATTAAAGCTAAAGCTAGTTTAAACGTGCTTATAGGATCTTCAAATCTTATTTCGACAGAGTTTTCTTTAAACTTAAAATCTCTTATTTCACCTGCGAAAATTGTTTTAAAACTCCTTCTTACAGTGCTTAATTCATTAATAAACCTCATTTTCCCCGGTGAGAAATAGGTGTTTATCTTTCAAAAATAGTTTTACCTGCCCCTACTCTTTAATAACTGGAGAATAAACTATTATTTTATGGTGAGTGATTCTTTGGTTAAGCTAGGCTATGATATAGGGTTTCTTGAAGTAATTGTTGGACCTATGTTTGCAGGTAAAACTACTGAGCTCATAAGGAGAATTGAGAGGGAAAGATACGCTAAAAGAAGAGTTGGAATGTTTAAGCCTAGCTTAGATGTGAGGTACACTGTAAGTTCTGTAGCAACGCATAATGGATTAACTTATCCAGCATATGTTGTTTCAGCTAATGAGGAAGGTGTAAGGAAAATTTACGAAATAACGAAGAATGAGAAATTGGAAGTAATAGGTATAGATGAAGCACACTTCTTCCCCCTACTACTTGTAGATATATGTGAGAAGCTAGCTGATGAAGGTGTAAGAGTTATTGTTGCAGGATTAAACCTTGACTTCCGAGGAGAACCGTTCGAAACAATGAAGGAACTCATGGTTAAAGCAGACGATGTAACTTATTTAACAGCTGTCTGTAGCGTGTGTGGTGCACCAGCAACACGTAGCCAAAGATTAATAGATGGTAAACCTGCCCCATATGATAGCCCCAGAATAGTTGTAGGTGGAAAAGAACTCTATGAAGCAAGATGTAGAAAACACCACATAGTACCTAAGTGATGTATGGTTCTGGTTTAAAGTAAAAAGCATTATGTACTAAAGTTGTTTTAAGTAATGTAAAGCAAAATTACAATTTAAACATGGGTTTCATAAAGTACTAAGTGAGAAAGCCAGGTTATTGAGGAAAAACAATATATTTTCCCTTATACTCTAGCCTAAAGTAAGTACATAATGTGGTGAGTGATAAATGCCTATTGAAGTACATAGTAAAGAGGAGTTCATGAAAATTGCTGAAAGAGCTAGTGAATGTAGAGTTAAGAGGTTAGGTAGTGTTGTTAAGCTTAAGCTAAGAACTAAGAAGTACCTTTATACGCTAAAGGTTAAACCTGAGGAAGCAGATGAAATCCTTAAGAATATTAAGGTTAAAATAGTTGAGGTTTAAAGAACTATTTTGTCGCCGTTTTTCGCAATAATAGCTTCTATTCTGAATTTCTCCTGAATTTCTCTTGCAAATTTCTCTTGAACATCTGCTTCTCCATGAACAAGAACTATTTTTTCAAGAGAACCTTTTAAGTCTTTGATAGCGTTTGATAGCTCCGTTTTTCCAGCGTGGGATGAAAAATCGAACCACTCAACTCTAGCCTTTACCTTTTCTACCATGTCCTCTTCGAAAATTCCCTTTTCAATTATTAATCTACCTGGAGTATTAGGGGCTTGGAAACTAACTAAAAACACCCCATTTCTTTTCCCATCATAAATTTTCCTTAAGAAATATGAGGACGGTCCTCCCCTAAGCATTCCTGAAGAAGCTACAATTACCGCAGGTCCTCCTCCTTCAAGAATCGCTTTCCTATCCTGCCACCCTCTTATTTCTACAAAATGACTAATCGCTTTCCTAAGTAAAGCATGGTTTTTGAGAAAACTTTTGTTAGAAAGAAATATCCTATTAATCTCCCTAACCATACCATCATAATATACTGGTGCACTTACACCATATTTTTCAAGAACAACGAGGATTTCTTGAGACCTACTTACGGAAAATGCTGGTATAAGAACTATTCCGTTATTCTCTATGACTTCCTTAACAGCCTCAATAAACCTCTTTTCAACATCCTCTCTTTTCGGATGCTCTGTTGTAGCATATGTTGTCTCTATTACTAAATAGTTTACCTTTCCGGCATCAGCTTTGTAGTTAGCTGGTTTAACAAGTTCTGTTTCAGCTAAGTTAATATCGCCAGTGAATAGGATTCGCTTATCACCTACAGTTACTATTATCGACATGCTTCCTGGAATATGGCCGGCATTAATAAATTCTAAAGTATATTCGTTTATCTCTATTTGTTCACCATACTTTACTGTTTTAGTGTTTCTAAACATGTTAACTATTTCTTCATATTCAAATGGGAGATAGTAGCCTGAAATGTGTAGGTAATCCTCCATTAACGGTTTAAGTATGTCTTTAGTGGCCTTAGTCATGTATGTAGGGATTTTTGACGAAACAAAGTATAGTGGTACAGCACCTGTATGGTCTAAATGTGCATGTGTTAACGCTATTGCTTTTATTCTCTTCGGAGGTACGAAAAGAGGCATTCGAGGATTACCGTTCTCGTCGAAGTTTATTCCGCAGTCTAAGAGTACTCCGGAGGAATCTCTACTTACAAGTACTGAAAGCCTCCCTACTTCTTCTCCTCCGCCAAGCACTTCGAGAGTAATTTTCGCCATTACTTCTGAACCTTTACTTACTTTTCTCCGACTTCCCATTAATGAAGGAGATACTGGGTTATAAAGCTTATCGAAACTTAAATATTAGAGGCAAAAACTATTCAAACAAGGATGCTTGCTTAGTAAGGGATTGTTATGCGCGGATTTTCACCTAGAGAATTAAGGAGGCTTATGAAGAGATTAGGGCTTGAAATGAAGCCTTTAGAAGGTGCTTTAAGGGCTATTATTGAAACGGAAGATAAAAATTACGTTATAGAGAATCCCCAGGTGTTGGTAATGAGTTTGAGAGGAGGAGAAACGGTTGTTCAAATTATGGGTAAAATTACTGTTGAAGAGAAGCCTAAGGAAAAAGTAGAGATTTCAGAAGAGGACATAGAGCTTGTTATGTCCCAAACAGGTGTTTCAAGGGAGGAAGCAATTAAGGCTCTTGAAGAAGCTGAGGGAGACATAGCTGCAGCAATACTTCTCATACAAGCCAGAAAGGAGGGTTAAGGTTACCTTTTTTCACAAACAGCTCTTAAGGCATGTATTATTTTCTTCACAGACTTATGTAGGGAAAGTATTAAAGGGATTCTTTCAATATCAGCTAATCTTATAGCTAATTCATCAACCTTCCTAGGACCATGAAGCACTACTGCAGCAGGCTTTATAGGTGAAGTTCTAACGGCAACCATGGGTGATCTTCCAGCAGTAACTTTCGTAAATACAAGTGCTCTTTCACTACTCATACCCATTAGTTGGTAGAATTCTGTTCCTGTAAGTGAAAGAATAGTTTTAATGCTGTCAAGTATTGTGTAGCCGTAAATTATTTTTCCGTAATCAGATTTCGTTAAAAGCTTTCCCTTAACGAGCTTTATAAGTTCTGAGACATATATGGGTTCTTCAAATTCGCACATGTCCTCTACACTATCAAGATGAATGTTTAGTGTTTTCGCAAGTTTCTTAGTTATAATCCATCCTCTATTTTCATCTATTGATAATAGGCTTTCAACAAACCTTTTAACAAATATTGATCCAGGTGTTCTCCTGCCTTTTTCGTAATCGCTTATAACACTTGGAGAAATACCCATAGCCCTACTAACTTCTATTTGAGACGCATTAAACATTTCCCTCCACTTTCTCATTACTGCTCCGGGATTACGACTCCACACAATGTCTCCAGCAATTCTCCTCGCAACCGAGTCTATGATGAATTTCGTGACCACAATAACACCGCGTAACCATTAGTTTATTGAAAACTACCCCCGTAAATAAAACCTTATATTTTAGAGTTAATTAATCCTTTCACCGGGGCCCGTAGTTTAGCCTGGGAGAATGCGGGGTATAGCCGAGAGAACTCTATATGTGGCTACCCGACTCGGGACCTTCCACGTGTGGGAGGCGAAATTCCCCGTGGTCCGGGGTTCAAATCCCCGCGGGCCCACCACTTAATTAACTTACAAAAACTTCTTAGAGTGCTAGCAATGGTTGACCCTATTGAGAGAGCTAAGGAGCTCGCTGCTTCTGAAGCAATAAAATACCTTTACGATGCTGAAATTATAGGTGTAGGAACAGGATCTACTGTAGCTAAAGTTGTAGAGAAAATGTCTTTAGAATTCGATGTTTTTTCGAAAAAACTCTACGTTCCAACATCTTACGATACTACGTTGAGGCTTCAAAAGCTTGGATTCAGGGTTCTTACAGATTCTTTTCTACTTAGGAAAATAGATGTTTACGTTGATGGGGCTGATGAAGTTACTAAAAACCTGGCCATGATTAAGGGGCGTGGTGGAGCACTTCTTCGCGAGAAAATATTAGCTTATTATTCGGAAAAGAGAGTTTTCCTCGTAGACTATACGAAACTCGTTAACGTACTTGGTGAAAAGAAGCCTTTACCTGTAGAGGTAATTCCAGCGGCAGCGGGATGGGTTTTTATGAAGCTTGAAAAAAGAGGGCTTAATCCTAAAATAAGGATGTGTGTTAAAGGCAAAGACGGACCTGTAATAACGGATTCCGGGAACATGATAATAGATCTTCATGTTAAAATACGTGAGCCGGAACGTTTGGAAGCAGAGCTTAAAGCCATTCCGGGAATTGTAGAAACAGGTTTATTCGTAAAGTTAGCTGACATTGTAATTATAGGATACCCTGGGAAAGTAGATGTGATTAAATCATGAACGCGGATAGAACATGGCATGTACTATCTAATGTTGAAAAATATTCTTTAAAACATAGTGTTGAAGAAACCCTGAAATACATAGAGAACATTATTGGGAAACATAGAGCCCTAAGGGTTAAGGAGTCGCTGTTTGAAAACAGGGTTGTAAAAATAGTGTTAAATAACAATAGGGAACACTGGTTTTTCCTTGGAAAAACAAACACCTACATTCTAATACCTAAAACTTTTTGCTCTTGCATAGATTTCGAAATAAATGTTGTTGAGAGAAAGAAAATTCCTGCTTGCTACCACCTAGTAACCCAGGTTTTAGCCCAAGTTTATGGTAGGTACAGGATAGTACGTGACATTAAACCAGATGATTTACTATGCATATATGGTGAAATTGAAGAACGACAGATAAGCGCAACTCTACACAAGTATTTACTTCTAAAAAGATAAACTTCAAATAAAGGAGCTAATCACTACTACTTCGAGCCCTAAATTAATGGTTCATATGCGGGGTTACATAATTAATATGTTAACAATAATAGTCACCATTGTTGCGTTAGCAGTTCTCACACTAATTATCGTAGACACCTATATCACAATTGAACATTCTGTTAGAAATAAGGAGGCAAAGCATTAAAGCAGCAACTTCTAGTCTGAATAGTAGTGGTGTGAAAATGGGTCGTAGAAGGAAGAAGAGAAAACTTGTAGCTCGAAGACCTAAGAAAACTATTCCAAACATTTTCCAATGCCCTAATTGCGGAAAAGCCTCAATACTCATAGAGCTGTCTAAACCTGAAGGCGGAGTAAAACATGCAGTAATTAAGTGCGGGTATTGTGGCTTATTTGCTGAATTAGATGTCCCAGAATTATTTCAAAACGTAGATGTATACGCTAAATTCCTTGACGGATTCTACGGTGGAACACTTAAGTATAGCTTTATAAAAACCGAAGAAGCCGGAGGAGAAGCTGTAGAAGCATGACCAGAATGGGTCGTGTAGAAAAATATTTGAGAAGAAAGTCTTCTAAAGAAGTTTTACACTTCACGCTTATAGATCCTGAAAAAACACTGCCTAAAGAAGCAGCTGAAATAGCAAGTAAAGCTGTTGAAGCAGGTTCAGACGCTATTCTCGTAGGTGGAAGCATAGGGGTTTCTGAAGCCGACGTAGACTCCGTAGTAAGGTCTGTTAAGAAAACTGTAAAGGAACCTGTTATTTTATTTCCTGGAAACGTAACCGGAGTTTCAAAATATGCTGACGCAATATTCTTCATGTCTCTTCTTAATTCAGATGACCCATACTTCATAGTTGGAGCTCAAGTTTTAGGCTCGGTTATTGTTAAAAAATACGGGTTAGAAGCTTTACCTACAGCATACATAATATTGGGTGAAGGAGGAGCTGCAGGATACATAGGTAAGGCAAGACCCATACCTGTTAATAAGCCTGAAATAGCTGCAACATATGCTTTAGCGGCTTCAATGATGGGTATGAGGTTTGTGTATTTTGAAAGGGGTTCAGGAGCTCCGGAGCCTGTGCCTCCGGAAATAATTTATTATAGTAGAAAAATTCTTCCTGAAGACACGTTCTTAATCGTTGGTGGAGGTATAAGAACCGTTGAAGACGCTAGGAAAATTGCTTCTTCAAAACCTAACGCTATAGTTACGGGAACTATTATTGAAAAAGACCCTGAAAGAGGATTCGAAATAATAAGGACTATAAAGAGGATTACACGTTAATATTCCTTACAAATGCATGGTTTATGGCCGCATCTAGGACATACTCCATTACCATATTTTCTTTTTACTTCATACTCTAAATCAACGTTAACGAGATTTGCTAGCGAAGTTAACCATGCAAGTACGTCGGCCATTTCCTCCCCTATTTCGCTTCTCTTACCCTTTCTTAATGCTTCAGCTAATTCCCCTACTTCCTCAGTAAACCACATAAATGTTTTTCCAACACCTCTTTTACTGTCTTTTTCAAAATACACTTCCCTTATTATTTTTTGGAACTTTGAAATCTCCATTACCATATTCACCCTCTTTATTAATGTGTGGTGTGGTAAAGGTTTATATTAACCGTTTCCCCCATAAACTAGCGGGGAATGGGAAGTAATGCCTAGGGCTAAAAAGAAGAAGAGGAAAAGAGAGGTTAGGCCTCTAAGCGCAGCTGGAATAATAAGCTTCTATGAAGAATTAGATACAGGAATAAAGATAAGACCTCACTTCGTAATAGCGTTAGCTATAGCGTTAACCGCTATAGTAGTTATTTTACGTATTTTCGTTGCTTTCTAAAGTCTCACTTAAATACTTCACTTCCATGTTTCTACTATTCTTAGGAATAACTAGACTATTTCCGTACTGATCTTCCAGTATGAATGTGAACTTTATTTTACCGTCTATTGCTTCACTTATCTCCTTTTTCTTTGCTTCATACTTTTCCCTATTTTCTTGAGCATAAACTTCTAGTACTTCTAGTACCCTGTAAAGTATTCCTTCAACAGTAGATATGTATGCTTGAGCTGAAGGACCGGGTTCTATGGTTATTCCAAGCTCAGGTATTTCTATTTTAGCCGTTGATGACTTAATAACCATGGAGTTCAACTCCTCAGCATTAGCAATTTTAAGAATAAACCTTACTGCCTTGTGCTCTTCTAAATTGAAGGAATCAAAGTATCTGTAGCCGCATTTTGAGCATTTACCTGAAAGTATTAGGATTTCGCCGAAAAACGGAGTTTTATAGCTAAACTCAACCATTGAGAAACTACTATTACCACATGAAGGACATGTTATAATGTATTTGTCATAAGTTTTCATGTATTTTGACATGTTATCTAAGACACCTAGTTTAGGCTTCTCAATCGAATATATATTCTTTAGTGTACTATACAGTGTATTAGAGCAACACCAGAGACTGAGGTGCCATGGCCGGAATAAAGCTTCCCTCACCAAAAGAGCTTAGAAAGCTAAGGATTAAGGCTGGACTGACTCAGAAGGAGCTAGCTAAAAGAGCAGGTGTAAGTCAGTCACTTATAGCTAGAATTGAGAAGGGAGACATAAATCCTAGGCTTTCAACACTTCAGAAAATACTTAGCGTTATAAGCGAAGTTCTAGAAGAACATGGAGACGTAACAAGGATAATGCATTCACCAGTAATAACACTAAAACCTTACGAAACTGTTGAGAAAGCAGTAAAGCTCATGGATAAATATGGAATTTCCCAAATACCTGTCGTTGACGACCAAGGGAAAATAGTTGGAACAGTTATAGATACAACACTTTTAAAGAGGGTTCTTGAGGAGAAGTCTGAAAACCTCTTCAAAAGGAAAGTTTCAGAGGTCATGGACCCGCCCTTACCAACTTTACCTCCGTCCACAAAAGTTTCAACTGTTTCACTACTGCTATTCGAATACCCTGCAGTTCTCATAGTTGACAAAGGTAAAATCATAGGGATAATAACTAAGATAGACCTCATAAAAGCTAAAGCACAATCATGAATACCCCCACCCCTCTGTTTCCACTGGAAACAACAGTACATAATTAATAGCGAGTTTTGGCTAAACCAGAATTATTATTTTAAATAATGACATTATTAATATCTTAAAGTAAAAGTTTCGATAGAAAATGAAAATAATTTATTATTAGTTTCAGTGAGGTCTGTTTACGTTTCCAGTGGAAACTGTGGGGCGGGGGTGTCTTTTATGTTCGGGTCATTTCGGCTTGTGTTTTCCCATTAACTACGAGCATTATGCGTACTGGGACTTTTGTTTTTACCCATTTATCTAGTCTAGGAGTAATGTGTGTTTTCATAAGGTTCTTAACTACTTCATTAGGTTTAGCCCATGTGGATGATGTTGAAGAGAGCTCTATTATTAGTTCAACATCTTTCTCGGTAACTCTAATTTTTGAGTCTCTAAATCGGTAGCCATAAACTTCAGTGTATATTTGGCATATTTTCTTTATCAGGCTCTCCTTATTGAGAATTACTGGTAAAACAGTTTTTGTTAAAAATTCTCTTGCACCTGCCTTCTTAGGTTTAGCTACTGGACGTGGTATTTCTTTCCTTATAGCTTCCTTAGGTGGTGTAGGTGTCGGCTTAGGTTTAGCTTTTTCAGGTAGTTTTTTGGGAGGCCTAGTTGGAGGTAAAGGTTTTCCAGGCAGTATGTTTTCAGAGATTTTTGTGAACTCAGCTATACCTAGGGAGTACTGTTTCTTCATAACATTACCAAATAGCTTTATTGCATCTTCGCCATAGTGTGTTTTCCCATTTACCTTAGCAATTGCCATAAGTATTTTTCCGGAACATGACACTAGTTCGAATTCATCCCATGTTGTTCCTAGTTTAAAAGATAGTTTTAGATAGTAGCATTCTTTAGCCTTTATTTTCTCAATAGCTTTGTTTAGTACTTCCTGTGTTTTTCCACGTGTAAAGCCTTCATATTCCCCGAAAGCAGCTATTCTTGCTTTAAAAACTCTATCCTCTAGCTTTCTACTGTAATTGTTAATTGAAGGGTTCATTAGTTTTAAGAGCTCAGACATTTCTCATCTTATAATATCTCTTTCAGTATAGTATTTAAGCTAAATGTATAAACTTATATTACTTAATAATGTAATATGTTAGCTTAGGTGTAAGGAGTGGTTTTAGAAATAAAAGAATATGCAAATATTGAAGAGTTTATTAGGTACTTAGATAGGGAAATAGAAAGTCTTAGAAACAATTTAGGAGAACTTCTAAAGGTCGTTGAGGACTTAAGAGCTGAAGCTGAAAAGGTAAGGAAACTTAGAGAAACGCTTTCTAAGCTTGTTGAAGGATTAGAGAGAATGGGTAGTAAGGAAGTTGATCTTAAAGATATTAAGCTTCTCGTAAACCCAACAGTTGAAGATGAAGCTTCACTTATGGAGGACCTTGTAGCTGATGTTCAGGAGAGAATATTAACATTTCAGAAGGTTAGGAAAGCCGTCGAACCTCTTGTAGAGTTAGGTGAATTACCTGCTAAAGTAAGGGTAGTATTTAAAGACGGTAAACCTGTGAAACTAGTTATTAAGACTGGTTAAGTTAAAAACAATTTTTACTAATGAAGCAATATTTCACATGCTATAACAATTGCCTTAGCCACAATCGATGCCTTTACTTTCCCCTCAATACCTAATGAAACTCCGTTTAAATCAATACCAGTAATTTCTTTTAGCGTATTGTTTAGCTTATTTGATAGTTTGTAATTGCTTAGAATTTTCTCTAAGAAACCATTATTTACGGGATTGGCTGTTAAAGTAGCTATTCTACCTATAAGTACTTCTAAGTCCCCGCTAAGCACTGTTTCTACAAGTTTCCCGGCTTTCCCGGCTTCCATGTTTACACTGGCTTTTTCGTCAACAAAATTTTCCATAACCTCTTTTAGCATTAATATTCCATCGTACTTTGAGAGAGTATAGGTTAATTTAATAGTGTAACCTAAATGCTTAATATATTCAACATATTCCTTTAAAATTTCCTCGAGAAATTCTTCAGTTGGTGTTGCTGCAGCGGCTTCGCTACTTATTATGGATTCTAACATGTCTTACCACTGATGATAAATTTGGCGAGGTATGAGGTTTTAAATATTTAAGCGCAATAACACCTACGATAGTACGGAGAAATATACGGGGGTAACAGCTTAAAATTTTGTAGACGACTTCATGGAGAAACTAACAAGTGCAGATAAACCTATATTTACGGGTGAAAATAGAGTAATAGGCAGTAAAATCGGTGAATCTTAAAGTGTTTAAAATAAGAGGTAAGAAAGAGAAAAGGGAAATTAAAGAAAAACAGAAGTTTTCGTATTTATTCTGGGACTTCATATATTCGAAATTCGACCCTCTGGGTAAACTTATTCTAGCAATATTTCCTAACATACCTTCCTTAATTAGGAATGCTGGTATAAGAATTTATTATGAAGCATATGCTAGTTTTGTAGCTTTCCTATTCACTTTATCTACAATAATTACTATTGTCTCCTTCCTATTCATAGTTTTATTTGTTCCAGTAGTTAACCAGGTAATTATAGCTGTTGCCGTAACATTAGTTATGCTTCCTCCCTTAATGCTTGTGTTTTTTGGGCAAATATTTCCTAGGGCGATTGCTGCTAGTAGAGGTGCATCAATGGATCAGGAAGTACCATATGCTGTAGCTTACCTAACAATAATGGCTACCGGAGGGTTAAGTCCTCATAAAGCATTTGAAAGACTTTCTGCAGCTAAAGCTGTTTTTAAGAGAATATCATATTACGCGTCAAGGTTCATAATAGTTGTTAAAGCATTAGGTAAGGATCCTATTACAGCATTTGATGATTTAGCTAAGAGAAGCCCAAGTGACATGTTTAAGGATCTACTTTTAGGGTATGCTGCAACAATACGTGTAGGCGGAGACCTTTACGACTACCTTAAAAGAAAGGTTCAGGGATTGTTCATGGACCTTGTTAGTAGAATGAGGGTTGCTGGAGACCGTATGGCAACAATTCTTGAAGCCTACCTTGCAATAATTATTTTCGTAATGCTAGCTATGGATGCAATATATTTAATAAATACTTCGATTCCGGAAATAAGCATTTCAGCTTTCGGAGGTCCCACATTATTCCTGTTTTCATATATTTTCTTACCATTCATTTCAGGTATGGTAATGTATATTGCCGATGTTGTTCAGTATAAGGAGCCATATACTGAAATAAGGCCTTACATAGTGTTTTTCGGAATAACACTTCCACTCATAATTATACTTACCATAGAAATGTTTATTCCATTCTACCTACCTAAGGAAGCACTTCTTTACAAGATTTTCGAACCATTTGTAATTGTTATTTCGAAATTCGGAGAAACCTTAGGCATCGACCCTGCCTTCTACTCTACAATAGGTTTAGGTTTAGCATTAACTATTCCTACGATACCTGCAGCAGTGTATGAAATAATTATAAGTAGGGAAAGTAGAGGGTTAAGCAAGGGAATAACAGCTTTCCTAAGGGACCTTGTTGAAGTTCGTAAAACAGGCTTATCCCCTGAGAAAAGCATTATTGTATTGGCTTCGAGGAACTATGGGATTTTCAGTAAGTACTTGAAGGATATTGCTATGAGGCTTTCCCTAGGTTTCTCTCTTTCCAAAATATACGGTATCCTTATTTCTAAGATAAAGTCTTGGAGGGCAAGGGTTTTCTTATTCATACTTACAGACGCTATAGAGGTTGGCGGTGGAAGCCCTGAAACCATTGAAAGTATGGCTTGGTTCGCTGAAATGTCTGAGCATGTTGAGAGAGAAAAAGCTTCATCCATGAAAACACTTATGGTCATACCTTACATTGGTGCTTTAACAATAATTGTTTCAATGGTTTTTCTATCTGTTTTCATGAAAAACCTCGCTATTAGTGTTGGAGCGTATCGTAACGCTTTAATGCTTGTTATGCCTGCTACGATACTTAACGTTTACATTATGGGCCTTATAACGGGTAAGATTTCTAGCGGAACAGTTTCTGCAGGGTTTAAGCATGCAATAATACTTACAGGCTTAACAATATTGCTTCTCATACTTTCACCTTTACTTGAGGTATTTTCTGCACCGTTCATGGCTCAAAGGGTGTAGGTGAAATGGTAAAGTTTAAGATAAGAAAAAGGTTTGGGAAGGGAAAAAGTTCCTTAGCTGAGAAGCTTTCGAAATTCATTAGGAGAAGAGGTAAGAGAAGAGTAGAGGAAATAATTAGAGGCATTATTAAGCGTGAACCCATAACTATTCTCCCGCTTAAACCTACATATACAGTTATTGAATCATACTATGTTTACGAACCGTTCGCTAAAGTAAATATTGTTTCAATTCCTGAAAAAGGTGGAATGTTAGGCTATTATGTTGAAGAATTCACTTTAACACGTGATGAGCAGGAGGTTCTTGAGAAACTTGTTGATATTTTAACTGAGGAGCTTGAACCTGCAGAGGCAATTGAGGATTTGAAATCTTATGTTGCACGTGAGGTCATAAGGTTAGCTAATAAGTATAGGTCAGTGTTTAAGCTTACTGGAAGTAGGAGGGCGAAAATACTTTACTATGTTGAAAGAAACCTTCTAGGCTATGGCCCAATAGATCCTCTTATGAGAGATCCTAACATTGAAGACATTAGCTGTGATGGAGCGGGCAAGCCAATATATGTTTGGCATAAGAAGTACGAGAGCTTACCTACAAACATTATTTTCAATACGACAGACCACTTAAATGACTTCATCATGAGACTTGCCCACATGGCTGGTAAGCATGTTAGCATTGCTTTCCCCATTCTCGATGCTATGCTTCCTGAGAAGCACAGGCTAGCTGCTACTTTCGGAACAGAGGTTTCACCCAGGGGGCCGACGTTTACTATTCGTAAGTTTAGGGAGAAACCTCTTTCCCCAACTGAGCTTATTAAGTCAGGTGTTATTAACGAGCTTTTTGCAGCATATATTTGGTACATGGTTGAAAAGAGAAGAACATTTATGATTGCTGGAGGTACCGGTGCAGGTAAAACGACGTTGCTTAACGCTTTCAGCTTGTTCATTAGGCCCGGTATGAAAATAGTTACTGTTGAAGATACTCCTGAACTTAATCTTCCACACGAAAACTGGGTTCAGCTTTCAACTAGAGTAAGTTATGCTTTAATGGGTCAAACTTCTGGAGAAATAACTCTTTATGATTTGATAAAGGTTAGTTTAAGATATAGGCCTGACTACATTATCGTAGGTGAAGTTAGAGGCGAAGAGGCTTTCGTACTATTTCAAGCCTTAGCTAGTGTATCTTACGACACATCCATACTTATTAAAGATGAAAGAGGTAACGTACAATTAATTAAGATCGGTGAATTCGTTGATAAATTCTATAGAGAAGGTGAGGAACGGGTAGCTAAGTTCGTAAACAGGTATTTCGTGCTAAGTAATGATGGATTCAACATTACTTGGAAACCAATAAAGTACGTACTTAGGCATAGTACTGATGAAATATATGAAATAGAGTATGAAGGAGGAGGTAAAATAGAAGCAACAGGTAGTCACAGTGTATTCGTACTTAATACTAATGACTTAAGAATAATCGAGAAACCCGTTAGTAAATTACGTGAAAGTGACTTACTAATTTCATTCAAAGGAAATAGCAAGAGTAGTAGGGAGTATAAGACCATAGATGTTATGGAACTCGTTAAAGATCATGATGAAGTATATGTGGATGGGCTACCTGAAGAGCTTAGAAAATACACTAAAGGAAAGAATCCTATACCTATACAGCAGTACATAAGACTAAGAGATAGGATTAATGCCTTAAGCATTAAGAGTGATTCATTAACCGTTAGAGTGAGGAGAAGTAAGTATGTATTACCTTCTAAACTAATACTGGATGAAGCATTAGCCTTCCTATTTGGTGCTTACATAGCTGATGGGTGTATTAAGCACCATAGAGGTAAGAGAATATGCTTCACCTTCGGAGCAGATGAGAGATACATAGCAGAGAAAGTAATTAAGATAATGTATGATAAGTTTAACGTAAAACCTGTAATTAATGAACGTGGTACATACACAATTTACGAATATCCACACACATTACTTGCTACAGTTTTTGAGAGGTTATTAGGAGATAAATTAATCAATAAGAGAATACCGTCAATGCTATGGAACTCACCTAAGAACGTTGTGAAATCATTCCTAGAGGGGCTAAAGGCTGATGCACGTAGAACACTTAGGAGAAGATATACAAGCTATACCACATCCAATAAGGAATTAGCTTATCAGTTACTATGGCTTGCACGCTACGCAGGATTCTATTCAGAGTTGGTAGTAGAGAATGGCTCGGGTAAGAATTTAGGTAGGAAGCACTATAACGTATTAATCTACTTAGACGAGAGGTATAAAAGACTAAACGCTTCAGAGAGAATACCTGTTGAGTTATTACTTAAGTTAATTGAGTATACGAGACCTAGGTCAATGCCTTTAGAATTAACGTACATAAAGAAGAGGGAATTCGTGTCTAAGAAAGTAGCGCTTAAGGTTATTGAATGGATAAAGAAGAAAGGTAAATTAACTGATTTCAGCATGAGCTACTTAAGGAAGTTAGAGGCATTGATTAATAGCGATATTATAATTGTGAAAGTAAAGAAAATAAGGAAGAAACCCTATAAAGGGTACGTATACGACATATCAGTACCTGAGACAGAGTCGTTCTTCGGAGGTCCTGTACCTATATTACTACACAACACAGGTCATGGTGGTTTAAGCACGATTCACGCTGAAACACTAGATTACGCTATTAAAAGGCTAACTTCGCCTCCTATGAACATTCCTCCAACATACATGAAGCTTATGAATATTTTCATGCATATTAAGAGAGTCGTTAAACCTAAGACCCCTACTAGGCTTAAGGTTGAAAGGAAAGTTACTATTGCTCAGGAAGTTGCTGACTATAATGATTTCAGAACAGTTATGAAATGGGATCCTGTTAAAGATGTTCACGAAGTTTATTTCGACAACTCCGTTTTGCTTAGAGAAATGGCTGAGCAAGCAAGCATAACCATTGATGACGTTCTTGACGATATTTATAAGAGAGCCGTATTTCTTAAGTGGCTTATTGCCAGAAACATTTACGATGTTTGGGAAGTTGCTAGGTATATTTTCAAGTACAGTTTCGATCCGTCCAACATGTATAGGATGGCTCTTGATGATTTGAAGTCTTTAGGTGTAGATGTTGAAGCGTTGATTAAGATTTAAAAGTAAAAATGTTTAATACTACTTCGTTAAAACATTTTTAACGTAAAAAGGATACCATGTATTTTAAGAGAAAGGGGTAGCTATTGTCATCTTTGATTGCTGAGAGAAGCTATGGTAGTTTAAGGGAATTTCTTAAGGATTTAGAGACTAAAATATTGAAAATTAAAGAGCTCATAGCATATTATTTAAAGAAAGTTGACGAGCTAAATAGGGTTTCTAGAAGAGAACTTGCTTTACGCTCATACCTTCTAAGATACGGTGTTAAGCTTCCTGAAACCCCGAAAAGCCCCATACTGGAGATAACTGATGAATCGTCAATAATAATAGAGACAAGACCCCAAGACATAATACCTGTTTACGAAGAAATCTCAGACAGACTACAGCAAACACTGGACAAACTAATCCAAATTAGGGATGTGCTAAAAAACGTACAAAACATAGAAGCACCAATACAAGTATTCTACGAAAATGAAATACCAAAATACATAATCATAAATCTAAAACAAGTAGAAACGAAATAGAAATGGTGGCGGGGCCCCCCAAATGGTAGCGGGGGGTGGACTTTCCCGGGCATCCGCCCTACTCACTAGGGTTAGTAAGAGCTAGTTGTATTTAAACTTTAAATTAATGATTTACTATCAAGCTATTGTTCGAATTCATTGAAGTTTATGGATGCTACAGTTGTATTCAACATGACTTTCACCATCAAAATACGTTATAGCTCGGTTTGTCAAAGTGAGCTTATAGGTAAAGGAGCTCTCCAAAACCCCGACTTATTAGCTCTTAGGGCTAATGATCTAAGATAAGCCCTTTTAGACTTAACCTTGCTATGCAAAAATTCCTCGATGAGATGAGCGCAGGAATTCCTATATTCAACAGTGTATCTTAACCCGTACTCTTCTTTCTCGGCGTAAATATGTCCATCTCCACATACATGAATGCGCATGAACCTAGCTTCCAGAACGGAATTTAGTTGTAAAGATTACTTGGCCTGTAGGAGGAAAAGTAAAAAGAGTAGGGCGGATGCCCGTTTTGAACCACCGACCTCGGGATTGACCCCTCTTCACAGGGTGTATCTCCGAGGCGGTTGCCTCTTATGAGCTTCGCGGAACGGGGCAAACTAAGGGATAGCTACCCCGTCCTCCCGCGGGCTACCTGGCTACCCTACCCCGCTATGTTACCCCGCCGTTCTAGTTTTTGTTTGTGTGGGTTTTTAAGTTTTTATGGGTGATGCCATTTTGGTAACATTTTTATTGGTGGTTTTGTTTTTTCTTTTCCTATTCTTTGCGATGGTTTCATTAGGTGGCGGAATGCTCTTGGAGGTGGGGTGTAGGTTCCAGGCTTTAGTGTTCTAGGTATTTTTACTGGTGTTTTGCTTAGGTTTCTCGCTTTATATCTGCATTTTGGGCATTTGAACCCTTTACCTTTACCTACAGACTTCATTGTTGCTCCGCATTTCGGACATTTAGGGTTTCTGTAAATTATTTCTTCAACAACCTCTATAACATCTATTTTCTCAAGATTAATTGTTAACCCGTGCTTTGATGAAGCAGGTCTAACGCCGCCGTAAACTCTTACTTTATCTCCCACCCTAAGCTGCTTAACAATATTCCTAAACCTTCCGGTAGGTTGGTATGCTGCACAATCGACTTCACCTGATTCGTCAGATAAGGTGAATATGACGTGACCTCCCGGAATAGTCCTAGGAGCCCTAGAAACTTTTCCCTTAATAGAAACTGACTGGTAGACTCTAATTTCAGAAATGCTGCTAACATACTTAATGTGGGAGTCTGTTGCTTGATTAGTTCTGAAAATAGCCCATCTCTCAATAGGTTCTAAAACCCTGACCATATTGTAAGCTTTAAGAACAGCTTCAGCAGATTCTCCTCTAATACCTAAGAGAACCGGGTCAGGTCCATGAGGGGTAATTAGGATTTTAGAAATCTCGTAATCAACGTTAAGGAAAGTTTCAGAGCCCATAACCTTATCCATTTCGAAAACAGATACTTCATCAACCATTCTAGGCTTACCATAGTTTTCACTAACTCTGTAAGCAAGAAGCTCATAAGTGTAATCTCCCTTATCCAATGGCTCCCCAATAGCAGCTGAAGCGCCAACAATCCCTCTATTTCCCCTGCTAAGCGTAAATAGTTTAACACCTGATTTCTCAGCCACTTTCTCAGCTATTTCAGGCAATACAATGTCTTCAACGGCTTTTCTTGAAAGCCACCTTAACCTATTCCCTACTTCACCTATGAGGAAAGCTATAGCGGGTTGTGATTGTGGGTGCTTAAATCCGCCAACGTAGTTTATTGCTTCAGAAACAATGTATTCTATAACATCGTTTACTTTGGATTTTTCAACAAAAAATCTCAGAGCTACTGCACCATTACCCCTAGTTTTCCATGGAATATTGGGGTTTAAACGTATAAGGTTAGGATAATCAAAAAAATTAATTCTAAACTTAGACTCTAAGGAACTAACAAGCTTAGCTGCTAAATGTGTTGTGCATCCACCTTCAGGAGAGTCTATATCGTCCAATCCAACATGTAGTTTAACGTAAGCTGGCATTGTTTATCCTTTCTTTTTCTCCTTAAACACTTTCCCCTCAACAATAATCATTGTTAACGTTGCTTTAACCTTGGGAATCCTCCTTATTCTCCACGTAATAACTTCTTTAAGTTTCGTCATATCTGGAGCTTCAATTTTAGCTATAATGTCGTAGCTACCGTAAACAATGTAGGCTTCAGTAACGTACTCAACTTTTCCTAAAGCGTTAAGTACCTCCTCTTCAGCACCTATTTCAGTGTTTAGAAGTACGAAAGCTGTTGACATATAAGGAGGTCCTCCGCCATAAAAATTTATTTCGGATTTGATAAGAGTTTCGCTAGAGAAGAAATGAATGTGAAAATACTGATACTTCATTTGAGAGAAGATGACCCTAAAAAATGTACTGCAATGAAGCTTATAAGGCATAGGATAGCTAGGCTACTTCATAGCCCAGCCCAAATACCTCAAAACTCTATTGTCCTAAACCCGTTTGCTAATAAAGCACTTTCACCTGAAGATAGAGGGTTCATAGAGAAACATGGTTTAGTAGCTATTGATGCTTCATGGCACTCAGAAAGTATAAGAGAATACTTCGCTAAAAAAGTTCGTAAAGGAAAACATAGGGCATTACCTTATCTCATCGCAGCTAACCCTATAAACTATGGTAAACCTACGATACTAAGTACGGCAGAAGCTATTGCAGCAGCACTTTACATTGCTGGATTCAAGGAAGACGCTGAGAAAGTAATGTCGGTTTTTAAATGGGGCCCCACATTTCTCAATTTAAATAGGGAATTACTTAGCGCGTACAGTAAAGCTTCTACAAGCTCTGAAGTAGTAAAAATACAGTTCGAATTTATGAAGCAAAAATAACTTATAAAGAAAGACAGAACCTCCGCACCCAAACCATAACCCGCCTTCTGTCACGCAGCATTTCGCTAAGCGGGCGCACCCGCACCTTCACGTAGGCGTTCATCGGTGCCTACTCGCCCTTGCACCCCACGGGTCGGCCGTTTCAACGCATCCCCCACCATACTCAGCGGGTTACTGACCCCCTGTTACCAGGGGGTCCTCACCGCCTCATAGACATTTGGTGGAGGCCATGTCGTTTCTGTGCCGGAGCCACGGCTATTGGCCGTGCGCCTTACGGCGCCGTGGGCCTACGGGGTGGGCGGAGTTTCCTCAGGCCCGTTTGAGGGGCCCGTAAGCTACTGCTTGGGTGCGGAGGTTCCGGGGGATTTTTGCGAAGTTTTCTCTTATTTATCTTTCCTCTCCAATTACATCATCTAGTAAATAGACTGCTTCACCTTCCTTCTCTATTTCACCGAAGTGCTCGTTTATGAACATGTTTATTAGCTTCACTAATTCTATGAAGTATTCTAAATCGTCCTGAGAAGCCGATCTCAAATTTTTAGCTAAATTCACATTGAAATGCTTAGAATCTACAAGGGGACATTCATAGTTTAAGCATACGTACTTTTCGCTGCAAACATATGTCGCTTTCTTCTCAATAGTGAATTCTTCATGGCCGCGCTCATTCCTACTTATAGGTCTTATTCTAACTACTTTCCTAGTTAAAGGGCAAACTAATGTTTCAAAAGCATTCACATATCCTAAGGCTTCAAGAAGAGCTTTACTAACTATGAAAACAACTTTAAACAGCTTAATTACCCAAACATCATGGGTAATTTCTCGGTTAGCATCGTATTCCCTAAAGTGTAACGAACCTGACTTCTTCAAACTAACCACATCTATTTTATCCATAACATTACACCTCTTTCGAAGAACAATGAAGCACTTAACTCCTAAACATGGAGTTTAAAAGATTCTTTTCGAAGACGAATTTGTAGCTTAAGACTTATCTATAGCTTAGATATAGTGTTACAGTAACGGTATTACCTAAAACAGCTACATATGAAACAGTGGTTTCACGTTTCACAATATCATCCTTAAATAGAATGAAACATTCCTAAGATTTAATTAGGGAAAATTGCAGCTTCAAAGGTGGTTTAAGTGAAACGTTTCAAGAAGCTCATCGTAATTTTTACATTAATGCTGCTAATTTTCACACACAATATTGAGTGTCAGGAGCAAACCAAAACAGTTCATTTAACAATAGATTCTGACGGAATAGTGTACGTTGAGATATCAAGCGTTGCACAGGAAGGTCTTAACGAGATTCTGCTACCCACGAATCCTATTGTAGCAACTGTCGAAACATATATTAACAATACATTAGTTCCTTCAGTAATAATTAACAATACTCTTTACGCTTTTTCAGAAGGTAAGGGAATAATAAGGATAAGTTATGTTGCAGAAACGGTTAAAGCCCAAGAAGGATTCTCATTTAATATAACAACAAATGAGACAATAAGTTTAACCATAAGTAACAATATAGTGCTTCTTACACTGCCTAAAAACATTGTTGATTTGAAAATGTTTAACGGTAACTTAACAATAGTGCTTCAAGGACCTGAAACAATAAGTTATGTTGTTGCTGAAAAACCACCTAAAACTCAGCCTTCTCCATCGCCTTCGCCAACCACGCAAACTACAATAACTCCAACTCAGCCTTTAGAACAAACGTTATGGTGGATTATTCCTGTAGCTATTGGAGGAATAATTGCTACGATATTGCTTATGAAAGCTATTAAAAAACCTAAAGGACCTGCTTCAGCACAATTAGAGTTCTTAGAAAAACCCCAGCTTGACGAAATAGACACAGCCATTTTAAAGACACTAGCTGAACGTGGAGGAGAAATGTTCCAAAGTGAGCTTCAAAAAATAATAGGTGTTCCCAAAGCAACATTTTGGAGACATGTAATGAGACTTGCTAAGGAGGGCTTCATAGAAATTAGGAAGCATGGGAAAATGAACAAGCTCATACTAAAACAAACTCCACGGTGGGAAACTTGAGAAACAACCGTTTCGAAGGGTTTCTTAAAAGGAGGGAACCTCATAAGCCAAACATAGAAAGAGGAGGTGGGTGTAAGGTAATGGTTAAGGTTGAAGGATTAATAATTGTAGCACTACTCTTAATAGGTTTAATACTGCCTATTTCCACAGTAGTAGCTCAGGATTCTGAGAAGCTGAAGCTTGAAGTGCAGCTGAAAGCATATAGGGAAATGATTAAGAGGGCATTAGCTTACGCTAACATATCCGAAATACCTGAGGACGTATATGAGGAAGCTTTAAGAATAGCCAACTTAACAGATGATGAAATAGCATCTATGGCACTTGATGATTTAGAAGAACTCTTAGAATTAGCTAAGGAAACCTATGGTCACTTAACATTAAAGATAACTGTTAAAGTTAACGAGAAATCAAGAGTTGAAAAAATAATTAAAATTGTTCTTAAAGTTAATGAGAAATACGGTGTAAATGTTGAAGAGGAAATTCCGGAAATAAAGAATGTTACTAAAGCCTTGAGAGAAAACAGAACAGACTATGCTTTAAAAGTTCTTCAGAAAGTTAAGGAAAAAGTAAAAACCATAAGAGCTGAAAAAGCAGCTGAAGAACTTAGAAATGTTACTGCAAAATATGTTGAAACAACGCTTAAACTCGAAAATGCCACGGAACCTGAGGAGAGAATTGCTGGGGTATTGGAGAACTTAAATAAAACAGTTGAGGTTCTAGAAAAAGTTAGGGAGCTTCTTGAAGCCGCAAACGCTTCAAAAGTAGCTATTTCAGCAATATCGATGTCTATTGAAAACCTTAAGAAAGTAGGGGAAATAGTTAAGACAGTTATCGTTGAAGTTAAGGAAAAAACGAAGGAGAATGTTGAAAAGAAAGTTAAGGAGGAAGTAGGGGAGAAGCTAGAGGAAGTAAGAGAGGAAATAAATGAGTTAAAGAAACACGTGGAGGAACTAATAACTGAAGCTGAAGAATCGAATGAAACTGAAATTATAGCATTACTAGAAGAGCTAATGAATAAACTAGTAGGTTTAGAAACTGAAATTAATGAAACACCAATTGAAAACATTAGCATAACTCTTCTAATGAAAGTAGATAATGAGGTAGCTAAAGTAAAGGTAGAGGTTAAGTCAATAGAGGTTAAAATAGAAGCTCTAAAGGAGGAAAGGGAAGAGTTAAGGGAGGAAGCAAGGGAGTTACTGGAGAAATTAAGGAAATGCCTAAACGAAACCATGGAGCTCATGGAGAAAGCTGAAAACCTCAATATGTCAGAAACCTATGCTGAACTAAACAGTGTTAGGGTAAGATTAGAAGCTATGATTAAGAATCTAGGAGAAAATGTTACATTAAAGGTAATGGAGCAGGTTAAGCTGGAACTTCATGGCGTAAAGGAATTTATTGAAAAAGCTAAGGAGGAAATAGGTGGAGCTGAAGAAGTTCAAAGCAAAGTAGAGGAAGTAAATGCGGAATGCTTAGAATTGCAGAAGAAGCTTGAAGATCTAAAAAGTAAAGCGGCTAATGTGACAGAGGTAATGCAGGAAATAGAGGATGTTGAAGAAAAACTTAGTGAATACTGCACAATAGTGAAGAACATAACTTTAGAGGAAACGGAGGAAGCAAAGAAAGCCATAGTAGAAGCTGAAAACTATTTAGAGGGGTTAAAGAGGAAAGTAGAGGAACTAGAAAGTAAAATAAGTGAATTAGAAGAGGAAAAACAGTCAACACAGCAAATCAATGTAACAGAAACTTCAGAACTAGAAGAGTATGAAAAGAAACTTGAAGAATACAATAAAACTCTGGGGGAAGTAAAAGCGAAAATTGATGAGTTAGAGGAGAAAGCTGAAGAAAAACATGGAATGCAGATAATGCCGCAAATAACTCAGATGAAATTGCAAACGAGCGAAGTAGAAGAGTACATAAAGAATGCTGAAAAATGTCTTGAAGAAAATGATGTAGAATGCCTTAAGGAACTAATTGAGGAAATAGAGAAACTATTAGAGCAAATACTCAATAACATAGAAAACTTGGAGGAAAACCTAAGCTAAAGCCTTTTTTAACAGATTTTCTCCTTTAAAACAAAACTAATTATAACTCAAACTATTTCTTATTGTTAAAAAGAGCAAATGCGTAGTGGCGTTAATTTCCATTGAAGCCAATGTTCAATAGGAACTTAGGTCCCTTAGAGAGGGTTATGGGGAGTATTTTGGGTTGAAAAGGCAGTTTAAAAGAAGTGTTTTGGTGGACCGGCCGGGATTTGAACCCGGGACCTCTCGGGTGCAAGCCGAGCGCTCTGCCAGGCTGAGCTACCGGCCCTCTTTTCACCCATATAGTTACTTAGTAGGGACTTTTTAAAGTTATGATTTAGACGTTTTGGGGAGACCTATTTATTCCTCTGTTTCCATTATTTCTACTCTAGTGTTAGGGGGTTTACAGGGTTTTGGTTGGGCTTGAAGATATTTTTATGAGAATTATTAGGTCTAATATTTTCCGTAATAGAGATCTTCTTAAGCCTGATTATGTTCCTGAAAAACTTCCTCATAGGGAAAAAGAGATTCGTAAGCTTGGAAGCATTTTAGCTCCTGTTCTTAAAGGTTCCCGTCCAAGTAACGTTTTCATTTATGGACTTACAGGTACGGGTAAAACTGCTGTTACTAAGTATGTTACTAAGAGGCTTATGGTGACTGCTAAGAAGTTTAATGTTAACGTTAAAGTTGCTTATGTAAATACTAGGCAAAGTGATACACCGTACAGGGTTCTTATGGAGCTTGCTGAATCTGTTGGAGTAAAGGTTCCCTTTACGGGAATACCTGCTGCTGAAGTTTACCGTAGATTCATTAGGGGTTTAGAAAATTTCCATGCATCACTAATAGTTATTCTTGACGAAATAGATTATCTTGTTAAAAAACATGGAGACGACATACTCTATAGGCTTTCAAGAACAAATGAAGTGCTTAGAAACTCTGAAATATCAATTATAGGGATAACTAATGACATTAAGTTTAGTGAAATACTTGACCCTAGAATTAAAAGTAGCCTTGGAGAAGTCGAAATAGTTTTTCCACCATATGATGCTGTACAATTAGAAGATATTCTTTCTGAAAGAGCTAAGGAAGCGTTCTATGAAAACACATTAGATGATGGTGTTATACCGTTATGTGCTGCCTTAGCAGCTAAAGAACATGGTGACGCTAGGAAAGCTCTTGATCTCTTAAGGGTTGCCGGGGAATTAGCCGAGCAAGAGGGCATAAACAAGGTAACTATTGATCATGTTTGGAAAGCTCGTGACGAACTGGAGAAAGATAAGGTTTCAGAAGTTGTTAGAACAATGCCTCTCCATGGGAAACTTGTTTTAGCGAGCATTTACAGGTTGCAAATGAGGAAAACATCGCCACCATCAACAGGGGAAATATATTCAGAATACCGTGTTCTTTGCGAAAAACTTGATGCTGCACCATTAACCTATAGGAGAATAAGTGACATAGTTAACGAACTAGACATGCTAGGTTTGATTGAAGCCAAAATAGTTAGCCGTGGAAGATACGGTAGGACGAAAATAGTTAAATTAAATGTTCAACCAAGAATAATAGAGGAGGTTATGTTAGAGGATAAGTATCTTGAAGAACTTTTCCCTAAAAAGCACAGTTAAAGCAGTAGGTTTTGAGGATGGATTTTTTCCTCCAAAATTAAAGGAAGTTAGAGGTCAACGAACTGTTTTAGCAGCTGTTTTAACGGAAAACACTATTCCTAAAAGTGTTGTTTTAAACCTTATTGAAATAGATGGGTTAGATGCTACGGAAAAAGCGTTGACAACAATACAAACACTTAACATTAAGTATGGTGTAAACGTTGTACTTCTCGGCGGAATAACCTATGCTGGATTCAACATAATAGATCCTGTTGAAATATTTGAAACATTTAACATTCCGGTGGTAGTTGTTACAGATGAGGAACCATCAGATGAGGAAGTCAAAAGAGCTCTTAAAAAACACTTTATAGATTGGAAAGAAAGGTTCTCAATATTTAGGAAGTTCAGAAAACTAGCTAAAATACATAGGGTTCGTAAGGATAAGGGAAAACTATACATTCAACCCTTAGGAATATCGTATGTTGAAGCAGAAAATATTGTATTGGAACTTATTTTGAAAGGTAAGTATCCGGAACCCCTCAGGTTAGCGAAAAACATTGCTTCCTCCCTAGCTAAACTTATATTTTCCAATTACTGCTACCTTTAAGGGAAAACATTTTAAGGTGCGGTAATCATGGAGTATAGTTATTTAGAACCTAGATGGCTATGGCATTTTGAATGGCAAACTCCAAGAGAATTCAGCGCTGACGCTGTAGAAAAAGTCGTGTATTCCGGGAAATCTAAGTACCAAATAATAGAGATTGTTGAAACTTTCGAGCATGGAAGAGCCCTAATTCTTGATGGAAGAATACAATCGGCTGAAAAAGACGAGTGGATTTATCATGAAGCCCTAGTTCACCCGCCAACGTTAGCTCATCCATGGCCTGAAAGAGCCCTAATAATAGGTGGCGGCGAGGGAGCGAATCTTAGAGAGCTTCTAAAACATAAAAGCATTAGAGAAATAGTTATGGTTGATTTAGATGAGGAAGTAATTAATATAGCTAAGAAGCACCTGTGGAAATGGCATCAAGGAGCTTTTGTCAATCCAAAGGTAAAGCTTGTGATAGGTGATGGTAGGAAATATGTAAGTGAGTATAGGGGTGAAAAATTCGACGTAGTAATACTTGACTTAACGGATCCTGTTATTGGCGGGCCATCGTATTATCTTTACACGTACGAGTTCTACAGTTTAATTAAAGATAATGTGTTAAAGAATGATGGAATCGTAGTTACTCAAGCAACATCTCTTGTCTACTCCATAGAAGCACACGCTATGATAAGAAATACTTTGGCAAAAGTGTTTAAGAAAGCTTCATCTTATAAAGTGTTTGTTCCATCATTCCATAGTATATGGAGTTTTGCTGCAGCATCCGATGTTTGGGATCCTAAAGAGCTATCTAAAGAAGAAGTTGAAAGAAGAATAAGCAAGAGAATAAGTGGTGAACTAAGATTTTACGATGGAGAAACACATGTAGAAATGTTCCTGCTGCCAAAACATATTAGGGAAAAACTCAGTAAAATAAGGGACATAGCATACGATAAGAAGCCTCCATCACTGCCTATTTAAGCGGGGAGCTGTAAAAATTAATATTTTTTAAGCTGAGATAAAAAGAAAGTTTAGGCGCCGGGGTGGCCGAGCGGTCTAAGGCGGTGGGCTCGAGACCACATGATTTCCGGCTTGCGGAAGTGGGAGACCCACTGCCCCTTCACGGGGCGCGCGGGTTCGAATCCCGCCCCCGGCGCCAACACATGACTTTGTTTTTCATAGCCAACGGGGTTCTTCTCTAGTAGCTTTCCATTTCTCAACAGCCTTTAGCCACTCACGTTCTAAATCAATATTACAGCTATCAGCAAGTTTTAGAAGTTCAAATAATACTTCAGCGAAAGAATAACCTACCTCTTCAGGTGTTACTGAGCCTCTCTTAAATCCTTCTTTAACTAGTATTTTTGAGGAAAGCTCCCCTAACTCCTCATATACTCCTGCTAAAGACGCTAAAACATTTCTTCTAATACCGTATCTTTTTATTATTTCTTCAACTAAAGTTTGTGCTTCAGATATTTTCATAAACAATCCCTACGAATACCCACTACATACCCTTTTATACTCGTTAATAATAACTTTTTAGTAATTATCTAAGCTTAAATTATTACCGTTTAAACCCTATTTAATATAAGCTTATAGTTTAATTCATAGCTTAACTAATAGTTAATGTTGTTTATAGTTATAGGCTTGAATAAGCATAAAGTATAGTGGATGTGAGAAAAATGGTTTTCTCTAAAGTTATTGTGGGTATAGATGGATCCGATGTTTCAGAAAGAGCGCTTAAAGTAGCTATTGAAATATGTAAGAAATTTAATGCCACACTCTACATAGTGTATGTTATTGAACCATTGCTTGTTCCATCAATAGATAAAGCTAAAAAGCAAGCGTTAATTGAAGCGTTAAGAGAACATGCTGACAGGATAATGTATAGAGCATTAACTAAGGCTCAAAGAGAAAATGTAAAAGCAAAACCAATAATAGTTGAGGGAAAACCAGGGCCTGAAATATGCAAGAAAGCTTCAGAATTAAACGTAGACCTCATAGTTGTTGGTTCAAGAGGTTTAGGAGCAATAAGTAGATTCATCGTAGGAAGTACCTCATCCTACCTATTCAACCATTGCACAAACAAATCACTCTTAATAGTTAGGTAATAGCGAAACTAGCCTTCAACAACTCAACTAAGTTTTAGAAGCTCAATGGAGTAGGTGATGATTTTGGTGCGGGGGGTGGGATTTGAACCCACGCAGGCCTACGCCATCGGGGCCTCAGCTCTTAGCGAAGAAGGTTTCTCATGTAAGAGTTTCCCCAGTGAAGAAGGGTTTGATTATCGCTGATTCTGGGAAACTTGATGAGTTTTTCAGGTGGTGTTTGGGGAAAGGAACTTCTTATGAAACCTGCATTCAATACGTTAAATACCTTAGGAAACCTCTTAACCCAGATAATAAATGGTCTATATTAGCGTATAAAGCATATTTTAAGTTTACAGGAAACGAGGAACTCTGGAAGAAGATTAAGACTAAGCAGAGCAGGCCTGATCTAAACATTCCAACCCTGGAAGAGGTCCTAGCTACTCTTAAAGCAGCATGCAGCACATCTAAAGAGCTATGCCTAGTTTACAAGTTGCTTATAGAATCAGGTGCTAGACTCTCAGAAATAGTTAAAATGCTTAAAGAATTCAATCCCTCAAAGCTTAAGGAACATAGCGGATTCTACACTTACACTCTAGGATACTATAGGGGATCTAAGAGGTCCTTCTACGTTTTCACAGTAACTAAGCCTGAGAAGCTAGTGATTAGCGGAAACTGGGTGAGCAACTGGGCAAGTAAAAACAACCTAGTATGCCCCAAGTACGTTAGGAAATTTGTGGCCACAAAAATGGCTTCTCTGGAAATCCCTATGGAAATAGTGAACTTCATTCAGGGAAGAGTACCGAGAACAATCTTGGAAAGACACTATCTAAACCTCTACGCTTTAGCACTAAGATACTATCCAAAATATGCTGAATGGCTAAGGAAAAGCCTCACAAAGGTGGCTAGCTATGATTGAGGATCGGAAGTTCTTTCTCGGAAAATATCGTGTTTTCAGGAGGCTGGCTGAGGTTTATTTGGTATTATATTTAATTGCTGAGGGCTACTCTGATCATGACGCAATGGCTAGGGTAGGTATGGACCCGAGAGGCTTCCATGAAATCATGGACGAGTTCGAGCTGAAAGAACATGTTCTTGAAGCCAGAAGGCTTGGTGAGCAGCGGCTGAAGAAGGGAGGCAGGACCAGGAAATACAGGAACATTCTTACTAGCCATAAGCGATGGCTAAGCAAACTGGAGAAGCTGGAGGAAGTTGTTTCTGGTGGTTGATTATGGGTAGGCGGGTTGCTTTGGAGGAGCGTTTCCTCAGGAAACACAGGATGTACATGGAGCTGTCAAGGTTCTACCTAGCCCTCTTCTATGTTGCGAAAGGCTATTCTAAAACCAGAGCGTGCGAAATGGCGGGTATAGGAATTGAGCTATTCAACAAGCTACTGGAAACATCGAGGAAGCGAACGGAAGAATACTGGGAAGCAGCCAGGAAAGGAGGATTCGAAATCCTAGAGCTAGAAATAGAATAAAAATAATTTAAATTATTTTTTCTTTTCTACTTCTTGCAGGATTTTCAGGAACTCTTGTGCTTTCTTCTTTTGTGCTTCAAAGAATTTAATGGCGTTTTCCAAATCCTCAATAATTTCTTCAAAAAATTTCGGTAGGAAATACTTCCTAGTTTGAGGCTGTAGTTTAGCCAGAGACTTCTTTAGCTTCTCCTTATTGCTGAAGTCTAGCATGTGAAGTAGCTCATGTCTTTCCCGAGTAAGCGGATCTTCAAAATGGTTTTTGTAGTATTCATCGAAGGTTCGGTAGAATACTTTATTATAAAAATACTTTAACGGAAGAGACAACGGTATGCCATTGAGGAGAGCCCTATGGTCTTCTCTAAGATTCTCCATGATGAAATCAGCGAAGTCTTTAGGGAAATATCCTTTCCTTGCCAGAACAATGTACTTTAAGGGAAAATAGGCGTCTAAGAGGCCTAAGCCATTGGGCCCAATATCTACAATGTATTTTCTCCCTCCCTCTTTAGGTGTTTCGAGAACATCAATTATTTTTCTCTCAACAAGCCTCTCAAATCTTCTCTGAACATAGGCTCTGAAAGCTTCAAAGTTTAGTTTAAGCTCCTCGGAAGCAGCCTTAATCGCCTTGTAAAGAGGTAGGGGACCGTTTAGAGCAATATATTTTAACATGAAAATAAGAGCCTGTGCGTTACGGTCTTCACTCCGCACACTTCTTTTTAACCTGCTGCTGTGCTTTCTCATTCAACCGCACACCTCGATATGTGCTTCTGAGCACATATTTTAAATATTGTGTGCTCGCAAATAAGCTTGTCGATTAAGTGTCTTAGGGTGCTATGAAGTGGGGCGACAGGAGCAAGTAAGACTCTACCCCGAGGTCTTAAGCATTCTTAAGCAGCTTCATGAGGCTTTGAATCCGCAACCCTACATCAAGGATCTAGCATCGCTAATAATTCTTGAGGCCCTCTTGAACCCGTCGCTAACGTACACGGTCCTACGACACTATTTCGGCTACAGCCAGGAGAAGGCGAGAACCTACGCTTGGTACGCACATGACCTAGCCCTAAACTTCCTCAAAATGGTGGCTCAATATGAGGAGGCGAAGGCGACTCAGCAAAATATACAAGGCTCTTAGGAAGAGGCGGAGAAAACATGCTTCTAAAAGCGGCTCCTAACGAGAACTACCAAGAACAGCAGGAGCAGCAGAAAAAGAGATTACAGCAGCCTCCTCCACCGCCTCCGCCATCTCCGCAGCGTGAAGCTAGCCCTGTTCAACCAGCTCCGCCTGAGGCTCTAATTGGAGCTAGGAGGAAGCTTCAGAAGCTAAAGCAATTACCAATCGAAAAGCAGCTTAGCGAAACCAGGAAGCCTATTCGGAGACAAGCTCCTAGGAGCCAAATAATCGAGGAGAAGTTGCGAAAAGAAAAGCCATGGCCTCCCTCTAGCTCGCCAGCCGAAAAGCAGCTGAAACGAGCCAAGGCTATGGAGAGGAAAATAGCTGAAAAACGTATGGTTGAAGAACAAAAACAGCCGCATTGGCGCCAGGAGAACATTGCTGAGCCTATTAGTAAGGGCAATGTTGGTGGCCAAACGGGAAGAGCGGTTGAAGAAGCAGCTCTAACCGCTGAATCCATAGCCTTAACGTCGGCTAGGGGGTGGCTTCGAAAGGCCAGGGAATTTGAGACCATGGCTTACCAGGAAAAAGCTAAAGCAAAGGTAGAGGTTGAACAAGCTAAGTTATCGCCTCATTTGCAGGAAGAGTTGGGAACAGAAACCGTTCCAAGCTACAAGCCAAACATCCATGAGCTTTATGGTTGGGGCTACGCATTAGCTTCTTCGACATCAGCGTTCACGGCTGGCGTATTAACAGGGTTCGTCGATGTAGCAATGCCCTGGCGCATCCTTAGAGAGGCAAGGGAGTTTCTCAAGGATCCCGCAGGCTCCATTAAGAACACAGCAAAAGTGCTAATGACTGATCCGCTGGCAATACCGTTCACAACAGGCCGAGCAGTAGGAACCTACCTAGGGTTCAAAGCCTTAGGAAAAGGCATCTCCAAGATTGCTGGGAAAAAGAAGGTAACGTACGAGCTCATACCTGAGAAAACCGAGGGAAAAGTTGTCTTTAATGATAAAATGGCCATACTGAAGCTTAAGCATTCTGGCAAGGCTGTGAAGGTTCCTGGAGGCTCCAGCACTGGAGCAGCAGATATTGCTTCAACACCGAAATTCCAGTACGTGAATGTTGAGGCATCGGGCTTACACGGGCGCATCCAGATTTCAGGCGGAAGAATAGGGCCTAAAGGCATCCTCTACATGGCAAGGGATATTGTCAAGCCCTCAAGGTTGCCTAAAAAACCCGCTAAGTGGACAAGCGAAGAGTTTTATCTACTGGTTGATGAGAGTGCAACTAAAAGCATAGCCTTGGATTTGCTTCTCCGAGCTCGCTCGCTGAAGGGTGCTCCCTCAGCGGGAACAGCAATTTCAGCCACACCATCGGCTTCGCTGATTCAGGAGCTGCTCGGCAAAACACTGTTTACAAGCAGAATGTCTAGGACAGTAACCATTCTTGAGCCAAGATTAGACATTAACCTATCACCTGGAGCTGCGCTAAGCCTCTTGCAGCCAATAGAGGATGTGGTGAAAGCCACCGAGAAGATGAGAGCGAAGAAGGTTGAGGAAACGAAGCTAGAGCCATCGGCTACACCATTAACCCAGCCTCTTAGAGGCCAGCTCCCGCAGGGGAAACCGCGGGCAAAATCTAAAACACCAGCACCGAGTATAAGCAGCAAATCAACCACAGTAAATACATTATCTAATATATTAGAAGCAGACATCAAACCCCTTAAGAGCTACCGTAGCAAGCAACTTCTGAAGCAGCTTTTCTCGGTCAGGAAGGCTTCAGCCCACGCTAGAAAACTCAGACAACACTACAGGAGGCTTCTAAGAAACATCATCAACATCAAAGAGGAGAAACTTAGAAAGCTAGATGAAGGCATGGCACTACTTTCTAGCCTAACGCCGAAGAACGTTCCGAAGAAAGGCCTCGGGAAAGAGCCAAGAATTGAGCTTGATATTCCGCAAGAATTAATGCCAACACCACGTATCGACATGGGAACCTCGTTAACGCAATTGACACAGCTATTGCTTAAGCAGGAACCTGAGAAGCCAAGACGCCCTAGGTCGGGAAGAACACCTTCAGGAACACTTGAACTCCCCTGGCCCTGGCCAGTACACCGCAGAGGGTACACCATTTTCAGAAAGCGCATGGAAGGCTACTTCGAGCGCTTATGGAGATTCCTAACACCACAGAAACTCCTAGGCTTGAAGATTAAGAAAAAAAGGAGGAAGAGGCGAAGATAAATGAACCAAACCTCCCAGATAGCCCCCAAAAAAGAAGTTAGAAGTTCTGAAGTAAAAAACCCTACGTTAAGGTTTATAGTAGATAAGGGCTTTCTTTTTGGATCCGTTAACAGTTATTTCCATTATCCTGACTACGAGAGGGTCTCCTTTAGCCCATCCAAGCTCCTTAATAAGCTCAACTGGAACAGTCAAGAGATAATGTATTGTCTTCTCGGTCTTTTCAGGTTGGCCCTCCTTCCTTCTGAAGTACTTAACCTCCCTAGCTTGAAGCTTAACAACACGTATGCTTCCCATGAAACCACCAATTACATGTTAGAAATTTCTAGAATAAAAACCCTGTTACATGAAATTTCTAGAAAAATTTATAAGTTTCTAGAAACTACTAGAAATATAGAGAGGTGAAGTCTGTGCAAACCCAAACTCTTAAGCAAAAGCTTGGGAGGAGTGAGGCAATTAGTTTAGCATTAGCTAATGCGGTAAAGGAGCACATGGTAAATCCCAAGGACATTCTAGCTGTCGATGTCTTGGAAATGCAGGACAGCTACAAAGTCCGCATCTACCTGAAAGGCAACGCTGTAGCAGTCTATGCCAGCATAAGCAAGGACAATGGAGAAATCTATAGCGAAGTAGTCGAACTTATACCAAATCCAACATATTGAGGTGGCAATCATGTTCGTGTTTCGCTTAAAAGAAATCATACGTGCGAATGACATTAGCGATGAAGAAGCCGAAGACCTCCTAAGGATAATCGGCGAAGCTGAAATAATAGCCAAGCTGCAATTAGTAGCTTCTCTTCTTGAGAGATTAGAGCACGGAAAAGCGGTTACCAAAGAACTACTCATAGACTTGAAAAGAGACCTGCAAGAAGAGCTTGAGACATTGTGGCTTGAGAATCCGTTTTTCAGCATAACATACGAAGTTCCTAAGCAAAGTGTTGAGGAGGAAAAGAAGCCGCAGGGCCTTAGCGAATCAATGAAGAAGAAAGTCAAGGAGCTAATGAGGACGGTTAAGAGTATTGCGTCTGAGCTTGATGAAAAAGAGGCTGAAGACGTTAAGAGGGCTGCGCAGGACCTCATAGCCGACATAGTCGCTTCTGCAATAGGGGAGGAAGCATCAATAACAGTAGATCTTGACGCAGAAAAAGTAATAATCAAAGAAGGTGATTAAGCGATGGCTCTTAAAACCAAACCTCTTTTTTCATTTTTCAAGGATAGAAGAGAATTAGCAAGGGAGGCGCTTATCAGGCTTCTTTTGTGGAAAATCAGGCATGCGAGAGGAACTGTCGTTACGATTTCACCGAGAGATGTAAAAACCATTTTAAGAATCAATAATCACAGTCTTGAAACAGAGCTCGGAAAGCTACTCGCTAGCTACGCACGTGAAGGAAAAGTTGAGCTCATTAGAGCCTCCAAGCCAAGGCGATACCTTGTAAGATCCGAGCTTCTTGAGGAGCTCTTTGGGCTTAATTATGATTCTCTTCAGAACAAGCCTGCTTTCACGCTTACCTGGCTTGAGATCTTTTACCTTACTTTAAAACTCTATGAGGGATCATGGAATGGTAACGGTAATTAATGCTCAAACCGTTTACTCATGGTTTCGAAGAATCATAGAGAAATCCTCTAGGGTACATTACGGTAGCGACATAATCCATGTTGGCGAAGTTTCAGGATGCCTGAGGAAAGCCTATTATGATCGTAAATCACTGAAGGCAACACTTGACATTAAAAATGTCATTATGGCTATTGGAAATGGCGTTCATGTAGCATTGCAGGATCTTTTGAGAGAGGAGGGATGGATTGATGAGTTAGAGGTCGAATGGAACCTGGGGAAATTTAAGCTCGTAGGGCATGTTGATCTTTACAATCCGAGGGAAAACATTGTCTTAGAAATTAAAACCACAGGAAAGGTTCCTGAGAAACCCTACTTACCTCATTTAAGGCAGCTTAACGCTTACCTCATAATGAGTAAAGCTAGGAAAGGATACCTTATCTACATAGGTAAAGACGGAAAAGTAAGAGTCTTCGACTTAAAACCTGGTAAACGACTATGGAAGGAAACCGTTAAGCGCGCTTTTCACCTATGGTATTCTCTTAGGGAAAATAGGCCGCCTAAACCTGAGTTCTCACTATTATGTAGCTTTTGTGAGCATCGTTGGCGATGTTTCTCATTTAAAAAGGGTGGTCAGGGGGTAGGTAACCGTGGCTGAGGCTCAAGTACGCATCAAAATAGCGGATTCTGAGAGAGGGGTTGTTGCAGAGGTAAGCGTTGACAATGTAGTGGTGAGGGTTGAGGCCGAAAGTCTAAGGAAGCTACGTGAAAAAGTGTTGTCAAAGAAGTTTGCGGCTGAAGCTGCGAAGAAATACTTTCATGAGAAACGGCCTAAAGAAGTAGATGAATACTTACGGTTAATAACGCTTAAAGATGAAATTACGGAAGCATACGCTGAAGCTGAGAAAGCATATCTTAGATCTAAAACTCTGCTTACAGAGGAGTTCACGATACCCTCTGAGGCCAGGGTATTCCTGGCAAAAACGCTCTATGTAGCCTACGACTACATAACTCAGATTTGGCAGGGCGGAAGACTCCTCAAAGTCAACGGGGGAACCGAAACATTCGATATGCTTGCGAGAAAGCAGGTTGGACTGGCCGTTTCAGCAGGGGGCGAAGCAAGAAGCACAAGCTACAGAGACTTTCTTGAAAGCTACGGGCTAAACCCTGATGAAGCATTCGCTTTAGCTCTTGAAAGGGTTCCTACACTATGGCTCTACGTAACTGACGATAAAAGACTGATAATTACCGATTCCTTCTTCAAACTCGGAGAGGTTGAAGGATACCTCTACAAGGCTTCGGCGGATGAAATAAGGGAAATCATTGAGAAACTGAGCCAAACAGATAGGGAGAGAATATTGAGCATTCTCGGAAAAACATTCGGTTTAAAGGAAGGCGAAAACTACGACACACTCTCCGAAATAACGTTTTTCCTAAGGAAAAGCCTCTCCAACGAAATAGTCGATTACTACATGGCCCAGGATAGATGGCATAACATTCTTGAAAAAGCAAAGCCGAAAGATGGAGCAGACCCCTTCATTTACGAGTTCTACAGCAGCTATGCCTTACCTTACTTTAGACCATTCGATAGCCCCCATGCCTTGCTCTTCACACCGACAAGAAGAGGAAAGACAACCCTAGCCAGAGCTGTTCAAGGCGATGAACCAGTAGCCCACGCCACCGCAACCTCCCTTATCGGAGGCATTGATCCTTCAACGAAGAGGCCAACAATAGGCGCTCTTCATGGTAGAGATATTGTGCTTCAGGTGGAAAGTTTAGAAGTGAACGTGGCTGATGAAACCTTAAGATACACATTGGATTATATGGCCCTAGGGTTTTCAAGAAGGGAAGTAGGCCTACACCGAATAGTATGCTACGGCACGGCCCCTCTTGTTTTCACAGGAAACACTTTAAGCGGAAAAGTAGAGCAATTCAGCAATTCGGTTAGGCTGCTTCTCTCGAACCCTGAGGCATTAGGTTCGAGAACAATATTCTTCTACCTCCCATATCTTAGAGAAGCAAACCCAGTTGCTTTCAACAATGAATTCTTCAAAGCATGGAAAATCATTAGAGGAGTTAGATCCAATGCTAGGCTCAAAAAGCTTCTCAGGAAAATCTGGGAACAACCTTCAGTTGAAAATTGGCTGAAGGAGAAAGTAGAGTTTCCAAGCAAAGTTAACGATAAAATAGAGGAGGTTGAAGACAAGGGCCTCGGATTCCTCAGCACCTACCTCAGAAATGTTTTCATGCATTCTTCGAGAAGAATCAAGGCCTTAGCGCTAAACAATGTTCTCCTAGCGAAGCTCCCTGAAGTCTGGAGCGGAACGCTGAGCATAAGCGAGCTTCTGGATGAAGCAGCTGAGTCTAAGCATGAAATGTTTAAGGAAAAGATGGTTGCTTCCCTAGGCTACTTGGTTGGCGATTTAAGGTTCGCTACGAAAGCGGAGCTTCTGGCCACGCTCCCATACTATGCTAGAGTAACCATTTATGCAATCGCAAGATGGTACAATGAGCATTTAGAAGCAATCCAAGGACCCGTGGAGGTTCCCTTAAGCAATGAAGATGTGAGGCGCTACATAGCTGAAGCTATAGACACGAGAAAGTGGTCCACACCTAAGATACTGAGCATGCTTAGAAAGAAGATCCTCATAATCTCCGAGAACAAGCTCTTGAACGAGCTCCTAGCCTTCACACTCAAAGGCAACGACATAGTAGCCAAGATACCTAAAGACTCCAAGCTAACCGCTCTCTCCCCAAGCGAACTAGAGGAGCTCCTAGAGTTAAAACCTAGAGAGAAGAGCTAACATTCGGAACCTCTCGGAATTCATTCGGAAAACCTCGGAACTGATGCGGAAATATTGCGGAATTCATATATATCGGAGAGACCCCTGCCCCCTCCGCCTGTCCCGCGTAGCACTCCAGACCCCCACCCCGCTCTGATATTCATCAATTCCGCATGAATTCCGCATCGTTTCCGAATGAATTCCGACGAATTCCGCATAAGTTCCGACAGATTCCGAATGGTCTTAGGGTTTTTATCTTTTGTTTGCTGGCTTTCTTTCTTGGAAGGGTGAGGCTTGATGGAGGAGGCTGTTGTGTATTTTGTTGGTCGGCTTTCCGAGGATGTTAAGGAGGAGATTCGCAGGGTTGCTGCTGAAAGGGGGCTTAGGATTGTTGCCTACTTTGTTGATCCCCCGCATGCGAAATCCGTGCCTCTCTGGAGGCGCAGGAACTACTTGGCCGCTGTCGACTTCGCCCTAGCCCACAGGATAAGGAACATTATCTTCTACAGCTTAAGCGGCTTCTCCAGGAGCCTTCGTGAAGCAGAAGCTGAGCTGCAACGTTTAGAGTCAGAGGGCTTCACATACTATTTTCTTAAACCGTAGATGTGAGACTCTGAGACTGTGAGACCCACTATATATACTATAACAATGTATTAGCTGTTTTTCAGCACCGCATCGAATGAGACAGCTAATGTCGGCTACGCTTTTCATCTGAGACTCTGCTTTAGACTTCCTTTTTACCTCTGAGACTGCTCCATGAAGACTGCTTTCTCAAGCTCTTCCATGCTGTAGCGCTCTTTTGCGGTAACCGTTAGGGCTGGGAAGCTCCAGAAGTAAGCTATGTGGTCAATTGCCTTCCTTAGATTCTTAAATTCTGGATCCATAACCCATGAGAGCTCCTTGATCCACCTGTAGCATGTGGCTTTGGGGAGCCCGCATTTCTCCATTAAAAGCTTCCTGTTAAGCTTCAGAATCCTGTAGTAAGCATATACTAAGGCGTAAGCTAGCGTTTCCTCTATTACCTGAGCTTTTATTTCCTTGAACAGCTTAACCCATGCTTTCTCTGCTTCCTCATTTTCCCCGCTCCTAACAGCATTCACTAATTCAGCAAGTAACTTACCAAGAGCCTCGGCTTTTTCCTCGGTTCTTAAAAACTCCTTCTTAGACCTCGGAATACTCTTAATAAACTGAATGGTATACTCACAGAAAACCCTGAGATCATCTTTCTTCGGAAGCTTCCTTTCATTTTCCACCACATTAAGCACCTATTTTATCCATGCGTGAAACAAAGCTAAAAACTCTTCACTCAGCCACGTTGAAAAAACTATATAATATATAGATATTGTTTCGAACCTATATATTGTGGCTCATGTTTCCACAGGGCCTCGGAGTGTTTTTATCCGTGAAGCAAACTCTAAATAGTTTGAAGGTGAAAACTAATATGGTGGAATCCTTGGTTTTCTACCGTGTCAGGAAAATAAAGGGTAAGTACTATTTAATTAAGGAATGGTATGATCCATCAACTGGCAAGAGAAAGTCGAAATCTCTAGGAAATTGCGAAGAAATAGAGAAGAGTAAGAGAGTTTCATGGTGACAGCACCAAAATGCAAGGCTATGTAGCAGTAGTAGGGAATTGGCAGAGTCGGATCGGAAAATCATAGTAGGGTTTAAAAAATTTGTGCACGCGCGTTTCACTATACCAACCAACAACTGCAAGGCTATGTTAGCTACGTGCTGGAACATGTTAACATATTAGTATCATGTTGCTTAGACTATAAACGAAATTATTATGAAGTTGTTACCTTCTATGTTTCTTAAATGGATTATCGCTTACTATGAATCTTTTCTTTCCATAATTCTGGGCAGCTAAATCTATTGCTTGGTTACCTATCATATTGCTATCCATAGTAATTAGTCCTGAACATTCCTTATCTGCTATAGCTGCAGCAACAATGAGAATATCATTATAATCTAGCCTATCGTCATGTTCTCTAATAAAGTTCATAATTTTCTTTAACGAATTATAATCAGGCATATTTCTTATTTCAATGTTGTAATGTTGTATTCTGTTAGATATCCTACCTAAATCCATATCTATCTTTTTCACCATTAGTCTATGAAGGGTTTCGCCAAAGGCCACGTGGGTTATTCGAAATAGATAATGCATATTGTATCTATTAAATAACTGACTATATATTTTGTGATAATCGTCGCTTCCATCTAGTAACGAAACTAGAATGCATGCATCTATATGATAGACTTTCCACAAGTGATGGTCCCTTTACATTCAAAGCAATTCTTCTCTCTCTAGTGATCTATAGACTCTATTGAAAGTTTCTTCATCAATCCAAGGTTTAGCTGACTTTACAAGTCTATATAAAGCATCTATGCTAATACGTGGATATCTCTTACGTATCATTAAAATGGTGGTTGCTATTTCCATCCACCAATAACGTTTTTTCATAAACCATTTAACAATATAATGAATTCTTGGTTCCAGTCTGAAATTTCTAGCATAATCACATATTCTATCTGGATGTTTTCTAGCTAATTCAAAATATGTATCTGCTAACTCTGGCGAATATGGACCGTTTATATATAGATTAAACATTAAGCTTCTAAACCCATCTACCCCTAAGTAATGAAGTAAATAAGCCACTTTTTGTATTGCAAAGCGAGCATATTTTCGAATAGATAGAATATCCTTAGGCGTAAATCTAAACTCGACAATAATCCATGCTACACCATTGAATAAATCTCTTCGAGATGGCAATTTTATCACCATATATTAATATCATTTGTTTAAAAAGGTTCTCATCACCGTTATTATTTAACAAAACGCAGTTATTATTTTTTCGTCAATTAAACTAAACATATCGTCACGTCTAGAAAGAGTATTGAGATTTGGTGGCGTGTTTGTATGCTCTTCTCTGGGAAACAGCAAATCTAATTATGTATAGTTTATAAGTTTTACGTGGGGGTTAAACATGGGTAAAAACTTCTATTACCCGATATTGAGTGTGAGTGTTTCACGGTACTGGCAAAAGAACTGAAGGCTATGGTTTCCCCAGTGAAGCTGCTCTTTTCTGAGAATACAGTAAAGTAGGAAATCCTCAACAAACTCGCATGATAGAGTTTAAAAATATTACGGTAACCCCCATTAAATATTGACATGTGGAAAAAATAGGGCTATTCAGAAAGATAGTTGCTCATTATTTCTTGTTTCCCCAGCCATGCTTCCTCAAAGTGTTTTTATTTGGAAACCAATATTAGTTTGAAATGAGGGGAAACTACTGTGGGGAATACTGAAATGGTATTTTACAAGATAAAGAAGGTTAAGGGAAACTATTATCTCGTAAAAGAATGGTATGATCCTGAGTCTAAAAGGAAAATAACGAAATCAATAGGGCCATGCAAACTCATAGAGGAATTAATGATAAAGTTCAAGGAAAATTCTTGGTGCGGGGGGTGGGATTTGAACCCACGCAGGCCTACGCCATCGGGGCCTCAG
>CAYOTT010000005.1:120580-129016 GCA_964406965.1 uncultured Desulfurococcales archaeon | reverse complement strand
GATGTTTATGGTAGAATACTTGTTAGGCTTAGAGAAACTTTGGAGTCAATAAAAATTGTAAGGCAAGCATTAAAGAACATGCCTGAAGGAAAGTTGATAGCGGACTTACCTTATCCATTTCCAAGCGAGGACATAGGTAGGGCTGAGGCGCCAAGAGGCGAGTTAATATATTATGTGAAATCGAATTACACGAATATTCCGGAGAGAATTAAGTTAAGGACGCCAACATTTGTGAATTTACCTGCAACGAAACCTATGCTTGTAGGCGATAAATTAGCTGACGCTCCTCAAATTATCATAAGTATTGATCCCTGCTTATCATGCAATGACAGATTAGTTATTGTTGATTTGAGAAGAGGACGTGAAAAAACTGTTCTTCTTCAAGATTTCATTAGAAGGAGGGTGAAAATGTAATGTTCATTATACCTGTAATAACGGCGTTAGTTGAAGTAATTGTTTTTCCAGGCTTAGTATTCTCTATTCTATTTGGAGGAATAATTGTTTGGATGTATAGGAAAATTAGGGCGAGATTACAAGGTAGAAGAGGTCCTCCGTGGTATCAGACATATGCTGACATATTTAAGTTGTTAATAAAGGAGACCATTGTTCCGTTAAGAGCTTGGAAACTAGGCTTTATAAGCGCCCCGGTAGCTTCAGTAGCTGCGTTGTTAACTGCTGTACTACTTTTACCGTTCTTTGGAAAATTCTCAGCACTAGGTTTCTTAGGAGACGCTATAGTACTTCTATATTTACTAACTATTCCAACATTTGCCATAATCTTTGGAGGCATGGCTTCTGGAAGCCCTTATGGAATCGTTGGCTCAGGTAGGGAGGCATCCTTACTTGTCTGGTACGAACTTCCCTTATGGCTTTCAGCTGTAGCGGTTTTTGCTCTTTCAAACACCATAACAGTTAGCGGTATTGTTGAAGAACAAGCTTTACATGGGCCCTTCGCGATAAGGCTACCATTAGCTTTCATAGCATTTCTCATAGCAGCACAAGCCAAGCTTGCGAAAAGGCCCTTCGATATACCACATGCTGAAACGGAAATCGTTGCTGGACCTTATACTGAATATTCTGGAGCATTAAGAGCACTTTTCGAAATAAGTGAGGCTCTTAAATGGCTTACTATTTCGGCTCTTGGAGCAACATTGTTCCTCGGATGGCCTGTAATAGGTAACGTAGTTGTGGACGCACTTGTTTTTCTAGGTAAAATTGTTTTCTTCGCATTAATTTACGCGTTTGTTGACGTAATTAATCCTAGATTACGTATTGAACAAGCCGGGTGGCCATTATGGGAAATTGCAGCATTTCTAGCACTTATAGATGTTGTAAGAGTTTGTGTGGGGTTGGTGTTCTAAGATGAAGGCAAGTATAATTAAGGAAGCGCTGAAGTACTTTAAGAATCCGGTTACTGAAGCTTTCCCTGCTGCAAAACCGTATTTCCCTAAGAAGTTCCGTGGACCACCTGTATATGATACTGAGAAGTGCATAGGTTGCACATCATGTGCTCACGTATGTCCATCTGATGCAATAACAGTTACTGAGGAAAATGGTAAGAGAACTCTAGAGGTATGGTACGGTAAGTGTACATTCTGTGCAAGATGCGAGGAAGCGTGTCCTGTAGATGCTATTCACTTAATGGAGGAATACGGTGTTCCTTCAGAGGACAAGTACGCCTTTAAATCCTCTGTAACTCATGAGATGATTAAGTGTAAGCTTTGCGGAAAACCATTCATAACTGAAAGACATGCTAAATGGATAGCTGAGAAAATGCTTGAAAAAATGAAGGGAATAGTGGATTCTGAAGAAATTAGCTTCTTCTTAAGCGTTTGTAGAGAATGTAGACATAAAGTAGAGAATATTCCCGAGTTTAGGAAATTCTTGATAAGAGTTTTAATTAAGGGTGAAAAGCCATGAGCTCCTCTAAAGCTACTTCAAAATGTTTCCTATGTTCCTTAGCGAAGTGGGCTCGTAAGAAATCTGTTTGGCTATATCATGCGCCAGCTGGGGGTCTCTGCAACGGATGCGATATTGAAATAGCTGCTGCAATAACTCCTAGATATGATGTTGAAAGATTCGGAATACTTCTTGCTCCTAGTCCGAGACATGCTGACGTAATATTAATCGCGGGACAAATGACTAAGCATTCAAGAGAAAGACTGCTTAGAGTATATCAGCAAGTACCTGAACCTAAGGCGGTAGTGGCTATAGGTTCATGCGCTATTTCAGGAAACGTTTTTACAACAGATAATTATCCAGTAGCTGGCACTGTTGACCAAATAATACCTGTTGATGTTTACGTTCCCGGTTGTCCACCTAAACCTGAAGCAATAATTTTAGGCATTATTAAAGCTATTGAGAAGCTTGAGAAGAGAACGGCCGGAACTTAAAACTTTAAACCTAAGAGTTTAGCAAGCTCCTTAACCTTACCTCCTCCACCAAATTTAGCCCAAACAGCACATGTGCCCTCAGATGAAACCATACATGGACCATAGGGAGTATTTGGAGTACATGTTTTCATGAAGAAAGGGCAATCCGTCGGCACAGCTTTACCTAAGGTTACATCACCACATCTACAACCTGGAGGTAAATCTATCGAATACGGTATCTTTAAGTCAAAATCTACATGTACATCAAATTCTCTAAATCTCTCCTTAAGCTCAAGGCCGCTTTTGGGGATTATACCTATACCCCTCCAATGAGCATCGACTACATTAAATGCTTCATTAACATATTTTTGTGCTACAATGTTTCCATCCCAGCTATCTACTCTAGAATATTCATTGAATACTCTTGGCTTGCCTTCAATTATTTGCTTAAGAATTTCTAAAACTGCTAGAATAACATCTAATGGTTCAAAACCAGCTACTACAGCCGGTAAGTTGTATTCTTCTGGCAAGAACTTCCATGCCTTAGCCCCTGTAATTGCCGTAACATGTCCTGGCGCGATAATTCCATTCAATGGTATATCAGGTTGTTTTAGAACGTAATGAACTGCTGGGACAGTTAACCTATATGCTATAAGTAATTTTAGATTTTTAGGTATTGTACCTAGCACTATATGGCTTGCAACTGTTGGTTGTGTCGTTTCGAAACCTACAGCTAGAAAAACATGTGTTTTTTCAGGTTTTTCCTTAGCCATTCTAATGGCGTCTAAGAAACCATAAATTACTCTTACATCCCCACCTAGGCTTCTAGCCTCTGCTAAACTCATGTTTGTACCGGGAACTTTGTACATATCACCATACGTTAGCAATGTCACATCATAACTTAATGCTACTTCTATTGCTTCATCAACAATCCTTGTTGGAGCAATACAAACAGGACATCCCGGGCCAGCTATTAACTCTAAATTCTCAGGCATGAGGCTTCTTAAACCATAGTATGTTATTGTGTGTTCGTGTGTTCCACAAACATGCATTATCTTTATTTTTTCAACACCTAACTTACTAGCAGCTATCGGGGTAAGTTTATGAATTTTCTTAACGGCTTCTCTTAGAAGTCCGGACTCTCTAAACATTCTAACTATTTCCTTTAAACCACTGCGAATGTTTTCCACAGCATAGTCCTCCAAATTCCTAATACACCCATAGCTTAGTGAAAAGATTTTTCTGTAAAATATATTTTCAACCAACAATATACTATATGTGCTGACGTAGAATACTCAAAATAACCTATGCTGAAACTTTAGGCTGGAGAGGGATTCCGTGTGATGCCTGAGAAAATAACCTTAGCTCATGGAGCTGGTGGTAGGGAAACTTCGGAAATCATCGACAAATTTTTCGTGAAATTCTTTAAATTAAAGAAGGTTTCAACCGGTTTCGGCTTAGACGAGTTAGAAGATTCATCAACAATACCTTTACCTGATGGAAGCTACTTGGCAGTAACCGTGGATAGCTACACTGTTAACCCAGTATTTTTCCCAGGAGGAAACATAGGTAAACTAGCTGCCACTGGAACTTTAAACGACCTTGCAGTTATGGGGGCTAAGCCTATAGCTGCAATGGATAGTGTAGTTATTGAAGAAGGATTCGAAATAGAAATGTTGAAGAAAATAATTTTCTCCATAAGGAACGTTTTAGAAGGATACAATGTAGCATTAATTGGTGGAGACTTTAAAGTTATGCCTAGAGACCAAATAGATAAAATAGTTATCACAATGGTTGGTTTAGGCATAATACCTCCTAATAGAGTTATTTCAGACTATAACATTAAACCCGGAGACAAAATAGTTATTACCGGTACCGTAGGCGAACATGGCGCAGCAATCTTAGCTGCACAGTCAGGCATAGGTTTAGAGGAACAAAGCCTTATAAGTGACTGTTCACCAGTAATTGAGGCTATGGAGGTTGCTTTTAAAGCGGGAGGTATACATGCAGCTAAAGACCCAACAAGAGGAGGATTAGCTATGGCGCTTAATGAGTGGGCTAGAAAATCTAAGGTATCCATTGTTGTAAGGGAGGAGAATATTCCTTTAAGAGAAGAGGTTAAAGCTTACTGTGAAATGCTTGGTATAGACCCTTTAACATTGGCTTCAGAAGGTAGAGCCTTAATAGCTGTAACTCCGGAAAAAGCTGAGGAACTTGTTGAAGCCTTAAGGAAAATTGGATACGTAAATGCAGCAATAATAGGTGAGGCTAGGAAGGGAAGGGAAGGTTATGTGCTTTTAGAAACAATAACTGGCGGGTTAAGGATATTAGAGATGCCTGTAGGAGAAATAGTACCGAGAATATGTTAGGGTGAGTAGTCATGAGTGAGGAGAAAAAGCTTTACAGATCAGAAACTGACAAAATTATCTGTGGCCTTTGCGGAGGTCTTGGAGAATACTTTAAAGTTGATTCTTCCATAATAAGGCTCCTGTTCATACTGTTCTTCATAATAAATCCTGCAGCTGCCACGCTGTTTTACATAATAGCTTGTGCCGTTATACCTAAAAAACCAGTTACTGGAATGGAGAAGCTTGTTAAACCTAAAACTACATCTAAAGATCAAGGTTTAGTGATATTAGGGTTATTACTTATATTAGTGGGTGTTTTAGCTGTTCCAGAAATAAAGTTCATATTGAGAAGCTTATTTGGGGGTTTAGCTATTGCTGCAGGTCTTCTTTTAATACTTTTAGTTATTTTCCGTAAAAGATAAGGGCTTCATAGGGCTTCTAAAACCTCTTTCCAAGCTTCGAGCGTTTTTTGAGCTTCCTCAGGGCTTAGTTTAGAAATTATTGCTCCAGCATGTACGATGACGTAGTCTCCCTCCTTAATGTCCGGTACGAGAAGCTTATCTACTTCCCTTTTCACCCCTCCGAAGTCAACTATTGCTGTCATTTCCCTAACTTCAACGACGACTCCTGGTATTCCAAGACACATTTTACTTGCCTCTTTTAACTTACTTAATGCCTCATTCCCTTCAAATATTTAAATTACCTACGTAGCACTCTATAGAGCATAAGTGGCCACTAACTTATATTAGCTTACATCATTGTCAATATAAGTGGAGTATTATGGAAAGAACTATTGCATTAAGGATTAGGGTTTCCGGTGTAGTTCAGGGGGTAGGGTTTCGACCATTCATTCATAGGATAGCTTCTAAAAATCACGTAAGAGGTTATGTGAAGAATCTTGGAGGAAGCGAAGTTGAAATTCATGTTGAAGGATTCCAGTGTAATGTTCTGAACTTTCTAAAGGAACTTTCCTTAAAAAAACCTCCACCTGCAGAACTTGAAGAACTCGAAATAGAGGAGGCTCAAATTCAAGGGTTTAATAAGTTCTTAATTTTGAAAAGCGGTAAAATACCTAAAATGCTTTCCATGATACCTCCTGATATAGGAATATGTGATGATTGCTTAAGAGAAATCCTCGATAGTAAATCGAGATGGTTCATGTATCCGTTTAATAGTTGTGCTTGGTGCGGTCCCAGATTCTCTATGATAGAGAGTATACCTTATGATAGAGAAAACACTTCAATGAGGGATTTTCCATTATGTGAGGAATGTTTAAGAGAATATAAGGATCCGGAAAATATTAGAAGATTTCATGCACAGGGAATTAGCTGTCCAAAATGCGGCCCTAAGGTTTGGCTAGTAGATAGTTCTGGGGAAAAAGTTGAAACAAGCGACCCAATAGGGTATGCTGCAAAACTCATAGATGAAGGATACATTGTAGCAATTAAGGGTTTAGGGGGATTTCACATTGCTGCGTTAGCAACGGATGATGAAGTTGTTCTAACATTACGTGAAAGGAAAAGGAGACCGCAAAAACCCTTTGCGCTAATGGCTCTTGATATTGAGACCGTTAGAAAAATAGCGTACGTACCTGAGGAGGCTACAAAACTCTTACTTTCACCTCAAAAACCAATAGTTCTTTTACCTAAAAAGGAAAACACGTTTGTTTCAAAATATATTGCACCGGGATTAAACACTATAGGTGTCATGTTACCCTACACAGGCCTACATTATTTATTACTTATGAACACTAAAGATAAGTTCTTAATAATGACCAGTGGTAATCCTAAAGGAAAGCCTATGTGTATAACCAATGAGTGCGCGCTAAATAAACTTTCAAAATATGTTGACTACTTACTCTTACATAATAGAAGAATAACTAATAGGGTCGACGATAGCGTTATAAGACTAACTATGGGTAAACCTGTGTTCTTAAGGAGAAGTAGAGGTTATGCGCCAAAATGGTTTAAACTACCTATTGAATTAGATAAGCCCATAGTTGCCTTCGGTGCTGAACTTGCAACAGCAGGTGCAATAGCAATAAAAGATAAGGTAATTCTTACACAATACATAGGCGATGTTGACGATTATGAAACATTAGAGTTTATGGAGGAAGCTTTAAGCTTTCTCTGCAAAACATACAAAATAAATTTAAATGAGTCACTTTATGTTTCAGATTTACACCCTTACTATGCAACAACAAGGCTTGCTGAAGAATATGTTGATAAATATGGATCAACACTGTTTAAGGTACAACATCATCACGCTCACATAGCATCAGTTATGGTTGAATTAGGGCTTAGACCTGAAAGGGAAATAGTTGGAATAGCAATTGATGGAGTAGGTTACGGCTTAGATGGTAAAATATGGGGAGGTGAGGTCCTAGTATCATCCTATAAGGGATTTAGGAGAGTAGGTCACTTAAGATACCAACCAATGCCAGGAGGGGATTTAGCAACAAAGTATCCATTAAGAATGCTTGTAGGAATATTATCATCAATATTTAATGAGGACGAGATATTTAGATTCTTAAATAAAATGGGGTACATGGACGAGTTAAGATATGGTGTTAGAGAGTTTAAGGCGATAATTTATCAACTAAAGACTAAAACAACACCTGAAACCTCAAGTTTAGGAAGATTTCTAGATGCTGTAGCAGCGCTTTTAGGAATATGTTTTGAAAGAACCTATGAAGGAGAGCCAGCCATGAAACTAGAGGCTTACGCTAAAGCTACTGAAAAAACCGATCTAGAGGCGAAAATATTTAGTGAAAAAGGCAATTACGTAATTGATACTTCGGAGTTAATGTTTAACATTGTTGAAATGCTAGAGAATGGTTTAGAAAAGAGGGTCATAGCATATCAAGTGCAATATGCTTTAGGAAGAGCTTTAGCTGGAATAAGTGTTAAAGCTATTAGAAGATTTAAGACAGAGCCTATAGTGGCTGTTAGCGGGGGAGCTGCAGTAAACGACATATTGTTAAGAGCAATAAACGATGTAGCTAAGGAAAACGATGTGCAAGTTGCAGTAAATACTAAAGTACCCCCAGGTGACGGAGGTATAGCTTTAGGTCAAGTAGCTGTAGCAGCATATAACCTAGCTTATAAGGAACTTTAGGTTCAAGTTTTTAAATTTAAATATACTATAGAAAAGATGGGGTTAGAAAATGGTTACAATAAAGTTCTCAACAAGAGCAGCAAATGATCCTGCATACATCATAACCGTTGGTTTATCAAGACCCTTAAAAGATGCTTTCGCAGGGCTAGACAAATCTAAGATTAATAAAATAGGTAGGAAACTTACAAAGCTCCTTTCATATAAGGTTGCAACAGCCTTAATTAGAAACGGCTATGAGCTTCCACTACCTGAAGACTACTTATTGAAAATTAGAGGAGAAGTAACGTTTAATGTTAAAGAGGAAGGAGAAGAGTTAGGTGTAGAGGTAAAGGAACTTAGGCTTGCAATAGATATTTTCAAGAAAGAGAAATCCGTTGAGTACGGTGAAGGACTTTCTACTATGGGAAGCGAAGAAAGCTAAAAGTGGTTAGAAATGCCTACAATAATAAATGACGAGCTCACCATAGTTTTTGATGATAAATTCTATAATCAAGAACATATTTTGTGGGCTAAATTCGAAGATGGTAGAGTTGTTGATGCTTCAGAGATAGCTGAAAAAGCATCATCACTATCTAACTACATGGTTTCCATAAGACCTG
>CAYOTT010000005.1:0-120480 GCA_964406965.1 uncultured Desulfurococcales archaeon | reverse complement strand
GAGATAGCTGAAAAAGCATCATCACTATCTAACTACATGGTTTCCATAAGACCTGTCGATGAGGAAAAGAGAACATTCCTATTTTATAGGAGAAATGAAAAGATAGGAGAACTTTACTTCGGCAAACCTGAGGAAAGTTACGTTCAGATGAAGGCTTCAGATGAAACTCTATATTCTGCAATGTTAGAGAGAGTTTTAAAAACCGTTTCAGCTAGTGGTAAATACCCCATAGTTGTTGAGGTTTCAGGAGGTTTCAAAAACCCTGAAAATATTACGTTAGGCATTCTTTCTCAAGAATATCTCAAATCCCTTGAGAAAGTAGTTAAAGGAATGTTTAGAAGAGTTGCAAGCATTAAGAAAATCCCTGAAACACTTCTAAAAGATTTTAGCATGAAGCATAGTAAGTATGGAGCATTAGCGATAACAATAGAGAATGGGGTAAGGACTGTTCAGAAACCAACATATATTCCTCCAGAACATGATATACCTTTATATCCAGAATTATGTCCTATAGGTTTCACAATAGGTTTTACGCCAAATTTAAGCGATTGGCTAACTATGCATTACGATCCCATAGGCTCTTATGACATAGGATACTACGTTATTGCAGAGAATTATTCGTTTAAAAAGGTGTGGGAACTTAAATTTAAGGAAAAGGAAGGTCTTGGAAAATTTAAATTAGCTGAGATTAGCGGTAAGCTCATAATTAAAGATTGGATGCATATTATAAGGAGCAAGAAAGTAAGTAGAAAAATGTTTTTAAAAGAACTCCTCCCTAAAAGCTTCAATACACGAGACAAAAGTGTACTCTCAGTATTTTACATAATACCTTTAAAACATGTAAAAACGGGTCTTACAGAGTGTGAAGTTTATGTTTATAGTAAGTATTGGCCTTCACCTAAGCTTGTAAGATTATATATGAAGACTTCTATAGGGGAACCTGATGGAAGCTTATTCTGGATAAAACATGTTAACCTAACACCTTCAATGAAATGGTCTAAGGTTTGGAAGCATTGGGCTAAACCAACCAGAATATCGATAATTACTGCATGTGTTTTAAGCATTCTTAAGGAGGCTAAATAAAGTAACTTAAAGGCTTATGGGGAACATAGTTTCCAACAATATTTATTTTAAAATTACAATATGGACATCTATTATCCTTTGTTAGCTTATATTCAATAACTCTGTAGCTTGACCTCACGATGAGCGGTTTCCCACATTTTGGACAATACGTTGTTTCATATTTTAGATCACCTATATTCCCGACGTAAACATACTTTATACCATATTCTCTTTTCGCCTTTTCATATATTTTTAAAAGCTTACTTATGGATGTTGGAGGCTTATGGTATTTCCAAGCAGGATAATACCTGTTTATGTGTAAGGGAACGTCCTCTCCTAAAATATCTGCATGGTTCTTAAGCACCCATTCTATACACTCATCACTGTCGTTAGCTCCTGTAACTACTAGAAAGACTATTTCAACATGTATCCCCCAATCTAAAGCAATCTTAGCATTCCTAAACACTATCATCGGATCTAGTGCTCCCAAAAATTCCCTGTAAGTTTTCCTACATCCTTTAATATCAAAATTTAGCCCACTTAATCCAGCCTCCTTTAAGACTTTAAGAGAAGAAATACTCATGAAACCATTACTAACTATAGTATTGTAAAGTCCATGCTCACGAGCTTTCTGAAATACGTCTACGAGATATTCTAAGTGTATTGTTGGCTCATTAAAGCTGGCGCAAAGACCCTCATCACCATTAACTAATGCTTTTTCAACAAGTTTTTCCGGGGGGATCATGTAGTCTCCATTAGGTTTAGGCGTATTGAAACTCAATGGAAAATTCTGACACCAAGGACAGTGGAAATTACATCCCCATCCAGAGAACGTAAGAGCTGTGCTATTGGGCCAGAAATGGAATAGAGGCTTAATTTCTATAGGGCGGCTTTCTATTGCGCTTAATAAACCATATCCTATATTGTAAAGTTTCCCATCAATATTAGCTTTATTTCCACAATATCCTTTCTTGCCAGATCCCACTAGGCATCTTCTTTCACATGTACCACATATGACGTATTCTTTATTGAGTCTAAAATACTCCTTAGCTTCAACTAATTCTCGCTTTTTTACCAGCATTTTTCCATCTTCTAAGTAATTCTAAAGCCTCAGGTTCATATTTTACTTCTTTCTCGTTTATCTCTATAAATTCCAGTGGTTCATCAATTATTTTGAAATACTTTATTGGAATCTTTTTTTCTTTAGCGAAAAATATCTCTTTAAGAACACCATCACTTATTTCACCGAAAACCCATAGCTCATCACACCTACTTATTAACTCAAAGTTTGCTTCTCTGATTTTATCTCTAGCAACAGTGTCTAGGAGAAAATAGTCATAACATAGGAATGGATTCAGAGGAATTTTTCCTCTATCAAAAATGAATTTAGCCACATGACCCTTAAGATAATATCTCTTCTTAGACATTGCTGTAAAAACTACTTTACTGCCCATGTAAACCCCTGTTTAAACATCACTGTTACTTCATTTAAAAGTTTAAGTATTCAGACATAGTCTAAACCTTAAGGTTTAAATTGTGACGCAAATTTTAAGCGTATCATCATGAAATTAAGAGGAGAGAAATAATAATCCTTCAAATAAACATGGCACAGCCCGTAATTGATTTGAACACCTAGCTTTTTTCGAATAGCTATTAAGAAGAATGATAATAAATTATTAAGCAAAGTGTTAAAGAAACAGTGTGACTTACAAAACACTTAGACAGTTCTCAAAATGAAGCATTTAGAAAGGGCAAGAGCTTTTGAAGGAACTTTTAAAGAAAACATCATCTTTAAAAATATTCTACTTTGCCTACGTAATTGAAATAAATTTTTTCTAATTATGAAATATGGTGGAAATACTTAAATATTTACTAAAACATAATGGTTTGCGGTGCTTGGGGATGCATCTTCCAAGTCGTTGAGAAAGATTTCTTAGAGAAAGCTTGCCAGTTAAACATGGAATCTAATGAGCCTTCTACAACAGTAAGTAACAACGTCTTCTCATCGGTGACCATGCCATGATAATTCTAGCCTATGATATCGTTAGACTTGAGGAGAAATTAATAGTGAAGGAATTTAAGAAGAAAAACGTTAAGCTACACTTACTGAATGTTGTAACATATCCTTTACACTTTAGCAATGGATTCCTAAAGCAAGCCAGTATAGCGTTAATAAGGCCTGTAAGCATGTATAGAGCATTTTATACAGCTGTTGTTCTCGAAACTAACGGTATACCTACCATAAATAAAAGCGAAACAATACTTACTTGTGGAGATAAGATTTTAACATATAAGAAACTTGTTGAAAAGAAACTTCCAGTACCTGAAACAGTAATCGCCTTTACAACGGATTCAGCGCTGCAAGCATACAATATTGTAGGATTTCCGGTAATAGATAAGCCACCCATAGGTAGCTGGGGCAGACTTGTTTCACTCATTGAAAGTAGTAAGGAGGGCCTCTTAGTAGCGGAACATAGAGAAAATCTTCCTTCAACGCAACTGAAAGTTCATGTAATTCAGGAATATGTTCCTTCATCTAACAGTGATACTAGATGTCTTGTAGTAGGAAATGAAGTACTTGGATGCATTAAGAGAATAGCTACAAGTGGTGACTGGAGAAGTAACGTAGCCCGAGGAGGAAAAGTAGAGCCTATGAAGCTCAATTCTACTTTAGAGGAGCTCTCATTGAAAGCATCGGAAGCTGTTGGTGGAGGCGTAATTTCAGTTGACCTACTTATGCATCCTGAAAGAGGATACTTGGTTAATGAGGTTAACGGTGTGCCTGAGTTTAAAGGTTTTATGAAAGCAACGGGAATTAATGTTCCCGAAAAAATAGTTGAATACGTTATTTCCAAAATGAAAATGTAGGTGATTTCATCATGAACCTAAGGGGTCGTGATTTCTTATGGTTAGGTGATTTTTCGAAAGAAGAATTAGAGTTCATTCTTAAAGTAACGGCTCAGTTTAAGGAAAGATATTATTCTGGAGAAAGAATAATACCTGTACTTAAAGGTAAGATTCTTGCATTAATATTTCAAAAACCTAGTACTAGAACGAGAGTAAGTTTTGAAGCGGCTATGAAACAGCTTGGAGGATTTACAATAACTCTTAACTGGAATGAGCTTCAGCTTGGAAGAGGAGAAACCATAGCTGATACAGCAAGAGTTCTAAGTAGATATGTTGATGGGATTATGGCGAGAGTTTATTCACATAATGACTTAGTGGAGTTAGCAAAATACTCTAATGTACCAGTAATTAATGGTTTAAGCGATTCTTTCCACCCTGTACAAGCATTATCAGACATGTACACTGTTTTAGAAAAGAAAGGTAGGTTAAAAGGGATAAAATTGGTCTTCTTAGGTGATGGCGGAAATAATGTAGCACAGAGTTTACTGATTGCTTCAGCAAAACTTGGCGTAAACATCACTATATCATCTCCTCAAAAATATAGGCCATCGAAGAACGTTCTTGAAGTAGCTGAGGAAGAAGCAAAACACTCGGGAGCGCAAATAGACTTCGTTGAAGATCCCTACGAAGCTGTTAAAGGTGCTGATGTAATTTATACTGATGTATGGGTTAGCATGGGTCAGGAAAGGGAAAAAGAAGAAAGAATAAGGGAACTCTCAAAGCACCAGGTAAATAACGAGTTAATGAGGCATGCTAAGAGCGATGCTATTTTCATGCATTGCTTACCTGCTCATAGAGGCTTAGAAGTAACAGATGACGTAATTGATGGTCCTCAATCAGTAGTTTGGGAACAAGCTGAAAATAGGATGCATACTCAAAAAGCGTTACTAGCACTACTACTCTGAAGTACTACTAATACTAGATAGCATATCAATTAACGAGGATGTAACTGAAGGGAAAACTATAAGGAAACCATAGGCATATAGTGGTAATCTTAAATCTATTGAAATAACAATTATTTGTTTTCCTACAACAATTTCCCTGCTAAACATTCCACCTTGAAGTATCATGTATATTAGTAGAAAGCTGAAAACAAATAATGCTATATGCAATGACCTACCTAAAATTCTCCAATCTTTACTTTCCTCAAGAACCCCTATGATTAAGGATATAAATATTATGAGCACGAAGTATTTCTCTAACTCGTAACCTCCAATTGTAATCTGTTGCACTTCAAAACTTTGCTGAATAGCTTCTTCGAAAATTCTTCCAATACTCCCTATAATCCATAATGGAATGATTATTGTTATGAATGTTGAAAAAGCTCCTTTTATAGCGCCCTTAACAATAGTTTTCCAAACCACTTTAGTCACCTGGAATCCCACATTCAAAAGTACTTTTATCAACAACACTATCATTCATTAGTAATTTTAATGTACAATTCGCACCTATTTCAATAATTCCTTTAGATAATGTTATTGTTGGCATCTTTAGTGTCATGCTTTCACAAGCTTTAAGCCTTAAACTAGTAAATTTAGAAAAATTATTTATTGTAAGAACAGCTTTAACATTTAAATTATAGGGCAAAGGATTAACTATTATAGCATATAGTATTACATCGTACTGGGAATTATTTATGTAATATTTTAACTCATAAGGCTCTATTTGTGGAACAAATATCTTGTACGTTTGATTATAAGCTATTCTTAAAGGTAATATTTTGTTGTATTTAAATTCAAAGCCCAAGAACAGTGTGGCATTTTCTAATAACATTTCTTCAATAATTCTTAAATCTTCTGAAGAAATAGGTATTGTTAATGTGGTTACTGATCCATGAACTAAGTTTATAGCCTTACTCTTTATAATGAATTTTTCTTCACCTTTCCTAATCTCAAGTAATGCCCTGAAGTCATTTAGAGGGTGCGTGCCGTTATAACTTATTCTAATGTTTATTTCGGCTTGTTCTTCTTTAGCTAGACATTTCACATTAGCTATCTTTACTGAAAAATTTGTAGGACTTAAATCTATGGAGAATAAATAAAGTTCCAATAGTAATACGGCAAAGATGAGTAGTGCTAGAACGTAACCTATTAACCTAATTATTCCAGCTATGTTCTTCAATAAAATGCACCGCTATGTTTTGTCTTTTTATCCTTAATATCGCTCTTCACTTGATGTTATAAGGGATACTCCTCTCAATGTTATTATGGATCCTATCCAACCCATTACTCCTAGAAATGCTATTTTCATAATGATATATACTCCCCAACTTAGAATCCATGAAATAATGTCTTCTTGGGACTTCATTTCCGGAACAATAACCCCCCTATATTCCATATAAGCTAATATGAAGACGGTTACTAAGAGAACTAATCCTATGGTGAGAAGTGCGAATCCACTATACTTACTCGCCTTTCGAGCCATAGTATATTCTACCTCACAAGTAAATGATGTTAAAATAGTGTAAAAACGTTATGATTTTCTCTTTCACATAACAATATTAGTTAACCTAAAAACCCTCTAAACTCTGCAGCTTTAACTAAGCTTCTCATAGTTATTCTTGATGTAAGCTCTACTATTAACTTACGATATTTATCATGGGGTTCATCATAATCTATGCCGAGTATGTCTATAGTTCTTCTTACATCATAAATTAGCTCGTTAGCTTCTTTACCAACCCATTTCTTAAATGCCTCAGGAACATAGTATTTCATTTCGAACTTTACATCCTTCATTAGTGAAGGATAAATTTTTAAGAGAAGCTCAAGTTCTTCCGCTTTACCTTTACATGTTTTATCTAGAAATAATCCTAAACCCAGAAGTGACGGTGGATAACCCATGGTATACATTGAAGCTACGAACTTTATTGCTCTTGGTAAAATTATTTCTCCTTGTTTCCTCTTATATTCTTTAACAGTTACTCTATCTCTTGTTTGAGGTATTTGCTGAGAGATATTCCAAACAATTTCAGCTATTTTCGAAAGTCTCTTTAGGTAAGCGGTTTCAGCCTTCTTAATTAACGCCATTACTTCAGGGTAACTCTTTAAAATGTTTATTGACGCTTCTTGATTTGAATGTTCTCTTAAAGTAACATATGTTTTTACGTAGTCGGGTCTTGAAGTATTATATCTTAAGGCTGACTGTATTGTTACAGTTGAGTATCCTTTATACTCTTTAACCCAGTTTTCAATGTTATGTGGTGCTAAATGGCCTCTAAAAGGAGCCTTACCCATACCTATTATGGGATATACTTTAACATAGTTTTCAGAAGCCCAGTAATGTAGCTTAGCTAATGCTAGCTTGAGAGATAATGTGCTTGCAACGTGACCTGAATGAAGTGAAGCATCGCTTTTCCCTAGAAAAACTCTAAAGGCATCTGTGAAGTGCCCTATTTCCTTAACTAAACTGACACTTGCAGCTTCAAGTAAGTAATCTATTTTTACATGTTTTCTTACGAGCTCAAAAAGAGGTATAACATGTATTTCCTTTCTAGATTTATATCCTGCTTCTTCTTCCACAAATCTCCTTAGTTTATTTATTTTTCTTTGAACATTAACTATGTCTCTAGGATTCTCCGTCATAGGCAGCACTATGTAGTGGACTGCTTCTTCGTTGTAGAGTTTAGATGATTTTAAATTAGCCAATATAGCAGCCATTAAAGTCATTAAATGTCTGCTTTCGCTTTCTAAAATATCATTTGGTGCTCTAACTGTTATTAAAAAGTCTTTTCCTGCAAGAAAACCTTTCTTATATGCTTCCTGAACAATCCATTCGGGTTGGTGGTATGCTGTAAGTTTTCCCTCATAATCAACCATTATTTCATTACATCCAAAACCTCCATCGATAAGAGGTGTAATAGCGTTAACTGCTTCAGAAGCCTCTTCTTTCGTAGTTATTTTAACCGTGCTGTCTGGATGCTGTGTTGCCATGAACGTTGGTATTAATAATGCTCACCTAGCCTCACTTTAGCATTATAGCTCTTATATTAGTTTTTCCCGCAAATACTCTATGAAATTTCGAGTAAACCTAGCTTAACAAGTGCTCGAATCGTTCTTGCATAATTCTTTTCTTCGAACCACCCGTACTCGGAAATCATGATTTCATAGAGTTCGCGATATGTTCTTGGATTAATATTTAAAGCTACTATAGTGCTGTATATTATCGAGAATAGTGCTTTGTTTTTCTCCATAAGCGAAGTAAGCTCCTTTGCTACCTTAGGTTTTTCGGAAAAAGCTTTCTTCATGCTAAATAGTTCCTTAACTTTCAACCTTAATGTTTTCTCTGATAAATTCTTAGAAGTTTTTATCTTAACCTTTCTATACCGTAGCTTTGCTAAAACATTTTTCTTAACCTTCATAACCTCATTACATGTATGTTTCCACCTAGTACATAAGGTATCTAATGTTTTTAAAGCATAGGTGAGGTAGTGTTTTGTGAATATGTTTTTCAAAGTATCTACTTTATTAGTGCTTTTTAAAATTCTTACAAGTTTCTCATAGTAATTCTTCATAAGATATGCGTGTACCAAACTAACTACTCTCTTATCTACTGTTTTAGATGAAATAGTGTAGCCTAAGGTTAATGCTGAAACCCCAGCTAATTTCAGGGAAAGAGAACTTACCTTATCCGGGGTATCCATATGTGTATGGTAATATTTATCTGGCCATTGATTAAACATGATTGACGGTTTCTTGGCGAAATTACCTATATCGTGGTCGCTTCCTACAGAGTATTCTGTAAAAGCATATTTAACAACAGGAAGCCTTGTTGAACCGCTAAATGTTCGTTCTCTTTTAAAAACAGTATCTACGATTGCTTCGGCAAGCTCGCTTCCAAAGTGAGGTAATGTGAGAGGTGTTTTAATTATGTTAAATGTTGAACCTGTTTTTTCCTGAGCTTCACCAACCATGTCTAAATTTATTAGGAACTCCAGTTGCTCAATTGCGGAAGGCTCTTTCTGAAGAAGCGCTAATGTTCCCGTGTATTCTGGAACCCAAATAAATCTGAACCCTAATTCTCCTCTATCTAAACATTTTCTCTCATAAATGTTTATCAAAGTTCTAGATATTTCAAGTAATGTTGCTGAACCTGATGCATTATCGTTTGCTCCGGGAGATGGATGGCAGTAATGTGCTATGTATCCAACGTACTTATCCATTTCGCCTTCGATTTCGGCAACTATGGAGAATCCTTGCTTAACCCTGTAGTCAGCGTCAATAAAGGTTTCAACAACAACTTTTCTTCCCTTCTCCACAGCCGATACTATTTCATTAGCTACCCTTTCTGAAATAGCTAGAGCAACTGTTTTAGAGTATTTTCTCGCCTCCTTCCTACTAAGAAACAGGCCGAAGTAGGGTACAGCATTTGGTTCAGGAGAGTTTCTCTTAAAAACAATTATTCCCTTAGCCCCAGCTTTAGCAGCTTCAATAAATACATTGTAGGGTCTTTCGGAGACTAAAACAAACTTATCTGAAACGTTAATTTTGCGGAAAACACTGGGTCTCCAAGAGCCTATATAGACTATTTCTCCTTCAATAACCTCCCCCTTTGTTCCAGGAGAATGCGATATAACCATTGTAGGAATTTCTCTAAAAGTTGAAACAAGTTTTTCATATGGCTTAACAATTTTTAACCAAGCATCCTTAATATCCCATCCCATAGGTGCTGTAAAGCCGTAAAACTTTGAAATACCGTCGTATTTAAACGTAATTTTCCTAACATTTAAACCATAAGCTTTAACTTCCTTCGCTATATAGTTGCCTGCATCTATGAGTCCCTGTGATCCTTGAATTCTATGATACTTACTTATTTCGTAAACGTGCTCCATAGCTTTCTTTGAAGAAAATTCTCTTTCAAAAACCCCTATGATACGTTCTATTTTCAAAAGTAAACACCTTACCGGTAATTAGGTTAGGTAAAATGTATTTAACGATTTCCCATAACTGAAATTAAAGAAAATACTATTATTCTAGGCTAGAAAAATTATTTCTTCAAATTTATCTTTAAATTCAGGGTGTTTTTCTAACCATTTTTTTACGAAGCTACATGAAACCTTAAGTTTTCTAAATTTTCTCTCTAAAGCATATTCTAGTGCTTTCTTCACGACTTTAGATGCTAAACCTTTGCCCCTAAATGCTCTAAGCGTGTATGTTGATATTATGTGAAAAACGTCATTATCTATTTCGTAAAGAAGCCTTTACTACTCTTTTACCGCAAACTTTAGCGTAAAACATTTTATCATTAAATCCTATGCTTAACTCTTTGCATTCATTAGGCATGCACTTGCTCACCTTACCCTTAACCAAGTTAGCCTTTGAAGGAGAATAAATAGTTTGCTCTTAGAGCTTAATTGCGTAGTTAAACCCTATATCGTATTGTAGCTAAAGCTTTATTTTCTATGATACTAGTTTTTCGGTAGGGTGTACATGTTTTGCATGAATGGAGTATTGCCGAAAGCATAGTTGTTTCATCAGCTAAAATAGCTCAAGAACATGGGGCTTCAAAGGTTGTTAAGGTCTATGTGAAGGTAGGTGAGCTTTCTCAGTTAGAATTAGAGATCTTAAAATCAGCTACTAATGAGCTTAAAAGAGATTATGATGTCCTTAAGAATGCTGAGTTTCTTTTTGAAATTGAAGAAGCGGTTTTTAAATGCTTAAGCTGCGGTTTTACATGGAACTTTACTAATGTGAAAAAGAGAATTAATGAAGTGTTTTGTGGATCATCAGATAAAGAATGTGACAATCCCGTACATTATGTTCCCGATTTAGTAAACTCGTTTGTAAAATGCCCTAAGTGTGGAAGCCCGGATTTTGAAGTAGTGAAGGGAAGAGGGGTTTACATAGCTAAAATAGATTTCATAAAATAAGCGGTGGTTATCATGGAATTCTATGATCCTAGAGATGCAATTATTAAGGAAAGATTTAGGAACATAAAATATACTGTGCTTATAGGGAGTGGTAAAGGTGGTGTTGGAAAATCAACTATTTCAGCTATTTTAGCTCTTAAGCTTTCTAGAGAAGGATTTAATGTTGGACTTCTAGACCTAGATCTTCATGGCCCAGTGATTCCTGAAATTTTAGGTTTAGAAAATACTGAGCCTGAGGAGAGTAAGAAGGGGCTGGTGCCTCCTGAGACCTTAGGAGTAAAAGTAATGTCCATAGGTTTCTTTGCGAAAAATGAAGCAATTCCCTTAAGAGGTAAAGCAAAAACTAATGCAATCAAGGAGTTACTAGCAATAACTAATTGGGGTTCTTTAGACTTCCTAGTTGTTGATTTACCTCCCGGAACAGGTGATGAAACATTAACTTCTGTAGAAAGCATTAATGGAAGTAGGGGGGCTTTGATAGTAACAATACCTTCAAGAATTTCATTAAGCGTTGTTGAAAGGGCCATTAGATTATTTAGTGACCTTAAAGTTCCCGTTCTAGCGCTTATAAACAACATGGCATATTACGTAATTGCTGGTGAAAGAGCTTTCATCATGGGGGAAGGTAATGTATTTTCACTAGCTAATAAATACAATATAGAATATGTTATTGAAATACCATTTGACTTCAAAATAGCTAAGGCCCTCGATGAAAATGCTCCAGAAAAGCTTTTAGAAACTGAAGTAGCTGAAAGAATAGGTAAAATAGTGGAAATTTTAAAGAATAAAGTTGAGAGAAGAAGTTGACAGTACGTGTTGTTTCATCATATAAAGAAGCTTTTGAAAGATTAAAATCAATTATAAGGAGTTTTGAGCAAATATATAGCGTTAAACTAAGTTACATCGAAACATCAATAAGTTTTCCTAAACTCTACGCTACTGAAAAATTTCTTGAACTAGAGAAGTTAGCAATTGTCCTTAAGAAAACCCTTATCGAGAATTATGATTTACCAATAGTAGCTATTACGACAGGTAGTGAGTACTTCGTTATTGACGGACATCATAGATGTTATGCTAAATATATTTCTGGGCACTCAAGTGTTAAAGCGTTTAGAATATTTTTTAAAACTATTATCCGAGGTTTAAGTATACTTGGAACTCTATGGAAATAATAACCACTAATGAGCACTTACCTAGAGAGTATGATTACTGGAAAACTATAGTTAAGTACGTTGAGTATTATAGAAGAATCTATGGAAAAAGTGTTCTCGTAAAATATGGGAGGGTATATACTGATGAACTTGTTCCAACACAGCCATTTATTGAGAAATCAAAGGTTAGAACGTTAATGAAAGAAAGGGAGTTTACTAATCCTATAGTAGTGTTGGAGTTTGGAGGAAAGTATTATATAGTTGATGGACATGCAAGAGCATATATTGCTCATATTAGAGGTAAAGAAAGTATAGAAGCTGTCGTTTTAAAAACGAAGCATATTCCAGAGCTTGCACCTGGAACTGTTAAAACAGCTAAGCTATTAGCATTAAAAAGTATACGTAACATCAAAATCCTGTAGGTAGTGAGCTTATTCTCCTTTACAGTTCAGCTTTACGAATTATAGCTCTAAAAATAGCGTGAGCTGTAATAATGCCTACTACCTTTTCCCTCTTCGCTATAACTACTGCGAAGTTATTCCCTGTTTTACTCATATTGTTTAACGCATCCTCTACTTTGGAATGATTCCAAACATGTGGTGGTGCAATGTTCATAATATCTGAAGCCTTGAGTTCAGCGAGAGTTTTAAGCGGCATATGTGCTCTTTTAAGCGACCTTGTTACCGACGAAAATGGGGCAAATAAGGCTGTTGTTCTCTTCTTACCGAACATTATCATAAAATCTATGTATGTTATTATGCCTCTCATTTTACCTTTCTTGTCAATAACTATTATGTAATGTTTATCCTCTTTAAGATGTTTAAGGACTTCTTCAACGCTTTCGTTTTCATGTACAACTTCAAATTTAGGTAAGATGTCTTTATGTTGCTCAAGAAAGTTCTCTATTTTCATCTTTAAAACTTCCTCAAGCGCTGAGTAGAATTTCTTAAGAATAATCTTGCCGCTTCCATAGTCCCTCATTTTCGCCTCCCCCTTCTACATATAAGTTTTCTCCAGCGAAACTCAATATGCTTAGTTGGAGGTCCATGTTCAAAAACATACTTTAGAAGGGGTGGTGTTATAAAGTTCGTTACTAAGACTATAAGTAATGCTGCTAAATATGCTTCTGCACCTAGAATGCCATATGAATATCCCATATAAGCTGCTATTATGCAGAATTCTGCTCTCGGAAATAATCCAAAAGCTACACGTAAAGAGGCTAAAGCAGGGTATCCTATGAGAAATGAAGTTAATCCTCCACCGAAAGTTTTACCTAGAAAAGCACTGCCTAACATAGCTAGGTAAAATGGTAAATAGTTAAAATTAATGGTTCGCTTAATATCTAGTTCAGCAGCTGTAATCATAAAGAATATTATGGAAAATATCATTGATAGAAAACGCATTCTTTCAGAAACTCTTCTAATACCTCTAGCTTCCGAAAAAGCTAAACCTGTTGCATAAGCTGCAACTAAAGGTGATAAGCCGAAGTACTTTGTTAAATAAGCTGATAGAGCAAATATTCCTAAGAGAATCGAGGATAAAGCTTCTTCAATATGCATTTTGAAAGCTAATGACATTATTTTACTTGATAATTTATGCAATATTAAGACCGTTACAATCTAGAAAAGGAAGGCTAAGGTAGCTGTTTTTGCTAGAACAATTATGCCGAACCTTCCTGTAGTTATGAAGGCTGCTTCAGCAACTATTGTTATTAACGCTACTAAGTCGTCTAAAACAGCAACACCAAGTATTGTGTATCCTTCAGGGGTGCCTAGCTTATCTATTTCTATAAGCGTTCTTACCGTAACGCTAATGCTTGTAACTTCTAAAACAGCACCTATGAAATATGCTGATTTAGGCGGGTAGCCGAAAGCTATCCCTATAAGGTAGCCTATTGCGAATGCTGCAATAGCTTCACCGATAGTTATTATTCCGTAAAGTTTCAGATTCTTCATAAAATCTCTATAGCGTGTTTCGAGACCTGCATAAAATAGGAGAATTGCAACTCCAAACCATCCGATAACCTTGACTGTATCGTTTATAGGGAAAATATTCAGCAAGGCTGTTCCTAGGATTAAACCAGCTACTAAATCTCCTATTACGGGGGGAAATTTTAGCCTAGCAAATAGTTCTTCAAAGAGCTTACCTACAATCATAGCTAACGCTAAAGCCAACATAAGACTTAGCAGTAACTCTTCAGCAGATAACATAGCTAATCCCTCATAGTTCATGAATTTCCGCTATGTGTAAGAGAAAACGAGCAAATATAATTAGGTTTCTTAAAGAATATTTCAGAAAAACACTAAGGTGCTTTACCAGTTGAAAGCATGTTCACTATATTCTGGAGGTAAGGATAGTAATTATGCGTTGCATTTAGCATTCTTTAAAGGCTTCAACATTAAATGCTTAGTAACGTTAAAACCGAAAAGAGAGAATTCATGGATGTTCCACTATCCAATGATAGATTATACGGAGTATCAAGCAAAAGCGTTGGAGCTACCACAAATAAGAGTTGAGACTTCCGGTATTAAAGGTGAAGAACTTAAAGAATTTAGAAAAGCACTAGAGTTAGCTATGGAAAGATACGGTATTGAAGCTGTTGTTACAGGGGCTCTTCTTTCAGATTATCAAAGAATGAACATTAATTTTGTTGCTGAAGAACTGGGATTAGCGGTTTATAGTCCACTTTGGCGTAAAAACCAAGAAGAATACATTAGAGACTTAGTTAAACATGGTATTAAAGCATTAATAATAGAAATAAAGGCTTATGGTCTGCCTCTTAAATTTCTAGGTAAAGTTATTGATGAGGAAAATGTTGATGAAATAATTTATAGAGCTAAAAAGTATGGATTTAACCCCGCTTTTGAAGGCGGCGAAGCAGAAACATTCGTAATTGATGCCCCATTATTTAAGTATAAACTTAAAGTTTATGGAAGAAAAATCATAGTATCAGAGTTTGAAGGAAAATATGTTGTAGAGAAAATAGAGTTGATAAGAAAATGATACTTAAGAATTGCAGATACGCTATATTGAATCTAGAAGGCACGTTCATTATGGAAAACATTGACATAAGAATTCTAGAAGGAAGAATTGCTGAAATAGGCAAGGATATTGTAAGAGAACAGGGAGAACCATTAATTGATTGCTCGAAAATGGTAGCAGTACCTGGAATGGTTGATGCTCATACACATTTATTTACTTACAATTATAGGGGAATGTTCCTTGACTGTGACTGGTTAAAGTTGTGGAGCATGCTTTTAGAAAACCCCGTTTCTTCATTCAACATGGAGGTTCTTGAAAAGTTCCTTGTGAAAAATGGTTTAACAGCTCTTTTAACCTTGGACCCTAACCCGGAAAACTTACGCTTAAGGAAGAAGAGCTTACCCATTATTTTTAAAGGGAGATACTTAGTTAAGAGTTTTAGGGAAAAAGGCTTTGGTAAAGAGAAATTCATACATGTAGATTCTCTAAGAACATTTACTCCTGAAGAATTCTCTGAAATAGTAAGAGAAAATAGTGGCTCATTAGTTTCAATACACATAGCAAATACTAGAAACGAAGTTTTCCAGTTTAAGAGGGAGTACGGAGATTTCCAAGTAAGCTATCTTGAAAAAATTAATGGGCTAAAGGAAAATGTCGTTTTAGTAGGTGTTGAATGGATAACTAGTAGAGAAATAGAGTTAATTAAGGCTTCAAACGCTAAAGTAATCTTAACACCTCAATGCAGCCTTTTACATTCACCTGGAGGGTTTCCTCCAGCTAAAGAATTTATTAAAGAGAAAATAATGTTCGCGTTGGGATCATGTTCTTTAACATGTTCTTCAGGATTCCTCTTTGACGAACTTAGGGAGTTATTAAGATTCGTTAGAAGCAGTTATTGGGACTTCAAAACATCAGTTAGGGAGTTATTTAAGACTGTTCTTCATGGTTCTTCGGAAATACTAGGTATTTCATCTGAAAGCTTAAGTATTGGGAGAAATGCTTATATTACATTATTTAAGGCAGCATCACCTAATTATAGGCTAATGAATTCGGAAAAAGTTTTAGAAAACCTAGTGATGTTTAGTGAACCCGAAGATGTAATGTACATAATTACTCCGGCTAGCGAATTTATGTGGTTAAAGGAGGAAATTGGTGAATAAGTTTTATTAGAAGCGATACAGTCTTATTCAGCAAGAACTGTAACTAAAGGTTTAAAGGTTTTTTAAAATGGAGGAGCTCTTGAACCATGTTGTCAGCGTCGGCACTAGTGAGGGTGCAGAATATGTTGAAGCTAGGTATCATAGAGTAGCAGAATCATATATTGTAATGAAATATGATAAAGTAATTAGCGTAGGGAAGTCAGTAAGCGAGGGAGTAGGTGTAAGGGTTTTAGTAAATGGATCTTTAGGCTTCGCTTCTACAAACATTTTATCACGTGAAGCACTTACAAAAATAGTTAAAAGAGCCATAGAGAAGGCAAGGGCTTTAGCTGCCCAATACAGAGAGCCTATAGAGCTTGCTCATATGAAACCTAGAGAAGCAAAATACAGTGCACCTATGAAGAAAAATTTTGATAGTATGAGCCTTAAAGACAAGATAGCGCTTTTTAAGGAAATCTGGAGTGAAGCCAGAAATGCGCTGAGGAAATCTAGAATGCAAGCATTTTTCATAGAGTATATTGAAAGTTCCGAGGAAAAATTGCTAGTAACAAGTGAAGGTGTTAAAGTGAAAAGCTATGTTCCAAGAGTAAGCATTTACGGCAATTTCGTAATAAATGCGCCTGAAAAAGGCACTATGCAAAGATTTTTTGAAAGGGGCAGCAGCGGGGGCTTAGAACTTCTGGAGAAATGGAATATTAAAGAGAAAGTTGTAACTGAAGCTAAAATACTTGAAAAAGTACTTCTTGAAGGTAAATCTCCTCCTAAAGAGAAAGTAGACGTTGTGATTGGAAGCGAAGTTGTCGGATTAATAGTTCATGAGTCATGCGGACATCCTAGCGAAGCAGATAGGATTTTAGGTAGGGAAGCTGCTCAGGCTGGTGAAAGTTTCATTAAAAAAGACATGGTAGGAAAGGAGAGAATAGGCAACGAAATAGTTAACGTAATAGACGACCCAACTATTCCTGAAAGCTATGGTTATTACCTTTACGATGATGAAGGCGTTAAAGCAAGGCCTAAGTATTTATATAAAAATGGAATAATTAATGAGCTTCTTCATAATAGATGGACTGCAAGAATGTTTGGCGTTGTAAGCAATGGTTCAGCTAGAGCTAAAGATTATGCTTCAGAGCCTATAATTAGAATGTCTAATACATATTTTAAACCGGGAGATATGAGTTTTGAAGAGTTAATAGAAGATATTAAGTTAGGAGTATACATTAAATCATACATGGAGTGGAACATTGACGATTTAAGATGGAGCCAACGATATGTTGGTTTAGAATCATACCTTATTGAAAAAGGCGAAATTAGAGGATATGTAAAATACCCTGTCCTCGAAATAACGACTGAAAGCTTCTATAATAGTGTAGATGCTGCAGATAGAAGCTTAGAATTTCATGCTGGAACATGTGGTAAGGGTGAGCCTGCGCAGGGAGTTCCTGTGTGGTTTGGGGGACCCAATGTCAGATTGAGGAGTATAGTTTTGGGGGTTGCTCCCTATTGATTGAGGAAATAGATGAAAATAAAATTGTAAGTTTAGCTAAAAAAACCGTAACTGAAGCTTTAAAGGCGGGGTTTGAAGAGGTAGCTGCCATAGTGAATTATGAAGATGAAGCGATGGTGAAATTCGCTAATAGTCAGCCAAGTATTTTGCAAAGCTGGAATAACGTTAGCGTATCAGTATATTTAGCTAAGAATAGAAGGGTGACAACGTTAAGCTTCGAAATACCTCGGGAAGAAGACGCCCTTGGCTTCATTAGAAACTTTGTTTCAGAAATAGAGCTTTCTGAACCATCAGAATACTATGCGCCATTACCTAAGCTTGAAACGAAAATTAAAGGACCAGCTGAAATACATGATTCAATAATTAAGGCTCTTACTGAACCTGAAACGTACTCTGAAGAAATTTTAAACGCAGCATTAACTTATGAAATAGATAAACTTGCTGGAATGTTTAAGGTTGTAGCTGGTTTTGAAGCCTTAGCCACATCTACGGGAGTTGAAACATTAGAAAGTTATGGAAAATACGAATTCTATGTGAGAGTATTTAAAGGTGAAGGAAGTGGGCAATGGGCATCGGCTGGAAGAATTCTTAGAAGAGAAGAAATTGTTGAAACAACAAGAATAGCTTCAGAATATGCATTAGCCTCTAAAAGAAGGGAAAAGGTAGCAGCAGACGTGTATGATGTAATACTTTCACCGATGGTTGTAAGTAACATTTTCAACATAATAGGTACTATGGCTTCAGCTTTTGAAGTTGACATGGGCTTATCTATTTTTGCAAATAATAAAGTAGGTGATGTTGTAGCCTCTGATAAGTTAACATTAATTGATGATCCGAGAAACCCAGAGTCGTACTCTATGACATATGTTGATGATGAAGGTGTTTTAACGAGAAGAAATGCGATAATAGAGAAAGGTATTTTGAAAACATTTCTTCACAATAGTAAAACAGCGAGAAAATATGGGGTCAAATCTACGGGAAATGCTGGCTGGATAAATCCGCATCCATGGTCATTGGAAATAGCGGCTGGAGAACTTAAATATGATGAATTAATAGCAGAAGTTAAGAAGGGGCTCTTAATAACGAACAATTGGTATACTAGGTTGCAAAACTATGTTGAAGGAATGTTTTCAACAGTAACAAGAGATGCACTATTTCTTATAGAAAACGGTGAAATAAGTAAAGCTGTGACGAAACTTAGGATAACAGATAGACTACCTAGATTGCTTCGTAATATAAAAGACTTGGGTAGAAGAAGATATCAAATTAAATGGTGGGAAGCTGAAATACCTACCATAGCCCCCTACATTTTGGTAGAGAGAATTCATACAACAAAGCACACGCTCTAAAAATCGAGGGGTTATCGGCGTGAATAAGGAGAAGGAATTAGTCGTAGTTGAAGTTTTTGTTGATAAATTAGAGGAGGGAGAAGCCATAGTTAATACCATTGTAAAAGTAGCTGAAAAATTAAGAAAGCTTACTATTAAGACTATAATTAAGGACATTTTTGATGATGAAGTAATTTCTAGGTATGGCATATTGGTTTCACCAAGTATAGCAGTTAACGGAGTTTTAATGGCGGTAGGTTATAGGCCTTCTGAAGGAGATTTTAAAGACATGCTCCTTAGAGCAACGATGAGAATTTAAGGTGTAAGTTTGGGTAAGTATGAAGCGTTAATAACTGACTTAGATGGAACTTTAGTAAAAACCAATATAAACTGGGATAAATTAAGAGCGAAAGTAAGAGAGGTTCTTAAAACAAATCATCCCTTGAAGCCCTTAGGGTTAAGTGTATACATACTTACACGGAACAATCCTAAACTTAGAGAGAAAGCATTTAAGATTATAGAGAAAGAAGAGCTGGAGGCAGCAAGAAAAGTCTTTTTCGATAAAAAACTCTACGAAATTTTTACTTACTTAAAATTTAGGAACACAAAAATAGGCCTCGTAACTTTACAAAATAGAAGAACAGCATTAATAATTTTAAACAGGTTGGGTCTCACTAAATTTTTTAGAACAATAATAACACGTGATGATAGCTTAGACAGGTTTGTACAGTTAAGGATTGCTATCGACAAACTTGGTGTAAAGCCTTCAAAGACCGTGTTTATAGGCGATACCCTATGGGATTATGAAGCCGGGTTAAAAATGGGATGTAAAACAGTTATTGTGGGAAGTTTCAATGAACTTAGAGGGTGCGATAGTGTTAGAAGCATATACGAAATAGTAAATTACTTTTAGTTTAAAGCGTGTTTAAACGGCATCCCCGATAATTAAACCGATAATTAAAGAAGATACGACGTAGTTTATTTTGGGTAAAATTTAGATTTAAGAATAGCCGATTTCCTAAAGAGGCTTAAGACTATGGGTAAACCTAGACTCTTCATTACAAGGCAGTTGCCAGGAAATGTTGTTGAGAGACTTAAGGAATATTACGAAATCGAAGTTTGGGATAAATATTCACCACCACCTTATAGCGTTTTATTAGAAAAAGTTAGGGAAGTTAATGCTTTAGTTTCCCTATTAACTGATAGAATAGACTGCAATCTCTTAGAGAATGCACCTAAACTAAGGATTATAGCGCAATATGCTGTAGGCTATGATAACATAGACGTTGAATGCGCTACGAAACAGGGAATATACGTTACGAATACTCCAGGAGTACTTACTGAAACAGTCGCTGATCATACATGGGCTCTAATATTAGCTGTATCTAGGAGAATTGTTGAAGCCGATCATTATGTTAGAAGTGGAGAATGGTGGTGCAGTAAAACCGGGTGGCATCCTATGATGATGTTGGGATACGATGTTTATGGTAAAACATTAGGCATAGTTGGTTTAGGTAGAATAGGTTCTGCTGTAGCTAGAAGAGCAAAAGGTTTCAACATGAAAATTCTGTACTACGATAGGAGAAGAAAGCCTGAATTAGAAAGGGAACTTGGAGTAAAATATGTTGATTTAGAAACTCTTCTTAAAGAAAGCGACATAGTATCTCTCCATGTGGCTTTAACTCCTGAAACAAAATATATGATAGGTGAGAAAGAGCTTAAGTTAATGAAGAAAACAGCTTTCCTCATAAATACTGCGAGAGGGGCAGTTGTAGATACTAATGCTTTAGTTAAAGCTTTAAAGGAAGGATGGATAGCAGGCGCCGCTCTTGATGTTTTTGAAGAAGAACCTCTACCACCAGATCATCCACTATGTAAATTAAAGAACGTTGTCCTAGCACCTCATGCTGGTAGTGCTTCTTGGGAAACCAGAATGAAAATGGCAAATATTGTAGCTGAAAACCTAATTGCTTTTGCCAAAGGAGAAATCCCGCCAACTCTTGTAAATAAGGAAGTAGTAAACGTAAGGAAACCAGGCTTTACGTAAATCGCAAATAAAACTAAATATTATTTTTGGTCCAAACAAACAACTCGCTTATGATATAGTTTACTACGTAGCCAGCAAAAATGCCTAGCAAATTAGCAAGTAAGTAATGTATCCCTAAAATTAATGTAAGTGAGATTAAGGTAATGTAGTTTGTAATGGCTCCTAAAGCTACTGCTACATGGTACTTGACAAGCTTTCTGAAAAACCCTCCTCTAAACTCTTTAAAAGTCCAGTAATTGTTTAAAATAAAGTTATTTAAAATAGAAACTTCTATAGCTATGGGACTAGCAAACTTAACGTTTACACCATTTACTACAAGTAACCATAAGATGCCCTCATTAACGAGGATTCCGGAGGAACCAACTAAACCAAACTTAATAGGTCTATAATTAACTTTTTTTATAGCTCTTAAGATGTACCTTAATGTTTTTACTAAACCTAAGTTCTTACGATAACTTATTACATGTGCTTTAACATCATTTCTTAGTATAAAATCTAGTATTTCTTTCGAATCAGAGACTTTTGGAACATTATAATTGTGAAGCATTACTATAGCTAATGGCTCAGGGTCTACTAGTTTATTTGTTTTAAAAAACACTTTAGAAATTGCTTTTAAAATAATGCTTTCTAGTAGATTTCTTTTAGGATAAATCGCAACTATAGCGTTATTGTGTTTATCTAAAATCTCATCTATGTAATCTACTATTTCTCTTAATTCCTCTTCATTAACATAAGAGATAATCGTGGTTAATTTCTTTTCCAAACAAGGATTCCCTGTTTAAAATTGTTCTTCAAGCGCCATTATTATGTTTTTCAGCATAATGTGATGTCTTCTTTCATCTTCATACAGTGTTCTTAAGGTCTCCCTTATCGAATAAATATTAACTTTCTCTGCCAAATCTATTAAGCCCTTTACAGCGTTTTCTTCAAGTCTTAAATGTCCCTTTAACACCTCTATTAACTCTTTCGTTTCCTCTTCCTCTCCTATTCGTTCCGCTTCGACCTTAAAGTTCGTTCTAGAAACTTCTTTAAGAACGTTAATTGATGCCTTCAGTAATTCCCTATGAGCTAAACTATCAATCAAAATACCCTCTAGTACCTCTCTAAGTACCGGTGATTTTATTCTCTTAAGAGCTGACCCATACATTTCTATGGACTTCTCTTCCAGCCTTAAATGCTTCCTTAACTTCCTTATAATGTTCTCTAAATAGTCTCTATTTGATGACACTTTATTTATCCCCAAAAACTATTTTTACATTTCAGTAAATATATTGTTTAGTGGGATTTGCTAATGGGACGTCTTTTTTCCTTAACAGAAAGTATTTATTATGTAAAGTTATTGAAGGGAGAGGATTTACTTAAGGAATTTCGTAAGCTACTTCCTCAAACGGGTTTAGAACTAGGCTTTATAATGGGTATTGGGGGGTTAGGAAGGGCAAAAATAGGTATTTTTAAGGGGGATGGTTACGATGAGGTCATTATTGAGCCTTTAAAAGGACACGTATTAGAGGCTGCTTCGTTAATAGGGAATTTTGTAAGAGCTCCTAATGGAGAATATTACCCGCATTTACACGCAGTCATTGCTAAATCTAAGGAAGAAGTTTACGCAGGACATGTCCTTGAGGGATGTATTGTTGATCCATTTTTGGAAATGTTCATATATGCATTACCGGGAGGGGCCAACGTTATTTCTGAGTTTAAGCATAGATGGACTTGACTTACTGGAAAATCTCATCCGGGTTTTCTAACGCGTAAGTTACAAGTTTTTCCAATAATTCCTCTAATTTGATGCTTCTTTTATTTACTGACTCTACTTTACGTTTTAATACTTGTATTTTAGCATAAGTTTCCCAAGGTATTTCGAAAGCTATTTTACCATGTTCAGGCCTTGCTTTTTCTAAGAGAATATTAACTACCTTATTTAGCTTCTTCTTACTAAAACCCACATTATCTATCGTAACTATGTTTTCTCTTAAAAGCTTCTTTTTAATTTCACTAGGCGTTTTAGCTCTAGCTACTAAGACCATAATGTCAGGTCTATAAAATCTACTGTAAAGTGTTACTACTTGGTGTTCTCTTAGCCTTAATGTTTTCTTTTCCTTGACTGTTTCGACAGCTTCTGTTCTTTTTACGCCTAAAATATCTGCTAAACCATCCCATAGTCCTTGAATCCATTTACTTCTCCATTCTTCAGCGGTTAGAGGCTTAGCAAAAGGCCCCCTCATATCTCTTATTCTTATATGCCATTCCTCAAGTTCTTTACACTCAATTATTATGTTGGGTCTTTCAATAGGGGGGTCGTGACCTAACTTAACTATGTTTAGGGTTTTACCTCCATAAACCAGTATGTCTGGTCTTAATGCGGTGTAAAAACTCCAGGCTTTTTTAAGATCTTGGCTATCTTCCCACCCTATGGGTCTAGGTGCTTCAACAAAGAAGCTTAAGAAACCCTTTCCTCTAACGTAAATTACAACGTTAGGCGGTATCCAACCTAACTTTTGCTTACCTGATCTTTCAAAGGATAAATATCCATGCTCAGGAAATACTATGTAGCTACCATGTTCATGAAGTATGTTTAATAGTGAAGTTAGAACCCATATTTGATAAATGGATCTCATATTTGTTCTTAAAGACGTTCTTAAAGCTGCACCAGCAACTCTTTCGAACTCTTCGTGATCTATTTTTCCTCTCAGCAAATCATACATATAGTTAAATATTTTCTTTCTCAAATGAGCATATGGGTCTTCAATAAAACTCCTAAGTTCCTTAGAAAACAACACCCCTTGAAGATTATAGTTTTGAGTTAGCTTATCAATTTCGTGCATAAGCTTCTTAATCCATTTCTTAGCAATTTCAACTTCTAATCCTAAGATGTGGTTTATGAAGCTATCGCGTAGTTTTTCACGTATTAAGTCGAACTCTTTAGCTAAAGACCCGCTAAATCTAAAGTGTCTTTTGGGATCATGCTTATCTAGGAAATTCATTAATTCAGTATAGTTCTTTACCCACTCAGCTTCGCTCATGACATATGCTCTCCTCAGTAATACATTCTTCAACGCTCACACTTAAAACTATAAAAGACATGAATAATGAGGTTTTGAATTTTGAAGAAGGAATACTTAGTAATTAACATATTTCCGCTTCCCTGCATTTTGAGCTATATTTAAAGGTGCGTTTAAGCAGAAAATATTCTATGGTAGTACAAGGTGTGTAGAGTCATTAAACCTGAGGATGCAGTAAATAGGAGAAAAGTTATTGAGAAAGCATTAGAAGACTTAAATCCCTCATTAAGAGAGGAGTATAGACGTTTTCTGGAGGAAATAGGTGAGAAAGAAGCTCTTGAAAATATGTATGAGGAAATTCTAAGAAGTATTAGATTGAAGCGTAGGCCTCCTAAAGTAGGGTTAGATTAGCTATGAGGCTAAAGGTTATTAAGAGAAATGGTGTTGAAGAATACTTCTCCCTAGAAAAACTGGAGGAATCCATTGTTAAGGCTCTTAAATGCGCTAATATAAATATTAAAGAAGCTGGAAAGGTTGTTTCAGAAGTTCTTGAAACTCTTGAAGCTAGGGGTTTGAAAAAGTATTCTTCTCAAGAAATAGCTGATGCTGTAGAGCTTATTCTAGTTCAGAAGGCAATAAATAATCCTGTATGGTTAGAAGCCGCTAAATGCTATGCTTTAGCAAGGATTTATAAGAATTGTGGCAAGGACCCTTCAAAAATAAGTGATGTTGATAAAAAGCTTAGCTTTAACGCTATAAAACTCTTAGAAGCAAGGTACTTACTTAAAGATTCCCGCACAGGAAAGATTATTGAAACACCTGAGGAAATGTTTAGGAGGGTAGCTTCCTCAATAGCATCTGTTGAGAAAAAATACGGATTATCCAATAGAGAAGTAAATAGGCTTTCTCAAAAATTCTTCAAGCTCATGGCTGATTTAAAGTTCTTACCTAACTCCCCTACATTAATGAATGCAGGGACAAAATTAGGACAGCTTTCAGCATGTTTCGTAATCCACATACCTGATGATTTAAATGGAATATTTGATTCCTTAAGAATTTCAGCGCTAATTCAGAAAAGCGGTGGAGGAGTTGGAGCAGACTTTTCAGAATTAAGGCCGAAAGGAGACTTTATAGAGTCAACAGGAGGTGTTTCTTCAGGCCCCATAAGCTTCATGAAAATATATGATATGACCACCGAAGTGATTAAGGAGGGAGGTAAGCGTAGAGGAGCTAACATGGGAATAATGCATGTTTGGCACCCTGACATAATGGAATTCATAATGTCTAAATGTGGTGAAGAAGTTCTAAGAAACTTCAATATTTCGGTAGCGCTTTACGATAAATTCATTGAAGCTTCATTAAAGGGTGAAAAGTGGCCGCTTGTAAACCCCAAAGAATGTCCTGAAATAAAAGATGCACTTTCAGAAAACATTTACGATATTGTTGAGAAATGTGAAAAAAGAGGAGCACATGTAAAATGGGTTAACGCTAAAGAAATTTTGGAGAAAATAATTTATTGTGCTTGGAAATCAGGGGATCCTGGCGCAGTATTTATAGACACTATAAATAAGCGTAATCCGACGCCTAAACTAGGTAAGATTAATGCTACTAATCCTTGTGGTGAGGTTCCTGCTTTACCTTGGGAATCATGCAACTTAGGATCAATAAACCTAGAAAAATTCGTAAAAACAGAAAACAACCAGCCACACATAGACTGGGAGGATCTTGGAAGAGCTGTAAGATTAGCGGTAAGGTTTCTTGATGACGTTATTGATGCTAATAGGTATCCTGATTTTAGGATTGAGGAAGCTACTAAGAAAACTAGGAAAATAGGCTTAGGAGTAATGGGATGGGCACACATGCTAATAAAACTAAAAATACCATACGACACACCAGACGCGTTTTTCATAGCTGATAAAGTCATGGAATGGATAGAGTACAATGCTAAGTTGGCAAGTGTAGAGTTAGCTAAGGAGAGAGGAAGCTTCCCAGCTTTTAAGGAAAGCATTTTTGTTAAAGGAAAATTAAACTTTGAACCGCAAGTTCCTCTTGAAAAAATAGTTGATCTCTCTAAGGTTTCGGAAAGAGTAAGAAAACTTGTTTCAGAAAGGCCACCAATAGACTGGGACAAGGTTAGAGAAGATATTAAGAAGTATGGTTTAAGAAACGCTACAGTAACTACGATAGCTCCAACGGGAAGTATAAGTATTATTGCTAATACGTCATCAGGTATAGAGCCTTTATTTGCTGCCGTCTTTATAAGGCAGATAAGTATTGGTAGATTTTTAGAAATAAATAAACTGTTAATACGTGAACTATTGAAGAGAGGTCTTTTACAAGAGGATAAGCTTTGGGAAATTGCTGAAAAAGGCACACTTTCAACAATAAACCGAGTTCCTGAAGAACTCAGGAGAATATTTAAAGTAGCACATGACATTAAACCAATAGACCATGTTAGAATGCAAGCAGTGTTTCAAAGATGGGTTGATAATGCAGTTTCTAAAACCGTAAATTTAAGGCATGAAGCAACACCCATAGACGTTGAAGAAGTATTTTTTGAATCTTGGAAACTTGGATGCAAGGGAATAACTGTCTATAGGGACAAGTCTAAGAAGGAACAAGTAATACATATCGGTCTTAAGGAGAAGGTATTAAAACTTAAACCTAAACCCATAAAAATATCAAGAAATATACCATTAAAACTTAGAATTGGAAGTAAAGAATACAATGCCGTAGCCGAAGATTATGCTGGTGGATGTGAAACATGCAACATATAGCTTAAATACCAAGCTTTCTTCTTAGCACAATACAATTTTAAATTTAATGAGTAAAGAACGAATTCAATACCGGCCAGTTTCATTGAGAGAATTTCTAAATACCGCTTCTTTAAAGAGAAACAGGTATCTGATGAAGTCAAAGTGTCTTTTACTGAAACCCCCATTAACCGGAAAGCATAAGTAATTTAACACAATTTTACTGATACTTCAGTGTAATTTAGGTGATGTAGTTGTGGAATCTGAAGTTCTCATGATACTGTTTAACATTGTGTTAATAATTGCTTTAGCTAAAGTTTTCGAAGAGATCCTAGCTAAGTACGGTCAAGTTCCTGTTTTAGGAGATTTTCTTGCAGGAATAATTTTGGGACCTTCAATACTAGGCTTAATTAGCCCTACAGAATCCATTAAAATAATTGCAACATTGGGTTTAGTGTCTTTACTTTTCCTTGCAGGTTCCGAAACTGACATTAAGAAAATGAAGAGATACGGTCTCATGGGAGCAATAGTTGGTTTAGGCGGTGTAGTTATAAGCTTTATTTCAGGTTTCACTTTAGGGCTAATTTACCATTATACTATTAATGAATCGCTATTCATAGGAGCTATTCTCGTAGCCACGTCTGTTGGTGTTACAATTAAAACACTTATGGAGCTTCACGCCTATGGAACTAAGGAAGCCTATGTAATAGTAGGTGCAGCCGTCTTTGATGATATTTATGGCTTACTAGTATTGGCAATAATTTATGCAATAGCTGTGGGAGGGAAGGGTTTAGCAGGGTTTTTCACTGTTGCTACGGCATTCATTGGTTTAGGCATACTAATTATGATATATTATTTTACTGAGAAACATGCTGCAAAAATAGGATTTCTAATAAGGGAGCTTAAAACCGAAGAAGCATTCTTCGTAACCACCTTCATTTACGGACTCTTTGTTGCTATAGGCGTAGGCTTCATGAATTTGAACCCTGTTGTTGGCGCATTTTTCATGGGTTTAGCATTTTCTAGAATGCCTGGAATAGATGTTTTTAGGGAAAAACTTTCAGCACTTACTGCTTTAATGTCGCCGGTCTACTTTGCACTAGTAGGGTTAACATTGAGTATTAAAGAAATAACGTTTAGCTTCATTACGCTCTCTTACATATTAACATTTATTATAATAGGCTTCGTCTCAAAAATAATAGGATGCGCATTCACCGCGAAAATGTTTCATTTCTCATGGCGTGAAGCCCTCATAGTAGGTGTCGGCATGGTTCCTAGAGCCGAGGTTGCTTCAATAATAGCCTTTACCGGAATAGCATTAAACATTGTGAGTCAAGAAACCCTCTTTGGAACAATGCTTCTAATATATGCTTCTTCAATATTTACACCAGTACTATTAAAATATCTTTATAGTGTAAAAACGGGTGAATGAAGTTCATATTTTTACGTGTTATTTCGAACTGGAAAATTCTTGGTTCCTTATAGTTTATGCAAGCCCTACAGTAACCCGTATATGTTCCTATTTTCTGTTTAAAAAGTATTTTGAGAGATGTGGTGTATAGTAGATGAGGGAGGCCTTAATACTTTTCGATATAACCATAGTACTGTTAGTGGCAAAGGGATTAGAGGAAATTATGGCCCGTTTAAGGCAGCCAACAATTCTCGGAGACCTTCTTGCAGGAATTTTGGTTGGTCCAACAGTTTTAAGTCTTGTTTCGACGACAGAAAATATAGAGTCTCTAGCATGGGTTGGAATAGTTATTTTACTTTTTCTCGCAGGTATTGAAAGCAGTATTTCAGAGTTTAAAAAGTATGGGTTTCAAGTGCTTTTAGTTGCTCTAGGAGGTGTAATAGCATGTTTTATGCTTGGATTTTCTTATGCTTACATTGCTGGCTACGATATTAAAGCCATGCTGTTTTTAGGCGCTATTTTAACTCCTACATCTGTTGGAGTTACTGTTAGAACACTTATGGAACTTGACATTTTACACACTAAGGAAGGACATGTTATTTTGGGTGCGGCAGTAGCCGATGACATATATGGAATAATTGTTTTAGCACTAGTTTACTCTATGGTTTTAGAAAACAAAATAAGTGCTGAAGGATTATATCCGATTATTATAGGCTTATTAATTATTTTCCTAATAGCTTTCATGGCTCATAGATTTTCCTGGGAAATAGGGCATTTCCTTAAAGAACTTAGAGTTCACGAGTCAGCTTTTACAACAGTATTTATTATGGGTTTATCTATAGCAACGCTTTCAGCCTTCTTTAGACTTTCACCATTAGTTGGTGCTTTCTTCATAGGTTTAGCTTTATCTGAGCTTCCAGGTTCAAGTGCTATAAGAGATAGATTAGAATTTTTATCAGCTATAATAACACCTTTATTCTTCGTTTACGCGGGAATTCTCCTAAATCCATGGAGTGTTCTGGAATCAAATGGTCTTTATAGAATTATAACAATAGGGTTAACTATTGTAGCTTTAGGAGTTATAGGGAAAATAGTGGGCTGCGGCTTAGCGGCAAAACTTTCAGGCATGACATGGAAGGAGGCTTTAGCCATAGGCATCGGTATGATACCTAGAGCTGGTGTTGACTTGGTAATAGCCGTTACCGGCTTAACTATGGGAGCTATAACGCAAGAACTATACTTTGGCACTTTACTTTTAATTTACGCTACTTCATTAAGTACTCCTGTTCTTTTAAAGAGGGTTTTTAAGTATAAGTTGAAATCTTCAAGATAGCCTAAGAAATATTATATATGGTCTCAGGGAATATACTAATTACTGGTGAAAAACTTTAAAATATGGGATACGATTTGTCATTCTTCATAGTTAAACGTGAGGAAATAGAGAAGATTCTTGAGTCAACATTAAGGGAGCACATAGAGGAATTGCAGCCTTTAATTGCTGTTGAAGAAGACATGCCTGTTGAAATATTCATAGATGCTGCTAAGAGGCAAAAAGCTGATGCAGCAGTAGTTGTTGGAAGGAAAGGTAAAATTGTTGGGATAGTTACTAAGCTTGATTTACTTAAAATTCTTCGTTTAGAGCTTCCATATAGGCTAAGACTTTTAGCTATTCCTAAACGTCCAAGGCTTGATAAGATAACTATTAGGGAAATTATGACGAGAAACCCTATATCATTAAAAGATTCGGCAAAAGTACGTGACGCCATAGATTTAATGAGTAAGTATAGGATATCTCATGTAGTAATTGTTGATGATGAAGGTAAACCTAAAGCCATTATTTCAAGAAGGTTTCTTTTAAAGAAGATATTTGGAATAGAGGAACACTAAGCAATGTCCGAAAAGAAGTTACGTAGAGCTAAAAGATATGGCTTTGTTGAACCAAACACTCTTACAGCTTTCCTATACTACTTAGTGTTAGCAATTATTATCATTTTGGTGATTATCTTATGATCAAGAGTTTAGCTAAACTAATTTATCTTGACGTCATAGTTAGAACATCATGGTATCCCGCTATCTTAGGCTTCTCCTTAGCGTATTTTTCTAAGCTAGGTGATCTGTCATTAAACACATGGGTAGCTTTCATAGCTGGAATTTTCGGAATGCTCATAATTCAAGGGCTTTACCAGCACTCGCTAGATGTAATACATGATAAAGGAGGTTTTTCAGCTTTTAGAAGCGAAGTAAGTGTTTCGGAAAAACAGGCTAAGAAAATGTCTCGAATGTCGATAATTTTAGCTGCAACATTAGCGATAATAATAGTGTTTACTCAGAGATGGTGGCTTCTACTTTTAGGCGTTGCTGCAATTAGGGCTGCGAAACTTTATGTAGAGAGCCATAATGAATTTTACGCAGTCTTCGGTTTCATGCTAAGTTATAGTGTGGGGTATTTTTCCGTTACAAACTATCCAACATTAGTGTGGTTAATAGGCTTATTGCTAGTGGGATTCGTATATAGAGCTTCATTAGCCATGTATAGACTTGATGACTATACTTCTGGAGAATTACCAACAACATATGCCATTATACAATACTATAGGAACATTATGAGATATGCGCTACATATGATTCCGCTACTAGCTGCTTTATTAGTAATTTCAATAGCTCAAATAAAATATTACGTTAGTAATCTACCACTACATTTAGCGGTAGCAGCTTGGGCTTTAGGTTTTGGATATATGGGGCTAAAATTACTTAAGTACAAAGCAAAAGCTGTTCTTCAAGAAGCACCAGTTTGGGCAGTAGCTCTCGCAATAATGGTTACCGACATTTATTCATCATACTTAACAGGTAATCTGTTAAACATGGCTAAGATTATTGGAAGCTATGGTGTTTGGTGGCTTATTTTCTACCAATTCTGGGTTTCAAGACATGCTATGTGCAATTATGTAGCTTGCCCTATTAATCCATTTACGCTAATGAAAGAGAAGCCTAAATAATCTATTAATATAATTTAATATAATTTACAATATTGAGATAACGTTTATCTCTAAAGTAACGGATAATGATTAAATGTTAGGTGTTTAAAGTTTGAATCCGCAATCTAGAAGAAGACCTGAAATAAAAGTTCGAATTCCCAGGACTGTAATGAATAGGGAAAGAAGAAAATTAACGTTTATTGGATTAAGGCTTAGATTTGGAGTAGATGTTCTCTACAAAATATCTAATATGTTGAGGAAGCACGGTATAAAGATATTAACAGGAATACACAGTGTAGAAATAGGCGAAGAAGTTGGTTCATGGGTTTTTTTAGCTGATTTAACAAACTCCAGTATTGATGAGAGGGAATTAAAGAACCTTATCAGTCAAATGAGTGATGTCGTAGAAGTTCACGTGGGACATAGGGGGATAGGTAGTGTTGTAACACCAGACTTCAATTATTCTATTGAAATACATTTCGAACCAATAATAATGTTCACTAAGTCAACATGGGATATGATACTTGACGGTTTAACTCAGAGGTTTGGTAAAGCAAAAGATGTTTTCTTGTACTTCATGGGGTTTGAGTATGGAAAAAAGTTTGTAACACTATGGAAAGAGCTTTTAAAGCATCTTAACAATAACTTACTGTTCATGCATTTCGCTTTCGAATCTCTTAAAGCATTTGGGTGGATAAAAGATTATGATATAGTAAGGTTTAATGTTGAAACAGGAGATGTTACTTTCAAAATAAAAAATGTTTTAATAGACGGATTTCTTTTAAAAGGATTTCTTGAGGGCGTAATATTTTCCATAAGTAATAGGAAGGTTTCTCTTGTAGAGAAAGGTGAAGAGAAAGAATGGATAATTTATGGTAGCTAAGCTTCAGTTACGACCGCGCTCCTCACATACCATTACACGTCGGGTAAGCCCGCCTATCATCATGATCTAAACTAATTAGTTAAGAAGGTGCCTTATAAAGCACATGCCTCAACGTAAATAATAATATTTGCAATGTAATGTACGTTACCTAGTTAAACATTGTTTAAATGATGCCTTTACGTTTTTCAACATTATTCAACTAAATAATATATATTTTCGTACATGTAGGTATCAAGTGTAAGTGAAGAAGGAAGTGATATGCTATGGTTAGAAGAAAAAGGATTCAGATAAACTATGAGGAGGCCAAAAAGGATCCCTATAAGGCACTTTTCGCTATACTTAGAAAGCAAAAGTACCATATAGTTGGGCATCATAGCGCCGTAAAGATCTGCCATTGGTCTAAAGCGGCGCTTCTAGAAAACAGGTTTTGCTACAAATGTAAGTTCTATGGTATCGAAAGCCATAGATGTATTCAAATGTCTCCGGCTATTTTATGGTGTTGGAATGCATGTATTCACTGTTGGAGATTTAGACCGCAAGATGTAGGTATAGAATGGGATGAAACAAGGCTTCCAGTAATAGATGAGCCTGAAGAAATAGTTGAAGGAATATTTAGAGAGTGGTATAGGATTCTCTCAGGATATAAAGGTAATCCCAAAGCCAATAAGAAATTACTTAACGAAGCATATGAACCAAAACATGTAGCAATAAGCCTTACTGGAGAACCTCTCCTATATCCTAGACTTGGAGAGCTTATTCAGGAATTTCACCGTAGGGGGCTAACTACTTTCGTCGTAACTAGAGCTATTAGGCCTGATATTTTAGCTAATCTCGAGGAGGAGCCTAGTCAATTATATGTTTCATTTGAAGCTTGGAATAAGGAAATGTATCAGAAGTTAAATGTGCCGTTAGCTCCTAGGGCTTGGGAGCTTTCTTTAAAATCTCTCGAAATACTACCAAGTTTTACATGTCCTACAGTTATGAGAATAACTGTTATGAAGGGAATAAACATGAGTGATAAAGATGCTAAAGGGTTTGCTAAGCTAATAGAATTAGCTCAGCCAACATATGTTGAAGTGAAAGCGTATATGCATATTGGTGCCTCTACTAAAAGACTTCCAAGAGAAGCTATGCCGTCACATGCTGAAGTAAGGGAGTTTGCTAAAAAAGTAGCTGAGGAATCATCTTACCCTATAGTTTCGGAAAGCATACCTAGTAGAGTAGTATTGCTCAGTAGGCTTAAGAAACCTATAAGATTTGGAAAAGGATGTCCTAGTGGATGGAAAATGCCGGATATTGGAGGAGAGGAGAGCGGCGAGTACGGTAAGTACTTGAAGGAGGCTGTTTAAACATTTTCCATTGTAAAATTTTTAATAGTTCAATTAAATGGTAAGTCCATGGTTCATAATAGCTCATGTGACTTATGCTGTCAAATGCTTCAATGAAAAAATATTTAATGTAGCACCTTTCTTTTTGTGAAAAATATTCTGTAATTTTTCTTTTGAACGGAATTTTTTCAACATAAAAAATATAGTAAATTATTTTCTTAATGCGTAAGCGGTTATATGCATGGCTAAACGGAAAAAAGTTATAATAATGGGTGCTGGCGGAAGAGATTTCCATAATTTTAACGTATTCTTTAGAAACAATCCTGGCTATGAAGTAATTGCTTTTACGGCATCGCAAATTCCCGGGATTGAAAATAGAAAGTATCCTCCAGAGCTAGCTGGACCCCTATACCCGGAAGGTATACCAATATATCCTGAATCAATGCTAGCAAAGCTAATTAGAGACTATAAGGTAGACGTTGTTGTTCTATCATATAGTGATTTAACACATGAAGACGTTGGACATAAATTTTCTGAAGTGTTAGCAGCAGGTGCAGACTTTTGGCTTCTTGGACCTGAATCAACAATGCTGAAAACATCTAAACCTGTAATAGCGGTTACCGCTGTTAGAACAGGGTCAGGTAAAAGTACGGTAAGTAGGAAAATAGTTAAAATACTTAAGGAAAAGGGCGTTAATGTAGCTGTAGTAAGGCACCCGATGGCTTACGGAGATTTTCTCAAACAGAGAATTCAAAAATTTAGAACATATGAGGATTTAGATTACTACGGATGCACCATTGAGGAAAGGGAGGAATATGAACACTACATAGACATGGGAGTAACTGTTTACGCAGGAATAGATTATGAAGAAGTTTTAAGGGAAGCCGAAAAAGAAGCAGACATCATACTTTGGGATGGAGGAAACAATGACATACCATTCTTTAAACCAAACTTGCACATTGTTGTAGCAGACGCTTTAAGACCAGGACAAGAAGTAGGAACCTATCCTGGAGAAATAAATGTTAGAATGGCCGACATAGTAATAATAAATAAAGTAAACGTAGCACCTAAAGAAAATGTAGAAAAAATAGTGTATAACGTTAAGATAGTCAATCCTAAAGCAACAATAATCAAAGCATCCTCCGAAATTTCTGTAGATAAACCCGAACTTGTGAAAGGAAGGAGAGTCGTAATAATAGAGGATGGACCAACAGTGACCCATGGGGGACTGGGTTTTGGAGCAGGATATATAGCGGCGAAGCAGTTAGGTGCAAAAATAGTTAACCCAAAACCATACACGGTAGGTATTTTAAGGGAGGTTTACGCAAAATATTCGCATTTAAGAGAGGTAATACCAACAATAGGTTATAACAAAAAACAACTAAAAGATTTAGAGGAAACATTAAAAAAAGTTCCGGCGGAAACAATAATTCTAGCTACACCAATAAAACTACATAAAATCATAAGCTTAAGTAAGCCCTTCGTAAAAGTAAGTTATCATCTAAAAGAATTAAGTAATCCAACATTAGAGGAAATAATGTCAATATTCTTGCAAAACAAGCTTAGCTTAAATTTAACATAAAATCAGCTAATAAAAATTTTAAATATAAGTTTAAAAAATTATTAATCTTCACTAACTATTTTCTATAGACAAAGGAGTAGGTTGCTTCAACGCCATTTTTAGTTACTACTTTCGCTACGTATGTTCTCCCTGAAGTTAAACCACTTGTTAATGTTACGTTAAGTGCCTTTACTTCTCCCGGGGTTAGTTTAAGGCTTGTACTGTTGTATCCCATAACTTCTGATGTAACGGAGTCTATTATATAGGCACTGGTGACATTTATTTCAACATTACCAATATTTCTTACATATATTGTTACATTTTTACTAGCTGATCCATCAGGTACACTTACAGCATCTATCTTTACTCTTTCCTGCAACTGTATTGTTTCAGCACCTGTCACCGAAGAAGCATAACCTGTTACCCATACGTATACCAGTATACTTGCCGCTATTGCTATTAGTATCAGCAGTAGTGTTGCTATTACGGGTGAAATAGCTTTTCTCTTCACAGCTAATTCACCTTAAGGGCTGTCCTTTAGCTATTATCTTTGCCACAATATTTAAGTTTTAACAATTAGTTTATTAACACTATAAGTACTAAGGTAATACCGGGTAATACGCGGTTATGCGGAGGTTAGCCTAATTAGCATGAAAGATGTTGCTGTTGCACTGTATTATTCTAAGCAGTGCAAGTACAGTGTTCACGCACTGATATCAGCTATAGATACTGAGGTTTCTAATGTTGATTTATTCTTAATTAGTGAGAATGAAAATTTCTTCTTTAAGCTATTTTCCATAGCTAAAGCATATAGGAAGGTTATTGTAGGTTTTAGCTTACTTACAACATTTCTCCACAAAATCCTATGGTTAATAACTTATCTTTCAAAAAATAAAGGCAATAATGTAATAATAGTTGCTGGAGGCCCTCATGCAACAGGGGATCCTGTAGGTACGTTAAACTTAGGATTTGATGTAGTGTTTCTAGGGGAGTCTGAGAAAACATTTACCCAATTCATTAGTGAAATTGCCGATAAAGGGGATCCATTTTCCATTCCGGGAATAGCCTATAGGGAAAATGGAGAGTACTTCTTTAATGGAAGAGCAAAGCCTATCCCATTAGATACTTATCCTCCATTCCCTTATTGGAGGAGAATGTTTAATCCTATAGAGCTAACCAGGGGCTGCCCTTTCCAATGCGGTTATTGTCAAACGCCATTTATTCACGGATTTATTCCTAGACACCGAAGCATTAGTAATGTGTTGAAATATGCTGAAATATTTTGGAAGCATGGGCTAAGAGATTTAAGATTTATAATACCTAATGCTTTAGCTTACGGTAGTGTTGACGGATTAAAACCTAATGTTAATTCTTTAGTAGAACTTTTAGATTCACTTAGTCTCTTAAAGAGAAGGTATGGTGGAAGAGTTTTTCTAGGATCCTTCCCTAGCGAAATAAGGCCTGAGTTTTTAACGTTCGACCTAGCTAAACTCCTTAAAAAACATGTTGATAATAGGAAAATAATCATTGGTGCGCAAAGCGGGAGCGAAAGAATTCTGAGGATTCTTAGGAGAGGACATAGTGTTGGGGATGTAGTTTCAGCGGTGGAAGCAGCGGTGAAAGCAGGTTTTAATGTCGATGTTGATTTCATATTTGGTTTTCCAAATGAAACAGAGGAAGATGTTGAAAAATCAATAAAACTTATGGAGAAATTGGTTAAGCTTGGAGTTAGAATTCATGCACACACGTTCCTTCCATTACCAGGCTCGCCCTTGGAGAATGCGCCGCCAGGAAAAATACCTTATAAAATAAAGAAGTTTATAATGAAAATTTATGGTTCAGGAAAAGTTTATGGAGACTGGGTTAAGCAGGAAAAATTAGCTAAAATAATTGATGAAATGAGAAGAAAAGGTATGATTAGAGTTAGGGAGCGCTGGAAGTTAAAGCTTAAGAAAGGATATGGTTTATCACTTATTAGAGTTTAAGTATAGCTAAGTATGGCTAAGTATAGTCTTTAAGATAATGTTTAAATTTTCGAGTAAAGACACTAGCTTTGAAGCAAATATGGTAAGCTGATGACGTAAGGTGTAATGCTGTATTGTTAATGATTTCGATGGAAACACTGTATTTACTTCTTGGCTTAGTACTTGCCTTCTACATTGCATGGAACCTTGGAGCAAATGACGCTGCAAACCCAACAAATACTGCTGTAGGATCTGGAGCAATAAGTATTAAGAAAGCATTAATTATGTTTTCTATTTTTGCAGCATTAGGAGCTATTGTTCAAGGATACATGGTTATGAAAACTATAGGTAAAGGTGTTGTTAAAGATATTGACCCGTTAGGTGCATTAATAGCTTCCCTTATGGCAGGTTTATGGATAACTTTTGTTACTTGGAAGGGATTACCTGTTTCAACAACTCATAGTAGTGTTGGTGGGGTTTTAGGAATAGGTTTAGCTTACATGTATACTCAGGGCATTATGAGAATAAATTGGAAAGTAGTTTACATGGTTATTCTTAGCTGGATAACTTCTCCCCTTTTAGCAATAATGCTTAGCATAGCAATGTATTTTGTGCTGGAAAAAGTAGCTAAGTACCTTATATCTAAAGGTAAAAATGTTGATAAGTTCTTTAAAGGCTTCCTACTGTTTAACTTAGCATTTTCCGCATACGCTTTCGGAACAAATGACGTAGGAAATGCTACTGGAGTGTACATTACAGTAGCTTCAAAAGTTATGGGAACACCCGATATGACAACAATGTTCTACTTAGCGCTACTTGGAGCTGTAGGAATAACTGTAGGTGCCTTAACGTGGGGGTACAAGGTAATAAACACTGTCGGATTTAAAATAACAAGGCTAGATTATATTTCAGCTTCAGCAGCTGTTTTTTCAAACGCTATTGTTGTATGGGGCTTTAGCACAATACCTAAGCTACTGTATAATTATGGAATGCCTATTTCAACAACTCATGCTAGTGTATCCTCAGTAATAGGTGTAGGAATAGCTAAAAATAGAAGCTTAAAGGGCGTTGACTGGAAAGTTGTAGGATACATTATAGTCTCATGGATACTAACAGTTCCTATTGCTGCATTTTTAAGCTTTGTAGTTTACCTTTTAGCTTCAAACTTATTTCCCGTGGTTTAGTAAAGTTAACATGTAGGTGTTTTAAAGCATGGCTACAACATGGGCTTGGATTGGGAGAAGAAGGCAAAGAGAAATAATTGCTTTATGTCTATCACATATAAATAAGGTTATAGAGGAAGCTGCTCATCTTAAAAAGCTTTTAGAGAACTGTATTAGAAAGAATAGGGAGAAAGCTGGAGAAGAATATAGAAAAGTCTTTGATTTAGAAAGAGAAGCTGATGAAATAAAAAGAAACATTATCGCTGAGCTTTCTAAAGGAATATTTCACCCAATAGATAGGGAGGATCTTATAAGGCTTGTGTTAACAGCTGACGATATTGCTGCATATGTAAAATCTGCTTCGCGAAAACTTATGCTTCCATCTTCGGCTAAAATACCTGAGGAAATTTTAAAGATACTTTACGAAATGGCTTCTAAAGTTTATGAGTCAACTCTTCTAATAAAAGACGCTATAATGGAGGTTTATGAGAACCCTAAGGAAGCTCTTGAAATAGCTGATAAAATAGAGAGTCTTGAGGAAGAAGTTGACGAGATACGTGTGGGAGGATTAGCTAAAGTGCTTGAATGGTGTGATAAAACAGAGGCTTCATCATGTATCATAGCTAAGGAAACAATAGATTCTATAGAGAATGCGGAAGATAGATGCGAAGATGTAGCAGATGTTATAAGGAGTATTGCCTTATTATCACTTTAAGTTTGCCAGTGCCTTATCTAAATCTTCAATAATGTCGTTAACATCTTCTAACCCTACGGAAAGTCTTAGGAGATTATCATAGATACCTGCACGTTCCCTATATTCTTTCGGAATATATTTAGCTGAACTTAAAGCCGGCAAGGTCATAAGCGACTTTGCCCCACCAAGACTTGGAGAAGGCTTAATAATTGACGTTGAAAGAAGAACCTTTTTCGCATCTACCATGCTATCCTTAACCCTAAATGAAACAACTCCTCCGAAAAGTTTTTCTTAAACATTCAGCAAGCTAAACTATAGTATGGGCTATCTTTTAATCCGGGATATAATACATCAACAACTTTAGGATGCTCCTGAAGAAACTCGGCAATGGCTAATGCGTTTTCACTATGTTTTTTAAACCTTATTTCAAGCGTTTTAATTCCTCTAAGTATTAGATAAGCTTCTAAGGGCTGAATTATTGAGCCAAGCTTTCTACGCCAATCCCATATATTCTTAATTAACTCCACATCATCTGTTGCTGAAAAACCGCCTAATACGTCGTTATGTCCTGCTAAATACTTAGTTGCACTATGAACGACTACGTGTGCTCCAGCGTTTATGGGGTTAAATATTACAGAGGATGCGAATGTGTTGTCAACAATGAGTTTTGCTTCAGCCTCTCTAGTTACTTTAGCTATTTGCTCAACATCTAATACTTTTAATGTAGGATTAGTTATTGTTTCTATGAAAACAACATTTATGTTTTCGTTAATATTGGCATCCTCAATTATGGCTTCTGTTGAAGGATGAGTCTTAACTACCTTAACACCAAATCTACCCATATGATCTATGAGATGCAATGTTGTTCCATAAACTTCATAAGGCACAAGAATAACGCTTCCATAATGTATGAGGGAGAAAAGTGTTGAGGAAATAGACGCCATACCACTATCGAACGCTATGGAATCATATGTTTTTTCAAGCCTAGCTAAAACTCTTTCAAGTACCCTAACGGTTGGGTTTTCCTCTCGTGAATACTTTAGCTCAAATCCTCTATCAGTTAATCTTAACTTGCCTGTTCTCCTATCGAATTGCTCATAAATAACACTTTGATATATTGGTGTGATAAAAGCTCCATATTTTTCATCATAAAATACATGTCCATGGATAGCTTCAGTTTGAAATCTCCTCATTCCTCTAACACCTTGCCTCTATAAGCTAGTAATTCATGGTTATGAAGAAGTATCAGTAATATATATTATTTGGAAGAAATTACCAATAATAATTTTGATTAATGAGAGTTTAGCGCTTTAACAAAAATATTCTTGCTAGGTAACCACTAAGTAAAGTTAGTTTTAAATTATCTGTAATTGTAGTAAGAGTAGAAGATAAGGTGTATTGTAAATTGAATTCAACAGAGAAGTTTAAAGCATCAAACATAGTTATGGAGAAACTTTATCGAAGAGTTTTAAGTGACTACAGAGAACATTTTAAGGATGCAACAAACCCTAACATAGTTTACGTTACAGATATGGTTTCATGCAGTCAAAAAAGGGAGTTCAGAATAAGATATCCCGAATTAATGTTCAAATTTGAACCCGCTCACATACTAGGTGACATGGTGCACATAGGTATTGAAGGTTTTCTTAAGGAAGAAGGTTTTCAAGTGGAAGTAGAGTTTGAAAAAGAGATATCTATAGATAACAGAGAAGTTAAGATCAAGGGAAGAGTTGATGCCCTAAATGAAAACTATGTTGTTGAAATAAAAACGGCAAGAAGCGACTTAGGAATACCTCACGACCACCACTTAATGCAGCTACAGATCTATCTTAACATTCTAAATAGAGAAAAAGGAATACTAATATACATAACACCTGATAGGATAGCTGAATTTAGCATTGAAAAAACACCAATAGACCTTGAGAAACTAGTAAAGGAAACTATAGAAAACATAAAGCATCCAAGATATAGTTGGGAATGCCTTCACCCAAACACACTTATCTTTACTCCGGATGGTATGAAAACGATAAGGCTTATTAAAGAAGGAGACAAAATCATCGGCATGGACAAAATAACGGGCAAGTATAGAGTTGCAATAGTAACAAAAGTTATTCGAAGACAAATACATAAGAATGAACAATGCTTCACCATAGAGCCTGCAGGTCTTAATCACATAGTGATTACAGAGAATCATCCAATTTTCGTTAGATTCTCCAAGTGGGGAAATATAGAAAAAGTTAATTCATATAAGCAGAGAGGGTATTATGTTCAAATAACGTCAAGGACACGATGCCGTATCTTTACAGAGCCACAATGGTTAACGGTTAAGGAAATTTACGAAATTATGGAACGTGAAGCGCAAAGAGACATAAATGATGAGTACAAAGCACAACCATGGATATTTATACCATATCCCAGTGAGGTTAAGTATAGACCTCTTGATTTGGGTCTAACAGAAAACTTATTATGGCTACTTGGACTTACTGTTGCCGAAGGCTTCCCGAGAGGTAAATTTTCTATAGTGCTTACACTGGGTACACATGAGGAAAATATTGTAAAGAGAGTTGAAGATATAGCAACACAACATGGTATTTCATACTCATCTCATCTCTACAAGCTCCCACCGCCCCATGGAGATGAATACGTTATAAACTTAGGTGTGAAATGGCGTAAATTAGCTGATAATTTCATCGAATGGGAGAAAGACCCCAAAACGGGAAGATATGCTCCTAGGAAACACTTTAGAGAAAAAATCCTATACTTACCCCCTGAATCTCAACGAACAATAGTAGAAGGGATGGTAGCTGGCGACGGCCACGTCTATAAGGACGGAATGTTTGATTATACTACTACAAGCCCTAAGCTCGCTTACCAGCTTGTCATAATGCTACTAAGGCAAAAAATACTGCCTACGCTAAAAAGCTCCCAAAGACAACCTGGCTGGGGTAAACACCCCATATTTCACGTTAGATGGACAACATATAGGAAGAGAAATCCGCAAGCGTGGTTTATTAAGGGAGGAGTATGGGTTAGGATTAAGAGGATACTTCCGAATTCATATCGCGGAGAGGTTTATAATATTGAAGTTGAAAATATAGAAAATTACTTAACACCAGCTGGTATAGTTCACAATTGTAAATACTGCTTTTATGCTAGAATATGTCCATTTAAGACTGTGGAAAAGTGATAATGTAAATGCCTCTTTGCTCAGTATGTGAAAAGGAGAAAGCCATTATTAAAGTGGCTTATGAGGGAAAGTATTTCTGTAAAAAGTGTTTTCAAAAATATTTCTTAGAGAAGGCTGAGAAAACACTTTCTAAAGCGGAGGTTCTATCTAGGGTTTCAGGTAAGTTATTTGTTGTAGCAACTTCAGGAGGAAAAGATAGTTTAAATGCGCTCTATGTTATGAAGAAGCTTTCAGAAAAATACGGTTTTGAAGTTAAAGCATTACTGGTTAATGAGGGAATTTCTAGTTACAGAGAGTACACAATTAAAGCCTTAAAGAATGTTTCTGAAAAACTAGGTGTAGAATACTTCCTAGTTGATGTTAAAAACGCTTTTAGTTTCACAATAGATGATGCAGCAAAACTGTTTTTTGAAGGTAAAATAGATTGGAAACCATGTACAGTATGTGGAGTTATTAGACGCTATCTTTTAAATAAAGTTTCAAGAGAGCTTGGAGCAAAATACTTAGTTACAGGGCATAACTTAGACGATGACTTGCAAACAGCTATTATGAACCTTATTAGGGGTGATTTCCAATCCTTAATACGTGGTGGTATAGTAGTAAAAGCCGACCATCCAAAACTTATTCCAAGAGTTAGGCCCTTACACTATATGTATGAGAAGGAATCATTAATACATTCAATAATAGTTGATTTGAAAACCCCTTATGTTGAATGCCCCTATGCTCCCTACTCGTTAAGGTGGAATATTAGGGAGTTTTTAAACAGAGTTGAAGCTGAAAATCCCGGTTTTAAATATAGGTTAATGATTAAAATTGATGAAATGAGAAAGAAGCTATCCAAGTACAAAATGTACAAATTTACTGAATGTAAAATATGTGGTGAGCCTTCGGCTAAGGAGATATGTAAAGCATGTGAGATTAAAATGAAAATTTCCTCGAAAGTTGTTTGAGGCCACATTATAATGTTGGAGGAAGCACTAAAAGTTCTCATAATAACTATTGCTCCTGGTTTTGAAGCTAGAGTTGCCGTCGCATATGTAATGGTCGCTTTAAATATTAAATCACCTATAATTCCTTTAGCAGTTTCCATACCGACAATACTCATAGGTATTGCTCTTTACTGGATTCTAGATAGAGTAGAAGAGAAAATTAAGGAGGGAAAAACATTCCCCTTCAGATCCAGGCTTATAAGAATACTCTACTTTAAGTATGTTAACCATATTCGCAATAAATCTAGAAAGTATGTTGAAAAATATGGTGTTCCAGGGCTCATTTTATTCATAACTGTACCTCTACCTGGAAGTGGAGCGTGGACTGGAGCTTTAGTGGCAAAACTATTTAATATAAGCTATGATAGAACAGTGTTTTCAATAATTCTAGGGGTGATTTTTTCGTCGTATGTATCCTACATTGCCATAAATATGGGTTTACATATTGTTGAATTAGTTATATGAATGCTTTAATGTTATAAGTACTGTAGCTACTTTTTGAAGTATTTTCTCTGGATGAACTCTCTTAGAAATCTTCAATATTATGTTCCTTTCACAATGTTTTATACTTAAGAATATATGTTGTAATGAACTTCCCGTAAACATTATGAACTTCCTTGGCGAAGAAAGCACGTATTTTTTAAGTATATCCTCTGTGTTCTTATCTAAACTTCTTGGAGGCCATACTTCATTTATTACGCCGTCTTTAGCTACATATACTGCTTCAACTATTTTACCGTCAATTATTGTTTCATACTTTAAACTCATAGCTTACCTCCTAAAAATAAGTAATTAGTTAACGCTTAAATTATCTAGTGCTTATTTAGCGCTTAATAGTCGAAATAGATCATTTAATACATAACTTTATTTCTTCTCAGCAACGAAAATTAATCTATTACCCTTAGATTCAACGACACTTATGCTTATGTTTCTCACTTTAGCTAGTGTAGTTACTATTTCTAAGGGAATTTCCATGGAATTAACAATGAATCTTATTCTTTCACCCTTCCTCATATTATTAAATGTTTTAGTTAAATCCAGAACCGGATGGTCCCTACATTCTGACGACTTACCTGTTAAGTCTACGACTTTTTCCTTTAACGTAATTTTCCATCACCTTTAACGGCGTTAATAATATTTTCTTATTTTAACCTATTTTAACCACTAGATTCTAGTGACGAATAACTATTAAGCTCTAACCATACGTATTTAAAGGAAGAGGCTGGTTTCATGGGGAAAGAGCTTTGGAAGTATAGAATATTTGAGAACACCTTAGAATTGTTCATAGGTAATTTACCAACACCATTAGTTAAGCTTTCAAAGTCATCGATAGGTAGGGTAGAGGTTTGGGCTAAGCTTGAATTCTACAATCCATACAGTAGGAGTATTAAAGATAGAATATCTTGGGCGATGATTAAAGACGCCTATGATAAAGGTTTACTTAAAAATGTTATTGAAGAAGCATCTTCAGGAAATACAAGCTTAGCGTTAGCAGCGCTTTCAAGAATTTACAATAAAAAGTTTAGAGCCTACCTTCCAAAGAAAGTTTCAGAAACTGTCCCTATATTGCTTAAAGTTTTCGGAGCAGAATACGTTACTACAGAATATGAAACCATAGGTCCAGAGTTTTGGAATTATGTACGAAAACACGCTGAAGAAATTGGTGCAACCAATCTTAATCAATTCAAAAACGACGTTAACTTCAAAATGCATTATGAAACCACAGCTAAAGAAATCGTAGAGCAAATGAAAGCTTTAAAGAAAACACCGAATTACGTGGTTTGTGGAACAGGTACGTCAGGCCATGTAGCTGCCATTTCAAAGAGAATTAAGGAAGTTTTCGGTAAAACAAAAGTATATGCTGTTCAGCCAGCTAAAGGCCATAGCATACCTGGAATTAAGAGAATCGAAACAAAGCCTAAGTGGTTTTTCCAAGTACAAATAGACGGTTTAATAGATGTTACATTAAGAGATGCCGTGGAGTCATCAATAGAAGTAGCTAGGAAGGAAGGCATACTAATAGGTTTAAGCTCCGGAGCTGTTTATTGGTCGTTTAAGAAATTAGTTAAGGAAGGTGCTGAAGGAGTATTTGTTCTCGTATTCCCGGATGACGGCTTTAAGTATGTAGGGTTCTTTAAGAAGTATTTTGAAGGAGAAATTTAGGAATGTTGTTAGGCCTTAACTATTGTATTTAATAAGGAAGATTAAAGGTACCTTAGCTCATTAGTGCAAGTAAAGTTAGTATATGAGGCTACTGCTTACATCTAAAACACCTTTTGCTATGGTGAAATAGGGTTTTTCTAATCCTAACTCCTTAATGTATTCGGCTAAACTTGTTTGGAAATCAACTATTTGACATAAGTGTTTCATATGTTTTTCGCATCTATCGTATATGACTAAGTTATATTTTTCACTAATAGCTTCAACAACTTCCCTCGCTCTTCTATCATTATCTGAGGGATAAAATATTACTTGGTCATTTTCTCTAACACTAAATATTGTAGCATGACAAAATTGCTCCGTTCTTTCGAATCTGGCTTTAGAGCCAAAAACTTCATAGAATTTTAAAGCTGAATAGTATGCAACACCATAGCCTCCTAATGTACCTATGAATATTGGCTCCAATCCCTTCAAAGCCTTAAGCTCTGGATTCTTAAGCTTTTTAAAATCAACGTCTAAATTAGCTAAAGCGTAGAGAGCTATTAAGGACAATGTGAATGAGAGAGTTCCAGGTATTGGAAGGTTTTGTGGAGAGTAGTCTATGGAAATTATTTCGCTAGCTTTTTGAGCTAGTTTAGATTTAGGATTAGCTGTGATAGCGATTACCTTACCTCCGCTTTCTCTAACTTTAATTGCTAACTCTATATTCTCTCTTGTTTTACCTGAAACCGAAACGACAACGTACACCTTATGTGGTTTAATACTGAACTGTGCTTCATAAGGATCCAATGCTATGAATTTATTGTTAGTAACTCCTTGAATAATTAACGCTGCTGCATACGAATCCCCCGAGCCTATGACATATGCTTCCTCGAGGGAAAACTTTATGTTCTCATATGTTTTCTTTGCTGCTTCATATGTTCTTAGAATTTCATCTCTTATAAGTTGGTAAAGCATTTTAATCTTCCAAAACTATGTTTTCTAGTTCCACTATTCTTCCGGGTTCAGAATAAACGTTAAACCTATTTCCTCTAGCAAACCCTATCAATGTTATTCCGTATTTTCTTGCTTTCAAAGCAGCATCGTATGATGGGGCAGATTTAGAAATTATTATGGGAGTCCCTATTCTAAAAGCTTTCACTACTAAATCGCTGAAAACCCTACCCGAAGTAACTATTGCCACTTTTTCAAAGGATACTCCTCTTAAAATACCCCAACCCAATACTTTATCTGCAGCATTATGTCTACCCAAGTCTTCAACTACTATGAGAGTTCTTGAAGAATCTATGTCGAAAAGTGAGGAAACATGTGTTCCACCAGTCTCTTTGAAAACGTTTGAAGAAGTGAACATTTGCTTAATTGCTTCTAAAATGCTTTCCGCTCTAATTTTATTGTTAATCGCTAATTTTTCACCACTGATTTCTGGTAGTACTTGCTCATCACACGATGGTGTTATGGTTAAGATAGGAGTTCTTCTTAAAGCTTTAGGGTCAAGCTTTATGTTAACTTCGTTTCCCTTAAATGAAACAGACTTAATTTCCGATAAATTATTAACTATACCTAGCGAAAAGAGGTTCCCTATAATAAATTCTTTTAACATAGTTTCGGAAACAATGTACCTCCTAATTTCAACGCCGTTAATTTTAATTACTAATGGATGTTCTTTAACAAGAACATCGCTAAATATATTTATAGAAACGTTCTCGCCATCAATAACTACTTTAGCTACATTTAATTTCCCGTAAAGAGCTGCTTTATCCATCGCTCATCACATTTGTGGTCCGCATTTTAATTTAAGATTATTTCTAAGTAATTATGTTTTTAATAAATAATGCGGCAAATTTTGACTCATCAGCTTCCCTTATATTAAAAACTTTTTCACCTACACCCTTTGTGTGAACATACATTCTTCCTTGTGTTGTGATGGCTACGTTTTCAACTGCAGGAAACTTTCTAAATATTGTTTGCGCAGCTGTTTTAACATTGGATGTTTTAAGTAATCTATCGAGTTCTTGATAACTTAAAATTATATTTGAAGAGTACTTTAAAATACCTCTTAATTCTCTAAGGCTTAGAAATCTATCTTCATAGGTGTGGAAATTTATGTGTAAAACTATTTTAACATTGTTTTTCCATAAATGCTTCACAATATAAAATACCGTATGACCTAGTGGGTTCTCCATTAAAGCATAAGCTGATGTGTAAAGTAAGTTAATATTCGATAACCTACTTAAACTAATATCGTTTAGCGAAAACTCTGTATCTGCTGTAATAGCATAGGGTTTCCTAAAGTATATTTTTAAAATGTCGTTAATCATTACTACAACTGTTGTTCTTAAACCTCTTTTAACTACGATATTATCAATATTAACTCCATTGTTCTTTAAGAATGTAATTAGGGATTTACCTAAAGCGTCGTCGCCTACGGCTCCGGCTAAATCAACTTTAAAACCCGTTGAAGCCAGTTCTAAAGCAACCTTAGCGGGCAATCCTTCAACTATTAATTTGAATTCTGAACCTTCGGTTAAGAAGCCCTTTTCCAGTTTTCTTAAGCCAACCATAAGTTCCCCTATGCACAAAATTCTTTGTACACTCATGAATAACTAAACTCCATGAGTTTTAAAATAATATTATTTAGCGCTTTTTCTAACTACATTTGTAGGGTCGTTAAGATGCCTCCATAAACCTTTTTTAAAACTAATGACTTGTATCCCTAACTCATCAATTGCAGCATCGGTTATTAATGGTTCTGTGAGGTTATCATCTACAGTTAAGTACGCGTATGTTGTTGAGAGAACACGTCCTTTTTCATCTAATAGCTCTAATATGACCTTTTCCTTCGAAATAAGATTATGTGTTTTACCTGAAGCCAACTCTACTTCAACTAATTCGAAGTCGTTAAGTGAGAAGCCAAGTTTTAAGGCTGTGTCCGGTGTAACGGCTATTACTGGTTCCTCGCTTTCCGCACCGCCATTGACCAGTACTATAAGCGTCTCTGATATGTTCTTATCTCTTCTAGAAATTCTCAATTTAACTCTAACAGCCATTGTATTTTCACTTCTTAGGAACATATCTTTTAATAATTTTATATTTACCATACTTTATTTTTACATCTTTAACTAACTTCACTTTACCTTCAACTATAAGCTTAAGAACATCTTCACTTAAAGTAACCTTTACTTTTCTCTTCCTCATGGCTTTCCCTACATCATACTACTATACTACTTTGTTTCTCAAAAATGTTTGGAATAACTTAAATATACTAACTTAGTCTCTGAGGCTATTGGAGGGTTATTTAATGAATTTGGGCGTAATTGAGGGGTATGTTGAAGTTTCAGGTAAGAAACCTGTATTAATAACTGCTCTTCACGGTTTCGGCACGGACAGGTTTAAGGATGTTGTGGGTAAAATTAAAGAGCTTGGTTTAGAATATGCTTTCTCAGAACTTATACCTTCAAGATCAGCAGTTGATTTTTTAACGTGGGAAATAGCGTTTAAGGCAGCTATTGCAACAAATAGTTGGGCAGTACTTCCAACAATAAGTAAGGTTGACTATGTTGATGGCTTAAACATTCCTAATTACAATTTAAATAAGGAGTATGGTAGGAAAACGCCATTATGGAGGAGAATTGAGCAACTTGTTAATGAAGGGGAAATTAAATATATAATAGATGTACATGGAATGAAGAATATTAGCGTATGGCCTGATGTTTGCTTATCAACTAACGGGTATTCTTCGGTAAGTAGGAATGTTTTAGAGAAAATTGTAGAGAAACTTCGAAGAAGGGGATTAAGGGTTAGCGTAGATAAGCCATTCAAGGGTGGTGCTTTAATTAAGTATTTCGGGAAGCCTCCGAAAACAGAGGCTTTAGGTATTGAGCTTAAAAGAAATCTGAGGTTTTTTGGTTCGAAAGCCCCGGAAATCATTGTTGAAGTAGTTAATACTTTCTTAGCTTAGAGAATACTTTTTCAATAAGATTCCTATCCCTATAAATTGGTGGGCCAAGAATTAAGCGATTAACATTTAATTTAGAAAGCTCCTCTATTCTCGTTTCAAAATCTACTATGTCACCGTAAATTGCAAATTTATCTAAAAGAACATTATCGTATCTTCCTAGCTTCCAATAGTCTCCGCTGCTAAGAATCTTTTTAATATCTTCAGCAAGGCTTTCGAAACCGAAGTTCCTAAGAAACTTTTCATTCATGCCCTTTAAGACTATTGCAGAAGCTATTCGTAAAGCCCTAATTAATCTACTGTCAAATGTTTTAAGAAGGGCTGGTCCAATAACATTTATCTCGCATTTAACCTCAATGCCTCTTTTAACCCACTTAATATAGTCTGGATGAACAAAGTTTAATAAAACAGCGCCAGTAATTTTGCATGATAAATTAGCCATTCTTCTGCCTGCAGTTCCTACGATGACTGATGCTTTCTCAGGAAGACTCTTAAATAGCTTAGAAACATATTTCCTCATAAAGTCTAATGGATTCTTCGGTTCAACACCTTTTACCTTTAAATAGTCTATATCGCCTAAACCAACACCTACTATGAACGCAGGAATATTGTTCCTTAAAAGTTTCCTTGAAAATTCAATGACGCTAGCGGGGTCGTTTAGGTATGCAGAAATAATACTTGTTCCTAAAGTTACCTTGACTCTTTCAGATATGGGTAGCAAGTATGTGAAGGGATGCGGTACATTCTGTGTTTCACCTATCCATATTGATTCTGCACCGAATCTTACAGCTTCTTCAGACACTTTAATAGCGTAATCTAATGTAATGTCTGTTACTATGTTTAGTGCTAGCCTCATTTACTTCATCCACCTTATCTTTGATAACTATCTATTTTAACAAGTAAAAACATATTTCACATAAGTAACTTCACCGTTATTATGAGGAAGGAATATGACTAAAACTGTAGGTATCATAGCTGGAGCCGGTTTTGAAAGACTATTACCTAATGAGTCATGGTTAACTACAGAAACTGTTTATGGAAAGGTTGAGTTTATGGAAACTGAAATTGAAGGGTTAAAAGTAATTTTCATACCTAGACATGGTAGAGAAAGTATTCAACAACCGCATAAGGTAAATTATAGGGGAAATATTTGGCTTATGAAAAGTAGGGGTGCTGAATACATTATAGCAATAGACCAAGCATATTCCCTAAGGAAAATTTTAAAACCTGGAATGATTATTATCCCGACCGATATTATAGATTTTACCAAGAATAGGGGAATTACGTTCTTTGAGGATAAGCCTGTCCACATAGATTTTTCAGAACCATTTTGTGGAAAATTAGTTAAAGTTCTTGAAAAATCTTCAGAAAGAGTTCTAAAATACTTTCTTTCAGAAGCAGTAATCGCCGTAATTGAAGGTCCACGTCTCATGACACCTGCTGAAGCAGCTTCTCTACGAATGCTTGGAGCAGATATTGTCAATATGACGACCATGCCTGAAGCGGCATTGGCTAAAGAACTTAACTTATGTTATGCAACACTGACTCTAATTACAAACTATGCTGCTGAAATACACACGAAACAAGGTTTAGGGTATTTTGAGAAAATAGTTGATGAAAAACGGCAGCAAATGTTTCAAATAGTTCTTGAAGCGCTTAAAATACTTAGGGAGGAAGGCTAACAATAGATATGTAAACAAAGTTGTTTACTTATACATTAATACGGGAAGCGCTTTTAGTTGACGTAGAGGATTAGATCATGAACGCATCCAATAAGGCAGTAATTAGCGCTTTAAAGGAAGCTGTAGATAAGGGAGAACCTGTAGCACTATGCATAATTGTTGAAAAAGAAGGTTCCGGACCTAGAGGTCCTGGAACTAAAATGCTAGTGTTCCCTGATGGTAAAACTATTGGAACAATAGGTGGCGGTCCTTTTGAAAGAATGGTTATTAAAGAAGCTATTAAGGCCCTTAATGAGGGGAAACCTAAAACTGTAAAGTTTGCTTTTAGAGAAGATAACGTACCTTTAGGTGCTTACAAAACGAGGCTCATATGTGGTGGTGTTTTGACCGTTTTTATAGATGTTATCAAGCCTAGGCCTAGAATTTTAGTTTTAGGTGTGGGACATGTTGGAAAACCTTTAGCTAATTTAGCAGCTCTTTTAGGCTATCGCATATGGGTCATAGACGATAATCCTAAACATGCTTCACCCGAAAAATTCCCTAATGTTGAAAAAATAATTGTGAATGAATGGGGTAAAGCAATAGATGAAGCTAATATAGGTAGTGGAGACTACGTATTAATAGTGCATGGGGAAATAAACCACGACTACGTGGCTTTAAAGAAGGCATTAAATTCGCAAGCTAAGTACATAGGTGTTTTAGGTTCGAGAAGTAAGATAAGAACGTATCTTCAAAAGCTCCAAGAGGAAGGATATAGTTTAGAAAAGCTTAAAGGAAGAGTTTATGCCCCAGTAGGTATCGATATTGGGGCGAAAACACCTGAGGAAATAGCTGTAAGTGTTCTAGCTGAAATACTTAAAATAGAGAGGAGGGCTTCAGGAAATCACTTATCAATAGTGTGATGCTTGAAAATGATTGCATTAGCTATACTTGCTGCAGGAAAATCTGAGAGATATGGTAGAAATAAGTTACTTGAGAAAATAAATGATAAAACAATTATACGAAAGGTTACTGAAGAAGCTTTAAAATCTAAAGCGGAAAAAATTTTTGTTATTGTAGGTTTTGAAGCTGAAAAAATAATTGATGAATTAAGCGGCTTACCCGTAACATTCGTTTACAACGTAAACTATGAGGAAGGAATGAGCTCTTCTGTTAAAGCAGCTGTTTTAGCAGCTAAGGTTGTTAATGCTGAGGGCATAGCAATACTTCCTGCAGACAATCTTCTCATAACGCATGAAACTATAAATAAGGTCATAGAGAAGTTCATTGAAGCTAAGCCGGAAATAGTTGTTCCATCATATAAGGGTAGAAGAGGCCATCCAATACTTTTCAACATGAAACTATATTATGATCTAATGAGCATTTCTGAAGAAACATATGGGCTAAAGTTTGTTGTTAAAAAGTATAGCGATAGGATAGTTGAAGTTCCAGTAAATTCTCCTGAAATATACATAGATATAGATACTCCTGAAGATTTAGAGGAGCTTAGGAAGCAAGGTTTAGTTAAGTAGGGGAAAGTTAGAAAAACAACATGTAGGTAAACGATTAGCTAGAGGTGTGCCTAGCGCTTGGACTTTATTCACACAGCTGATATTCATATTGGCGCATTTCCACACACAGTACTTAGAAAAGCTAATTTGGAGTCGTTAGAGAAAATAGTTGAATTAGCACTTTCAGAAAACGTAAAGAACATTATTGTAGCTGGCGATTTATTTGAAACACCTAGATTAGGGCATGAAACAACATTAAACGTTGTTAGAATAATTAAGAAAGGAGTTCGAGAGGGGCTAAGATTCATAGTTACTCCTGGTTCTCATGACTTAACAGCTAGGGGGCATGGTGTTCTCTCTATCTTAGGGGAAGTAGGTTTAGTGCATTTAACAAAACATGAGGAGAAAAATTACAAACTTTATTTAAAACCCTTAGAAGTCGATGGAGTAGTTTTCTATGGATTACCTGGTTTGAGAGGGGAGAGAGAAGTAGAATATCTTGAGCGCCGCAGAGTGGTTTATGAAGATTACGATGAAAACAAGGACAATATTCTCATAGCACATACAGGTCTTTACATTTATTCAGGCATAGATATTTCAAAAATAAGCCCAAAATATAGTATGATTAAACTTTCTGAAGAAGCCTATGCTTCAATTCATAAACACTTCAAATATTTAGCATTAGGACACATACACTTCCCAATACCCTATAGCGAATTTTTTGAAGGCAACGTAGCTTACCCAGGATCGCCTATAGGAAGAGATGCTAATGACATATATGAGACTTATATTTTAAAGAAGAAGCTAAGAACCAATAGAAGAGTATTACTAGTGAATTTAGGGAGAAATGCTGCCTCAATAAAGGCCTTAACAAATAATTTTGGGGTAGATGTAGAAGTAGTAGAAACCTATGGTTTAGAAAATGTAGCTGACGAGGTTAAAAGGAAAATAAGAGATATGAATGAAAAATATCGCTGCATAATAGTTTACACGGGTAAAGTTAGCATTGAAAAATATAGTAGAGTAAGAAAAATGATCAATGATGTTGCTAGAAGCTTGAATGCTTGGGTACATATCGTTAGAAGCGAATCTGCAGAAGAATACATAACATTTCTCGAGGAATTTAGGTCCGACCTATCAAATATTGAAGAGTTGGAGAAGGAAGCCATTGAGCAAGCACTTAAGAAATTCGGATTAAAGCTTTCACCAGAAATAATTTTGAACCTAATTTCAACATTAGGTAGAGAATATAGCGAAGGTATGAGGAAAACGGAAATTAACGAGGAAGTAGCTGATGAGGCATTTAAAATTTTAGAGCAAATATATGGGGAGCTTAAGAAATGAGCTCATTAATTGATAGTTTAGGTGATTTGCTAAGTAGAATCTCTAAGCAAATAAGCGAAGTATCTGAAGACCCAATAACTATTCTCATAAGGAAGACTTTTGAAAAATACTACAAGGTAAAGGTTCTTGAAAAAACTTTTCCATCAAGAATAGGTTTCGTAGATGCTGGAATATATCCTTTAGATTTATCAATTGCAGCACTCATGTACATTCAGCTTGGTGCTTTAATTCGTGAGCCTTCAGGAGAGCTTAGCTTAATAAGCAATATTGAAGGTTTAAAACAATATCCACCTATAGAAAGAGTCGTTTTAACTGTGACTAAGAGAAGAAAAATGATTAATGGGTCCATGAAGTACTTTTTTGAAGTGGAAATTAGGTGTCCCGAGAAAAAATCACTCCTCTTCGAATCACCTAAAGATGCGGAGAAAATTTCTAAGGAAATAACGGGAATTCTTGAAACTTTAGGTTTAACAGTAGAAATTAAGAAGCCCCGATTATACCGTAAGCTTTCAAAATACATTGAAAGTCTTTTAGAATTAGCTTATGGACTTAAAATATTAAAGGAGGCAAAATTAGATAAAGTAGTTATCGATGGCACCCTTGTTAGATGGCTTAGACCTAAAAAAGCTAGGGAAAGTTACAAAATAGATGGAATAGACATTTTATCTATCCTTACAAGACTTAACAAATCAAATGTCATCAGAGAATGTCTTGAAGGAGTCTATGGCATATCGAAAACTACAGCATTCCCTACAGTCTCTAGAGCAATGGATCTTTTCGGAGAATTCATTAAGGAAGGTAAGTATGAACTTTACACGATAATTGATGATAAAGAATTGAACATGTTGAAAATGATGTTTGAAGAAGCTGAGTATAAAGGTGAAATGCCAAGGGAAGTTATTGAAAGCATTGTTAAAATGTTTAGTCTTAGAGTGTTTCCTCAAAACAATGTCTGGGTACTTAGGTTTCCTTTAACAATGGATGGAAACCATGTTATGGTATTGGATGTGTACTCAGAGAAACCAACAATATATTATGTTAAAGAGGAAGGTAGAAGAGTTTTAAGAATATTCCCTGAAAACATCTTAAAGGTAAACACTAAAGTTGAGGAGGGTATTTTAAAAATATTTAACATTAAAAGTCCTCTCACGGGAAGGCCTCCCATGGGGCTTATGGAAGTTGATGAACATGTTAGAATAAGTAGTGAACATAGGAAGTCAATTATAGCATACATGGAAGTTGCTGCTTTAAAATCTGCTGGAAACAATCTCTCAATGCTTAAAACACTCCTTCAAATGATAAGTGGAAGTATGAGGTTAAGATATGGTTATGGTGAGTAATTATGGGTAAATTTGTTGGATGGATATATGAGTCTTCTAAAGATAAAGTATTGATTGCAGGTTATCAAAGTGGTTTAGGAATAAGCATAGGAGATATTCTTTACGTTAAACTTAAGGGGTTAAGTAAAATTCTATTACTTCACGTGGACGATGTTTTAAATAAGCTTCCAGCAGGAGCTAATAAAACCTTAGGTCTTCTACCTAGGAAAGTTGAACCTAGTGGAGCACTTATTGAGGCAGGAAAGGAAAGAACCATTATATCATCACCTATGTTCTTAATTACCGAAGAAGGAGGTAGAATCTATGTTTCAAGACCTGCAATACCTCCGCCGCTTAATACTGAAGTTTATAGACTTGAAAGAGGCGACGAAGAGTCTGAGAAAATAATGTACATGTTTAGTTTAGGTATTCCTGCCCAAGAATATTTAGAAAAAACAGTGCCAATAGCCATTTTAAGAAGTGGTTCAGCATCAACGGAGAGCGAGAAATCTCTAAAATATTTTGATAAAGCAGAAATAAAGGTTGATATAGAATCTTTAATTCCAAAACACATTCTCATTTCTGGACAAACGGGTGCTGGAAAAACAACTGGAATTATGGGTATAATTCTAGACTGGGCTATTCACGGGAAATCCCCAATAAGCTGGCTCATAATAGATAGGCATGGAGAATATAGTAAGTATTCAAGCGGTAGGGAAGAATTTTTCCTTAACAAGCTTTCTAAAGCTATTTTAAGCAATAATTCTGAAGACGTAATGAAGGAAAGAATTCACGTATATAAGCTCTCTTTTACGGAAAGAGAACCACAAATATATGGTAATGTGGAAATAAGGGAATCAGCAATAAACATTGGAAGCTTAACGGTAAATGATGTTTCAATGGCTCTTGAAGTATCTGATGAGGAAGCAGCTACATTAGAGATGATTCTTGAAACTCTTGAAGCAATAGTTGAAGCATCTAATCTATCTGATGCTTGGAAAGAAATGTTTAGAAGTAGAGAAGGAGTACTAAGCGGTCATTTAATTCCGCTATTCATAGCTGTAGTTGATAACATGTGTAATAGCGAAGGTGTTGGAGAAAAAGAGAAGAAGGGTGTTTATAGGGAGTTTGTTCAACAGGGAATGTATATTCAGAAACTTAGGGTTTGGAGAACACGCCTATTAGCTCTCTTAAACATTAAGCCAAAAAGCGTTTCCAAAAGCGGAGGAGTTATAACAGTCTATTCTGACGATAAAAGCATTTTTAAATTAAGCGATGTTTTTAAGAAACCAGGTTTTCTACGTAGGCTTCTTGAGGAAATAGCTAAAAGCCCTGTTTTAAGAGTTAAACAGAACTTGACAAATTATAAGTGGTATAGGATTAGTGTTTCTGATGAATTATCAGTTATCGAAAGAGGTTTAAGTATTGATTCAATAATTAAGAAAACTGAAGAGGGAAACATTGTAATACTTGATGTTTCCTCTGCACCTTCAGCCCAAGCTGATGCTGTAGTGCTCAATGTTGTTAGGAGACTTCTAAGTGGTAGAATAGGATTAGACCCTAGGGAACTAAGCAGGAAAAACGTTGTAGCAATAGTTTCTGAAGAAGCACCCCTTTATCTTTCACCTGAAAAAGTTAGGAGCCCTAGAAATGCTTTTGCTAGAATAGCTCGTGAAGGAAGAAAGTTTAGAATAGGGCTTATAGCAATAACCCAGCTAGCTACAATTATCGAAAAACAGCTTTTAGCAAACATGAACACCCTTATAGTTTTAAGAACAAAGTATAGGAGTGACATAGAATATTTCTCATCAATAGGTGTTCCCTCATCAGAAATACCCTTACTAAACGATAGAGAAGGATACATTTACACACCAGATGTTAGAGTTAGAGACCCCATACCAGCTTACTTTAAGGGATGGTTTGAAATCGCAGTGGAAAGTAGGCGGGAAGTAGAGAAATTAGAGGATTTAGCTAAAATTGTCTCAGAGGTTTAAGTAAGCGATGATTATCAAGGCTATTTGGCTACATAACATTAGATCCTATAAGGATGAAATAGTAGTGTTTCCCGAAGAAGGAATAACAGTGATTTACGGCGACGTAGGTTCGGGAAAAACAAGTATTTTAAGCGCAATAGGGTTTGCTATTTTCGGAAACGTTCCAGGTTCGCCAACGGATCCTCTCTCAAGATTCGCTAATCCAACTGCTAGAGATCTTCTAAGGAGAGGTGAAAGTAGAGGATTCATTAAATTATGGATTAGAAGCGAAGGAAGAGACATAATAGTTCACAGGGAAATAGCTGAATCTGGGAAAACGGTAAGTGATAAGGGGGGATGGGTTCTAGTAGTAGAGAAGGGTGGTTCAACAAAATTTAGGAGACTTACAGCTTCTGAAATGAGAAGCTACATATTGGAGCTCCTTGGAATACCTGAAGAGAAAACACGGGCTAGAAGTAAGGTTTTTGCTTCAGCAATTTACGTTCCCCAATTTGGAATACACTCAATACTTAATGTGAGCGAGGAAGAGAGATCGGAAATAGTAAATAGGGTTCTAAATCTCGTAAAATACAGTTATGCTAAGGAGAGAATAGATTATGTAAAAGCACTTGCTCGCCGTAAACTTAGGAAAGAGCTGGAGAAGCGGGAAAGCGAGTTAAGAGAGAAAATAGTTGATGAAACCATAGTTAAGGAAAGGTTAAGAGGAGCAAAAGAAAAACTAGAAAAACTTGAGAAAGAAGCTAAGAAATTAAAAGAAGCTGAAGAAAAGTTAAAAGAAAAACTAAGAGAACTTGAGGAGAAAGAGAAGAAGTTAAGGGAAAAAGCAGGAAAAGCTGAAGTCTTAAGAGGAGAACTTGAGGAACTAGAAAATGAAAAGAAAACGAAAATGCAAGATCTTGGAGATAAGAGTATAGGAGAGCTAGAAAATGAACTTTCAGTATTAGAGAACGAAATTAGGAAAATAGAGGACAAATTAAGGAAAATAAGCAGTGGAAGGGAGGCAGTAAGTAAGAGTAAAAAAGAGCTAGAAAATATTCTTGAATCAAAAACAAGTGAAAGCAAAGCTTTACATTCTAAAGTAGCTGAAATAGACGGTAAAATAGGGGAGCTTAAGAGGAGATTAGAAGAAATAAGGAATCTTGAAGGTAAAGGAATATGCCCATTATGCTTACAGCCAGTACCTCACGCACATGCTAAAGATCTTAAGGAAAGAATTAGCAAGGACATTGATAAACTCTTAGCTGAAAAGGAAGAGGTCCTTAAGAAACTTGCTACAGTAGAGACTAACATAGAGAAAATGAAAAGGGAAAGGAGCATTCTTGAAAAAGAATTTAACGATCTCTCAGCTGAAGAAAGAAAAACCAATGAGAAGCTAAAGAACCTCCTTGAAAGAAAAGCTAAACTAAGAAGTCTCCTCGAAGTCGCTAAAGACGTAGCTAAAATAGAGTCCCGTATAAGCAAGTTAAAAAGCGAACTTAAAAAAATAACTAAAGTAACTAAGGAACTTGAAAAAGTTAATGAAGAAATAAGCGTTGCTAAAAGGGATTTAGAAAATATATTGAAAGAAAAAGAAAGAATTAATGAGGAAAAAGGGAGACTACAAGGAGAAATCGGAAGTTATGAGGAAAAATTAAGAGAAATAAGTAGAGTTAAAGAGGAACTTAAGAAAATAAGGGAGGAAATAAACAAGAACAGATTTTATCTTGAATTTCTAGATAAAAACGTATTGGCCATAATAAGGGAAGTTGAAAGATATGTTAAATCCAAAGCTTATATTGCTTTTAAAGAAGAATTTCTAAGAATATTCAAAACTCTAATGATGGGATATGAAAACATAGACGTAGAAGTCTCACCGGACTTCAAGCTTGAATTTAAAGCTAAAGTAGATGGTTCTTTAGTTACTATAGACACGCCAAGCGGGGGGCAACTTACAAGTATTTCTTTAGCCTATAGACTTGCTTTAAATAGGGTAGCTAGAAGCATGATTCCCCAACTTAGAGAAGGCTTATTGATACTTGATGAGCCAACATACGGTTTCTCTCCTGAAAGAGTAGAGTTACTAAGAAGAGTTCTTTTTAGCCCGGGAGGGCCGAAACAGGTAATTATTGTTACACATGATAGATCATTTTATGATGTTTCAGGCGAAGAAAAACTTAGTATAATAAGACTTGAATTAGACTCCGAAGCAACGAGAACAAGGGTGTACTATGAAAACATCGATTTAAATTATGTTGGAAAAGTGATGAGTGCTTTCAGAAATATAAGTAGAAGTATTTATAAAATGAGTATTGAAGCTTCAACAAGGCATGTTAAAGAACAGTTCAAGCCTGAGGTAAAGATGTTAGTCAGTGATAAAAGAAGCAATAAGAAGACAACATCACTACTTGATTTCCTATCTCAAACGGAGAAAGAAAAAGAGTAAATATTAATCCCTACGTACTTAATGTATTTTGAGAGAAAAATGATGAAATTACTTAGGAAAAATCTTTTCACAGAAACTATAGATCTTGACCTCTTCATATTAGGTATAGTAGCTTTAATTATTAGATCTCTCGACATGACTCTTACATACAGAAGCATTATGTCCTTTGGGGCGGAGGAAATAAATTTAGGTTTACATTTCTTCTTTAAAGCATTTGGGTTAAAATTGGGAATATTTATAACCCAAATTCTCTCGGCAATAGTTGTTTTCACTATAGTGTTTTTAACTCAAAAAGCTAGAAAATATGGTTTACTTCTACGCTACGGGCTACACGTACTTATAATGTTTCACATTATAGGGTTATTAATAATAATTTACGGCTTAAATATAGAGTTTCTCCTTAGAACTATTCTTGTTGCCCCAATAATACTCGTCTTAACAATTTTAGTTATAGACTTGTTTAGAATTTTTAAGGGAGGCTTGTAATTTGAAAAAATATGTTTTAGCAGTAGATATTGGAGCAACATACCTTAGGTTAGCTTTGGCAACGATGCAAGGTAATATTGTTTCAAAAGTTAAAGAATTCGTTGCTAAGGAGGGTGATGAATATACTATAGCTCAGCAAATAATCACGACATATAAGAAGCTCATTGAAAAACTAGGTAGTGTAAGAATAGTTAAAGTTGCTATAGGCTCTATAGGACCATTAGATATAGGGAAAGGCATAATAGTTAACCCACCAAATTTGCCTTTTAAAAAAGTAGAATTAAAAGCTCCTTTAGAAGAATTCTTCGAAACAGAAGTCATTGTACTTAATGATGCTGTCTCGGCTGTTTGGGGTGAAAAACATTTTGGTTTAGGAAGAAATGTTGAAAACTTAGTGTACATTACCCTAAGCACAGGCATAGGTGTTGGGGTAATAGTTAATGGAAAACTTCTTTTAGGTAAAGACGGAAACGCTCATGAAATGGGTCATTCCGTTATAAACTATGAATCATCGCTTATTTGCGGATGCGGACGGCTTGGCCATTGGGAAGCTTATGCTTCAGGTAGGAACATACCGAGATTTGTTAGAATGCTTTGCAAGAACAAGTTCAACGAATTACTTAGAGAAAGCATTCTTAAAAAGAAAATACTAAGCAACACATTAACATCTAAGGACTTGTTTGACGCAGCAAAAATAGGTGATAAATTAGCGTTGCTGGTTATTGACGAGCTAGGTAAAATAAATGCAGCAGGGTTTGCTAACGTAATAAATGCTTACGATCCAGAATTAATTACTGTAGGTGGAGCTATAGCTTTAAATAATCCAAGAGAGCTAGTTATAGATCCCATATTGAAATACATTGACCATTATGCTGTAAATAAGGTTCCAAGAATAGAAATTACAAAACTAGGTGACGATATAGTACTATATGGTGCAGTTGCTGTAGCAATACATAGTCCATTTTAATTTCGGTGAAATAATGGATCCTTTCGCGTGGAGAACTCCCGGAAACGCTATGGAGCTAGCTAAGGAATTAGTTAAAATATGTAAGGAAAACTTGGGATCACTTGTTAAGTCACTTAGCGTGGTCGAACTTAAAGAAAGCGTTCTTTATAAAGCCCTAACGCTTAATGGATATATAACATTATTTAATGGGCTTTACGTAAACATCTTAGCCATGTCTATTGGAAATAGAAAGTCATCATTCATAGGGTTTGAAGGGACATTTAAAGACAGGGAACTTAGAACACCTGAAGCCCAAGTAGTTTTCGTAGATACTTTCTTATGGACTAAGTGGAAATTTAGGGTTTCACCTAAAAACGCTAGGAAAAACGCTTTAACACTCTTCCTAAGGGAGCATGAGGAACCATTAAAGAGAGAGTATTTGAAACCAAGCGGCGGTGAAGGTAAAATACATTATTTCAGACTATATCTTAGTGAAAATAAAGAGTTTAGAAGAGTCGATGTGAAAATAAATGTTTGGTTAAAGAATGGTTTTATGCGGGAGAATGCGATAAGTTTAATGCTTAAAACCATAGAGTTGCTTGAAACATTTTTCATGAAGAAAATATCTCAAAAGAATCCTCCAGAACCCCTTAAGACATTTAGTATTAGCATATTTTAGGGCATAAATTTGCTATAGGGCATTCACGGCATCTAGGCTTTCTCGATAAACAATATTTCCTACCTAATAATATAAGGTATAGGTGGGCTTCAAGACACTTATCCGGACAATAAAGATTTATTAGAGCTTTTCTTACATCTTCGTATTTAGCATTTCTCTTTACAAAACCTAATCTACCACTAACTCTCATTACATGCGTATCTACAGGTACTGTAGGCTTATTTGCTATCATGAGCAATAATATATCAGCTGTTTTAGGACCTACTCCAGGTATTTTCAACAGCTCTTTCCTAGCTTCTTCTAGAGGCTTTTTAAGAACACTCCATAAATTGCCCTCGTAAGTTTTCAGTACGTACTTTGAAGCTTCAATAATCCTTTTTGCCTTAATAGAACCTAATCCTCCATGGGAAATGAGTGAAGATATTTCTTTGACTGTTTTAACCGCTAAAATCTCCGGTTTTATTTTAAACTTTCTCTTTAAACTATAGTATGATCTAAAAGCATTTCTTTCATTAGTGTTTTGAGTAAGTATTGTTGCAATTAAGGTTTCGAAAGGATCCCTTGTTCTAAAAGCTACCTTATATGCTAAAAATTCTTCCTCATTTACTCTTCCAAACACTTCCTTTAATTTTTCAAGAATATTTTGAGCTCTTTCTATATCACTAATCAATTCTTCTTACCACTATTTCTCATTGAATTTCTAATGAAAGTTATAAATTGATTTTTAATTGATCGTTTTAAAATAATTGTTTCTGATTAAACATGATTTTTAAACATATATTTTAAAGTATGTGCCTTTACGTAGGTCATATGTTTAGTCTAACTTTAATAGAAAATTTTATAATTTTTAATTGTTTGTATTCCGACTTCTCATTTATTGTAAAGCTAACTTTATGGTTTGCTATTTCTAAATTATATGATATTGCACGAAACTATATTTAAATAGGCTTTTCTTACTATGTTAAATTAGGCAAATAATATTAGGCTGACCTAACTTTTATGTTTCTAACAGGTGGTTTTGGTGAAGGTTAGAGTTGCTTTAGTAGGTAACCCGAATGTTGGGAAATCTGTTATATTTAACGAGTTGACAGGAGGAAAAGCGTGGGTTGGTAATTGGCCTGGAGTTACTGTTGAGAAAAAGGTAGGTAAACTCAGGTTAGAGAATTATGAATTTGAAATAACAGATTTGCCTGGAATATATAGCTTAACCGCTTATAGTATTGACGAGCTTATAGCGAGAAACTTTATTGTTGAAGAAAAACCTGATGTAGTGGTTAACATAGTTAATGCTGCAAGTATTGAGAGAAATCTTTACCTAACATTAACTCTTCTTGAAATGGAAGCTAACGTGGTAATAGCATTGAATATGATGGATTTGGCTGAAAGCACAGGGTTAAAGATTGATGTAGAAAAACTTCAGAAAGAACTATGTGATATCCCAATAGTACCTATGGTAGCTATTAAGAAAATAGGGTTTAATGATCTCATAAAAGCAATGATAGAGGCTTCAAAAAAGAAAGCTAAGTGCGGAACCATTGTTAATTACGGTAGTAAAGTTGAGAAACAAATAGAGTATATTAAAGAGAGATTAGGGAGAATAGAAGGCCTCAGAGAAAAATACCCATTAAGATGGATTGCAATAAAACTTTTGGAAAACGACCATGAAGTGAAAGAGAAAGTCAAAAGATTTTCTCAAGAAATAATTGTAGAGGTTGAGGAAATAAGGAGGAAGTTAAGTGAGGAACTAGGTAAAGATGTTGAAGAGTATCTTGTTGAAAGAAGATATGATAGAGTTGCTGAAATAGTTCGTAAAACAGTTGTTAAAGTTAAAGAAGTAGGACTTACTTTCAGCGGCTTGCTTGACTACACTATAGCACATAAAACCCTTGGAATACCTGTAATGGTAACTGTTTTATACATGTTATTTAGGTTCGCCTTTGATGTTGCTACGCCTTTTGTAGACTTAGTAGACATTTTATTCAACAATATTCTTTATAGAGCTGTTGTTGAAAGTAATTTACCTAAGCTTGTAGCTTCGTTTCTAGCTGACGGAGTTATTTCGGGTTTAGGTTCAATACTTGTGTTTCTCCCAAACATTGCTTTCCTATTTTTAGCCTTAGCCTTACTTGAAGATGTAGGGTACATGTCGAGAGTTGCATACATAATGGATAGAATAATGCATAAGGTAGGTTTAACAGGAAAGTCAATAATACCTATGGTTATAGGTTTTGGATGCAATGTTCCGGCAATAATGGCTACGAGAGTTATAGAGGATGAAAACGATAGAAAAACAACAGCCTTAATACTTCCGCTAATGTCATGTAGTGCTAGATTACCTGTCTACCTAATTTTTGCTGGAACATTCTTTGGAGCTTATGCTGGAACAGCTGTTTTAACTATGTATCTTCTCGGAATTTTTCTGGCAATTTTAATAGCTACTTTTCTTAGAAAATTCGTGTTTAAAGGCCCATCAGTAGGCTTCATTATGGAAATGCCTCCATACCTTATACCGCAAGTTAAAACTGTAATTTTAAAAATGTGGGAAAGAACCAAAAAATTCCTTTTTAAAGCTGGCACAGTAATTTTCTTAGGAGTTATAACTGTTTGGACACTAAGTATAACGGGTCCTTCAGGAATCATAGGTGTTGAAGCTCTGGAAAATCCGGAGCTCTTTAGTAAAAGCTGGGTAGGTGTTGTTGGACATATGCTTTCAACAATTTTCACACCTATGGGTTGGGATTGGAGAGCTACGGCCTCCCTTATTTTTGGATTAATAGCTAAAGAATTGGTTGTAGGGGTTATGGCTGTACTTTATGGGGTTAGTGAGGAAAATCTTTCACAAGCTATAGGAACTGCTTTTACTCCTCTCACAGCTTACGCTTACATGGCCTTTACATTAATTTATGTTCCATGTTTAGCTACAATAGCAGCTATAAGAGGAGAGCTTGGTGGAAAATACGCTCTAATGGCTTTAGCTTATGAAATAATGTTAGCGTATATTGTAGCATTAACTATAGTGTTTATAGGTAGGTTTGTTGGTTTAACTTAAAAGTGGGAGGGTATTATAGTGAGAATAATTGCTAAAATAATTGCAGGAATATTGGGCGTAATTTACTTAGTTTATGGTTTAATTGCTCTATACAACTGGTTTTCTTCAACATTTCCGATAGGTTTTGAGCCATTAAATGTTTTTTTAACACTCAATGTGCCAGGCGACATAGGATATTCTATAGCATTAATTACAATAGGTTCAATACTTACATTATCATTAGTATCGCATAGTAGTGAAGTACAGAGTTTATCAGCGCTTACTGTTGGAACTTTTCTGGCTTTAGCTCTTTTCATACTTCATATTTTGGTTATTTTAGCTAACATAGCTGATGTATTAATACTTAAGAGTGTGGGTGAAGAAGCAGAGTTCAACATACTTTCTGAATTGCAAAAGATAGAGTTTTATGGAGGGCTAATTTCTCTAGTGCTACTATATTTTGTGCTTAAGGAACTTTCGAGTAAAGGCTTAGCTAGAATGTTTAGGAGGAAATAATATATTTGAGTGCTAAGCAAATTTTCTTAGGTCTTATATAAAATGACGTACAGCATTGTAGGTGCCGACTTAAGTAGGAAGTTATTTGGTGTAGCAGTTGTTTCCGGAAGTTTAGCCGTAGGTTCAAGAGTTCCATGGGCAAGGGCAGGCGCAGGTGCTGTAGCAACACAAGCATATACTAATCCTGCGTTGGGACCAATAATTCTTGAATACTTAGCCAACGGCTTTTCAGCTGATAAGGCACTAGCTAAGGCGTTATCTAAGGATAGTGAGCCTGAGAAAAGACAAGTAGCAGTAGTTGATTATAGGGGGGATATTGCCTTTCATAGTGGAAAAGAAATACCTAAGGAAAACAGCATATACGTAGGCCAAACCGTTGTATGTTTAGGGAATCTTATTGTTACTGCGGAAATACCTAAGGTTATGTGTGAAGAATTTGAGAGAAAAAGAGAAAAAGATTTTGCATGGGCTCTTCTCTCAGCATTGGCTGCCGGACATGCTTTAGGAGGAGATAAAAGAGGAGATAGAAGCGGGGCTTTAATTATTGTTGGAGAAACACCATATGGAAAATACTATGACTACATAGTTAATTTAAGAGTTGATTATTCGGTAAACCCCATCAAGGAATTAATCATGCTATATGAAATGCTTAGAGGAGTAAAAAGCTAACGTGCCCCATTATTTTTATCATGTCTAAATCCTTCTTTATGTCTTTTATACACACTCCAGTTGATGAAGATTGACCTAGAAATTTCCAGTATAAATGCGTAATAAAACGACTTATCTACCTGATCTAAATCATCCATCCCTGCTTCCATAAGGAACGTGTCAAAATAATCTTTAACCCTTAAGGCTATTTCCCTAAAAATGGTCATTTGATCCCTAATGAATTCATCAAGCTCATTTCTATACCTCACTAGTTGTTGCTCTTCAGAAGTCGTCATCGCAGAACCCTAGGTTCTAGGGGCAAAAAGGACTCTTAAATATTTCTCGAAAGAATTCTTACGGTATAAATTTAAAGCTAACGTGTTTCTGCTTCTAACAGTTTACCTTAAACAAACTACATCCCCTAATTAGGCAAAATTACTTCACACACATCAAGCAGTGAATTATGGTAAATAGTTCAGAGAGAACCATTTAAAAATAATTCACGTAAATAATAAGGGTTCTAATTTAAATATGTGCTAAAAAATGCGCGTAATCAATTAATACTCAGTATTTACTTAAAAATGAGACCTCCCAGAATTCAAGATAGGCTGCAGCTACTAGGAGTAGGGTGGCTATTCCAATAATCTTTACTACATCACCCCACATTCTTCTCCTAGCATAGAGCGATGCAGTAATGTACATGCTGTAAGAAAGAATTTCTAAAAATCCATAGGGGTGGAAAGCTATAAGAGATGTAATTATTGCTCTAAACTCCTCTCCCCCCATGAAAATATGGTACAGTGCTGTTCCCATAATAAATCCTGAATTCCCTCCAGCAACCCCTATTATGAATGGTCCAGCATAAGGTATTGCTCCAAGAAGTCCCTTAGGTAAGTTAAAGAGAAATATCATTATCGGATTCTTTAATGAAATTAAAACTTCACCTACGGTTTTCACTAACTCTATAGATTCCTCTGCACGAATTATTGAAAAAACGGCTCCACTCAATATTCCTAAGTAAAGTGTTATGGTCACACTAACCCATATTCTTAAGGCGAAGTAGAGATAGTGTGTTTCACCGGGTTCTTTAGAAACAAGCGCATCATATATTAGAAAGAGAAATGTTCCAAAACATATAGAGTGTATGAGTATATTGTAACCCTGAAAAAGTACTGATAGGAAAGCAGCCATTACAGCTAAAAGTGCTATAAATAACTTTCTATTTGAGAACTTTTTTGTTTCAGCAATATAGAATGATTCGGTCATTTCCTTCTCAATCCTCTGTCCTTAACTTAAATGTATTACTTCGAAATATATAAGGGGAAAGCGTTACTGGGTAAAAACTATAATAGAATTAAAACTAAAATGAGTAGTATTAAAGAGTGTATGGTTAAAACTAATCCGTAACTAAGGATTCCCGGAGAGGAGATAATTGTTCTTTTTTCTTTAAACCCTAATCCTTTAACGTAAAGAGCTTCAGAAACCATGTTCGCTCTTTCAATGGCTACTGCTGTAACAGGAATTAACGCCTTCGTACTTGGGAATCTTCTCAACTTAATAGACATTATGGATTCAATAACATCCTTAAGTACTAAAGGTATTAGTCTCCATGTAAGAATTAGTGATTGTGAAAAAACTAAAGGTAACCCATGTTTCTCGAGGAAGCAAGCTAGTTGTGAAGGGTTAGTTGTAGAAAATATTATTAGGAAGGATACAGCTAGCAGGTAAATTCTAACTACAAGAGATAAGACATAAACCAAGGTTTCGTAGGAAAATATTCCCGTAGGTGAAAAAATCCAAGCGAAAAATCCAAGTAAAGCTATGGGTATTATTACAGCTAATGAGCTCTCGTAAAGTATTCTTAAATTTTTAGACATAAGCGTTACTAAAACTAGATATGTTGAAATTAAAATGATCCCGTATACGTTGTCTACTAAAGTTATTGAGATAAAGAAGAGTATTAGTGAGAGGAATTTAAAACCTACATGAGCTTTAGATAGTGGAGTATTCTCTTGGGAAAATGTTAGTGCAACCCTTATCTTATCGAGCATCCATAAAATCAACTACGTACACCTCCATGAAACGGGTTTTCCACACCATAGCTTTCTATTTCAGGAAGCTTTAGGATGCTTTCTATTTCACCTACAAACCTTACCGAGCCCCTATGAAGTATTGCAGCTAAATCGCAAATTTCACTAATAAACCATGTGTCATGAGAAGCTATGATTAATGTTGTCTTATACTCTTTCGCTATAGTGTTTAATACTTCAATTAACTCTACTTTACTATCAAAGTCTAAGTAAGCTGTTGGTTCATCGAGAAGTAGAAGTTTCGGCTTACCTACTAAAGCTGAAGCAATAGATAGTCTTCTTCTGAAACCATAACTTAAGTGCAACACGGGTTTTTCGGCGTACTCTTCTAATCCTAGCATTTTTAGAGATTTCCATGCTTCATACTCAGGATTAGCTAACTTAAGCCTTTTAGCTGTTTCATAAACTTCCTTATAAGGTGTTGGTTGAATAAAGGAAAGGGTAGGATTCTGAGGAACATAACCTATTTTCGCTTTGAGAAATTCTCCATAAACTCTAATAACGCCTCTTTGTGGCTTAATTATTCCAGCAATTATCTTAATTAAAGTTGACTTACCTGAGCCATTAGGTCCTAAAAGACCCATTTTTGTTTCTCTAGGAATTTTCAAATTTATGTTTCTTAAAGCATAATTTTTTGATCTAGGATATTTATACCATAAACTTTCAATTTCCACTATGTTAGATGAGTTTTCATTAAGTACTACACGTAACAAAGGCTTAGCTTCATAACCTTCTTTACTAGCCACTTTCCCGAATAAGGTCCCTACAAGCTTAGGCATAGGATTATTCATGATATCGGAGAGTGTTAGTTTTTTCACGTTCTTTTGAAAAACTATTTCTCCATCCTTTAAAACGAATATTTTATCAGCAATATTAATTACATGGTTTAACTTATGTTCTATAAGCATTATAGTTATGGATTCCTTTTTAGCTATATCTCTTAGTCTCTCGTAAAATTTTTTAGCTAAAGGTGCTTCAATAAACGCTGTTGGTTCGTCAAGAATAAGTACTTTAGGTTTTAAGGCCAAGATTGATGCTAAAGCTACTTTCTGCATTTCTCCGCCGCTTAACTCAAAAATAGTTCTATCTTCAAGGTTTTCGGCTCCGGAAACCCTTAATGCCCAATTAGCTCTCTCAACAACTTCTTTAAGAGGTAACCCTAAATTTGATGGGCCAAACATAACTTCATCTTTAACTGTTAATGTTACTAATTGAACTTCAGGATCCTCCCCTACGTAACCAACGTATCTAAATGCTTCTTCAGGTTCATCTAAAACATTAACTGCATTAACAATCACTTTTCCACGCAGTTCACCTGAGTAAAATTCCGGGAGTATACCGGCTATTGCCTTAGCTAATGTTGTTTTTCCAGATCCATTAGGACCTACAATTAACCCTATTTCGCCTGGTTTCAAAAATAAATTTATGTTTTTTAAGACCCAACGTTCTTCACTACTGTATCTATACCATAGATTCTCTATTTTTATCAAGTCTCCACTTTAGCCCCCATAGCCTTAATGGTTCTTGCTAAAGGTAATGCAACAAGCAACCCTATTGTTGCTTGCCCTAAATTAACTGGTATTTCGAGCGCAGCAACCATTGGTGGATATTTTAGCACAAATACTTGGTATGTAAAGTACCCTAAAACCATTTCTAATCCTCCCAAGATTATCGCATAAACGTCTCCGCCAACTTTGGGGTCGTACTTAAATCCTAAATACAGTATTCCTGCTGCAAAAAGTAATCCCAGAATGAACCATAGTTCTCCGGGTATTGAGAATCTTGTTTCAGACCCTAAGAAGTAAAGTATTGTTTCTCCTCTATAGTAAGTGTATCCGAGACCTACAATTAATCCGAAAGCAGTTAATGCTGAAATTATTGAGATAGCTTTCCATTGAGTGATATTGAGTCTCCTGAATCTTAAAGATAAGTAAGCTACTATAAGTCCCTCAATACCCTTTATTACCAATGTTCCTGGAGCATAGTGTGGATATCCTAAGTATAAGTCAGCAAGGGCTGAACCTACGCCTCCAGCAAAACATCCCACTAGAGTTCCTCCAAGTAATGCTGCAGTGTAAACCATGGTTTCTCCTAAGTTAAAGAATCCTTTAGTAGCTGGTGTTTCAACAACAATAACTGATGTTGCTGCGAAAACTAATGCAGTAAATGTGGCTATGTATGCTGTAAGTTTAGCTTTAGTTGCTCTTGAAGGCTTCATAATTGCTCACCTTTTAATGATATTTATGAACAGTTCATGGAGCCGTGTATCACTTGTTAGTTCCGGATGAAATGTTGTAGCAAGCATATGTTTTTGCTCTGCGGCAACGATGACTTCCTCAACTTTAGCTAATGGTGAAACATCACTCCACACATTAGTTATTGCTGGTGCTCTAATGAAAATCCCTCTAAAGGGCTTTTTGCCAAGCTTCAATATTTGAAGATCTATTTCGAAACTTTCTCTCTGCCTACCATAGTAGTTCCTTATGACCTCAATATCCATAACTCCAAGTAATGGTTGATGAACTGATCCAACAACGCTGTCTCTAACTTTCTTAGCCATCATTATGGTTCCAGCGCATGTGCCAAAGGCTGGAAGACCTTCCTTTATCAAGTCTCTTAAAATACTTAAGACACCTGTTTTCTCAGCTATTTTACCTATTGTTGTACTTTCACCTCCTGGAATAACTATTCCATCCAGGTTTCTTAGTTGGTGAAGCTTTTTTACGAGAATAACTTCGCCGCTGATACCTAGTTTACTTAAGGCCTTATGTAGCATATACTTATGTTCATAAACTCCTCCTTGATATGCTAGAATACCTATCTTCATTTTAAACTCCTCTTACTTGAAGAAGTTCTTCAGGTTTTAACTTGCGTATATCTATTCCCATCATGCTCTTAGCTTCGCTTATCATCCTCTGAGCTTCAGCAATAGCTTCAGAATCATCCCACATACTAGTAGCTAAAACTATGGCTTCAGCCCTATTACTTGGGTCACGGCTTTTGAAAATCCCGGAACCTACGAAAACTCCATCTGCTCCAAGCCACATCATTAATGCTGCATCAGCGGGTGTAGCTATTCCTCCAGCTGCAAAATTAACTACTGGAAGTCTACCTAACTTAGCAGTTAAGTCTACGAGCTCGTACGGCACTCCATAATCTCTAGCTTTCCTCATTCTTTCTTCAGGGGGGAGCTTTTTTAAAACTGAGATTTCATTCATTATTAGCTTCATGTGCCTAACTGCTTCAGCCACATTGCCTGTACCTGCTTCGCCTTTTGTTCGAATCATTGATGCTCCTTCAGTTATTCTTCTAAGTGCTTCCCCTAATTCCCTAGCTCCATTAACGAATGGCATTTTGAATTCCCACTTGTTTATATGATGTTTTTCATCGACAGGTGTAAGTACTTCACTTTCATCTATCATGTCCACCCCTATGGTTTCAAGGATTCGTGCTTCCATATAGTGCCCTATTCTTACCTTCGCCATTACAGGTATCGTTATACTGCTCATTACTTCCTCAATAACTTTAACGTCAGCCATCCTAGCAACACCTCCAGCCATTCTAACATCGTATGGAAGCTTATCAAGCACCATAACCGAAACAGCACCAGCATCTTCAGCTATTTGTGCTTGTTCAACATTAGTTACATCCATGCATATGCCGCCTTTCTGAAACACTGGAAAACCGTATTTAACTCTCAAAGTACCTCTTCTCGGTACTTTTATTGTTTCAGGTAAAGCTTCCGGTCCATATCTGAACCATAGACCATCAGATTTAAGCTCATCAGCTACGTCACTTAATCTATAGAAGAAATCAACAATAGTATCGAAACCTACATTATACATTCTGCTTCTCTCAAAAACCATGCCAGAATTCATGGTTTTTACCGGATTAGTTATTAAAGAAAAAACTTGTATTAAAGTTTTTTCTTTAATACTCTATTACATTAATTCTCTTTAAGCTATGTGAAAAATGATATATAAGAGCTTAAGCATCAAAGATAAGGTGATGTGGTTAAAATGTTTACGGCACTACTTGTTTACTTCTTGTTAATAGTTATTTCAAGTGTACCGCTATGGTTAGCGTCTAAAATATTAGGTGTTAAGAAGTCAAGTTTACTGAACGCTATCATAGCTACTGTTGCTGGAGGAATAGTTACCGTAGTTGTTTACGCCTTCATCTTAGCTATTACAGGCTCATGGCTCCTTTCGCTAATCATAGGATTTATCGCGTATTTATGGGTAATTAAAAACGTTTACGATGTTGGCTGGGGTAAAGCGGCTTTACTTTACATAGTATCAGTTATAACAGTTATAGTTTTAGCAGTAATTATAGCTGTAGTTTTAGGTTTTCTCCTAATAGGCTTCACGAATATTCCTTCTCATGCATTTGGACCCATTCCTTTCAAGATTAAAGGCATATAAGCTTAAAACCCTTAAATACTTGGAGTATGGTTTGAGGTGGAACTATTTGCCTAAAAGGTTTGATGTTAAATTAATTGTTGAGGGAGATGAGTGGATTATTAGAGATGTTCCGGCAGACGACTATGAATCGGCTGTAAGAGCTGTTTTAACAGTATTAGGATTAGAAGAAGCAGATGTTGAAGTTAAAATGGTTTATGATGGTGAAAAAAGAGTTAATGGTGAAACCATAAGGCTACACTATACCATTAAATGGCCTTCTGAAGTGCTTAAATTCTACAGGGAAATTAGAATTCGGAATACAGATGTTGAAAATTAAAAGTTAAAAAGTTATTTCTTTAAGGGTTCAAGGAGAAGACTTATTACATGTTCTGAAATGTCCATACTGTAAAAACCTATTCTCTTGAAGCTTTCTAAAATTATCCTTAACGATAATGCTTTTTTAATTATGTCTCCTCCGGAGTAAAGTATTAGCTTAAGAATTTCATTTTCCATAATCCTCATTTCTTCTGATCTATCTATTACATCATGAGCTGTTATAGAGTCTCTCTTAAAAAGCGCCTTAATAGCTGAAAGGTAAAGTTCAAGAGCATTATTTCCGTATTCGTAAATAGCATCTCTAATTGTTTCATCTAAAACTACGTTTTCTCTCATAAGTTTTCTTAGGGATTCAGCAATTCTCACAGCATGGTCTGCAATTCTCTCTATAGACTTAGATATCATAACGTATTCTACGCATTCCCTAACATTAGAAAGACCTACTTCATAAGGTAAAATCAGGCCTTGTAAAACAAGGTTCATTTGCCTAACAATGTATAGGTAGAACTTATCCACATCATCATCTCTCTTAACTATGTCTTCAAGGGATTCATCACTCGGTTCCCTAATGTTAGCTATTACATCGGATATCATGTAATACGTTGTATTAGACATTCTTCTTAAGGCTGTTTTAAGAGGCAATTCAGAATATCCTGCTAAACACTGAACAACCATGAGATTCTTTGATTCCTCAACAATTTCTACTCCTATAAGTGACCTAGCCATGTAGTCTCTTATCGTTTCTCTTTGCTTCCTAGTGCCATCAGCTAAAACAATCTTTATGGTATTGAAGCCTAAAAGATATCTTGCTACAAATTCTCTAAGAGCAATTGTGGGACTCATTCGTGAAGATACTTTCAAAGTTGTCTCAAGACTCTTCCTATCTTCAGTAGCCAATGATATTTTTAATGAATTATCAGGTTGAGGTATAATTACGACATAATCTCCTGGTTTAAGGTTAACCCTCTTAACCCACTCTTTAGGTAGGGAAACTATGAGTGTTGCACCGCCTGTTAACTGAACTTTCCTAAGCACACCTTCCCTTCTAACATCAGAATTTGGCTTTCTAATATTCCCGACCTCTATATATTGTAATTAGAAGTCTTACAAAAATATTTAAACTCTATAGTATATGAGTTTAAATACATTACTCATAAGAGTACATTATATGGATGTGGAAAATTGAGAACAACCGTACTTTACGGTTTCGGATATATAGGGAGAATGATAGCTAAGGAAATAATTAACACTGGTATTTTAGAAATAGCTGGTGTAATAGACGTTAATGAGGAAATAGTTGGTAAAGATGCTGGAGAAATATTGGGAATAAAACCTTTAGGAGTAAAGATTTCATCAGACCCTGAAGAGGTCTTTGAAAAAGCGAAACCCTATGTTGTAATTCATGCTACAGGCTCCTATTTGAATAAAGTCTACGACCAAATAATGCTAGCTATAGAATATGGTGCACATGTTGTTTCAACATGTGAAACACTAGCTTATCCGTGGCTTAAATACCCTGATTTAGCTGAAGAGTTAGATAAGGAGGCTTTAGAAAGAAACGTTATAGTAATAGGGTCAGGGGTTAATCCTGGATTCATTTTTGATAGCTTACCAGCGTTTCTAACTTCAGTATGCACTAAAGTTAAGGAGATAAGTGTTTCAAGGTTCATAGATGCTGGTAAAAGAAGGTTTAGCTTTCAAAAGAAAATAGGGTTAGGCCTTACTCCGGAGGAGTTTGCCAAGAAACTAAGTAAAGGCGAAATAACAGGCCATGTAGGATATGCTGAATCACTAATGCTTTTATCAGAAATTATTGGATTAGGCATAGTTAATGTTGTTGAAAAACAGCAACCATTAATTACAAACACTTACTTAGAAACAGAATTCTTTAAAATAAAGCCTGGAGAAGTAAAGGGAATTGAGGGTTACGGAGAAGGCTATGACAGAAACGGCTTGTTAAAAGCAAAAGTGAAATTTGTAGCTTCAGTAGGTCAGGAAGATAAAGACATTATAAAAATAGTTTGCAATAATCATATAATAAAATGGATTAGTAATGGAATACCTGGCGATCACGCTACAGTAGCTATGATATTAAATATAGTTAAGAATCTAGTTAATTTAAAGCCAGGATTAAGAACAATGAAAGACTTAATACTTATCCACGCGTAATTATCGAAAAACACATGTGCTTAGTATTTATTTAGCTCTAATGTTAATTCTTTAATGTATTTACTAACGTACATTTCGATAGAAGAGTTTATAGCAATATATTTTTATCAGTACTTAATTCTTTAAGACTAAGCTGTATTGAACAATATTAATTTGGCATGTTGTTGGCAGCGCCTATAGGAGATGATTTATGGATGATGAAAAGATATACTGTAGCTTTAGCATGTTTTACAGTTAATTTAGCAATAGGGTTACAGTATGCTTTTAGCGTTTTTGTAATACCTCTTCAAGAAGCTTATGGATGGTCTAGATCTGAAATAGCTTTAGGTTTAACAATATCTATTTCAGTACTTAACGCTACGGGCTTATTCTTAGGTTACTACATAGACGCCTACGGCCCTAGGAAACTTGGGCTCATAGGGGTTTTTCTTTTAGGTTCAGGCTTTACATTAATGGTTTTTCAAAGAACACTTATAGAATACTATGTTTTCTACGGGTTACTTGTAGGTTTAGGCTCAGGCATTCTTTACATGTCAAACATTGCAGCTATTACTAAAAGCGGTTTTAAGAAAATTGGAAGTGCATTAGGGTTTGTTATTGCCGGTTTTGGCCTTTCAGCAGGATTCTTTGGCCCCCTAATATCATATGTTATTGACGCCTACGGTTTAAAACAAGCCTTTACAATGTTAGGGCTTATAGGTTTCTCATTAGCTTTACCTGTACTTGCTTTTCCAAATACAAGTGAAAGGTATAAAGTAGATTATGTAGGGTCTTTACTAAAGATATTTCGTGATAGAAGAGTTTACAGACTATGGTTTCTCATGGCATTAACGACATCAATAGGTTTTGCCATTTCAAGCTTCCTGAAGCCTTATGCTAAAGAGTTTTTAGCTAATGAAATGCTTGCTACATTACCAATAACGTTTTTTGCATTAGGGAACTCCTTGGGAAGGTTTGTTAGTGGGGTTTTAAGTGACATTTTCAATGCGGAAAAAGTACTTGTGTTTACAGTAATTTATCATTCCTTAAACGCTATAGCGCTAATGATTTTGCCTCCTATATTTCCCTACGTAATTTTCATTTCAACATTTATAGCAGGTTTAGGGCATGGTTCCCTATTCACAATATTTCCTAAACTAACAACTGAGGTCTTTGGAACATCAAGGATAAGTCAGGTTTATGGAGCCATTTTATCCTCCTCTATTTTAGGATCCTTTTTAGGTTCCTTTGTTTCAAACTTAGTTTACGATATTATAGGCACCTACATACCCGCTGTAGTGGCTTTATCTACAATTCAAGTCTTCGTAGTATTCACGATAGCAACTAGGCAGGGGGAACAGTATTCTTAGATTTGTAGGCATTCGCTATTAAATGCAGCATGTAAATGGTTTTCACGTTTGCTTCGGCGTATTCCCTTAGAAGCTTAAGGAGTCCACTAAGGTATTTCCTATATTTCCTAGCTTTCATAATGTAATCTCTAACTTCCAATAAGCTCACTTTTCTCCAGCTATTAATTTCCAAAACACTTTCAATTTTTTCTAATGGTGCTTCCTTTACTTTAAAAGCATCTTTCACTTCTTCAAGTACATCAATGAGTTTATTTGTTAATTCAAATTCCCTTAAGACAAGTCTTAAAAGCGTTGAGTAACTTCTTAGTTCATAAATTTCTTTAGTCCTTGAGTAATGAAGTAGTTTGAAGTTTTCATCGAGAAACTTTGAAAGTTTAGAAGCGATTTTTTCAAGAACTTCTTGATCTATTTTCTTCCGGGAAACTTCAGCAACAAAGGTTTCCGAATTCTCCCCATCATATATTGATATAGCGTAGTAGTTTTCATCTTCATCTTTACTAAAGGGTATTATTTCAACAGACAATAATTTAAGTTCACGCTTGGGTTTCGGTATTTCAATTTTACCGTAGCTTTTCAGCGATATTTCAACTATTCCTTCAATGTAGTTTAGGGCTTTTAAAGCATATTTTTTAAGAACATTCCAGCTGATGTCTTTTAATATTATTTGCTGAGCTGCTTCATAATCTATTGCCCACAGTAGTATTTCATCTAATCCTACTGGTTCATGTTCCTCAATAAACTTTCTCACCTTACGCCACTCAAGTATGTCTATTATTCCTGAAGGTTCAGGTTCCCAAAGAATCATGACTTTAACCGGATACTCTATTGGGGACACATAGTAAGCTATTTCCCCTAAAGGCACCCTATATTCTGAAAGCCTAAGTGAAACCATAAGGTAAGTTAGACCCAGTCTTAGCATTTCTACGTCTTCGGAAGGATCTAATTCATAAAGGTATCCGTAAGTGTAATCATAGTATCTACCGTAAGTCCTTACTTTTAAAGGCACTTTTTCTACATCATAAATTAGCTTAATACCCGATTTCGACCTAATAGCTTTAGGTGTTCTAGACTCTATAATCCACTCTACCTTGTCAGGGTATTCTATGAGCTGTCCGAAGCCGTTAGTCGGTACGTTAACATGCATTGTTACTTGTGAGAAAATCTTTCCTGAATAGTAGTCGCTTTTTAAATCTACTCTTTCACCCCATTTGCTTCGCTTAATAAATGCGTATTCTTCATAAGCATTCCTTATTTCTTCATGCTCATTAACTGCTAATGGAAAATTTTTTTCAACAATAACTCTAGCTCCTTGAGCATCAACAACTATGCCATCACTTGTAGGGTCGAAGCATCCTGGCTGCAGTTTTTCAACGAAGTCTCTTCTCGAAACTTCTTCAAGAAATCTTTCTTCACCCTCTTCAGAAATGATTACTCTCTTAATACCGTAAGGTGGGCCATATTCGTAAAACCCTAGGTTTTCCCATACTCTCTCTCCTTCCTGTGTCAGCCCATATTCTTTCCCGAAAATTTTAGTTTCAAGCTTAACTAAACCTAGACTCTTAAGTAAACTGGTTTCTTCTCTGCTAAGTTTAATTCCGGCTTTAATTTTGAATAGAGCTTTAAACATAAGCGCATACTTGTTTTTAGGGTTGAAGAACACTTTTTCTAGTGGTAAATTCATCCATTCCTTAAATGTTTCAATACCTGCTTCAACAAGTTTTCTATCCCATGCTGAAATAGGGACTATTATTGATTCTGTAAATGGAATTTCTACTCTCCTACCCTTCCTACCTTCTCTTTGCCTAAATTCTCTAACATCCATTGGCAGGCCGTAATGAACTATTCTAACAACAGTACCTATGTCTATTCCTTGAGTTAATGTTCTAGGTGAAACAATTATTCTTAATAACCCCTGCCTAGCAAGCTCTTCAATTTCCCTTCTCTCAGATTTAGAAATTAAGTGATGATGTGTTCTAACGAGATCTTGCTTAACCAGGGGAAGTTTCGACTTAATTGTTTTAGCAAGTTTTTCAGCAGACCTTATGCTTCTGGTGAAAACCAGTGTTACTCCTTCCTCGTTTGAATTAATGTAGTTTAAAAGTAACTCTACAATGTCAGGTGCTGGTGTTGGAACATACATACCGCTGGATTTTAAGGTTTCAACAACTTTGTAGGCGTATCTCCTAAAAACCCCATAATCTTCAATAAACTCAAGGACCTCAGGAGCTCTTCGGGAAATTTCGTCTCTCATATTGACTAGGGTTTCCCATAGTTTTTCCAAATTTTTCCCTACAAGCAAGTAGCTTCTATTTTCAACCCGAAAAGGCTTCCCTCTTATTATCACTGTTTCTCTACCATTAAGCTTAGATAAATAGCGCGCTAATTCCTCCGGATTACCTAATGTTGCTGTTAAAACAACTATTTGCGGTTTTCTTTTCGATACATAGTTAACTATAAGTTCGGCCATAGCCATAATGAGTGTTGCTCCCTTTGATCCATAAAAATCTAGTTCATCTATTACGAAAAGTTCCATGTCTTTAAGGAAACCATGTAAAAATGCCTTCGACTTTCTGGAAACAAGTCTTTTAAGGTCTTGCATGAGAAATGCTGGGTTAGATATTATCAGTAAGCTTTCATATATTCTCCTCTTAACATACTCTAAACCTTTAATCTTCACTAAATTCGATATAGTGGCTCTGTCAACTTCGAAAACCCTATCCTTAAGCTTTAATGCATCGTAGTAATCCTCTAATCTTTCTATTTGATCAGCTGAAAGAGCTAAAGTAGGGTAAATGACTAATGTTTTAACCTTATTCTTTAAAGAGTAAAAAGCCCACGCTTCTGTTTTACCGCTTCCAGTTCCTGAAATCAGTATTATGTTTGCTCCTTTTCCTAAGGCATTTAAGGCTTCAATTTGGTGCTTGTATAGTTTTTTAGAGGCTATTTCACCTGCTCTACCCGAGGAATTTGCTAATTCAGGTATTATGTCTTTGAAGGAAATGTTTGAAATGTCTGGTTTAACAGCTTCCTCTTTAAATACTACGTAGTCGTAACCTAGTTTCTCAAGAACTATTGAGGAATCAGCTATTTTCATTAGCAATACCCTTTTTTCCTAAACCTCCACTACCACTTATGAGACAATAAATGTTATAAAATGTTTTCACATACCAACGCTAAGAAACAGTATTTAACGGAAGCGAGGGCTAACGTAGAATTGCAAATAGTTAACATGGGGCTTGCTAAAAAGGTTTTTAAACTCGCTTGGCCAGCCCTTATAGAGTATTTCTTAACAAGCCTTTACACCTTAGTTGACACATTCTTCGTGTCCAAACTAGGTGTTGCTGAAGTAGCTGCTCTCGGCGGCGCTGGCTATATTGCATGGGCTTTTTGGATACCTGGATTTACCTTTACAACTGGTGTTATGGTTTTAGTTGCACAAGGATTAGGTGCGGGTAAGAAGGATTTTGCAAGAAGAGTTTTTGGGGAAACATTAGCTATAACGTTAATTATTAGTTCCTTAGCTGCAATCATAGGTGTTACTTTTGCTAAAGACATTGTTGGATTAGTTGTTGTGAATCCTGAAGTCACTTCTAAAGGAGTTCTTTATCTCACCGCACGCTTACTCGGACTGCCGGGAATGTATATTGTTTTTACAGTAAATTCTGCTTTAAGAGGAGCTAAAGACACTAAAACACCTATGAAAACAGGTGTTTTAGGGAACATATTCAACATGATTATGGACCCCCTATTAATATTCGGATTGTTCGGCTTACCTAAGCTTGGAATTTTCGGTGCAGGTTTAGCTTCAGCAATTTCCTTTTACTTCATACTTGCAATTTATTTAGCTATGGGTTTTAAAGGAGTGTTAGTTATAACTCCTAAAATAAGTTTTCCTACGAAGGAAATTGTTTCTAAAGTGTTTAAGCTAGGCTTACCTGTTTCCTTCCAGAGAGCGTCGCTTTCAATGTTAAGTCTCATTTATGTTTCAATGATAGCTAGGTTCGGTTATGTTGCTTTAGCAGCCCATCAGATAGGTTTGAGAATAGAGAGCTTAGCTTTCATGCCGGCTATGGCTTTTAGAATAGCTACATCAGCTCTAGTAGGTCATGAGGTCGGAGCTAAAAGGGTAAGGAAGGCTAAGGAAATTGCTGAAGCAGGAATAAGGCTTTCACTAATATTTCTCACAATTGTGGGGTTATCATTGGCGCTAATATCCCCCTATGTTCCAAGAGTTTTCGTTGAAAATGAGGAAGTTATAAGGTTAGCTATGATATACCTTATTCTTGCAGGAACAAGCGAGCCAGGATTAAGTTTCGTAATGACTGTTTCCGGGGTTTTTGAGGGAAGCGGAAACACTATAGTACCTACTGTTGTAAACATAGTTTCAATGATTGTTGCAAGATTAACTTTAGGATACATCTTAGGAGCTTTCCTAGGCTTAGGAGCTATTGGTGCATGGATAGGTATGTTTTCTGACGTTTACTTAAAAGGTACAGTACTGTACATCTTGTATAGGCTAAAATATGAGAAACTAGTTAAGATATGGGTTTAGCATACATAATCCTTAATATTCGTAGGTACTCGGCTATTTTCGGCTATTTCATACATACCTTGTTACTTTTACCTTAACCAAAACCCTAAGTTTACCCTTAACTTCAATAGAGTTTCTTTTAAATGATTATGCCCACGCTTTTAAGAGTTTTAAAATTATAATAATTGCTTAAATATTTTATAGCGGAATTTTCTTTCTGAAGGGATTAAATATGAGTGCTATTAGTGTCTCAGGCGTAACTAAGCGTTTTAAAGATGTTATAGCTGTAAGTAATGTGTCATTTGATGTGAAGAAGGGAGAGATATTTTCACTTTTAGGACCTAATGGTGCTGGTAAAACAACTTTGCTAAAGATCATTTGTGGTATTCTTCCTCCAGATAGTGGGGAAGTTAAGGTTTTAGGGATAAATGTTTTCGAAAACCCTTTCGAAGCAAAAAGAAGGATAGGTTATGTTCCTCAAGAAAACATTGTATATGATAGGTTAAGTGGGTGGGAGAACATTCTCTTCTACGCTAGCCTCTATGGTTTAAGTTCAGCGCAGGTTAAAGAGAGAGCTAAGGAGATTGTTGAAAGACTTGGTTTAGAAAGCCGCATTAAGAAACATGTTAAAACATACTCTGGAGGATTAAGGAAAAGGCTTAGCTTAGCCGTTTCGTTAATCCATAACCCTGAAGTTCTAATTTTAGACGAACCGACAGTAGGATTAGATCCTTCAGCAAGAAGGGAGTTTTGGAAAATTATAGAAGATCTTAGAAGAGATGGCATAACAGTGCTTATGGCAACACATTACATGGAAGAAGCAGATGCTCTTTCAGATAGAGTAGCTATAATTAATGAAGGTAAAATTATTGCTTTAGGTTCTCCAACGGAGCTTAAGAAAGCATTTGGGAAACTAACAGTTATTGAAATATTAATAGCTAATCCCAAGCCGGATATTGAGCAGATACTAAGGGAGATAATTGAAGGACCAATTTTAATTAAGAACAGTGAAATTAGAATCCATGTTAAAGACTATGAAAGTTCTCTTCCAAAAATAGTTGAAGTTCTCCTTAGAAACGGCATTAGAATAGTTCAGATTTCAATAACTGAACCTACACTAGAAGATGTTTTCTTAAAACTTACAGGTAGAGGATTGGGAGAATGAATTGGAAAGCCGTATGGGGTATAGCTAAGAAGGACATATTGTACATTTTAAGAGACCCTATGACCCTTTTCTGGATAGTTATTTTCCCAGCAATGCTTGTTCTACTATCAGCATACATTTGGGTTCAAGAACCTCAAGTGCCAACATATACTACGGGAATATATGTTGCTGGTCAAGGAAATTTTTCAAAATACATTATTGAAGCATTAAACAGCACTGAAATAAGCAATAAAAAAGTATTTAACATAGTAATGTATGATAGTAATGAATCCCTAATTAACGACGTTAAGAAAGGTGAGCTGTCGATAGGCGTAGTTTTTCCTAGGGGATTTAGTGAGAATATAACTAAAGGTTTTCAATCACAAATCATAGTATATATTTACGTTAAACACCCCATACTTGCTGAGACAACTAAGCAGTTTATAGAGGGATATTTCAGCTATGTTTCTAAGGAAATGGGCTATAGGAAAGTAGAGTATGTCACCGAATTCTTTAAGAAATACTCTGAGAAAATTGAGGAATACATTCCTACAAATGTTACGCAGCAGTTTCCTGGAAACTTTACTGAGCTAATGAGGGCATGGATGATAGGAATGGTTGAACCTCTGAAGGCCATTATTAAAGAAGTCAAACCCGAAGTCCTAATAACAAAGCCTAACATTTTAGGATGGATTGTTGTCGCTGTAGTTGGCGTTAGCGCACTATTTTCAGGCCTAATTACGGGGGCTTCAGCCATAGTTGAGGAGAAAGATTATGGAACACTCCACAGGATTCTAGCATCCCCCATTACTGGGTGGGAGTTGCTTGTAGGTAAAACCTTCGGAGTTCTATTTTCAGTCCTCATTTCAGGTGTTGTTGCCACATTATTCGGAGCCTTCGTTGGCGCTAAAGTGAACTTTAACTTCTTGGAAGTTGAGGACTGGTTAGCTATAGTAATGCTTGGTTTAGCTACGATCTTCTTCATAGGCTTAGGATTAATTCTCAGCATAGTAGTTAAAACAGCTAAGGCCGCTTCAGGCTTAGCAATGGCCATAGCGTTCCCTATGATGTTTACTTCAGGAATATGGTGGCCTCCTAAAGAAATGCTTCCTGAACCTCTTAAAACATTAGCTAACTTTAACCCAGCAACTTTAGCAATAGATACTGCAAGAGCTGTTTTAGTGTATAATGAAGGATTAGATGTTATAGCTCAAAACATGCCTATTATCCTCATTGGAACAATAGTAGTATATGCTATAGGCTCATTAGTCTATAAAATAACCTTACAAAAACATGTGCTAATGTAATACTTTTCGGGTTTAAAGAAGAATACTAAGCTTTAGCATTAAGTGCTCAAGAGTCTTACAACGTTTCTATGAAAGAAATTTTAAAGTCTTTTTTCTAACACTTTTGGTTGAGTGTCTTGAGGAACCTAGTTTATAAGAGTTTTTGTTAAAAAAATAATTCCTCAGCTACTTCAATACCCTTCTCCTTAATTGGTTTATTAACCATTTCTTCACCGTATGATGAGAGAAGCAGCGCTAAAGCTTCGGCATCATCAGGATTCTTAGCTGCAACATAGTTTCCTGTAATAACTGGTACTAGCATAGATTGTGAAATTACGTAATCTAGTATGTTATCGTAAACTTCGTTTTCTAAGAAAACATTTAGGAAAGCATTAGATAGTTTGGGATTAAATTTGGTTACAGCAGCATTTTCGACCGTGTCAACAAGCTTAGCATATATGCTTCTTTCAATCAGTGTTTCAGCTACATCATAGAATATTTTTCCTGCATGCCACCTAAATGCTTTAACGGCTTCGTTTTTGAAATAAAGTATGGCTTTATGTAGTTCAATATTTACAACATCTCTAACGAGCGATTTGGGAACAATAGCTGAAATGTTTATTATAAAAACTTCATACCTGTTCTTCTTCACTATTTCATTTTCCGCGTAAAAAAGATCGTTCTTCACTTTTCTTCCAATAATCTTAACTACAGTATTTCCTAGGCCAGGTATTTTCCTTAAAGTACTTCTTATTTCCCCGTGAACTTCGGGGTCCGCGTAAATTTCGATTAGTGACTCAGACATACTGTAGTATCGGTGCGGCCGGGGTTTATAAGAGTATAAGCTGCTATTGCTTTAGTTAAAATTTTTAAGTATCGAACGAAATAATAAATTCAGAAACAAATTAATTATCGTGGTTTAAGAAGGGTGCATATTATGCATTCTAAAGCTATTTCTAAAACGGCTGCAATAATCATAGCTGCAATAGTTATTGTGGCTGTTATCGCTGCTGCAGCTATGATGATGGCTCCAGCACCACCAGCAAAGAAGATTATTTGGGTTTCAACGCAGTTAAACCCGCCTGAGGAACAGGCGTTTGTAAAGGACGTGTTGCTGAAGGAGTTTAAGGAGGAAACGGGTATTGAGGTAGAATTCGTTGCATCATCCTATGAAGACTTAGCTACAAGACTTGAGTCAGAGGAGAAAGCAGGAAAAGTGACAATAAGTGTCATAGGAGAACTTCATGGAGGATTAGATTTCTTTGCATCTAAAGGATGGCTTGAGGACTTAAGCAAGTTCGGTACATTAAGTGGAAGAACTTTTCCAAAGGTTTTAGAAGATTACAGTAATTTATATGGAATTAAAGCTTATGTACCATGGATGACCGCAACATATGTTATGGTAGTCAATAAGAAAGCTTTTGACTATTTGCCTGAAGGATTAACTAAAGACGACATTTTATCAGGATCTTCTAAGTGGACCTATGAAGCATTTCTTGCATGGGCTAAGAAATTATATGAGGAAACAGGTAGTCCTAAAGTAGGTTTCCCAGCTGGCCCTAAGGGGCTATTTGTAAGATTCCTACATGGGTACCTTTACCCAGCATTCACTGGAGCACAGGTTAAAAACTTTGCAAGCAATGATGCCGTGAAATTATGGGAGTTCTTAAGGGAACTATGGAAGTATGTGCATCCAAGCAGCACCACATGGGATGCAATGGCAGACCCATTACTTAAGGAGGAAGTTTGGGTTGCATGGGACCATACAGCTAGAATAAAGGATGCAATAGTTAACAAGCCTGAAGATTTCGTAGTAGTACCTGTACCAGCAGGACCTAAAGGTAGAGGCTTCATATTAGTAATTGCTGGATTAGCTATACCTAAAGGTGCGCCTAACCAGGATGCAGCATGGAAGCTAATAGAGTACTTAACGAGGCCTGAAACGCAAGTTAAAGTATTAGAGAACGTAGGATTCTTCCCATCGGTGCAGGAAGCTTCGGCTGCCGTACCTGAGGGACCATTAAGAATACTTGCAGCAGGTGTTGGAACGCAGCTTGCAACACCGGATGCATTAGTAGCTTTAATTCCGAGCCTTGGAGCTAAAGGAGGAGACTTCAAGAACGTATACTTAACAGCGTTTCAAAGAATAGTCTTAAACAACGAGGACATTGGAACAGTTACGGGCGAACTAGGACCACAACTAATGAAGCTATTTGAAGAAACAGGTGCACCGCTACCTATGCCCGATGCCGCAATAACTGCGCCACCAACAACACCTGCTAAAAAGGTTAAGATAGCAGTTGTTTCGGACATTGGAGGAAGAGGAGATCTATCATTCAACGATATGGCATTTAAGGGTGCAGATGAAGCAAAGAGAGACTTCGGAGTAGAGGTAATTGAGCTTATAAGTAAAACCGAAGCAGACTACCTACCAAACCTAAGAGCTGCAGCTAAAGATCCGGACGTAGTTTTAATAGTTGGTGTAGGATTCCTACTAAGCGATGCATTACTTGAGGTAGCACAGGAATTCCCTGACAAAAACTTCGCAGGCATAGACACGTACACTCAAGCATTAGCTAAAGATAAATTAGGGCACTACTTACCAAACATGTTAGACATTAAGTTCGAAGAGCATAAGGGAAGCGCTTTAGTCGGAGCATTAGGATGCTTATTAGCTGCACACTATGACTACCCACATGTAGGTATGGTTTTAGGCATTGAAATACCAGTACTATGGAAGTTCGAAGTGGGATATAAGTGGGGCTGTGATTGGGCACTAAAATGGTACAAGGAGCACTTTCCAGACGAGTATGAGAAGAAATCTAAGAACCCGAACAACATACTATCACTTGATGTTAAGGACAGAGTCTTGTGGACATACACTGGAACATTTAGTGATATAACCAAGGGTTACGAAGCTGCTAAGGAAATGTATGCTAAAGGAGCAATAGCAGTATATAACGTTGCAGGACCTTTAGGATTAGGAATTAACCAAGCAGTTGAGGAAATAGCTAAAGAGAAAGGACTAGATATGGGTCCACCATTCTGGATAGGTGTTGATGCAGACCAGGACTGGATTAATCCAGGATTCGTAATTGCAAGTATGATGAAGAGAGTTGATAAGGGAGTATATTACGCTACAAAATTAGTTTTAGACGGTAAGTTTAGAGAGATTGTTGAAAGAAACGAAGGAGTTCTCCTGTTAGGTATTGGTACCAAGGTCGATGGAGAATTAATGGAGGGTATATCTGTAAGTACACTCGATGATTTAGACGAATTCATACAGATGGGTATTGAAGCAGAGAAAATGACTGGAAAGAAAATACTACCCATGCCTCCAGAGGAAATTAAAGCAAAAGTCAAGGCTATGAGAGAAGCGCAACCAGAATGGATATGGCAAGCAATTAGGGAGCTTGAAGATAAAATAAGAAGTGGTGAAGTAGAAGTACCATTACCGCTAACTAAAGAAGACATAGAACACTGGAGAAGCATCTTAGGCTAAAACTCTTCCTTAAAACAAAATTTTTCTTCTTTACCTTAAAACTTCCTTGTTTAAAACCATTATATATTAGGTTATGTTAAAAATGTCTTCCCCACCCTTCCATATTAAAGCTAAACCTGAAGATATAGCTGAAAGAGTAATTGTAGCTGGAGACCCAGCTAGAGTAGAGCAAGTATCTAAACTTCTTGAAAAACCGAGAATAGTTAATACAAACAGAGGTTTCCTAACATACACTGGTTATTATAAAGGTATTCCAGTAACTATTGCAACACATGGTATAGGAGGACCCTCTGTAGCTATTGTTTTTGAAGAACTAAGAATGCTTGGAGCAAAAGTTATTGTAAGGCTTGGAACATGTGGAGGCATGGTTAAGGAGCTTAGTAAGGGAGACATAGTTATTGCGACTGGTGCAGCATATTATACTGGAGGAAATGCTATAGGAATGTATGCTCATGAAGCATGTATGCCTACAGCACCACATCATGAGGTAACATGTGCTCTTGTTTCCTCGGCGAAGAAACATGGTGTAAAATATTTTCTCGGACCAGTTTTAAGTAGCGATGCTTTCTATGCTGAAGACCCAGAGTTTGCTAAGAAATGGAGTGAAAGAGGAATTCTAGCAGTTGAAATGGAATGTGCGGTAATATTTTCGCTAGGATGGATGAGAAACGTGAAAACAGGTGCACTATTAGTTGTAAGTGACAGCTTAGTTAAACCTGAAGAAGTTGCTCTAGCAAGCGCTGAAGAGCTAAAGGAGAAAGTTGATGTAGCAGCTAAAGTAGTTTTAGATGCACTAAAAAACGTTAAAACATAGTTAATAACATATTGTCAGATAGGTTGCGAAATATCACATTAAAGTTAAACATTTAAAACCTAAATTTTTCAACTGAATCCTTCCTCCATAATAGGCTTAGCTGAATATAATATTGTATTTTCTAAGCAAACCTTCTAGGTTACCTGAAATCACTATGAGACCTTTACTATTTTTCCTTCCGCAGCTCCTGCAGAGTTACCGTATCTTCTTTACGGAAGTACTTTAGCTATCTCTAGCATTGATTCAACATAGCTTCTAGTATCTATTACTGAGCGAGCAGCAGGCATTATGTAGTTGTCTACTATATAGGGTGTAAGTATTCCTATTACAATACATGCTAGTGCTAATATGAAAATAGGTGCAGTCATCATCAAAGATTCTTTTACATTATATTTCGATTCTTCTTGAGGTAAAGGCTTAACGTATATTACATAGATTATTTTTAGGTAAGCTAGGAATGCAAGAATACTTGGTATTATCACTAGTAATGCTAGTGCAGGATGTTTACCTACAAGTGCTCCATAAAGCAGGAATTTGCTCATAAAAGCATTTAATGGAGGTATTCCTGCTAAAGCAAATGCCGTAATAATGAATGAGAACGTTGTGATAGGAAGCAGTCTTCCTACGCCGGAGAGCTTCTCTATTTCCCTAGTTTTGAAGGAGTGAATGTATACACCGGCTGAAAGGAAGAGCGCTGACTTAGCAATGGCATGATTGATTATGTGGTATATTGCAGCCACTATCCCCAGTAAATTCCCTAGGCCAAGCCCTATGGAAATATACCCTATATTGAGTATAGTACTGTAAGCTATTAGTCTCTTTAGATCTTTTTGAACAAGCATAAGTATTGATCCTAAAAAGGCTGATGCAGCGCCTGCTATGAATAGTACTGTAAGAACAATGTTAACTAGGTTTTCCAGCCCTCCTGAACCTAAGAATATTGTATAAATAAATCTTGCAATAGCGTATATTCCAACTTTAACAACTAATCCCGAAAGAATCGCCGAAACAGATGAAGGTGCTGCAGCATGGGCGTCCGGAAGCCAGAAGTGGTTGGGAAACAATGCTGCTTTAAATGTGAATGACCAAAGCGCGAAAACCACGAATAATGCTATTCCATAATGAACTATTCCGAAGGATCCATTAGTTACAGGCATATTTGTGAATCCAGCGATTTTCAAAACCATATCTGCCATGTTAAGTGTTCCTAAGCTACCATAAGCAAAGATTATCGCTGTGAAGTACATTGTTGTAGCTAATGCTCCGAAAATAGCGTACTTCATCGCGGCCTCAATAGCTATCTTATTGTATCTTCTAAAAGCTACTAAGGCATAGGCTGAAACGCTGGTTACCTCAATCATTACGAATAAGTTGAAGAAGTCACCGGTATAGAGACACCCCAGCATTCCTGCTTCAATGCCTAAAAGCAAAGTGTAGTACCATTGTAAACCATCATCATGCTCCATGTATTTTAAACTGTAAAGCGTAACTAGAAACATTATTGAAGTAACCATTACTCCTAGAAGCCCATTGAAAACATCGACTTCGTAAACTATTCCTAAAGGTGCAGGCCAACCGCTAAACGTGTATATTAACGGCTTACCTACCTCAAGTACTGCTAGAAGCAGTCTATATGAAATTAAAGCTACAATAAACGATATTACAAGGTTATATACTTCCCAAACCCTTCTATCTTTAATAACTAACGCTATTAACGGTAAGGCGAAAGCTCCTGTTGCGCATATGAGTACAGCTAACCCTGGAAGAGAAGCTATTGTTACGTTGTAGTAGGGTATTAATTGTTCAACCATCGTATCTCACCCCAAACTAATCGAATATTCTTTTAGCATATTCTTCGAAGGTTTTAGATATTTTCTCATAAGTTATTTTCTCATCAATACCTTTAACGTCAATCCAATGTACGAAAAGCTTCTTCTCCTCCTTATCAACATCGACAACTACTGTTCCTGGTGTGTTTGTTATTGAATTAGCTATTGTTACGAGGGCGTAGTCTGTTTCAACATGATAGGGTACCTTGACTATTCCCGGATTTATAGGCATTTTAGGGCTAAATATTCTCTTAATAACATCAGAGTGCGCTCTAAACTCTATTGCTGTAATGTAGTGGAAGAAATACTTGATTAGAACCGCTAGCCTATTTAATTCTGTAAGCTTTCTATGCTGCTTTACGAGAACTTCAGAAATCAATGTGGAGACCGTGAGAGAAGCTAAAGCTCCAAACACTACGTCTTCTACGCTAAATGTTCCGGCAAATATAAGGTAGAGTATGAATAGGGGTATAGCTATAAGCACTGTTTTAGCATAATTTGCCATGGCTTCACCAACCCCTCATCTTAATTACCTTTCTAAAGTCAAGTGTACCGTACAACCTGTAAACTTGAATTGCAAGGAAAGCAAGCAGAGCTGTAACAGACATGTTAATTACGATAGCTGTAATTACCAGTACTTGAGGTGTTGGATCAACAGTTCTTGAAAGAAGCATTTCGAGAACATTCTTTGAGAATATTCTTTCAGGAAATATTGGCGGCAATGGTTTGGCTACAGTACGGTAGCCTAGGAATATTATTATCGTGTTCGCAGTATCGCCCAGAATAGATAGTGCTATTATTTTCTTTACAATATTAGGTTTAATCACAACTCCGTAAAGTGCCGTAGCGAAAACCGCGAAGAACATTGCGTAAATGTAGGTTACAACTAATGTTTCAAGCTCCACTTTCAACACCCTCTATATCCTTCTTAAATACATTTTCAGGCAATGAGACTAGGAGGAATATTGCTAGAAAGCCCATAGCTACATTCAAGTACTCTCCAATATCAAGGTAGAATAATGAACCCCCTAGTTCGAAGGGTCCTAGTTTCACAGGATATCCTGGGAAGATTGCCCACGGTTTTGGCTGGTTCTGTAGGATAAATCCTGAAAGTAAGGGTGGGAGAATAGCTACGAAAGCTATTATCAGTAATCCTAGGGTTCTTAGAGTATGTGATATGTTTATTCTAAACCCTAATTTTTCAAGAAAGCTTCTGGAGAACGCAGCTATTAGGAGAAGTGGTGCTACTGCAAATGCCGAACCCGCTTGGAATCCTCCACCAGGAGTAATGTGTCCATGTAGGGCAATGTCTATTGATATTAAGAGTATTGCTGCAACAATAATGCTTGTAACAACCTTTACAATAACTGTTAATTCTACACCTTCTTTCTCCTCTAGTTCCCTAAGAAATGATGGTTTCCTAAGTCTAAAGATGGCTAAGCACCCTATTACTGCAAGGTAAAATACTGTTGTCTCATAGACTGTATCTAAACCTCTATAGTCCCAAAGAGCAGCCGTTATTGTTTCTGGTGATGCAGCCCACCAGATTTTCTCTTCTTCGTTAAACGTGAATTTTACGAAATGTTCACCTAAGGGCCTAATTTCCTCCTTAGGCGAATACCCTATTGTACCATAGCTAATATACGTTATTACCAATGCGAAGGCTATTACCATCAAGACTATGAAGAGTGTTTTAACACTTTCCATTCTAATTACGCCTCCTCAAACCTACTTGTCTTTAAAACAACATAAAGTAGAATTATTGAGTATACGCCTACACCTATAGCAATGTAGGCTAACATTATGTCAGGAGCTAATAGTGTAGCGTAAGCTATAGCGTAAGCTACTGATTGACCAGCAGAATATACGATAGCTTTTATGAGATCTTTTTCAACAATAGCTTTATACGTGAAAACAACCGCGATAGTTGCTAAATAAGCTATTATGAGCAATCCTATCGATATCATGTTTCCTCACCCTCCTCGCTAGTCTTTCTTTCACCCTTCATTCTCTCATGCTCTTCAAGTAAATCACAAACCTTAGGCTCTACGGGTACAGCTCTAGACTTATGGGCTGAATATGCAAGTGCATGAGATCCTGCCGGAGCAACGAGGAGAATTATGAGAGCAGCAACTAGAGCTCCTCCACTAATTGTCCATTTGAAGAATCCGAGTTGATCGGATACCGAAGCTATTAAAGCTACACCTATTAGGGGTATGACTGCTCCTCCTATTGATCCTACTGTTGTCGCATGCAATCTAACGAAGAAATTAGGAAACCTAACCATACCTAATGCTCCAGCTAAATCACAGAACGCCCCTATTGCAACTAGAATCATTCCCAACGCTAAGATAATGTATTCTAGTGGTTCAAACATTTCATTTACGACCTCCAAGTTCTTTTGTTAAAAAGTATTTGGAAATGTAGATGTCGAGGATGTAAGCCCAGAGAGCTAGTGCAATAGCGCCAGCTATTAGAAACGGTGTGTCATAGTATAGTGAAAGTAAGGCTATGAATACCGCTAAATCGAAAGCTAAGCAGTCAACAGCTAACGCCATGTCGAAAACTGTTGGTCCTTTAACTATCCTTACAATGTAAAGTGTAAATGATGTGAGAAATACTGCGAAAATCACGGGAAGAAATATTGAAAGTATGGGTGAAGTATCCACTTTCCAAGCACCTCACATAAGCGTTATGAGCAGTGGTGCGAACCATACGAAAGATCTTACCATCATGTATATAGCCATTTTAACCATTATGCCGCTTAAAAGCGCTGAAATATTGCTTGGGGCTTCAGAATGCGCGTCTGGAAGCCATGAATGCACAGGGTAAATAGCTGATTTTACACTTAATCCAGCTAATAGAACCACAAAAATTCCAGCTATTGATAATGGGTTTTGCTGAGCAGCTAAAGCAATGGCTATTCTAATGCTTGAAAAGTCGGTATGGAAGTTTGTGAAATAAACTAGCGTAATTAAAGCAAACAATATTATAAATTCCGAACTAGCCTTAGCCATGAAAAAGTACTTGTAGGCGGCTTTTCGAGCAACTTCTCTTCTAAATTCGTAAGCCACTAGGAGCTGGGAGAAAACAGTCATGAGTTCCCAAAACACAATAAACCATAGAATGTTGTAGGAAGTTAACACCATATACATTGATGCTAAAAATAAGGTATATGCTGCACCAAAGAATTGTAAGCTGTATTTATGCTTCAGATAATATTCCAAGTAACTCATAGAATAAATTGATACAGCTAACCCCAAAATCCCTAATGCCACGAGGAAAACTGCTGAAATAGGATCTACGACAAGTTCAAGCTTATTAAGTCCTAATGAGAGAATTCCTGCGTTATAGGAAAACACAGTGTATGAAAGCTTACTTCCAGAAACTAAAACATCTAACCCTATGTAGATCATGAAAAGCGATGCAGCAGCAGAAAATGTTGAGAAAACATATTTCCCTAACTTATCCTTTAATATCAGGGATAACATAAACGCTATAACAAGTATACTTACTGGAATAACAAGTAATGATGCGTTCAGCATAAACACTAACCCTTCATGATAATGATTCTGAAAGTTGATTTTGAAAGATTATTTAATATCTTTTATCTATTGTAACTCCATTATTCCTAAGTATTTTAAAAATAAATATATCCCGAATCCCTCATAAAAATTCCGCTAATAACTCCCCTTAGGATCCTCTGTTTCTCATGTTTAAATTGCCGGAGAATATTCTAATACCTACTTCCTTGGCTAATTCGGTTAGCTCTAGGTTTGCTTCATGTACTACAATTGCTTCAACACCTTTCTCCTTAAGCATTTTCAATACTAGAGACTCAGCTTTTCGCTTCAAATTCCTATAAGGGTTTTTAATAGTTCCTAGTGTTACTACTCTATTGTCTTCACGCTTAACTATTATGAAGTACTTTGCTCTAGCAAAGGAGCCCCTATATTTAATACTGTGCATATCTTTTCCTCTTATGGGTAAAGCTATTATCAATAGTTAATGCCTCAAACTATATTATTGCTTTCTCAGTACTCTTATCGAAAACATGGAGTTGTCTTAAATCTAACGCCACTTTAATTTTAGACCCTATTTTGTAACGGTGAGATCCACTAATTTTCACAACCATTATCATGTTCCCTGTATTTACATGGACTATTGTGTCTGATCCTAATGCTTCAACAAAATCTACGGTTCCCTCTATTTCGGAAGTTTCCTTCTTAGAAGCAATTAAGTCTAGGGGATACATGTGTTCAGGCCTTATACCTACTATAACTGTTTTTTCATCATAATTCTTGAGGAATTCCGCATACTCCTTCTCCAAAGTTATTGCGAAGTCTCCTGCGTCTAAGATGATGTTAGAATCGTTTATTCTCACAGTCGCTTCAAAGAAGTTCATTTGCGGTGACCCTACGAACCCGGCTACGAAGAGGTTTGACGGTTTAAGATATATTTCCTCCGAAGTACCTACTTGCATTATTTTCCCAGCATTCATTACAGCTATTCTATCCCCCATAGTCATTGCTTCGACTTGGTCATGTGTAACATAAATTGTTGTTACCTTAATTCTTCTTTGAAGCTTCTTAAGTTCACTTCTCATTTTAACTCTTAATAACGCATCTAAGTTGCTTAGCGGTTCATCCATTAAGAGAACGTCGGGCTCCACAACTATTGCCCTAGCAACAGCAACTCTTTGCCTTTGACCTCCGGATAGCTGATGAGGATATCTATTGAGTAATTCAGATATTTGTAAAAGTTCTGCAGCCCACTTAACCTTTTTATCTATTTCCTCTCTAGGTACTTTCTTTATTTTTAATGGAAAAGCTATGTTATCGTAAACTGTCATATGAGGCCATATTGCATAGCTTTGGAAAACCATTGAAACATTTCTTTCCCTAGGTGGAAGATATGTTACTTCTCGATCACCGAAGAAAACATGTCCTTCATCAGGTTTCTCTAATCCTGCAATAACTCTTAATGTTGTTGTTTTACCGCAGCCTGAAGGTCCTAAGAGAACTATGAATTCTCCATCATTAATATCAAGGTTTATTCCGTTTACAGCTATGGTCTTACCGAACTTCTTAACGATGTCTTTTAGGTGAACATCTACCATTACCTAATCACCTTAGCGTTATACCCCACATTGTTATAAGGTATCTTCTAGCTATAAAAACGAAAATCATAGCTGGAAGAATCATAATGAATCCTGCTGCAAACTTTATGAAATCTGTAGCTGCCATAGCGGATGTAAGTATGAATGCAGGTAGTGTTCTATTAGTTAATGTTAAAACAGATGCTATGAAAACCTCATTCCAAGACATAATGAATGTGAATATTGCTGCAGCAGCAAGTCCGGGAAGAGCTAAAGGCATTGTTATTCTTAGGAAAGCGCTTTTCCTATCAAGACCAAATATAAGCGCTGCTTCTTCAAGCTCCTTGGGTACACCTGCGAAAATACTTGATGTAATTACTATTACGAAAGGTAAAGACATTGCTGTGTGAGCTAAAGCTACACCTAAGAGAGTGTCTGAGAGGCCTAGTCTAATGTAAAGTGTAACTAGGGGAACAGCTATTACCATTATCGGAAACATTCTTAAACTCACTATGAAAAGCTTAAGACTATCCTTGCCTGGGAAAATGTATCTTGCAAAAGCGTATCCAGCTGGAAGCCCTAATATGAAACTTAACCCTATAGTCATTAGTGCTACCGCTACACTATTAAATATGGCTTTAGTTGCTCCTAAAGCTAAAAGCTTCTGAACATGCTCGAAAGTGTATTTCAAAGGAAGAACGATGTTTGGACTATAGTAATCAGCTGGGTTAGTGAAAGCATAGAGAATAGCTATTATGAATGGTGTAAGTATCCAGAGAACAGCTATTGTTGCTCCGCCAGCAATAAGTATCTTTACAAGGTAGTATTTTACAATGGACATATCCTTAACTTTCATAACATTACACCTCCAAGTACTTGGCCTTAAAAAGTTTAATGTAAATGTAGCCTATTGCAATAGATATTAAAGCTATTATTAGAGCATAAATTGCTGCAACTCCTGTATGTTTAAGTTCAACTTGCTCATAATATGCTTCTCCGGCGAGAACTGGAATGTCTCTTCCAGCAAGAATCCATACTACACCGAATATTTGGAATGCGAAAAGTGTTCTAATAATTAATGCTGCTTGAAGGCTGGGTTTCAACATTGGGAAAACAATGTACCTTATTCTCTGCCAAACTGTTGCTCCGAAAACCTCTGCAGCTTCAATGTATTCTCTACTTATCATTTGCAATCCAGCAAATAATATTACGAAGACTATTGCTGTAGCTCTCCAAAGCTCCGTTAAAACAATTGCTAAAAACTCCATATGTCTGAACTGGTATCCGAAAAACTGAATAGGTTCGCTAATAAGCCCTAGGTTAATAAGTAGTTTATTAAAGAAGCCGTTTGATGAGAGAAGAGAGTACCATATAAGCCCTGCTGCAACATCACTTATTGTTAACGGCAAAACAACCATGTATAATGCAGTATTCCTTCCGGGAAATTTCATGTTAAAAAGCATAGCTAAACCTATAGCTATAGCTACTTGTATAGGAATTATGGTTATAACGAGAATTATTGTATTTGCAAATGCCTCTTCAAACCTAGAGAAGGGGCTGGTGAATAAGTAATCTATGTTCTCCATACTAAATCTTCCATAAGGGAAAAGTGCAAGATAAAGCGCTTGAATCAAAGGATACCCTATAAAGAATATTAAGTAGCTAAGAGCCGGAAGAATTAGAAGATAAGGTATGTACCTTTCAAAGTCACGACGGCTTTTGGACATATCTAACACATTCCCCAATACATTACTCATGTAAGCTATACTGATGCTAATGTGTAAGAAAAAATTTTTGGTTGTATTCTAAAATACGGCATGCTCTCCCAAATATTTACCTAAATAAGCATATAAATCATGATGTTAATAAGTGGTTAACATGATTATTCCTGAAAAAGCCAAAATTATCATTTCAAAGCATGCGAAAGAAAGGATTGCCGAAAGAAAAATGTCTGAAAAAGAAATTTTAAACATTTTAATAAATCCAGTGCAAATAGTTTATGATTCATGGAATGATGTTTACATTGCTGTTTCAATTGAGGGAAAAGCCGTAGTTTATGCGTTTAGAGGTTCAAGGGTAGAGGTTCTAACAGTACTTGGTAAGAGAGAGTATGAAACATTACTATCAAAATTCGGCGGTAAAAGATATAAGGTAATACTGTAGGTTTAGTTGCTTTACTGCTTTTAAAGATAATCAGTTTTCAATTAACGTATTTGCACCTATTACTTTCCAAGCTCTTCTGAGGCTAGCTTTTTAAGGAAATATTTTAATCCACCATGCTTTAAAATTTCGAGAAGCCGTTTTGGCATAGGTTTGAATTTGAATACAGCATTATTTCCTGCAAGAATTATTCCGTTTTCAAGGTCTGCTTCTACTAAGTCCCCATTTTTAACTTCTGTTAAATTAGCTTCTATTACTGGCAACCCATTATTAATAGCGTTACGGTAGAATATTCTATGAAAACTTCTTGCAATTATTAATGAAACTTCAGCGGCCTTAAGCGCTATTACAGCATGTTCTCTACTACTTCCATAGCCGAATCCTTTCCCAGCAATTATTGCTATCGGTTTAGGTAGGCTCAATAGTTTATTTTTAATCTCAGGAGCGTCTTCAAACACATGTTTGCCTAGCCATTCTGGATTACTTTTATGTAAGTATCTTGCAGGAATTATTGTGTCTGTATCTATATTGTCACCAACTAAAAGCGCATATCCTTTAACCCTCATTTTCCCTTCCCTCTTCTAACCTTACGAATTCTTTATTAAAGGTCTAGGATCAGTTATCGTCCCGGTAATGGCTGCTGCAGCTGCTGTGTAAGGTGAAGCTAAATAGACTTTAGCGCTAGGTGGACCAGCTCTTCCAGGAAAGTTTCGATTAGCCGTAGAAACCATGACTTCGTAGTTTCCTAGAACTCCCATATGTGCTCCAAAACAAGGTCCGCAGCCAGGCATTCCTATTATGGCCCCTGCCTCAATAAGGATGCTAAGTATTCCTTCGTATGCTATGCGTTTCAATATTCGTATGGATGCTGGAATTACTATGAGCCTCGTTTTAGCTTTTTTACCTTTGAGAAGACGTGCTAAGATTAGTATGTCCTTATATCTTCCATTAGTGCAGCTACCTACAAACACTTGGTCTACGAGGGTGCCTTCTAAATCTGCAACGTGCCTAACTCTTGTGGGCATAGGGGGTTCAGATATTAAAGGCTCAATATTTGATAAATCGACCTCCATGTTAGCTTCAATATTAGGTTCTAACTTTAGCTCCTTCCATTTCTTATCCGGCTTAACTCCATAGCTTAATAGCCACCTTTCAGTTTCACTATCGTATGGGAAAACAGCAGTTTTTGCCCCGGCTTCAACCATCATATTAGCTACCGTAAGTCTATCACTTAAGTCTAAGCTCTTTAGGCCTTCACCAAAGAATTCAACTGAACAATATAGAGCACCTTCAGTACCCATTTCCCCTAAGAGGTATAATGCTAAATCCTTACTTACTACACCGGGCTTGAATTTCCCTATTAACCTTACATATAGGGGCTCAGGCACTTTAAACCATAATTCCCCCGTAGCCATTACGTATGCTGCTTCTGAACTACCTATACCTGTTGCAAAAGCTGCTAAAGCTCCATATGTAATGGTGTGACTGTCTGTCCCAACTATTAGCTCTCCAGGCTTAACTATTCCCTCAACAAGTAATTGATGAGCAATTCCCGAGCCAACGTCGAAAAGTACGCACCCATGTTGTCTCGTAAACTTTCTAAGTTTAATATGAGCATTAGCAGCATCCCAATTGTGCGGTGGAGAGTAATGATCTAAAACAGCGTATGCTTTAACTTTCCTCTCATTTACTAGTTTTTCAGCATCTGTCTCTTTTAGAACGTTTAAAGCAATGGGTCCTGTTACGTCATTAACCATTACTTTATCGACTTTAGCATAAACTAGGCCTCCTGGCTCCAATGTTTCCGCTTCAACAACATGTTTCGCAAGAATTTTTAAAGCTAAGCTGTTCATGTTCCTCACACCTTTGCGGCTACGGCTTCAGCAAATTCCATAGTGGAGCTATTTCCGCCTATATCGGGTGTTTTAATGCCTGAAGCTAACACTTCTTCTACAGCATCCCATATTCTTTGCGCTGGTTTATCATAACCTAGCCACTTAATCATCATAGCTGCTGAAAGAATCATTGCGACGGGGTTAGCTATACCTTTACCAGCTATGTCCCAAGCAGCCCCATGTACTGGTTCGAAAATAGCTTTTGAATCGCCGATATTGGCTGAAGGAGCTAAGCCAAGTCCTCCTACGATTTGTGCTGCTAAGTCGCTTAGAATATCACCATACTGATTCATAGTTAATATTACATCAAATCTACCTGGGTTTCTAACAAGCTCCATTGCTGCAGCATCAACGTACATTTCGTCAATACTTACATTCTCTGTTTCAAGTATTTTACGGGCTTCATTTCTAAATAATCCGTCAGTAATTCTTAGAACATTGGCCTTGTGAACTATAGTTACTTTGTTCCTCCTATTTCTAGCAATTTTAGCAGCTACTTTAGCTATTCTTCTAGCGCCTTTCGATGTAATAATCTTTAAAGCTATAGCTACATCACCTACCCTATATTCTGCACCCACATATACGTCTTCAACATTCTCCCTAACAATAACTAAGTCAGCTGTTTTTATGGCTGATACTCCGCTGAAGCTTTTAGCAGGCCTTACGTTAGCGTATAGGTTAAACATTTTACGTAGTTTAACAATAACATCGTATGCTGTTTCTCCAACAGGTCCTTTAAGAATAGCATCTGCTTTTTCAGCTAATTTCAAAGTGTTTTGCGGAAGAGGATCTCCAAATTTACGAAAAGCTTCATCGCCGGCTTGGCTTACTACAAATTCTACGTTTATTCCATACTTTAATATTGTTGCTTTTAAAACTTTCATTGTTGCTTCCGTTATTTCAGGGCCTATTCCATCACCTGGTATTACAAGGATTTTGCGCATAACATTCTACACCTTTAATCTTGCTAAATTCGTTGATCCAGGATTTTATTTGATCTTCTGAAACCTTTTTGATTTTAGGAGCTACTTCTTTAAGCCTGTAGAGAATGAAGTTTACTAGTTGATTTGTGGGTTTTATACCTATTCTTTCAAGAGCCCATATAACGGCGTGACGGCCGCTGTGTCTTCCCAAAACTATTCTTCTACGATTACCTACGTCTTCCGGGGCCATTGCTTCGTAAGTTGCAGAATTACTTAGTACTCCATGAACATGTATTCCAGCTTCATGGGCGAACGCGTTTATACCCACTATTGGCTTATTGAGTTGAAGGTTTATTCTAAATTTTTCCGCAACTAACCTTGATACCCATGTTAGCTTTTTTAACTCAATATTCGTATTAAGTCTCATTAGGAAATGAAGTGCAGCCACCACTTCCTCTAAAGCAGCATTTCCAGCTCTCTCACCAAAGCCATTAACTGTTACTTGAACTCCATTAGCTCCCGCAAACACTCCTGCTAAAGTATTAGCTGTAGCCATGCCGAAATCGTTATGGCAGTGTACATCGATCCAAACCCATGAAGGTAGGTTTGAACGAACATAGCTAACTAAGCCATGTATTTCCCATGGTGTAGCTACACCAACAGTATCAGGTATATTTATGTACTTAGAACCTGCGCTTACAGCTTCCCTGTAAGCTTTAACCAAGAATTCTCTATTACTTCGTGTAGCATCTTCTGCAGAAAACAACACTAAGGCTCCATATTCCTTAGCATACTCGACGGCTTCGGCAATATTATTTAGAACTTGTTCCTTAGTTAAACCAAGCTTATATTTTAAATGAATATTGCTAGTGGCTATAAATACGTGAATTACGTGGGCTTCTGAAGCAGCAGCTTCATCAATGTCTTTTTTAGAAGCCCTAGCTAAAGCAGCGACTTTAGCTTTTGAAAGCTCCTTAGAAACTCTTTTAATGGTTTCAAAATCTATTTTCGAAGAAATAGGGAACCCCGCTTCAATAATGTCTACACCAAGTTCGTCAAGAGCTTTAGCGATTTCTATTTTGTCTTCGAGGGAAAGTTCGACGCCGGCCATTTGGTCGCCATCGCGAAGTGTAGTGTCGAATATTCTTATTCTCTCTTCACATGTAGCAATTAGCACCACCTAACAAAACATGGTTTATAGGCTTGGGAAATTTCGAGAATTCTAATATTTCTAGAGGTAATTTAAAACTTTCTCACAACATCTCCGTTAACATATTAAATAATTTTTTAAACATTAACTTGCTTCCTTCAGAACAATCCACAATATGTTCCATTCGTTAGAATGGCCCAAGTCTATGCTATCCCCATACAGCCTGTACAACCCTGTTATGAATGGTATTTCGTAAACCTTAATTACATTTCTGGAACCGTTAATGTCGATTTCGTAAATCCATAGTCTACCGCCTGTAGTAGTCACATTAGTTGGCAGTAGTCTTAGATGTACGTTTGAACCCAAATAAGAATTCTTTGCAATAATTCCTGGGCAGTCTTCACCATAAAATCTTAAGATTGCATAGTAATATAGTGTGTTATTGATTAAAATTACCGTGTCGTTGATTACATTGGAGTTCAGTATTATATCTCTAGAAAAGTTGTCTAGCATTATAGCTTTAGACATACCCTGTTTAGGCTTATTCTTAAAAGCATAGTATGCCTCCTTAGCTTTAGCTAAAAACGTTCTAATGGAGCATTTTTCTTCACGAACTAGAAAGCTTAATGTAATAGAAAATGTGATAAGTAATAATACTATGGTTAAGATACTTACTGTTTTAACGTTATGAGACTTCATTTCTACAGCTCCATGAGTTACACCTATGGTTTAACCTTATTAATCTATTTTAGAACACCTTTAATACTTCTAAAGCAATACCTTACTTGACGAGATGGAATATCATGACTGAAGTGAGGGAATTTAAATCGTCACCTAAAATAACGGTTATCTACTGGCTTTACTCCCTAGGATACTTTGCACCTATGATCGCTGTTTCAGCAATTATAGGTTACTTCAACATTTACGCTGGAATATTATTCGCCATAGGCTTAGTCGTAATTCCATTATTGGTATTATCTATGTGGATACCTAAATTCTACAGAAACATAGTTTTTAAGCTTGAGGAGGACCATGCATACGCTAAATACGGTGTTTGGTGGGTTAAGGAGAAACGTGTACCGTACAATTTAGTTTCAGAAGTAAGAGTTAGACAGGGTCCGCTTCAAAGATCTCTAAAACTAGCTAACGTAGACATATACACACCAGCTCAGGGAACACTTAGACCCGAACTAACGTTTTTCCAAATAGACGCTAACTTAGCCAGTGAAATAGCATCTAATGTGAGAAGAAAGGTCGGTATTCTCTCCTCTAAAGAGAGAAGGGTTATTGAGGAGGAAATACTTGAGGAGCTTAAGAAGATAAGGTCTATTCTTGAAGAGCTTAGGGAGAAGGCGTAGTTTATTTCTCTTTCTTTCTTAGGAGTGCATAGAAGAAACCTACAGTACCGTGCCTCTGGGGCCAGGCTCTCATAGTTCCCTTAAGGAATCCTTCTGAGTAGGGTTTTTCCAAAGGTACAAGCTCTCTTTCGCTATGTTCCCTTAGTATTTTAGAGATCAGTTCTTCGTTTTCCTCGGGAAATAGTGAGCATGTACAGTAAAGTATTTTCCCACCGGGTTTAACAAGTTTAATTGCTGTTTTAAGTAGTTCATATTGTTGTTGAGCTATTTCGGCAATACCGTCGGGTCTAAGCCTCCACCTAAGCTCAGGGTTTTTTCATTATTGTTCCACTAGCTGTACATGGAGCATCAAGCATTACCTTATCGGCTACTTCCTCACCTAGAATTTCAGGCGCTCTATTGGCATCCTCCTTGAAAATCTTAACAATTCTAACACCTGTTCTCCTTATGAGCTCCTTCATTCTCCTAATACGGTACTTGTCAATGTCGAAAGCGTAAATAATACCTCTATTCTTCATAAGTTCTGCTATATGGGTTGTTTTTCCTCCGGAAGCTGCACACATGTCAACAACTGTTTCCCTAGGTTTAGGATTAAGAAGTATTGATGCTGCAGCTGCCGCTTCCTCCTGAATCACTACTTTTCCTTTCTTGTAAATTCTAGTGTTATCGAAGTCTAATGGTCTATCAAACTTCACTACTACTGGCACATAACTGCTTACCATAGGGTTCTTACCTAGTTTCCTAAGTTCCCCAGCAACTTCTTCTACTGAAGCTTTTAACGTATTTACTCTAACACTAATCGGAAGCCTTGTGTTTAGGGCTTTGAAGAGTTCTTCAGCTTCACTATCGCCTAGAAGGCTTCTCATTTTAGAAATAAACCATGAAGGTAACAGGTATTTTAGTTCAAGTTCTTCGTCCTTATTCTTAGGCTTTGTTTCGTACTTTTCTATTTCATCGAAAACCCTCCAATAGTACATTCCAACATATGGATGGGTCATTACTGAAATATAGTCAGCAATTTTCCATTTAAGAAATCTTTTAAGCTTATCAGAAATCCTATCGAACAGCAGTAGGTTTGTTACAACTCTTAGTGCTGCTCTAAGCCATGGATCAAGAATCAATACATTAGGTACCTTTGTTGCATCAGAAATAACCTTGTCTATTATCCCCAGTCTTCTCATAGCATTGTAGAATATTGCCGTTAAAACACGGTCAACATCTGTTCCCAGAATTCTATGTTTCCTAAAGACGATTCTCTTAGCTTGCTGGTTAGGCTTTATTTCCTCAGCTAACTTAACAGTTTCAACAAGCATTCTCAACTCCCTACTACCAATAGGTACTCTAGGCATGGCAGTTTTCCCTCTATCTATCTTTTAACTCTATTTATTTGTTTAAGATTACTTTAACGCGATTTTTCACATATATAGATCAATAAAACAGTAAGTAAGATCGTCTATGCAATGCAGCATGATATCCAGCAAATCTCTATATGATCTTCTAAAAGCTTGTTGTACGATATTTTGTAGCTCTTCATTTATTAGATCCACCGATAAATAACTATGAATGGGGGTGTCTACTCTTGCCCGAACCGAGACTTATGACTAAAGATGCCTTAATGTCTGCATTTGGTGGAGAGTCTATGGCGCATATGCGCTACTTGATATTCGCTGATATAGCTGAAAAGGAAGGATTCTCCGACGTGGCACGATTATTCAGGGCAGTAGCATATGCAGAGCAAGTACATGCAAGCAACCACTATAGAAGGCTGAAAGATCTTAAACAAGATGCAAAGGTAGTTGCAGGAGCCACCTTCGGCCCTGGCAACACTTCGAAGAACCTAGAGCTGGCTATCATGGGCGAGCAGTTCGAAATAGAGGAAATGTACCCAATATACATTGAGATTGCAAAGGCTCAGGACGATAAAGCTGCAGAGATAAGCTTCCGATACGCGTTAGAGGCTGAGAAGATTCACGCTGAGCTGTTCAAGGAAGCAAAGAAGTATGTTGATCAGAGAAAGGATTGGCCTCTAGACGGATACATCTGGATTTGCTCAATCTGCGGCCACACCTATGTTGGCAAGGAGCCGCCGCCGAAGTGTCCGGTGTGCGGTGCTCTCGGCAAGGACTACGTCAAATTCTAATTAAGAACTTTTTAATATAATTATAATCATTCTATTTTTAACTTATTAACGAAGCTGCTGGAGCATGTATAGTGGAGTGTATGAAGGAATAGTCGCGGCTCACTTAATTGTTAAAGTAGCCTTAAATTCAAGGTATGTAAACTATGTTTAAATTCTTCATTTTAAGAGTATCGCGTAATTTTTCATCAAAGCTTGCTAATTTACATTTATTGTTTAACGCTAATATCGCAAATACTGCGTCATAGACGGTAATACCGTAGTCTATTGCGAAATCTGTTGCTTCTTCAAGTAAATCTCTTGAACTATATATCTTCGCAACACTATTAGTTATTAATGGTATTATCATCTTTCTTAGAGTAGGGTATTTGTCCATGGGAATTCTCCTGAGTAGACAGACGTGCTTCCATAATGCATTGGCCGTCTCTATAAATGCTTGGTCCACGGTAATTAAGTCTGTTTTCCTATTCAACTTAAGGAACATCTTAGCCTTGTGATGAAATTCATCTTTAACTATAATACTTACGAATATAGATGAGTCTACAACATACATTGAGGTTACCTTGACTCTCTCATTTCTCTAATAGTCTTCCATGCAGGCTCCTTTGATGGAGGTATATCTTTTAGCACATTATCTATAGTATTTAAGATTTCTCCTAACTCCAATTCCCTAATTTTTTCTTCAATAAATTGTTCTATCTCCCTTCTCCAGTCGATATTTTTGAATTTCCTCATTTTCTCCTTAAGTTCCTTCCTAATTCTAACGCTTAGTGTTGTTGTACTCAAGCTTATATCCCAATCTAATGTATACGATAATTGTATATAAGGTTTAACATATAGCCAATGCAGGCATCCCTATTGGTAACCTCTCCATATTTCTCCGACCAATTTACGTTAGAATTTAAGCCATGTATAATGGTCTTATCTACATATCTCGCTTCCACTATGAGGAACGACCAAGCTAAATTAAGATTTTGAAGCAATATGGACTAAAAGCCTTATCATCGCTATAGATATTACTCCTTAACTTCTCAATATCTATGGTAAAGATTATGACACATTCATTTAGAAGCGATAGTTAATGGAAGACACCTACACTAGGAGACATGGCACCACGAAATTTATGATAAACCTGTATCATTAAAAAAGTTTCAGCACCAGAAACCATCATCACTTTTCAGATAATCTAGCCCTCATCATTTCAAACATTGTTTCTCTATTTCATACGATTTATTTCTTACTTATTTCCTCAATAAACTCCTGAATGGTCCTGTTAAGTTCTTTGGGTTTCTCACATAATATTAGGTGGCCAGCGTTTTTAATTACTATAATCTTAGAGTTTAGTATTAGCTTCGCTATTTCCACGTTTTCCTTAGGTGTAGTTACTTTGTCATGTCCCCCCACTAATACTAGTGTTGGTGCTTTTATCTTGCCTAGATCTCCCGTTGTATCGTAATGTACTAGGTATTTACCGTACCTGTAAACATGTGGTGGTAGTAGTGTTTCTAAGTATTCTCTATTGTCCCCTACGAATTCCTCAAACACTTCATCTGGGGTTTTAGGGCTAAACATGAGATTTCTATACATTCTTCTGGTTAAGATGTTTTCTGTGAAGAATATTTTCTTCCATATGAACGAGGGCGTATACCATATTATATAGTCCGTTATGTCGGGCTTCATTTTCCTAAGAGAACCTATTAGCACTAACCCCATAACATTTCTTCTGCTAGCATAGGATTGAGCTACCATAGCTCCGAAACTATGCCCTACAATAACCGTGTTTTCTACTTCGACTTCTCTTTTCTCCAATACTGCATCTAAGTCTGAAATGTAGTTTTCAAAAGAAACCTTCAATGGCTTATCTGATTTTCCAAATCCCCTTTGATCATAAACTATTGTCCTATATGTTTGCTCGAAAAACCATACTTGGTACTTCCAATTGCTCATTTGTCCCGGAAATCCGCGAAGAAAAACGAGCGTTATAGGTTCTTCGTACTTGCATTTCTCTGCTGAATCGTAAATGTAAAGTTTAATGTTGTCTATTTTCAGGAAGAAGAGTTTACCACATTTAAACAATTTCTTTCAGCTCTTCATTGTTTTCTACACTATTTGAAAATGTCCTATTTATTCTACATATTTCTTCCCTAAATTTCAACATAGTTACGCTTAAAGCAGTGCTGTGCAGTAGATAGTTTAAACGAGGCGGCTAAGAGAAATGAGGATAACATGCCCTAGATGCGGATTCACATTCGACATATCGTATTCGAGAGCAGTGTCCTGTACAGGTTGCCCTTATTCTACCTTTGGGAATTGCGGATACATAAAATGTCCTAACTGCGGATACGAGTTTCCATATTCGCCACAAAAATTCTTCTAATATTATAAGTTCCTCTTTTGCTTAGATAGATTAGAATATTAGCTTCTTTTCAAACCTAAGAACACTATTATTGAAGATATTATGAGTATCCAGAAGGATAGTGGAGCATTAAGCAAAGTCATTGTAAATGTTGCTTTTGGACCAATTATCACTGCCGCATATAATCCAATAATCACTCCAGCTAGTAACGATAGTAGGGCTACTTTATGCTTGCCAGTAACCTTTTCAGGTTTAATCCATGCAGCTAAAGTTATTGGTGCTAATGGTAAAAGTATTACGCTTGATAGAACAGATAGTTCAACAACAAATCCTGGTTTAGCTAGAGCAACCATAGCAACTAAAGCTATTAATGCTACTGTTGTGGCATATACTAACCTAAGTTCCCTTCTTACTTTAACCACTTGATTTAGAATGTCTTTGAAAAGGGAGCTTGAGAGAGTTAAGACTATAGAGTCTAAAGTTGAAATTGCTGCTGCAACAGTACTTACAAAAACTACTGAGCCGAGAAGCGGATTGGCCATTTGAGTAAGTGTTGGTGTAACTAAATCTCTTTTCAATGTTAAATCAGGGAATTTTCCGGCTAAAGTTAGTGATTTAGCAAATAACCCTATAATAGTAACTAAAACTGTGTAAACAGCGCCGAATAGTGCAAAATACTTTATCATGTTTCTTAGTGCATCTTTGTTTTTAGGCATAAAAATTCTTTGAACTACTTGGGGATTTGTTATTGCGAAGAAAATCCATGGTAACGTAAATGCTAGGAAAACTTGTGGGGTCCAAAAATTAGTTATTCCTAATGTTCCCTCTTTAATTAAGGCTTCTACAGCTCCCCCCAAACTTAGTCCTAAATTAGGGAGAAGTAATGCAATAATCCATGCTGTAAATGCAAATGCCGCAGTAAGCATCCATATTCCCTGGTATGCATCTGTTATTGCAACACTCCAAATACCAGCTAAAATAATCCATATGAGAGAAGCTACAATGCCGAAAGCTACACCCGAAGTATAGTTTAAACCTAATCCCTCAAACAACCTACCTAAACCAACGAGCTGTGCAGTAGCGTAGGGAATTAAAGCTACAAGGTAAACTAGTGAAATAATTGAGGCAAGTAGCTTAGAACCGTAAATGCTACCGAGCATTTCAGCTGGACTAACCCAACCACTGCGGCGAGCCCAAAGCCAAACTTTGAAAGCAAAAATTTTGAGTAGAATAACTGTAGCTACAAGATATGATGTTTCAAAAAGGAATGCTCCAATACCTGTTGCGTAAACGAAACCTACAAGACCTATCATCATGAAAGCACTATATGTTGTAGCCGCATAGGTCATGGCTGAAAGAAAACCGCTAAGCCTGTAGCTTCCAACAAAGTAATCCATAGATGATTTAACGCCGTATTTTCTAGAAATTAATGCAAAAACAGAACCTATAATAAAATATATTGTTAGAACTACTACATAAAACCTTATATCCATCATAAAATTAAATCACCTAATGCTATCACCTAATTTTAGTATGACAGAGTGAATATAGGGAATTTAGAGCATCTTCAACACTCCTGTTCTCCTTTAAAACCCATCTTGAACAAATCCAAACATTACCTTTAAGCCTTTTAGAACCTGCATCTTCAACGCTAGGAAAAGTTATCGATGCTGAAATAACGTTTCCAACTTCTTTCATGAAATTAGACAATATATTATAAACGTTTTTGGAGATAACATTGTCTCCGGAAACACAGAGAACCAATGCGTCTCCTTCGCCATAAACTACAAAGTCAACTTCATTGCCTTTTTCATCGGAGACTTCGCCGAAAACTCTTCCTTCACTTTTAGATACTTTAATACTAAACATTTCACATACCCGTCTAAAACGTATTAAGACTAATAATATTTAAAATTAATATCGAACAATCATGTAAATAGATTATTTTTCTTAAGCCTAAACGGAACAATGTTCTCTAAATAATTTTTCAAAAATATTTCTACCTTGCTTTTGATTTGTTTTCAAGAAAAGCAAGCCCAACTCAACTTTATTTGAACATTTCCTATTAGGAATGTTTATTAGCTTTTTAACTTAAGGTTTCCCACGGGTAAAGTAATAATGAGTATTTTGCTGGTTTACATGCTAATTCTAGGTTTGTTTCTTCCAATACCAGCTAACATAGTTATTGATATTAGTGAAACAGGTACTGCTGAAACATATGTACTATATAATGTATATAACGCTCCAACAGTGATTGTACATAAGCCTTTAGGAACACCACTATCATACTATGCTTACTATTTAGATACTGGCGAACTTGTTCCCGTAGAGTACAATGGTTCTCTTATTTTAGGTGTTGATGTGAATGGAACAGTTGTTTTAACATATTTAACTGAGGAGCTTACGAGTAAAGAAGGGGCTCTTTGGAGTTTAAACATTGTTTCCCAAGATAATGTGGCTATTGTGCTTCCTGAAAACACTATTCCGCTAAATATTGAGCCTGAGCCCTTATATGTTGGACTTAATGATTCAAGAACCGTTATTTTATTGCCTTCAGGGAACATAAGCATTGAATATACAGTATATGTTCCACCGCAGAAAACAACTAAACCTCCACCTACAACATTATCGCCTTCACCTACGGAATCACCGTTGCCCACTGCTACCAAAACATCTCCTCAAACTCCTCCGGAAACATCCCCTTCTCCAACACCTACTACAGCTGAAGTTGGCTTATGGATAGCTGCTTTAGCCATTGCTATAGGCGCTATTGTTGGAATACTTCATAAACTACGTGTTAGGAGGAGCACAGTATCTTACGTACTTGATGAAAGAGATAGAGAAGTTATAAATGCAATTAAGGAACTTGGAGGGGAAGCTACAGCTAGCCAAATAATTGCCGCTTTAAAAATACCTAAAACAAGCCTTTATAGAAGAATTAGGAGGCTGCTAAGGCTAGGATATATTGAAGAAGTTGAGGTAGGGGGAAGAAAAGTTTACAAGCTAAAGAGAAAACCTTAGTGAAACACGCCGTTCCTTAAGTGTTCCTTTCCCGATTCTTCATAGTAACTCAGATCCCTTTTAACTAAATACGTGGTAAATTTTAGCTCGGAGGCGGTGAGAATGAAAGCCATAAAATATGTTTCAATATGGCTAATACTATTACTCCTACTTGCCCCTATAGCAATGGTAACTTCGGTTAAAGCTCAAGAGAACGGTGAAGTACCTGCAGGGGAAAATCAAAACGCTACGACAACAACTCCTGCTGATGAGGAAGTAGAGGAGTTCGTTAATGAAACTCTTAAGAATAAAGCTGAAGCCATGTTGAAAATTGCTGAAAAACTTATCAACTTAGCTAAGGCAAGAAACGTTAATGTTACTGATTTAGAGGATTTGCTTGAGGAAGCTAGAGAATACTTTAACGTAACAAACTATAATGAAACAGTAGCACTTTGTATGCAAATTATGAAACAAGTAAGGTTAAGGCTTAAAGAAGCACTTAAAGCAGAAAAAGTAGCGCCTGTAGCTGAAGGTTTAAGAAAGCAAATAGAGCTTTTCGAAAAATACATTAAAAAACTAAATGAAACAGGCTACTTAAACGCAACTGAAGTAGAGGAACTTATGGGTAAAATAGAGGCAGCTAAAGAAGCTTTAAACAAGGGATTAGTTAACGAAACAGCTCACATACTTGCCGATTTAAGAGCAGAGCTTAGAGAATTAAGCGTTAAAATCTCAGAAGTAGCTATGCATAAAGCTGTAGAAAGAGCTTTAAAAGCATTAGCTAAGGTTAAGGAGAAACTAAGAAAGCACTTAAGGAAGCACTTAGAGGAATTCAACATAACTGAAGAGGAAATAGAAGTTCCAGGAATAGAGAACCTTGTAAACATTTCCGCTAAAGGAAGAGTTGTTGAAATAATAGGTAAAATTAGGAAGCTAATGGAGTTTAGGAAGGGCATATGGAATTTAGGCCAAGTAATGTCTAAAGTATTGGAAGCTAGGAAAGGCACTGTTGCGGCAAAAATAGTTGAAATTAAAGGGGTAAGTGGTAAGCTAACTTCTGCAGAAAAATTTGTTGAAAAAACACGGGAAGGGCCATTTAAGGATGAAATGTTAGAGATAATAAACAATACTAAGTGGGCAATACACGACATATTATCCAGTATTGCAGAATATGTTGTCGGAAACATTAATGAATCTAAGGAACTTCTGAATTCAGCTGAAGAGAAAGTTAACAGTAACTTGGAGAGACTAAATCAGCTTGAAATTTCAGGTAATTTAACAAAATCCCAAATGCGCATTGTAAAAATGGTTAAAGAAGTTAATTTGGGCTTAAAGAAGATTATAGAGAACATTAAGGAAATAATGAAGCCAGAAGTTCTTGAAGGTAAGAAGGTAATAATAACAGGCGTTATTTCATGGAAAATAAGTGAAAACATGTTTGTTGTTACAGGAGGAGCGCATGTAATACTTAAACCACCATTCGTTATAGAATGGCATAAGATTAGAGTGTTTAAGCCATGGATTGTGAAGATAACTAATGAAACAGAGGTTCATGGAGAACCTAAGGTAGGAGGTTTCGTTGCCATTGTTGGAAAAGTTGATGGAGAAGGCCCCTATGGATTAACAATAATTGTTGCCGAAAAAGCATTCTTTGGAAAACCAATTTTAATTATTCCACTAAATTTTTGATTTCAAGTAAGCTTTTGGCCCCCAGGTGTGAAGCACTTGGGCTCGGCAGAATTTAAAATACCTATAGGTATCACATGTGAAGAAGTATTTGAAGTTAAGCTTGAACATAGTGCTAAAAATATAGGTAGCGGCGATGTTGAGGTTCTCGCAACACCTTCGATGATTGCCTTTATGGAGAATGTGGCATGGAAATGCGTTAAAAAGTACTTACCTAAAGACTACATGACTGTTGGCGTTAATGTGGAAGTTAAGCATCTTAACCCTGTACCTGTAGGGGCTAATGTGCTCGTTAAAGCTAATCTCATTGCTGTAAAGGGTAGAAAGCTTGTCTTTAAGGTTGTAGTGTTTTGGGAAGATATTAAAGTAGGTGAAGGCTTACATGAGAGATATGTAGTTCATAGGTCAAGGTTTCTTGAAAAGATTATGAAAATACTAGAGTATATTGAAAGTAAAAACGAGGGCTACGAATAGTTAAACCTTATACTTCTCCCATAATCTCATTAGCTCATCTTCAACAAAAACATTGTCGTATTTTTCAACAGCACCTCCTGTTCTGTGAAGAACCACTAGATTACCTGAAGCTTCATGTACTTCACCTATAATTGAAGCGTTAAAGCCTCTAGAATTAAGCTTCATTAGTGCTTCACGAACCTTATCTTTAGGTACAGTCGCTATTAGAACCCCAGAGCTTATTAATTTAAGAACATCTATGTTAAGTGCTTTACAAAGTTCTTTAGTTTCTTTAGCTACAGGTATTTTGTCCTCCCAAACTTCTAAGGTCTTATTTGACGCATAAGCTATTTCAAGTAATCCGCCAAGTACTCCTCCCTCTGTGGGGTCATGCATTGATGTAGCATATTTGTTTTCTGCAAGAACTAATGCTTCTTTAACAACACTAATTTTCTTAATGAATTCAGCACTACGCTTAATGATTTCATACGATACTCCTTTAGCCATTAATTCTTTAGCAAAATCTGTTGACAATATTGCCGTTCCCTCTATAGCAGCTGTTTTAGTCATTATAATTACGTCGCCTATTTTCGCCCCACTAGTTCTCACAACCTTATTTTTCTCAACAATACCCAGTGCAGTCATGGAAATAAGAGGTCTCTTAAGTCCTGGCGTGTATTCCGAATGACCGCCTATAATCATCGACCCTAACTCTTTTGCGGCAGAATCTATTTGCTTAGTTACCTTATTTATAAGATCCTCTGATGAATCCTCTGGAAAATAAAGAACTGGAAGCAGCCACCTAGGCTTTGCTCCGGTTACCGCAATATCGTTACTTGCAATATGGACAGCTAACCATCCGAGAAACTCAATAGCACCTGTTATAGGGTCTACATGTGCTACAAGAACTCTCTCATCACCTAGGTCAATAATTGCTGAGTCTTCGCCAATAGCTGGGCCAACAATGACTGAAGGATCTTTAATACCTACTCTTGTAAGAACATATTTGCTAAGAATTTCGGGGCGAAGCTTACCCATTATTAAACGTCACCGCAGTACTACATTAGAAATTATTGAATAAAAATTTTTAATCTAATTACAGAGTCGCTTGAGTTAAATGTGGAGTCGAAGATAAGTATTTAAATTGTTAATGAGGAAAGTAAAGGCTTCAATAATCATGATAATAATCGGGAAGAAGGCTGATGGTAGTAATGCTAATGTTAAACAAGGTATCGTGGAACATTAGGGATTAGACTTTATAAATGGTAAGCTAAACTTACTTATAGCATTTATAAAATAATGTACATGTGTTGATTTTTACTTCTTAATCCATAACCTTTTAATTCCTACTTTCTCAAAATCTTCATCCTCAGTTGCTACTGCTTGCAAACCATGGTTTTCTATTGTTGCTGCATGTATCGAATCTGATGGCTTAAGCCCGTATTTTACTATTAACTCTCTGGCTCTCAAGTACTCGTTTAAACCTATAGTTAAAATGTCAACATAAGGAAGCACTGCCTTATCTATGAAGTCTATTGTGTCTTCAGGTGGAACATCATATTTTCTTTTAGATACATATATTACTTCATCCAAGACTAGTACATTAGTGTATAAGAGATTGTTTAGCAGCAGGTTTAACCAGAAATCCTCTACAAGTTTAGCTTCATCTTCAGGCATTTTAACATTTAAGTATATTAATAAGCTGGCGTCAACAAAGATTTTCATTTTTAAATTCCTCTTCCAAATCCATTTTAGCTAAATCCCCTAACCTAGCCTCTTTACCTTTAATTTTTTTCCTTCTCTCCCTAATCCACACTAAAATATCCTTAGGATCTTCAATTCCTCTCAATATTAACTTATCATCAGCTGGTTCAAGTATTGCATATCCGCCTTCTTTAATCTTATAGGCCTCTCTGAAAATCTTAGGAATAATAATCTGCCCCTTAGGTCCAACTTTAACCCTAAGTTTAACCAACAGTATCACTAAGTGTAACCATTGGTTAAACTTAGAATATAAGCTTTCCGCTAAACTGTAAAACACTCATAGCTAGACTTAGAAACTTTTAATAATTTGAAACTTAGGAAATGTAATAATGCTTCGAAGTTAGTCTTAATTCAGAGCTGAAAAGTAGTTATAGGCGTAAATATCATAGGGCATTAGGAGTAGGGGGCTTAGTAACATGGTATTTAAACGTGCTGAAATATTCCTCTTAGGAATGGGCTTAGGGATTTTAATTGAAGCTCTAATATTCCTTTCACCCTTATTTGAAACAATTCTTTGGAAAACCTTTTGCACATTCGTTAAGATAATACCCTTAATAATGCTTTACATTACAATCACAGTTGGTACTCTTTTAATCATAACCAGCATACTTCTTGGAAAATGCTCTTAAGTAATGCCTTAACTTATGATAAAAATCCTCTATTAAGTCATTACAAGTAAGTGATTCTCTTTAAGTAAGGCTATGTTTCATGCAAATGACCTCGAACACTTCTTCTATTAGAGTTTCTAAATTTCCCCATAAATTCACTTGTAACCTCTTCCTACCTACAGAGTATAGCAGGGTGTAAAGAGTGACCTATCATTATAACGTTTGGTTAAGTGTAAAGTAAGCATTTAACGTAGTGTCCGTAGTTTACGCGAACCATTTTAGGCTCTATATTTTTGCATTTTTTCATAGCATATGGACATCTCGGATGGAATCGGCAACCTGAAGGAGGACTTATAGGGTTTATAGCAATGTCTTCTGGAACTAGGGGCTCCCATGGTTTTTCAGGATCAGGTGGTGGGTAAGCTGATATTAGCGCTTTAGTGTACGGATGCAGTGGATTCTTAAATAGAGTTCTCTTATCAGCTAATTCAACTATTTGCCCTAAGTACATAACAGCAACTCTATCACCTATGTATCTTGCTACAGCTAAGTTATGGGTTATGAAGAGGTATGTTAGTGAGAATTCTCTTTTAAGTTTCTTTAACAAGTTAAGTATTTGAGCTTGTATTGACACGTCAAGCATTGATGTTGGCTCATCTAAAATTAAGAATTCAGGTTCAGTTATTAAAGCCCTTCCTATTACTACTCTTTGTCTTTGACCACCACTAAGCTCATGAGGATATTTTTTAGCTAAATCTGAATCTAAACCTACAGATTCCAGCATTTTAAATCCTTTGTCGTAAGCTACATTTTTCTCTAAACCTTCAGCTATTAGAGGCTCAACCACCTGGTCTATTATCTTTATTCTAGGATTAAGTGACGCGTATGGATCTTGAAACACCATTCTAATTTTTCTTCTTAACTTCTTAGGAACACTTTTTGTAATGTCTATTCCTTTAAAAAATATTTTACCTGATGTTGGTTCAAGAAGTTTTGCAAGTAGAAGACCTAGTGTTGTTTTACCTGAACCTGTTTCACCGACAACACTTAAGGATTCGCCTTTAGATATTGTAAGTGTGACTCCATCTACGGCCTTTAAATAACCTATTACCCTCTTAATTATTCCGCCATATACTGGATAGTATTTTCTTAAATCAACTGTTTTCACAAGAGGTTTATTCTCTAAATTACCCATAGAGGAAGCACCTTACAAGCCTATTACCGTTAATAGATACTAGTTTAGGCTTTCTTCTCTTACAAATACTCATAGCTTTAGGGCATCTTGGATGGAATTTGCATCCAGACGGGGGATTTATGAGCGATGGCGGTGAGCCTTCAATATGCTCTAATTCTTCTACGTCAACATCTACTCTAGGTACGGCTTTAAGTAATGCTTTAGTATACGGGTGCTTTGGTTCTTTAAAAAGTTGTTTAACATCAGCGTACTCTACTACTTCTCCAGCATACATTACTGCAACAGTGTCGCACATGTGAGCTACGAGGCTTAAATCATGGGTTATATAAAGCATTGTTAAATTGTTTTCCTTAACCACTTTAAGAAGTAATTTAAGTATTTTGGCTTGAACTGTAACATCCAATGCTGTTGTGGGTTCGTCTGCTATTATTAAGTCAGGTTTCATAGATAACGCCATAGCTATTACTACTCTTTGTCTTTGACCACCACTAAGCTCATGAGGGTATCGGTTTACAAAGTTTCTAGGTAAGCCAACTTGTTCTAACACTTTAACTGTTTCTTCATAAGCTTCTTTTCTTGAAAGACCATGGTTATATATGAAAACTTCAGCTATTTGCTCACCTATAGTTAAAACAGGGTTTAAAGCTGTTAAAGCATCTTGAAAAATAACTGAAATACGTGCTTTACTAGCTTCTTTTCTATTTAATACGTTTACTCCGTTAACAACTATTTTGCCCGAAACTGTTTCGGCATTGTCTGGAAGAAGTCCTGCAATAGTATATCCTAGTGTCGACTTCCCTGATCCTGACTCACCTACTAAGCCTAAAACTTCACCTCTATTTCTAATGTCCAGTGAAACATCATCTAACGCTTTAACCAAGCCTTTCGGAGTATAATATAGTACTGTTAAGTTTCTGATTTCAAGAACCGCCATAGTCTTGACCTCTTAATTCTTATTGTTCCTCTAAGCCTGGGATCTAATGCGTCTCTTAAACCATCCCCTATGAGGTTAAATGATAAAACAACAAGGAAAATCATTAAGCCAGGGAATGTGGCAAACCACCATGCTTCTCTCAAATACTTTCTACCGACGTTAAGCATTAGCCCCCATTCAGGCTGAGGTTCTTGCGCACCTAGTCCTATGAAGCTTAAACCGGCAATATATATTATTGCGTTACCTAGTTCTAATGTTGACTGGACTATTAGTGGAGCTAATGCATTAGGTAGAACATGTTTAAATATTATCCTTAATGAACCTAAGCCTGCTTCCTTTGCAGCCATAATGTAGAGTTGTTCTTTAATTGAAAGAGTAACTCCTCTCATGAGCCTAGCGTATATGGGTATTGTAACTATAGCTACAGCTAACATAGCGTTAAATAAGCTTGCACCTAGAGCTGCGGCTACAGCTATTGCTAACATGAACCCAGGTATTGAAATTAAAACATCCATAATCCTCATGAGTACGGAGTCAAATGCTCCACCAAAATACCCTGAAACCAAGCCTATTACCATACCTATGGAGGCAGCTAAACCAACAGTAATTAATGCAACAGCTAAATCTGTTGATACTGCATAGAAAACTCTTGTAAACACATCTCTACCTAGGGAGTCTGTTCCAAAAATATATGGCCATGCAGGACCTGATGAAAGCGGGGGCAAGAGCACATTGTCCGAAGTAGCATATGGGTCATAAGGGGATATTAAAGGTATTAATACGCCTAAAATAATTATTGACCCTAAGATAGCGATGCCTAGAATTGTAGATGGTTGTAAAAACCTTACCAGCACATCTTTTGTTTCAGGTGATATTTCAAAAAACCCCACTTTAACGTCACCGTTTCACTTAAATCTTTATTCTGGGGTCAATGTAGAAGTATATGATGTCAACGGTTAAGTTGACAAGTACGTATATCAGGGAAATGAATATTACAGTACCTTGAATTACCATGTAGTCTCTTAGCATTACGGCTTCATAAACTAGCCTTCCAATACCTGGCCATGAAAATATGGTTTCTATTATTATGTCCCCTGTTACGATAACTGCGAAGTAAAGGCCCATGACAGTAACTACGGGTATTAACGCATTCTTAAGGGCATGCCTATATAGGATTATGTTTTGCGGTAATTTCTTCATTTTAGCTGTTCTTATGTAGTCTGAAAGTAAAACTTCAACCATGTTTGCTCTCACAAGTCTCATAAGTAGTCCTGAAAGTGGGAAGGCAAGTGTTAATGCTGGAAGAGCTATTCTTCTTAATGCATCAGCAAATCCATGAATGTTACCTTCAAGTAAAGTGTCTATAAGCATAAATCCCGTAATAGGCTTTGGGGCTAATAAAGGATCTATTCTTTCACCAACGGGAAATCCTAAGTATATTCCGAAAACTATTTGAACAACCATGCCAAGCCATATTGTCGGCATTGAAATACCTATTACGCCAATAACTCTAACTAAATCATCAACCCATGTTCCCTTCTTTAAAGCAGCAATTACACCTAAGGGTAAACCCATAATTACAGCTAGAATGTAAGCTGTAATTACAAGTTCGAAAGATGCAGGTAGTCTAGATAAAATAAGGTCTCTTACCCTAACATTCATTATGTATGATCTTCCAAAATCGAATGTTAAAATCTTACCTAAATACTCTATAAATTGCGTTAAATAGTCTTTGTTAAGACCTAGTTCTTTAATTACTCTTTCAATATTTTCAGGTGTTGCTTTCGGCCCTAAAATAGCAACTATAGGGTTACCTGGCAAGATACGTGATAATATGAAAACTATAAGTAAAACTCCTAAAACTGTTGGAATGAGTTGAAGGAGGCGTATAAAAAGAAAACGCGTTATACTCCTGGCCATGTCTTAGCGGTTCACCTCTTGTAGACGGGGTAGAAGTCTATGTAGTATGCTGGATACAATATGAAGCCCTCAACGTTCTTCTGCATGAACACGTAGAGTTTTGGCACATACAGGAATACCCAGGGTGCTTCGTCGACAACTATTTTCTGCAGTTGCTTATAAATCGCTGTTCTTTCTTCAATATCCGATATTGTTCTAGCTTTCATCGTTAATTCATCAACAGTTTCGTTCTTGAATCCATCTAAACCTAGTCCTTCAGACGAGAATAGCGGGTAGAACCAGTCATCAGGATCTACATAGTCCGGGAACCAATCAACCATGTACATGTCGAAGTCTCCTGCGAAAAGTCTGTCTAAGAACGTTGACCAGTCAAGATTCGTTATTTTCACTTTAACACCTATTTGTCTTAAATTGTCCTGTATTACAGCAGCTACTTCTCCCCTTTCTGCTCTCTCTTCAGTACTTATTATTAATTCAAGTTCTCGTAAACCTTCACCATTCGGATACCCTGCTTTCGCTAATAGTTCCTTAGCTTTCTCAGGATCGTACTTGTAAGCGTAGGTTTCTATTTCCTCATCATAACTCCAAATCTTCGGAGGTAATGGTCCATAAAGTCTAGTTGCCGTTCCTTTAAGAACATTGTTTAATATGTAATCGTAATTTATAGCGTAATTTATTGCTTTCCTAAGTAGCTTATTGTTGAATGGTTCCCTTCTAAGATTCATACCTAACCATTCTATTACTAATCCCTCTATTGAAGCGACTTTAATATTCGGATTCTTTTCTAAAGCAGGTATATCCGACGGTTGTATTCCAAAGGCCATGTCCACTTCTCCATTTTCTAAAGCTATCCTTAGAGACGATGGGTCCTTAAATATTCTAATAATTATTTTTTCTACTTTCGGCTTACCTCTCCAATAGTCTTCATTAGCTACTAAAACAACTTCTTGGCCTTTAACCCATGATTCTAGTTTAAACGGTCCTGTTCCAACAGGTTTTTCAGCGAATTCTTCACCATACTTTTCAGCTGCTTCAGGGCTTACAGGCGCCATTACCATGAATGCTGCTAGCGATGGGAATGGTGCGAACGAGTATTTAAGAACAAATCTTGCAGTGTATTTATCAACAACCTCCACTTTATCTATGACATCAAGTAGGAATGCCGGGGGCCCTTGGAGTTTCTGAACTCTTTCAATAGAATACTTTACTGCTTCAGCAGTTAACTCCGTGCCATCATGGAATTTTACCCCTTTCCTAAGATAGAAAGTCCATACTGTAGCATCCTCATTTGATTCCCACTTTTCAGCAAGTTTACCTATAAGCTCTGTTGTTCCAGGCTTGTAGGTAACTAATGTGTCAAATATGTTTTGAATAACCATTGATGATGCTATGTCGTAAGCTAATGCTGGATCCAGTGTTTTAGGATCATATGTTGTTCCAATAATTAGTACTTTAGCTTTCTCCTTTTCAGGAGACGGCGTAACCATTAATGCTACAGCTATTGCGGCTATGGCTAATACCGCAACTACGACTATTCCTACTACTTTTTTGGAAGGCATGAACGATGCACCCTTTGAACAATAAACTTACTTATCTAAAGTTATAGTGAGAATATAAAAATTTTTTCATTCCGTTTTCCACATTTTTACATATTTTCTAGACTACAATGTTTAATTATTAGAGAAAACTCCAAATGAACTCTTTCATTATAGTTTTAAAGTTTAAAGATGCTGAATAGGCTATCGGTTTTCTTCTTTTAACTTTTTTCTTCCTTAATGTTTTCCAGTTTTTCTATAGTGTCTTTTAAGAATTTTTTAGCTCTAGTAAGTGCTTCAAGACCTTTCTTTGTTGGCTTATAAACTTTAGTTCCACTTACCTTCTCTGTTTCAAGAAGCCCCTCTCTAACCATTCTATATAATACTGTATATACTGTAACTGAGGGAACTTTTATGTTAAAAATTCTTCTTAACATAACGCGAACTCCGTAGGCGTAACTTGGCTTTTCCGCTAATATGGCTATTATGTACATCCATAAGTTTTCAACAGTAAGTTTTCTACGTAGTCTTTTTTCGGCTTTCAGCATTCGGCTCGCCTCTACATTCCCCATTTCAACCTTAAAAAGGTCATCTTATAAATATTTTGGGAAAAATATTTATCTATAAAAATATATTTCAGTAGAGATATTACTGCCCACATTCAATGTACGGTTAGTTTTAAGAGGGGGTCTTCTATGGGGAAAATAAGAATTGGAATAATAGGTGTAGGTAACTGCGCTTCAGCACTCGTCCAAGGAACATTTTACTATAGAAATGTGGATGCTGATTTCATACCTGGACTAACATATCCTAAGCTTGGAGGATACACTGTTGACGATATAGAATGGGTTGTTGCATTCGATGTTTCAGAAAAGAAAGTAGGTAAGGATCTTTCCGAAGCAATATTTGCTCCACCAAACATTACACCTAAGTTTGCTGAAGTCCCTAAACTAGGCGTTGTAGTTCATAGAGGACCTGTAATGGATGGTGTAGCTCCTCATATGGAGGACTCCTTTAAACCTATTAGGTCAGGTAGGGAACCAACAGTAGATGAAGTAGCTGACATAATAAAGGAAAGTAAAGCAGACGTTATGATAAACTTTCTCCCTGTAGGAAGCGAGGAAGCCACTAGGTTTTATGCTGAAGCCGTTAGAAGAGCAAATGCAGCGTTCATAAATGGAATACCAGTGTTTATTGCAAGCGACCCAGCAGGGCACTGGCCTAAGTTATATGAAGAAGCTGGTTTACCTTTAGTAGGAGATGATATTAA
>CAYOTT010000004.1:0-148062 GCA_964406965.1 uncultured Desulfurococcales archaeon | reverse complement strand
ATCACCAATACTTGGTAAAGCAGTTGATTCAATAACTACTGCACTATTAAGACTGTCCAATGGTATGACGCAAAATATAATTTATTACCATACATGTCAAATGAATACATGTCTAGGATATTGTATGTTCCCCAGTTGAGTGGAATGTGGTATACGTAAAAGTTTTCCATGTTCAATTCGCTATCGGCCTTTACAATACCTTCCGTGAAAATAGATACGCCAGAAGACATGTTATATAAGCGAGCCTTTGCTGTAAAAAATACTTCACCGTTTTCATTGGTTTCGATAGTATATTAGGTAGCTACTGTCAATCTTTATTTCAGGCTTTGCTGAACCATAAGCTATAGCTTTAATTAATGTACCGTTACTACTTACTTTCATAAGTGAAAAAGGACGGTGCCAGATATTATTAATTACCATAGTAAGCAATATTCCAGCATAAAGGTTTCCTTGAGAATTAACATCTAACGGCTTAATGAAGTAATCCCAAGGTATCCATGTGTAAACACCAACGTTTTCCATAATACCCTTGCTCCATTTATAATTCAAATCAACATCAAACTTTAAAACATAGGCTCCCGTATGCCATCGACCAGCATAGTAGTCTACCCAGTCTCCAACATATATTCCTCCTTTACCGTCAGGGACTATGGTTGAAAGCCAGTGATTTATTATACTTGACCACAGTATTAAAATAGCCTTTTCAAAAATTCCATTATCCGCGCTAAGCCTAGCTAAAAAGTAGTTATGACTTCCATTGAAATAATGTTCTCCTGTAATGAAGAGTTTATTTGAATATTCATCGTATGCCATAAAGTAGATGTAGGCGTTATCTTCAGAAATTCTCTTAGCTCATAGTACTTGACCTTCTGGATTTAGCTTAATTATGTACTGCTCATACTCATCTATATCGTAGTTGTATCCTTCCACTAAAATATACGCATTACCTTGGGAATCAAATACAACATCATAAGGGTACAGATATTCATCGTTTTCTGGATGCGTTAAAACAGCAACATGATGCTTATATTCTTGAGCTAATGTTACTATCGGTGTTGAAAGCGTTGTTGAGAACATCACTATTATGATTAGGGCTATTAGTTTAGTTTTAAGAATCATCTTTTTCACAAACTTTTACTTATTAGGTAGCCCGATTTTAACTTAAACATATAAAGTTTGCTTAAGATTAAATATTGAGGTTTCCTAGCGAAATAACTAATGATTTAACCAACTTAGTTTAATGTATTATATTATTTCCCAAATTTTTATGCGTCTTAGTTTTAAATTATTCTGCCGTGAAACTATGGAAGCACTTAAGTTTTTCCAATACGATGAGGGCGTAGTTAATTCTTTAAGAAGAGTTTATGGTAATGAGCTTCCATCTTTTCTTAAATCTATTAGAGAACCTGGTAGAAGACTTTATGTTAGGGTTAATACTTTAATTTGGAACACCGATGAAGTTATTGAGTCGTTAAGAAACAGGGGGATTAAGGTATTTCCCGATGAAAACGTTGAGGAAGCAATATTTTTCCCTATTGAAGGACCCTATGAAGTACCTGTTGAGGAAGGCGTTGTTATTGTTGATAAGAGAACTGCTGAAAGCGTATATTTAGGTTCACATGTTTACGCACCTGGAGTTTTGAAGGCTGTTGGTAAATTTAGAAGAAATGCTCCAGTTACTGTTGTTTCCCCTCTTCTCGAACCTGTAGGCTGGGGTTATTTGAAAATAAACCCTAAAGACATAGGTAAGGTTAGGAAAGGACTAGCTGTGGAAGTAGAAATTTCAAGGTATAAGGCTCCTAAAGTTAGAGAATTTCCCGAGTATTCTCAAGGAGTGCTTTACGAGCAAAGCCTTCCAGCAATGATTGCATCTAAAATTTTAGATCCACAACCGGGAGAGTTAATAGTTGATATGTGTGCAGCGCCCGGTGGAAAGGCTTCACACATACACCAGCTTACTAAAGGTAAGGCTAGAATCATAGCTTTTGACCATTCCAGGAAGAGAGTAGTTAAAATGATTAGAGAGTTTAGAAGAATGAAGGTTAATATTGAAGTTTACTTAGCAGATTCAAGATACTTACATGTAGATTATCCTTTATTACGTGGTAAAGTAGATAAGGTACTTATTGACCCACCATGTTCATCATTTGGTGTTAGACCTAAACTTTATGATTCGAAAAAGTACAGGGACATTATTGATTTGGGAAACTATCAAATACAGTTCTTTAAACCAGCATATGAGCTTCTAAGGAAAGGAGGAGTACTAGTTTATTCTACATGCACTGTTACATTAGAGGAGAATGAGGAAATAATAGAGGAAGCAATAAGCAAATACAGGTTCGAACCTGTTAAAACCATATATGGCGGTCTTGGTTCAAAAGGGTTTAGTTCATATGGTAAGTTTTTCCTAAGATTTCATCCCCACATACATGATGTTACAGGATATTTTATAGCTAAACTCGTTAAGAAATAGGTTTTCTCGTAAGTTTATGGCCGCATCTTGGACATATTCTTTCATTCCTACCTACCGCTACGTAACCGCATGCTGTACAATATGTTATGTATTTTCTTTTCCTAATTATTCCACGTGTTCTTATAGGATGGAAACCTATTCCTAGGCTTTTAGCTAAATTCTGTAGGGAATAATCATCAGTGTATATTATTGGTTCGAAACCTTCCTTTTTAAAATCTAAGGCTAAAGCCATAACTGCTAAATCTGTTTCTGAAAGACTTAGTTTTTCACCTATTTTTTCAGCAGCCCTTGCAGCTTCTACAAGAGATTCTTGCGAAGGATTCTTTATAATAAGCTTTCCCGTCGTTTGAGCTGATTCTAAAGCTTCTAAACTTTCCCTATCCCTTACCTCATTTATAACTTGGGGAACAGTATATTGCTTAGTAGGTAGTTGTAAAACTATTTTTGTAATTACAGCTGCAGTATCCAGTATGGGAACTTTCTTTTTACACATGGTCTCTCCGCGTAAGCTTGTTGTAATATTGTCTTTCTTTCCTGTAAAAACCTACTTTATCCCAGAATTTAATACGCAATGATCCTCCTTCAGATATTTTGCAGCATAAGAAGCCGTCAGCAAAGACTTCAACATCCCTATCAATTATTTCAAGCACTAATTCCTCATTAATGTCAAAAATAACCGGTCTTGCACGTAGCTGCATAGGGTTCATGGGTGTAGTTATTATAGCTAACAAGTCTTCATCAACTATTGGTCCTCCAACACTTAAGGAATATCCTGTAGAACCAGCTGTTGGCGAAATAATTATTCCATCAGCGTAAATATTGTATACGAGCTCTTTCGTCCTAGCTTTTATAAGTTTAAGATGAACCATTTTAAGCCTAGGAGCTAAAACCACGTAATCGTTAAGCACTGGAGGTAATTGTCCAGTTTCAGTATAAGCTATTATCCTAGGTTTGAACACTATTTCATATGTACCTCTGTTTTCAACAATATCTCTAAGTAGGTTAATAGCGTTTTCCGGAGATATTTCTGAGAGGAAACCGTATCTCCCAAGGTTTATGCTGAAAACATGTGGTGGATTCTTGTTTTTAAAATAATGTAGTAATCTCAGTATTGACCCATCACCGCCTATGACCACAACTAAGTTAGCACCTACTTTAGGAAATTCCTCTATAGATTTGTAAACAATTTTCTCACTTAACAGTTTAAGATAAGGTTTTAACGATGAATCAACAATAAACTTCTTAACACTCTCTCTTAGCTTATGTGATGTAAGAATTTTCCTAGCCAACTCTAATGCTTCAGGCTTATCTATTCTTGAAGTCAACAGTATTGTAGCCATGATTTTTCTTAACCTCACAGAACCAATTATATGTTGAATCTTAAATTTGTTTAGAATAGAGATAAGACGGGCTAATACTATGGTGTACTGTTTAAAGGTAAGAAAAGTTCATGGAGAAGCAGTGCTTAAGATTCTTAGAAAACATGGGTTAATAGATTATTCGTTTAAAATAGAGAGGGTAAATGAATACCTGTATATACCTGTAAAAATTGGTGATTTTGAAAAGCTACCTTTAGAAGCTAGAAAAGTAAGCGTTGGGCTTATTGAATGTAAGCTTAAGAAGAGATTTCATGTAAGGACATATAAAGATTATTTAGTAGACAAAATACCTAAAAGTGTTTTCGAAAAACTACCCACATCCTATGATATAGTAGGGGAGGCTATTTTCATACGTTTACAGAATATTCCGGAAAAGTACTGGGGCTATATTGGTGAAGCGCTTTTAAAACTGCATAGGAATAAGAAAGCCGTTTATGCTATAGTTGGTGAAACCGTTGGGACTGAAAGAGTTTTACCTTTAAAACTCATAGCAGGAAGCCCTATTGATAAAACAGTTTATGTTGAACACGGGTGTAGATTCGTTGTTTACATAGGTAAAACTTATGTAAATCCTTCTCTTAGTTACGAGCATAAACGTATTAGCGAACAAGTTTTAGACTGTGAAAAAGTTTTAGACATGTTTGCAGGTATAGGCTGTTTCTCTATTCTCATAGCGAAATATAAGAAAGCTAAAGTTTATGCTGTCGACATAAATCCATACGCTATAAAGTCAATTATTGAAAGTATGGTTTTAAATAAGCTAAAAGGAACAGTAATTCCAATACTTGCTGATTCATCTAAAATACATGGTTTTCTACATAAAAACTTCGATAGGATAATAATGAATCTACCAGGGCTTTCACATAATTTCATAAAATACGCTCTTAATCTCTTAAGTGATGAGGGAGGAATAATTCATTATTATAGATTCGCGTATACTTCGCTAGAACCTGTTATTGAATTTGTTAGAGAAGTACCAAAGTACAATAGGCGGCTCATTAAAGTAATGAATGTTAGAAGGGTTTTAGAAGCTTCCCCTACCAAGAGCCTCTATGTAGTTGATTTTTATGTTACATGAGGATTTAGTGCTAAAATTATTACGTCAAGTTCTAATCCTTTCCTTAAATCATCTATGAGGTTTCTTTTCAAGTCCTTAGCTGCTTTATTAACATTTATGGCCACGGTGTTCGATGAAGTATGAGTGCTTTTTCTAAAAACAGCCCTTACTTTATCGCTTAAGGTTAGTTTTGAAGAACCCTTGCCTATAACGTAATCGTATGCGTTTTTGGTTAGAAGAACAACTATGGTGATGGTGTCGTCTCTTCTTAAAAGGTTCTTAAGCTCACTATTGAATTCACTAGGCGACTTAGACGCCTTTATAGCTATAATGCAGTCTCCTCGCGGTGTAAGCCAGTTTTCCTTAGTTATTTCAAATGTTATCTTATGTGTTGCTTTAACGTTGGGATGACCTTTTGCTTTTATCCTTTCCAAAGCTATTTTCATAATATACCACTATGTTATAAGCGAGTTACGTGATAAATATAAGGTTAATGTTGAAAATGTATTGTTAGGGAGTTACAGAATTGGTAGGAGAAATAGGTTTTGTAAGTGAAAGGAAGAAGCTTATTGAACGCTTAGAACTTGAAGGTGTTATTCGCTCTGAAAAAGTTAAGAAGGCCATGCTTAAAGTTCCTCGCGAAGAATTTGTACTACCTGAATATAGGAAGTATGCTTACATAGACTCACCACTGCCTATACTGAAGGGGCAAACGATTAGTGCACCCCACATGGTCGCTCTTATGTGTGAGATTGCAGATTTAGAGGTTGGCCATAGAGTTTTAGAAATAGGAACTGGATCAGGATATCATGCAGCAGTTATTGCCGAAATAATTGCTCCAAAAGATTCTCTTGAAAAAGGACATGTATACACTATAGAGCGAATACCTGAGTTAGCAGAGTTCGCTATTAAAAATCTTAGAAAAGCAGGCTACGCTGACAGGGTTACAGTAATTGTAGGTGATGGAACACTTGGATACTCTAAGGAAGCACCATATGATAGAATAATAGTTACAGCAGCTGCTCCTAAACCTCCTAAGCCCCTGCTTGACCAGCTTAAGGTAGGGGGCAAGCTTATCATACCTATTGGGTCAAGATACCTACAACACCTGTATGTTATTGAGAAAAAAGGCCGAAATGAGTTTGTAAGAGAATCTATAACACCTTGTGTTTTCGTACCCCTCGTTGGTGAACATGGCTGGGAAGAGGATTAGTTACCTAAACCACATATCTAATCCTAACTGTCTAGTTTTAATATGTTCCCTATATGCTTTCTCTAATCTATTTAATGCATTATTAACTCTAGTTTCTGAAAAGTCGTGTTCGTAAACTAATATTTTTACTACTTCATCTCTATTTGGCTCTTTCCACTCGATACTATAATTATCTGTTACAGGCGGTTTTAGAAAGTACTCCTTTATTTTTAACGGATCAACGGGGAAATCTGCTTTGATAACTTTCAAAACTTTTTCTAAAGAACCATAGGTTTTAATGTATTTTAAAGCTGTTTTAGAACCTACTCCCTTTACTCCTTCTGGATTATAGTCTGTTCCTAAAAGAATCGCTATGTCTATGAGCTGTTCTCTACTTATACCTAGTGAGCTAAGCAGTTTATCTAAGTAGATGAGTTCAGGCTTTATTTCGATGTAAACATCTTTTCTCGGAAGTTTCCTTCTACCCGTTATTGTTAAGTTTCTCACTAGTTTTGGTGCTCCGAAAAGTAAGGAGTCGTAGTCTTGGCTTCCAGCAGCCCAAACATCACCTCTAGCTGCCATATAAGCTGCTTGAGCTTCTCCTTCAGCTGGAGCTTGAACCCATGGAATACCCATAGCAGTTAATAGTTTCTTTGCTGTTTCAACCATGTCTTCCGTTAGTTTAGAAGCCATTTGCGCGTAACGTTTTGCTGCTTCCAAATCACCTTTAACTAGTGCTTCTTCGTACTTCTTAACAGCTTCCTCTTTAACCTTTTTTCTTCGAGCAATTTCTATCGCTTTTAGTTCTGGAGGTTTTCCGTCGAAAACGTAAACAGGCTTTATTCCATGCTCCATAAGGTTTATTGTTCTATAGAAAAGGCCGCTTAAGTGACTTGTTATTCTACCTTTACTGTCCTTTAAGGGTGTTCCATCAGGTTGCCTTATTGCTGTAAGAAACTGATATAATGCATTATATCCGTCTATGCTAACCACTTTTCCCTTAAGCTCAACTAGTTCTAAGGTTTTCTTTGCTGAGTCTGGAATGAGTTCTTTAAGATTAACTCCCACCACTCTTCTCCCATAGGAGTGTAAAATTCTTAAGTCTTTTATTTCTTATTCTGCCATTGATTAAGTTCTTTTTAATCTTCTTTAGCCAGTTCAGCAATTAAAAGGTCCTCTTTAGCGAGAAAAACCCTTATTAAGCCTCTAATTTCTAGAATCATTAATGTTTTAATAAGTTCTTTTCTTGAAATTTCAGAGTACGTATATTTCAACATTCTAAGTATTTCATCCTCCCTTAATCTTCCATCCCTCGAAACTTTAAGTAGAGCTAATATTATGTTCACTAAGGGTTCAGGGTTCCATACAGTCATTGCTAAATCATCTCAAACCTCTGTTGTGCAGTTAACTAAAACTGCGCTGTACACTGCTGAACAGGTAATGTATTAGAATTAATCTAATTTTATTCCAGCAAATAACTTTATTAAAAAGAATATTAAGACTTTTCGGGTGCTAAACGAATGTGCTAAGCTGTGTTCTGCCACGTGGAAGTATTTGTCTAGCTCTGACCATCCAAGCTTTATACATTTTAACCATGTCTTCCGTTACCGATGGTCTAATTATTTTTAATGCTTCCATGAAATGCTTCATTCCAACATTTTTAGCGTTAATGTCTTCTCTAAGAGCCATTAATGCTGCTTCTCTACATACTGCTTCAATGTCTGCGCCCGTATATCCTTCAGTAATTTCTGCAAGTTTCCATAGGTCTACGTCTTCCGCTAAAGGCATTTTCCTAGTGTGAACCTTGAAAATCTCAAACCTACCTCTAATGTCGGGAGGAGGTACGTAAATGAGTTTGTCGAATCTTCCTGGTCTTAGTAGTGCTGGGTCTAGTATGTCCGGCCTATTAGTGGCGGCAATAACAACAACATTCTCCAACTTCTCAATACCATCCATCTCAGTAAGAAGCTGACTAACAACTCTTTCAGTTACGTGGCTATCCCCTATTCCGATTCCTCTCATAGGCGCTATTGCATCTATTTCGTCAAAGAATACGATGCATGGTGCTGCCTGTCTAGCTCTCCTAAATGTTTCTCTTATTGCTTTCTCTGATTCTCCAACCCATTTACTTAGAATTTCAGGTCCCTTAATCGAAATAAAGTTTGCACCACTCTCCGTAGCAACGGCTTTAGCAACTAGTGTTTTACCACATCCGGGAGGTCCGAATAAAAGTATGCCTTTAGGAGGCTTTATTCCAAGTCTTCTAAATGATTCAGGATGTTTAAGTGGCCACTCAACTGCCTCCCTTAGTTGCTGCTTTACTTCCTCTAAGTCTCCTACATCTTCCCACTTTACTTCCGGTACTTCTACGTAAACCTCTCTTAACCCTGAAGGAACAATTTCCTTATACGCGTTTAGAAAGTCTTCCATTCTAACCTTCATTCCTTCAAGAACTTCTGGAGGTATTCTGTCCATTGTTAAATCTATTTGCGGCAAATACCTTCTTAAAGCATTCATTGCGGCTTCTCTGCATAGTGCTGCAAGGTCAGCCCCGGTATAGCCGTGGGTTATTTCTGCGAGTTTTTTAAGATCAACATCTTTAGCTAATGGCATGTTTCTAGTATGTATTTGTAATATTTCGAATCTACCTTGTTTATCTGGAAGAGGAACTTCTATTTCTCTATCAAACCTGCCGGGTCTTCTAAGGGCAGGATCTAATGCTTGAGGTCTGTTTGTAGCGGCAATGACGATTACGTCGCCTCTGGATTCTAACCCATCCATTAACGCTAAGAGTTGTGCTACAACTCTTCTCTCAACTTCGCCAACGACTTCATCTCTTTTCGGGGCAATAGCATCTATTTCATCAATAAATATTATTGCTGGAGCATGCTTCTTAGCTTCTTCAAAAATTTCTCTTAGTCTTTGCTCGCTTTCTCCATAGAATTTACTCATAATTTCAGGACCATTAATAGCTATGAAGTAAGCATCTGTTTCGTTTGCTACTGCTTTTGCAAGCAAGGTCTTACCTGTTCCAGGGGGACCATACAAGAGAACACCTTTAGGAGGCTCAATACCGAGTCTTCTGAAAAGCTCTGGATGCTTAAGTGGAAGCTCTACGAGTTCCCTTATTTTCTCTATGACATGTTTTAGCCCTCCTATGTCCTCATATGTTACCCTAGGTACTCTAGCCTGTTCAGCTGGTTTCTCCAAAATTATTACATTAGTATCTGGAGTTACTATAACAACACCATAGGGTTTTGTAGCTACAACAGTGAATGGTATTGCTTGTCCTAGGACGGGTATTAATATTGTGTCTCCCTCTACAAGCGGATAGTCTATGAGTCTTCTTTTAACATAACTTGCAAAACCTGCATCAGCTGTTATGCTGAATGAGGAAGGCGCTAGTTTAACCATGGTTGCAGGTTTTGCTCTAGCTTTCCTCACTATTACTTTGTCTCCTATGCTTACTCCAGCGTTTTTTCTTATGAGACCGTCCATTCTTATAATGTTTAGTCCTTGGTCCTCAGCGTAGGAAGGCCAAGCTATTGCTGCTGTTTTCCTCCTACCCTCGATTTCAACTATGTCTCCGGGTCCGATGCCAAGTTTTTTCATGACATTAATGTCTATTCTGACCTTGCCTCTACCAACATCTTTCTGCCTAGCCTCCATTACTTTAAGTATTACTTCTTTCCTCTCTTTCTTATTTTCATGCATAGCCATTTCCGAGAATCACCTTTAGCTGTAAACTATGTACTCTGCTCTACCCCTTTTAATGTCTTTTACAACTGGAAGTTTTTAAATGATTGGTCTCTCTCTTCTGTCCGTCTAAAAAGTGTTTATAGGATGTTTTCTTCATCTTAAGAATGTTTTAGGATATTCTACTTACGTATTCTACACTTACTTCTCCAACTTCAGGAATGTTTGTAATGGTTTTTTCCAACTCTTCCGTTCCTCCCTCAATGTTCTCAGGCATAACTATGCTTACTATAAGTGCTTGAAGTCCGAAGGCTATTGGTTCCTTTCTATAATCCTTTAGCTCGTATATTTCCGGGAGATTAGCCTTTATTTTATTGATTAATTCATCAAGGTTTACTTCGATGTCTTTAGGAAATATTTTCATAATGACGGCTATTTTTGCCATACCTAAACCACCTATTCTAAGGTCCCTCGAATCCGCAGTTAACACATTTATATGGTACCGAAAGTTTCCTACACCTATAGCATCTCCAAATGGTTACCTTTCCACAATTTGGACATGTAAATTTTATTGCTTTCTCTGTTGGAGGTATTGGCCTTTTACAACTAGTACATATAGGTGTAGCTATCCCTACAGCACTTATTTTTAACCTTGCATTAAACGCCAAGGCATATCCCACAGTATACGCTAATGTGCTTAAATCCACCTGTATTATTTAAGCTTGACGTTTAGCTAAGGAAATAAATAGTGAACTTACTAGAACAATCTAGTTAAGGGAGCTGTCAATGACATGTGAGGAGCTAAAACAGGTAATTGTTGTTAGATCAGATTTGAAAATGGGTAAAGGAAAACTAGCTACTCAGGTAGCACATGCTTCTGTTGAAAGTTTCGTAAAAACACTTAGAAGCAAACCTGAAATGGCCAAGGAATGGCTTAAAAAAGGTCAGAAAAAGGTTGTAGTAAAGGTTTCAAGTTTGGAAGAACTAATTAAAGTTTATGAGAAGGCTGTAAAGAAGGGCTTAATCGCTGTAATTATAAGGAATGCTGGTTTAACACAGCTTGAGCCGGGAACTATAACATGTATCGGCATAGGTCCGGATGAATTATCTAAAATAGATGAAATCACCGGTAATTTGAAGCTACTTTAGGCGATGTAAGCTATGCCAACACCGCCTCCTATCGAGAAAAGCATGGGTATGCGTTTCTACCAAACATTCACTAACGGTATAGGAGGTAGAGTTAGGCTAAAGTATAAAGACTTTCTTGTTAAAGAAATCCTATGGGGTGTTGAAGCTTCTTCAATACATAGATGCACTAATAATTATGTATGCTGTAATAAATACTTCGTCTATATTCTTGAGAAGAAAGGATTAGATACTTTCGAAGCTTTAGAAATAGTCAAGAGAAAAGTAGGTGCTAAAGGGAAAATAGGGTATGCAGGACTTAAGGACGCTAATGCTGTAACCTATCAATTTATAAGCTTCAGAAGCTACAGGGAAAAACTTCCATGCATTATTGCTTTAAACAATAATGTTAAATTATTTTTCTATAGATGTCATGACCACCATATAAGTTTAGGTGAAAATTGGGGAAATAGCTTCTACTTAGTAATAAGGGATGTTAAGGAAGAGAAATGCTATAATGCTTTAGAAAGTGTTTTACATGAAATTTCCTCTATGGGAGGACTGTATCCTTATTTCGGCCATCAGAGGTTTGGAACTATTAGGCCAAATACTCATAAGATAGGGGAGAAAATAGTTAAGAGAGACTGGTTTGGAGCTGTTCTTGAGCTTGTAGGAAACCCTCACCCTAAGGAGGCCCCCCAAGTCTATGAAGCAAGAAAAGTTTTCGAAAAAACCCTTAACCCTAAGGAGGCTTTAGAGCTTTTTCCAAGAAAATTCGTTTATGAAAGAATTGTTCTTAAAGAACTGCTTAAAGGGAGAAGCTATCTTGAAGCTCTTCATGCCTTACCTAAGCGAATTCTGAAAATTTATGTAGAAGCATACCAAGCCTATATCTTTAACGAGTACGTTAGTAAGAGACTTGAAAACGACATACCTCCCAATGTTGCTATTGAAGGAGACACAGTGTTTTCTAAGGGATACTATGAGAAAATAGTTCAAAAGAGGAAGCTGCGCTGTAAGGAGAATATTCTGTTACCTTTAGTTGGATATGCTACTAAATTAGGTAAGCAATTAGCTCACACTATGCTTAGGGAGGTTATTGATAAAGAAAACATTAGCTTATCTATGTTTAAAATTAAAGAATTAAATATGAGAATTAAAGGTGGTTTAAGGAAATCACCTATGATAATGCATGGTCTATCTTATGTTTGCTCGGAAAGTAATTTACGCATTCACTTCTGTTTAGAAAAAGGAATGTATGCTACTGTGTTTCTAAGGGAAATCATGAAGAACGAGTATGTTTCTTAGCGAAGTTATGGTGTAAGTCTTTTCTTATCCCTTGGAAATAGCACTACCTCTCGAATGTTTCTTACACCTGTAAGTATGAGCATAAGTCTTCCAAGACCTAGTCCCCAGCCCGCATGAGGAGGCATTCCCCAATCAAACCATTTTAGGAAGTATTCGAAATTTTCTGGATTAAGTCCTTGTCTTCTAAGTTGTTTTTCAAGCAAGTCTCTTGTATGGACTCTAGTGCTTCCAGAAGCTATTTCAAGCCAGCTATATACTATGTCGAATGACTCTGTTCTTTCTAGATTATCTTTTTTAGGCATAGTGTAGAAGGGTCTAGTGGCTGTAGGCCAGTCTATGATGAAGTAGAATGTTTCTCCAATAATTTCTCCAAGTTTCCTTTGAGCTGGTGTGTCTAAGTCTTCTTCTCTCTTAATAGGGTATCCGTGTTCTTGAAGTAAATCTACTGCATCATCATACGTTATCTTCTTTATGGGTCTCTTAATTTTTGGGAATTTGTCTTCATATTTTAAAATTTTTAAGTCTTCTGAATTCTCTTTCCTAACCTTAAATAGTACATGATCTATTACTTCTTCTAAAACCCTCATTACATCATGGTAGTTCATGAAGGCTGCTTCAATATCTACTGAAATGAACTCTGAAAGGTGATATGGTGTGTCCGATTCTTCAGCTCTAAATGCTGGAGCTATTTCGAAAACTCTCTCAAAGGCTCCTGCGAGTAATTCCTTATATAGCTGTGGGCTTTGGGCTAGGAAAGCTTCTTTACCAAAGTATATTACGGGGAATAGTTGGGCTCCGCCTTCCGTTGCTGTTGCTATAATTTTTGGTGTAATAACTTCTATAAATCCTAGTTCCCTCAGCTTTTCCCTTATTGCTTTAAGTACGGTGTCTTGTATTTTAAATATTGCTTGGCTTTCTTTTCTTCTTAAATCAAGAACTCTATTGTTAAGTCTAGTGTCTAAGTCTGCTGGAACTTTTCCTGTCACATCTAGTGGAAGCGGGGTTTTAGCTATGTTTAAGACTTCTACTTCTAAGGGTTCTACTTCAGCTCCTCCTGGCGCTTTAGGTGTTGCCTTCACTACTCCAGTAACTTTTATTACACTCTCTCTTGTAAGCTCATAGAATGTTTTTATGAGGTTTTCAGATGTTTTTCCTTTAGTAAAAATTAGCTGAACTATTCCTGTTTTATCCCTTAAAATCAGGAATTTTTTCCCTCCAAGGTCTCTTTTTATGTGAACCCATCCTGCAAGAATAACTTTTTTACCGTTAAGCTCAGGCTTTATGTCTTTTGCGAAATATTTCTTGTAAGTAGTTTCCATAGTTTACCCTCTACTTTGGATGAAAGAATGTGTAGTTTAATTTAATTTATTCTAAATAAGGTTTCATTCAAACCTTATCTTAACCACCATGCCACTTAGTTGAGTAAGTACGTCTTCAAGGTGTTCCTTTCTCGCCGGTAATAGTCTTGAGTCCTTCCTTGAAACTCTTACGATGCTTTGCCATGATCCGTCAGGTAACCATAGAATGTTAACTCCTAATACATTAGCTGGTATGAAAAGTTGTGCTGCCATTTTCTTTAGGCTACTTGTTTTCTCAACTATTCTGACTTTTCCTTCGAGTTTTTCACTTAACTTTCTGGCTAATTTAGCTATGAAGTAAGGTGGTAGTTGGCTTCCGGAAACAACTATTACATATAGATTATTTGTTTTGTAGCTTTTATGGTAAACTAGGTCTTTTAGTTGAGGCCAATGTGTTTTTTCTTCTATCTCAAGTAAGGTTTTCTGCACTTTTATGTCTACTTCATCGTATTCGCCGCGATCTACAAGAGACTGGCATCTCGGACACAGTATTCCGCTCTTAACACATACTGTGCACATCGGCAGTTTCGTGTTGCCATCACCTCAAAATTGTCTTCACTATTAGCCATCGTTTTTACTCCTTTTGAGATTCTGTTTCAAGTTTCTTCAAAGAAATTATTAACCCTCCTATATCTCTCTTTCGGTTACCATAAAGCTTAAATCTCTGCCCCAAACTATAATGGGCTAGAATACTAAATAACTACATACTGAGGAACACTTAAATGCCCATAACAGATCCTGTAAAATATAGGATAGCCGCGGCAAGACTTTTAGACGTATGGATATGTAGAAAGTGTGGTGCAAGAAATCCTCCCGGAGCAGCTAAGTGTAGAAGATGTAAGAGTAGAAATCTTAGACCGAAAAAGAGAGGGGCAAGGAAGTTCTAAAACATTTTTAACTTCAAAGACTCTAACAATATTGTTATTTGAATTTTCAGAAAAAGTAAGGTATTTACTCCATTAGGAGCCCAAGTTCTAATGTTTATATGTGGTGGGCCCGGGGGGATTTGAACCCCCGACCTACGGGTCTCTCCCAGCTCCAGACCTAAGTCATCCCTTAAAGGTCAGCAGACCCGTACTTTAACGGGTCTGGAGCCCGCCGCTCTCCCTGGCTGAGCTACGGGCCCTCAGTAGTGTAGTTGGATTAAGGGTTCGTATAAAGGTTGCGGAAATACCTAAGCGTTATTATGAAGTTTTCACGAGTTATTTAAGGGTGACCTCTTATGAGCGATATCGGCCCCCCTGATCCTGAAGGTTACTATGTATTAGTGTTCAAGTCCGATATTAGAGAAGAAATAGTTAAGCTAAGCAACAGTAAAGGATTTATTATTGAAGAACAAGGAGACATCATTATTGTTAGGGTTAAAAGTAGGAGCGCAGCAAAGAAAATTCTTAGAAAGTTTAGAAGATACAGTGTATTTTAATGGAGCCGGGGCCGGGATTTGAACCCGGGTAAAACGGGTTTCTACCGGTGGGCGGAATTTGTGGAATACTCCACTGCAGCCCGTCCCCTAGGCCGCTCGGGCACCCCGGCTCCATTCTATGATTTTCTTGTTTCCGGTTAAAAATGTTATGTAAACTTATGTTTTAGTGCGTTAACTCTAAATACTTGAACATATTATGTTACCCCTTGGAATTTAGAATGTAATTATTTAGGTGTTTAGTTAATGCCTTTATTTGACGAACTTCGAGAGGTGCTTAGCGAACTTCTCCCTTTACTTAAAGATAACGATATAGAAGCTGTTGTTGTTGGAAGCACTATTGTTTCTTTAGAGCTCGGAGGTTTCTTTAAGGATAGTGAAGATCTAGATTTTTTCGTTACAAATAGAAGCCCATTTCTTGAAGAAGATGTTTTTAAAAACATAGCTTTAATGGCAGGCTGGGATTATGCATATACTGACTATGGAACACCTAGACTCGTTATACCTAAGGAAATGGGTGAGTTCTTCATAGATTTCTACGAGAACATACATGACTTCTACATACCACAGGAAATAGTGAATAATGAGGTAAGAAGCATTAGAGTTGGAGAGTATAAGCTGAAACACTTAACACTTGAAGCATATGTTGTTTTAAAGTCAAGGATAGGTAGGGACATAGACGACCAAGACTTAAATAGAATAAGCCAATTGGTTAAAGAAGGCTATCTTAAGTTAAATAGGAAAAAAGTAGCGAAACTACTACAGTATTTTCCTCAAGAAGAAATAGGTATGATGGAAAATAGGCTTAAGAGACATAAGCTAATAGAGAAATGAAACATTAGCTTTATTATTGAAGGTGGCGCCGGGGGGAGGACTCGAACCTCCGACCACCGGGTTTCTCCCCGGCGGGGGGAGGACTCGAACCTCCCACCAGCCAGTTAACAGCCCGGCGCTCTACCTAGCTGAGCTACCCCGGCACCGCCTAATCAGTATTAATTCTGTGAGGGTTTAAATGTTTCCGTTTTGTTAGCCGATAGTTTCAGTAGGGTCTCTTCACTTTATAAACCCCTCTACTTTACTTTTGGGGAGCTGAAGTGCTAGCTATACTCTTTGGAATTGCAGTGGCAATAACGTTAGTTATAAGCTTATCTAAAGTATTTGAGTACCTTGTTTTTAGAGAATAAGTTTCTAGAGTCGTATAAGTTAAAATTTATATTCTCTCGCTCACCCTAAACTATAGAAGGATAAGAGAGTAGGGCCCGTCGTCTAGCCCGGTTAGGACGCCGCCCTGACGCGGCGGTGGTCCGGGGTTCAAATCCCCGCGGGCCCACCATTAGGTTTTCGACGAAAATTACTATGAGCAAGTACGTTAACATTGAATCACCGGATCTTTTTAATCTCCACTTTTATGATTCTCTTTTTCCTCTCGTCTAATTCTACTATAGCATATTTTCCATCAGCTATAGGACCCGGGTTTATAGCTATTGTTCTCCCTAATTTATCCATGCCTTGTGATTCATGTATGTGCCCGCAAATACATATTAGTGGCTGGTGTTTTTCTAAAAACTCCCTAACTTTAATGCTTCCAACATGTTCTCCAGAAAATGCTATGTCAAGTTTCGTAGCGTATGGTGGTGTATGGCTCACCATAATATCTATGTTTTTTCCGCGAAGGTTCTTCTCCATTTGATCCATTATTTCAGCTAGCTTATCCTCAGTGAACTCTATTGGTGTATTGAATGGTGTTGTATTTGAACCCCCTATTCCAGCAAACACTAAACCATTATGTTCAATAACTTTTCCATGGAGATTTATTGCATTATAAACATTCTCTGTCCTTAATAGCGATGGATTATCACAATTTCCTGGGACAAAAAAGGTTGTAGCATGCTTTGTTAGTGTTTTCAGAACATCAAATGCTTCCTTAACATCTCCCCAACGAGATAAATCCCCTGCAACAACTATTACATCGTATTCTTCCATTTTAAGAACTTTTTTAAGATACTTCCATCTATAGTGAATATCCGTTATAACAAGTATTTTCATTTTAAACACCATTACAATTTATTTACCGTTATAGCTGATTTTTTAAACGCAATAACAACTTTCCTACCGATTTTTAACCCTAAATCCCTTACCGCTTTCTTAGAAACGTAAACGCTAAAAAACACTGAATTAACTTTAACCTTAACCTCATCGACTACATCTCTTGGAACAATTTTAGCTATTACTCCTTCAAACTTATTTGCTGCAGTAACTGAATCCAAATCTTTAGCTAAGAATATTTCTCCAGGGGACACTGTTACGAAAACTCTTCCACTATACCTACCATATACGTGTAATTCAACATTCTCACCTATTTTAACTATTGACTTATTCTCCCCTACAATCTTAGCATATCCTTTGAAGAAGTTTGTTAAACCGAGAAACCTAGCTACTTTCTCGTTAAGAGGATTAAGCATGATCGTATCTGGTAAACCTTTAGCTAAAATGCTTCCATTATATATTATGGCTAGCTCATCGGCTAAAGCAAAAGCCTCCGACAAATCATGTGTAACATGAATAACTGTTTTCTTACCTTTAAGCTTAAGTAAAGTGTCTATTACAGCCTCTTTAGACACCCTATCGAGAGAGCTAAGGGGTTCGTCAAGTAAAATTACTTTAGGATTATAAGCTAAAGCTCTAGCTAGAGAAACCTTTTGCTGTTGCCCCCTACTTAGCTGTGAAGGGTACTTGCTAAGTAGATCCCCAATACCAAGTTCCTTAGCGATGCTTAAAGCTATTTTTCTATTTCCGTGGGATCCAAGTAATATGTTCTCTAAAGCTGTTAAGTGCGGCAGTAATAGGGGGTCTTGAAAAACATAAGCTACATTTCTTTTCTCAGGAGGATAATTCACAACATTAATGCCATCTATGATTATTTTCCCCTTAATAGGCTTTACAAAACCAGCTATAGTGCTAAGTAATGTTGTTTTTCCAGATCCCGAGGGACCTAGAATTACAAAGTACTTATTGCTTCCAACATCCAGTTCATTAACTCCTAGAGTAAAATTTCCTCTTCTAACTTCTAAATTGTAAATACCTATCATTTCTTTAACCTCTCGAAAACATAGAATATTGCTAGTGAAATAAGTATGAGAATTGTTGCAGCCGCTATTGCGGTATCCATGTCCCCTCCTTGCCAACTAAGAAAAATAGCTATAGATAATGTTTCAGTTTTCCCCTTAATCGCCCCCGATACAAGCAGTATTGCACCGAAAGCACCTATACATTTAGCTAAGGAAACAAGGAAAGCAGAGAATATACCTTTAATTGAAAGGGGAATATCTGCTTTAAGGAAGCTTTGGAAATCACTATAACCCAGCGTTTTAAGAACCATACGATATCTCTTATCGATAGAGGAGAATGTTGAATAAAGTATTTTCACAGCTTCAGGAGTTACGTAGAAAAATAATGCAGCAATTATTCCATAAGGGGTAAATATCACTTCTAAACCTAATTCCTTAAAAAACATGGCTAAAGGGCTTTTCGTTAAAACTATGAGAAGTGCGAAACTTAAAAGAATGGGTGGTAAAGCAAGCGGTATATCCGTTAAAAGCTCTACCGCTTTCTTTCCTTTAAAGGAATAATTAGCTAAAGAATATGCTACAGGTATGGAAAATAGTAGGGATAAAAATGTTGCAACTATAGATGTCATTAAAGTCAGTACTATGGCATACCTTATTTCATCTGAAAACAGTATCCTAACTAATGTTGAAGTGTTATTTTGAATTAGAAGATAAGCTATTATCGAAGCAAGCATTAAAAAGTATAGTAAGCTTATTGCGATAAACGCTTTCTTCATATTCTCCTAAACCCTTCAAAATACTATTTTAGTTTTTCAAAAATTTTCCTACGTATTTCAAGATACTTACGTATTTTATCGTCTATGGCAAGTAAAGTAGTTGCTACGCTTCTATTACTTAATTCGATAAGTAAGTCAGGTTCTCCTCGAGATGATGTGAATGTGCCTCTAATTTTTTCTTCAAAAGATACGAGCTCGTTTTTCGCTAATTCCCTAATTGCATCTAAGCATTCATTGTAGCTAACCTCTTCACTTATGTTAAGTGTTCTTCTTAGTGCATTCACTTCTCCTACGATTTCAAATAACCATAGTTTACCAAATGTTAAACTAAGAACTCTTAAAATATCAGCCATCACCCTGTACTTTTTAGATTCGCTTTCCTTACTAATTATTTCACTTAGTTTCTCAGCAATCATTAATAATACCGCTCCTAAGCTTTTAGTATAAGATGGGTGAGGCTTAGGAAATATGTTTTATGCTGTAATTGAAGCTTTACATAGTTTATGTTTCGTTTCCATACGGGCTCTTTTCCCAAGTAGTTCGACAACTTTTCCTCTTAAATCATAAAATGTGTTTGAAACTATTTCCGCTTTAACCCAAATGCCTCTAGTGAGTCCATTGTATGGTAAAACTACTGGGTAATAGTTTATTGTCCTGCCGACTAGGGTATTGTTTTTTCCTTTCTCAGTTATGAGAACATTCACTATTTTGCCTACGTATTTAGAGTGTTTTTTAAACGCAATTTTCTCCATGACTTCAAGTGCTTTCCTCATTCTAGCTTTCCTAATACCACTGGGTATTTGAGGCATTGAAGCTGACAGAGTATGTGGTCTTAAACTATATATTGCAAGGTGAATTCTGTCAAATTCAATTTCCTCCATAATTTTTAATGTGTTTTCGAAAGCTTCATCGTCTTCTCCTGGATGCCCTACGATAATGTCTGTTGTAATATTGATTTCAGGTATTTTTCTTCTAAATTCACTAACTAGTTCTTTAAATTCCTCAACAGTGTATGGTCTATTCATTATTCTAAGTACTCTATTATCTCCGCTTTGCAATGGTACGTGAAGGAACTTGTAAACTTTTGGATGCCTATATACTTCTATTAGTTCATCAATTATTTTCAAGGCTAAATTGGGGTTCATCATACCTATCCTAATCATGAAGTCTCCTTCCAATTCAGCAATTCCGCTTACAAGTTCAGCTAAGTTCACCCCTAAGTCTAGTCCGTATGCTGCAGTATCTTGAGCTGTTAAATCTATCTCTACAACACCTTTAGATAGGGCTTCTTTAACTTTTTCAAGAATTAGTCTTGGAGGATAGCTTCTCAAGTTACCTCTAGCGAGTTTAACTATGCAATAACTGCAGTTGCCCAAGCATCCTTCAGCTATTGGAATAGCGGCTATGACTCCGTCAATGTACATTGGTACAATGTCTGTTCTTCTCTCACCCTTGAGAAGAACTACTTTAGCTTTTGACATAGCTGCTTCAACTATTTTATCAAAATTTTGAGGAGACACCATGCTAGCTTTCGGAGCAACTGATGAAACAAAGTATGGTTGTGCTTTAGGTAAACACCCGGTAACGATGAGTTTAGCTTTGCGGGCTTCAGTTATTGTGTAAAGCTTCTTAATTCTCTTAACCATTTTATTTTCAGTATCCTTACGTACAGTACAAGTGTTTATTATTACTACATCTGCTTCCTCAGGTTTACTTACAGCTTTAAACCCTGCCTTATAAAGTAAGCTAAGCATGTACGCTCCATCAGCTTTATTCGTAGGGCAACCATAGTTTTCCATGTATACTTTCATTTTCCTTCCCGAAACTTTTTTAGCTCCACTTGTTCTCTTAGAAATGAGGTTAGTAGTAAACTTATATATAAAGGTGTAACCTGACTATGCCATCGATTAAAGATTACAGTTATGAGTGGATGCTTGAAAGAGCATTTAGCTTAATGCCTAAGAAGACAGCTAGAGCGCAACGCTTCACATTACCTAAAGCCATGGCTGTAACTGTTGGATCCTATACTACAATAAGGAATTTTAAAGAGATTTACACTACTCTTAGAAGAAACACTAAGCATCTTTCTAAATTCCTACTTAAAAAACTTGGCGTTGCAGGCGCGGTTGATGAACAATCCGGTGTTCTGGTGCTTCATGGTAGAGTATCGGCAGCAACTATTAATAGGCTATTAGAAATTTACGTTAAAAAATATGTTGTATGCCCTACATGTGGATCATGGGATACCGTGTTAAAGCGTCAAGGAAGAATATGGATTTTAAGATGCGAAGCTTGCGGTGCTGAAACTTCTGTTGAACCGGTTTAAGCCATGACTTCTGAAAAAAACATTTACTTAAAAATACATTATGTAGGTAAAGAGGTTCTTGTTGCAGCTTGCGACATGGAGGTTTTAGGTAAACGTTTTAGTGAGGGGAAAATCTCAATAGAGGTTTATGAAAGTTTCTACAAAGGTTCTCTCGTAACAGTAGAGGAAGCATTAAATGCTATAGGTAATGCAACAATAGCTAATCTTGTAGGCAAAAGGATAGTTAATGAAGCAATTAAGAGAGGGCTTGTTCATCCGGATGCAGTATTGAAAATAGGTAAAACCCTACATGCACAAATAGTGAAGATTCTATAATATCTTTCCATAAGGGAAACCGTTAAGTACAGTTTTCTATACATTAATGTTTCTGCAAGGGAAGAGTGTAAGCTATGAGTAGGTTTTGCGCTAAATGTGGAAGACCAGATAATGGAGAAGTAGCGTTTATAGGTAACTTATGTATTCAATGCTATCTTGAAGAACATGAAGTCTTAAGTGTACCTTCTGAAGTAACTCTCCACATATGTAAAAATTGCTTCTCATATAGGTGGAAGAACAAGTGGTTTAAGCTTCATGGCAGAATAGAGGATATTGTGGAGGATGTTTTACATAAAATTCTTGAAGATAAAATAAAGTTTAAAATACCTTCTGAAGACTCTAAGAAACTTAATGTAACGTATGAGCTAGAGTTGCCGTCAGAAATACATTCAACACAATTTACATCATATGTTACAGCAAAAATTAGTGATGGAAGAAATGTTTTTCAGCAAAAATACCCTATGAATGTTAAGATATTATTTACTCTATGTCCTAATTGTTTAATGAGGGTTTCAAAAACATATAAAGCCATTGTGCAAGTGCGTTCAGCAAGAAATCATTTAGATAAAGTGGATATGAGAAAGATTGGGAGAATACTTAGAGAAATAGATCCACATAACATAATCGATATTGAAGAGCTAAGAGAAGGATTAAATATTAAGGTTTCTGACAGTACTACAGCTAGAATTTTAGCTTCAAAAATACGTAATGAAACGGGAGCTGTGATTAGTGAAAGTTTTGAGCACGTTAGAAGAAATAAGGAAGGGAAGCGGACTTCAAAATTAATAATTGTCGCTAGGCTTCCAAAGTATAGGGAAAACGACGTCGTACTATTTAGAAACGAAATGTATAGGATAGAGAAAATAAGCGGGTTTAAGGTTGTTCTTAGAAATGAAATTTCTAAGAGGAAAATTACTGTTCCGGCAGAAACTCTGTGGAATGGTAGGGTAGCAGGCATACCTGACAATGCTGCTTACAAGAGGTACCTTGTAATAGGTAGGGATGATAAAGTAGTTTACGTTGTCGATTCCTTGGAAAACTATGAGGTAAAGGAAATTCCCTTAGGCTATATTCCTGAAAATGTGAAACCCGGCGATGAATTGAGAGTTATTATAATTAACGGTAAACCTTATGTTCTAGGGAAAGCATAGAAACCTTAAGAATGGTGATGTTGAGTGCCTAGGAGGAAGCGTGCTAGAGAGGAAAAACCTAAGGAACCTCCTGTACCCGGTGAGGGAGAGATTATAGGTGTTGTTGAGAAACTTTTAGGTCATGATAAAGCTATGGTTAAGTGTTTTGACGGGAAAAGTAGGCTTTGCAGAATTCCGGGTAGAATGAAGAAGAGAGTGTGGATTAGGGAAGGAGATTACGTATTAGTTGCGATATGGGATTTTCAGCCGGATAAGAGAGGAGACATCGTTTATAGGTACTCTAAAGATGAAGTTAGAAAGCTTGCCGCAAAAGGAGTTATTCATGCCGAATTTCTCGGCGAAGAACTAGGGTGATTAAGTTATAGTTAAGCGTAAAGAGAAAAGAATTAAGGATAAGGACCTTTACGAAACAGTTGAAGAAGTTTTTAATGTACCTACACTTCTAGCTCTATACCATGTTATGAGAAAGGGCTTTATTGACAAAATGTATGGCGTTGTTAGTGCTGGAAAGGAAGCAAGAGTTTACTGGGCTAAAGATAGAGCGGGAAGGGATGTTGCAGTAAAAATATACTTAACGTTCACTGCGGAATTTAGGAAGAGTATTAAGCAATACATTATTGGTGACCCCAGGTTTGAAGCTGTTTCTTCCGATTTAAGAAAGCTCATTTTAAAATGGGTTCGGAAAGAGTATAAGAATTTAAAAAGAATGTTTAATGCTGGAGTTCGGGTACCTAAACCATACTATGCATATAGAAACATTTTAGTTATGGAGTTCATAGGGGAGAACGGTGTTAGAGCACCTCTACTTAAAGAAATACCACTTACTAGGGAAGAGTATGAGGAAATATATGGGAAAGTAGTGGAGTACATGAGGCTCATGTATAGGAAGGCAGGGCTTGTGCATGCAGATTTAAGCGAATACAATATAATGATTTTCCATGATGAACCTGTTATAATAGATGTGAGTCAAGCTGTAACACTAGATCATCCATTAGCTACACATTTCCTCTTGAGGGACATAAGAAACATAGTGAAGTTCTTTAGTGAGAAAGCGAAAATAGAAACCCATACTATTGAGGAATTGTATAGAATAATTACTGGCGAAGAGGGAGTAGGAGAATGGGAGGAGTAGAACCTGGTGTTACGAAAATATATACTAAGGTTCCATTGGATAGAGTAGGTGTTCTTATAGGTAAGGAGGGGGAAATTAAAAAGGAGCTTATGAAGAGAACTAGAACTAAAATAACCGTAGATAGCGTAAATGGAACAGTAATAATAGAGCCTGAAGCACCAGATGTAAACCCCATAAATGTTCTTAAAGCAAGAGATTTCGTATTAGCAATAGCTTACGGTTTTAGCCCTGAAAGAGCTTTTAAGGTTTTAGGTGAAGACCAAACACTTATAGTAATAGATTTGAAAAGCTATGTAGGTGATAAACCTAACCATCTAGCTAGAGTTAAAGCTAGGTTAATAGGTGAACATGGGAAAGCCAGAAGAATAATAGAGGAAATGACAGATACCTACATTTCCATTTCCGACACTTACGTTGCAATAATAGGGGATTATGAGAGAGCAAGTGTAGCTAGAGAAGCTATTGCAATGCTTATACGCGGACAAAGACATGCATCCGTTTATAGATTCTTAGAGAGAGCCATGAGGGAAATTAAGAGAAGGGAAGCCTTAGAGTTATGGAAAACATTTAAACCCTACCGAAAATAGTCAAATACTAAACTTTAAAAACACATACTTAATAGATTTTCTACGAACCCAACAGAAGCGGCCGCCGTAGCTCAGTCTGGGAGAGCGCCGGACTGTGGATCCGGAGGTCCCGGGTTCAAATCCCGGCGGCGGTCCCACAACTAACTTCTCTAATTCCTCGCAGTTTCCTAACGATTTTGACCTTCTTTTACCAGATGATGGATCGTACCATTCTTTGTAAAGGTAGTATTTTCCGTTAATTTTCCTTATCCTGTAGAAGACCGTTTCTGACACCATGTTGTGTTTCACCTTCAAACTATTTAGGGGTTTCATTTGAAACACATGCTATTTTATGTTCTGTGGTAACATAAGCCACAGCCATGGTTTTCACCTCGCATCGAATTAATATGGCTAAGACTTCTATTCTTCTTGAGCTTAACATACGCGTAGAACATGTTAAATAAGCCAACAATAAACCCTATGATTAACCCTGCTATGTGACCAACAACGTTGATTTTCTCTTTCCAAGAACCTATTAATGTTTCTGGTTCGATAAAGAATTGATAAAAGAGGAATGTTCCTAAAAAAGTAAAGTACATAATCGTAGGGTAATATTTTTTCTTCACCATATCTTCAGCTATTATCCTAGCTCCCAGGCAAAATGAGTAGGTGACAAGTAAGCCAAGTAATGAGTAATCAGCACTAGATATGCCCAATGCTTGCATTAATGGATTATAAAGTAAACAATACACATAAGACGTAATTCCAGGAATAAAAAGTCCTAGGAAAAAAGCTAAACCATAGAAGAAACTTGTTTTTAATGAGACGTAATAAGAAATCTTAAATAGCTTTCTAACATTATTGCTAGTTGATCTCGCAATGTGCTTTTTAGATGAATAAAGAACTAATGAAAACAAGAATATAGCGAATGTTAAAGAGGTAAAGCTAAAAATGTTCTCAAGTAAATGCTGAAAACTTCCATGAACAAAATTTGCCGTAACAATGCCCCAGGGATTATCTTTAGATAGAGCTAAAGCATTCTTTAAGTTTTCATTACCTGAAAGAAGAATAGCTGCTGAAACAATAGCTGATATTATCATTAGAACTATTGAAGCATACACTAATTTGGAACCAAAGAAAACTAAGAAATATTCTCGCAACAGCCTAATAAATTCCCCAATGCTCTCAGATAACATCCTCGCCCTACCTAATTCTACGAAGAAAATATTCTAAATAAATAATTTAAATAATAAGCAGGATTTGGCATTATCTATCTCAGAGTTCATGAAAGGTATAAATGCGGAGATAATTGCATTTCCTACAACAAATATCTGACTTAACATAAGTGCTGTAGGTAACTCTATGGCTTTTCTTCTTGATTTAAACATTGAAGGAAACCGCTTTTCTCTATTCTCTTTACTAATGTAGGTACTTGCTTTTAAACCGGCTTAAAGGCTCTTCGGTATCGATGCTAGCATTTAACGATTTAAAACAACTTTTCAAATAACCTTGTATTTATATTGAATAGCTTTTTCGTTTCCCTTAATTATCCATTTTTCCTAGCATCGAAGGTAATTATTTATTATTTTGAAGAATAAGTGTTACATTGCTAAGTGATGCTGCTTTTGTAGTTCATGAATATTGTTTTTCAGTCAGCAGGGAATTCATCATTTATTCAGGTAGGTGTTGGTTCATCATTTTCTCTATACATAAGTTTTTAATGGGGCCTATTTTTCTTTTTCAGAAAGGATCTCATAATTCCTCCATGGCCTAGAGCAGCTATTTCTTCACGTGTCCATTTTTCATCTACCATTATTTTGGGTAGTAAGATGTCCAATATGTTTTCTTCATGGAAAAATATGATTCCTGATGAAACACCAATAATGGGTTTTCCGTTTAGATACGCTATTAAGCTCATGGTTGTAGGTTTTACGGGAATACCATAAGCAACTATTTTTGCTCCAGTTAAGGCTATTGCTTTTGGAGTTTTATCTGTGGGATCTACACTCATACCTCCTGTTACAATAACTATGTCGTATTTCTTAGCAAAAGCACGTATGGAGTCTCTAATTTTTATTTCGTCATCGGGTACAATGGTTTTTTCCGCAACATATCCTCCACATTTTTTAACTTTCTCTTCAACCTTATCCGAAGCTTTATCTTCAACGAGTCCTTCATAAATTTCTGTTCCAGTAACTATGACGCCTACACTTTTCCTTAGAAATCTTTTAACTTGAAACACAGGCTTATTTTTTGCTGCAATTTCTAAATGTTTCTTTAAAATACTTGCATCTATTGTTAGCGGTATTAAGTCGACAACAGCTAAAACGTCGTTTCTGAATGCTGCTGCATTATTTTTCTTGGAAATTACTGCAAATACTCCCTCATAGTTTATTTCGTAAATTGCTTCAGGTACTACCTTAAACAATCCACTATACTGTGCTTTAATGAAGGCTTTACCTTCAGCAACCCTCATAACATATGTTCCTGGTCCTGAAAGTTCTTTAGCTAATAAGTAAACTGCTTCTTCCTCATGAACAACATTACCACTGGCTTCTTCTTCTTCAACAAAAACTACGTAGTGACCTGATTTCTTAAATAAGTCGACATCCTCTGGCTTTATAATGTGGCCTCTCCTAAAAATAGCTTCTTTAAAATTCTCGGTAATTAGGGAGACGTCGTAAGCAAGTTTTTTACCCACAGCTTTTTCAACAGGCAAAGGATACATTGGATACACCTTATATCTTACTTAACAACTCAGTATGTTAATAAATAATTATTTCTCATCATTTTAAAGGAGCCACATTAAAGTGCATCTTTTTTACCCAGATTAGCAATATAAATTATAGCAATACGTCTCGGTCGTTAGGAAAAGGGAAATGTCCGTTATAAGCTTTATTACGGGCACTCATGTTAAAACAGTTTTCATAGAAAACGCTTTAAACTATAGTAAAGTATTTACAGAAATCTTGAATGAGTTAGCTAAAAATGAGAAATCATATGCTTTAAGATTAGAACTTACGCTTAAGGACGATAAGAAGGTCATGTTCTGGATTAGTAAAGACAATAAAATAGTGCTTGCAAGCGTTAATGGTGTAAGTTTCAAAAACATCCTTAATTACGAAAACATAGGGAAATACCTTCCCCTAATAATTGACGTATATGTTCTATCATATGAAAATTTACTAAAAGACATGGAAACACTAAACTTTGCTCAGAAGCTTAGCAGTTTTAACATAGACGTTCTTACACCGGATGAAACTAAAAAGTACGTTGAAGAATTCCTAAGTAGGATAAGAGCTGAGGAAAAGTTAAAAGAGAAATTAGCTCTTGAATATAAGCTATCTAATGAATTATCTAAGGTGCTAAAGGATGTTTTAGTTCTTTCACGCATAATACTTTACGTTAACAAAACATGTAGTGGTAAAATAAGGGTGAATGTTTCAAGAAAGAACAGTTTTAGAGAATTATTCAACAAAGTAATTAAAGAACTACACATACAGACATTTAATAAGGTAAGTAAGGACTTCATTATTTACGTTTATTCTAAAGTAAAAGTTTTCTCTATAAGAATGATTTTAGACTTAGAAGAATGCTGCTATGGTGTTCTTTTAACAGCAAATGGTAAAACATTAGAAATAGATGAGGAAATGCTAGCTAAACCAATAGGTAAACTGTTTCCTCAAAAAGAAGCTACAATAGTATTAACATTTAAATGCGTACCAAAGAGTATTTTGAAAACCTAGTTTGGTGGGCCCGGGGGGATTTGAACCCCCGACCTCCGCCTCGTGAGGGCGGCGTCCTAACCGGGCTAGACGACGGGCCCATCGCTAATATTAGCCGTTTTCTTTTTAAATGAGGCACTAGCTTATACTTTTCTGTTTACATCTGATTTCACTTATAATTTTGTAAAGCGCTATTGCTACTAAAGGAACTATCCCGTTTTCTTCGCTTAAATTCTCTACTTTAAATTCCGTTGCAAGCGATAAGTCATATTTTGAAAAAGCCGATTCTGAACCTGGAAGGATAACTGCTATATCCTTCTCTAAAGATTCTTTAATTACCTCCTCTACGGTTATCCCGTTTGTTGAAAGAATATAGGCTTTTGAAGGCTTAATTATTTCTAACGTGTCTTCTAAGTTTTCAGTTATTAGTATTGATCGGCCAAGCTTATAGGCTAACTTACTAACTTCAGCTATACCTGTTTGTGCTGCACTTCCGGAAATTCTTGAAAAAACAACTACTGGTACCTCATTTTTCTTAGTAAACGTTAGTATGAAGCGTGCTATATCCACTATTCTTTGAACACTACTTACATTATATATTATGATGTAAAGCATATGCGTCACCTTTCCACTAAATACTTCATTACAGTGGAGGCTATCGCTTTAGATAAAGGTACTGGAACTGATTCTCCAACTTGATTAAATTGGGAATCTCTTCCACCTAAGAAAATGAAGTTGTCCGGATAACCCATTAAACGAGCTTGCTCTCTAACAGTTAAAAACCTATCTTCATATGGATGTATAAAACGAGATGAACCTAAAACTGTTGGTGCAAGCTTTTTCGGATGCAGCCTTATAAGATTAGGTAAGAGTTTTCCTTTAAACCCTTCATATCTTATTAGTGCTTGACCCCATCTTACTTTAGATATTCGCCTAAGTTTCCTATGACTCAATGGCACTGGATCATGATTCGGTACGTTTTGAGAACCAGGTTCCGGTAAGTTCTTGAGTGCTTCTTCAACAACGATTTTTCTTCTCAATTTCTTAGGTCTTATAGGAATATTTGAAATGAAAACCCTTATCCTATGAGATGGAGTGCCATAATCCTCTGCTCTTAAAATGTTAAAAAATATTCTATCATACCCTGCAGCTTTAAATTCCCTATAAAGAGTTTGTTTAAGCCCATCATCGAGAATTTGGGGAACATTTTCCATAACAAAAACTTCGGGTTTAAAACATCTAATAAACCTTATGAATTCAAGAGTAAGCCTACCTACAGGGTCTACATATAGCCTATCTAAAGGTTTTTCTTTTCTACGTGGATTTGCTGCAGTAAAGGGTTCACAAGGCGGACTCCCTATTATTACGTGTATGTGGATTTTCCCAAGAATCCTACGTATTAGTTTGCATGAAACCTCTCTTATATCCTCTGTTAAAACAATGGTGTCTGGGAAATTTGCTTTGTAAGTTTCTGAAGCAGGTTTAAAATTATCTATGGCTAAAACTATGTTAAAACCTTTATCATAAAAGCCTTTAGCGAAGCCTCCAGCGCCGCAGAAGAGATCAACTACATTAAATTCGCTCATTTTCTCTTTCTTTCCTCATTGCTCACTATCTTTTCAAGCTCCCTTATTTTTCTACGTAAAAACCCTATAATTTCAGTATTATCGAAAAACTCTAGAGATGTTCCGCAGCGTGGGCATCTGAAGCCGTTTTCAAGTGCTTCGTCAAATGTGAAGCGTATTCCGCAATTTGGACATATGTAAAACGTATTTGTTTCTTCATATTTCAACCGCTCTTTTAGCTTACTTAATGTTATGAGTTTCCGTGACTTAATAATTCCCAATAATCTATCTCTTTCTATTTTCCAATAGTAAGTATACCATTCACCGTTCCTACCTTTAGTTCTCCTATATGAAACTAGTCCTTGTTCTGAAAGAAGGTAGAGTTGCCTTCTGACTTCGTTAAGTTTTAGGCCAAGTCTTTTAGCTATTTCTTCATCATTAACTTCGTCACCTATTTTATAAAGTTCCTCAAATATTCTTGCTGCTTGCTCTCCAAGCATTAGTTTAACGAATTCCACTATGTCATTTCTCTTTCTCAACTTTCCTAACCACCTTCTTGCCCTTTTCGCAAGGCTCAATTCTCATCTTCGCATTTACGAAGCTTTTATAGAGCTCTTTTCCCTCAAACAATCTGTCAAGGAATATTGATAACGCCGCGACCTCTGAATGCGGCTGATGACCTATTGCTACATTGTAATCTGCTAGTTCGTAATACTCTATTGGTACTTTTTCCGCTCCAACTATTATTAATTTATCTTTATTTGAATTCCTTATTTTAGGAATCACATAGTCTACTGGCAAACCATACATTGTTAAATGTATTACTTCTCCGCCCCTTCTCTTCCAATCAATAATGAACTTCTTAGAGTTTATGCAGTGAATTAGTGTGAACTTTCCTCCCCAGCTATTAACAACCTTTTGAAGGCTTCCAATAACTTTTTCATCACATATGTCGGCTAATATGAAACCTGAAGCTCCGAAGGCTCTTGCAACAAGGCCTACATGAGTCGTTATTCTCTTGTCTCTTTCAGGCCTATGTCCTAATCTTAAAACGTAAATTTCCAACACTTTCTCCCTTTAATTTCGAGAAATTATTGTGCATTAACTTTCTTTAACGTTTTAAGAGTTGCTAGCAGGTAGTCTTTGTAAGTATATACTTCGCATTTGTAAAAACCATTACTTCTACTTATTATTCTTAATGGCAAATATATTTCGCCTAACTTACTCTCAGGAACACTAACAAATACCTTTACCATATCCTTCTTAAGAACTTTAACTATTTCCTTAGTTATCTCGCTTATTCCAAAACCCTTCTTTGCTGAAGCATTAATATAGGTCACTATGTTTTCATAGTTTTCAGAAACAACATTCTTAAGTAAATTTACTTTTTCCTCTACTTTCTTCTCCTCTTCAACTAAGTCTATTTTATTAAACACAACTATCATGGGTTTCCCTGAAACACCTATTCTTCTTAGGGTTTCGAAAACACCGCGGATTTTTCTCTTAACTTCGTTTATTTCCTCAGATACATCAATTATTAGTAGCAGTAAGGAGGATTCTACGATTTCTTCTAAAGTCGAGTAGAAGGCCTCAATTATTTCTACCGGAATATAGTCTATGAAACCTACAGTATCCATTAAAAGAACTTTCAAATTATCCTCCAGTATTACGGCTTTATGCTTTGTTGTAAGAGTAGTGAATGGTTCTTCACCTACCTTCTTTCTCTCGCCTGTTAATGCATTGAATATTGATGTTTTACCTGCTGAAGTATACCCTATTATTGCTACAGTGTTTATGCCCGCTTTCCTGCGGCTTTTTCTTAACTTTTCTCTAAGTTTTCTTAGTTTCTCAAGTTCTTGAGTTATCCTAGTTATCCTACGCTTTATCATTAAGTAGTATGCGTCGACATCGTATTTTCCTGAACCTAAAAATCCTGGTAACTCACCTATTTTCCTTTGTCTTATCCATTCTTTTACGATGGGTTTAACATGTTTAAGCCTAGCTAATTCTATTTGAAGTTTTGCTTCACGAGTTCCAGCATGTTCATCAAATATTTCTAAAATTAACTGCACTCTATCCAGTATGTTTACGTTTTTAAGCTCTCTATATATGTTGAAGAACTGAATAGGTTTTAAATTCCCGTCAAATATTATGGTTATATTGTCTCTTTTACTTTCACTTTGTAAGCCTTTAACATAATTTATTAGCTCCTTAAATTTTCCTTTGCCAAGAAGAAATCTCGGATCAGGTCTTTTTCTTTGCTGAGAAAAAACCTTAACAATAGTGTAGCCTAGAGTCTCTGCTAAAGCTATGAGCTCCTCTAATCTACCCTTATCTTTAGCATTAACGGTGACTATTATTGCTTTCTTCACTTCTCTCCCTTCTTTTTCCTTATAACTACGATGTCTCCTAAAGTTAAATCTTTATTGCCTACGCGTTTAAGAGAATATTCTTCTATTGTGGGTTCAAGTAGCTTTATTCCAAGGATTTTCTCTAACTTTTTTGCTAAGTCCATTGGTGGAGTGAGTTTTCCCTGCTCTATTCTTCTTAGAACAGATTCTTTTTCTCTAACTTTCTGAGCTAAAATGTTAAGTGACCATCCTAGTCTTTCCCTAGCTTTCTTAATTTTTAAAGCGTAATCCTCAACTATCTCATACTCCATATCAAAAGCTGGTGTTCTTCTAAGAATCTTTGATTTAGGTCTTACCATGGCTTGCTTCCTTATTTGCGGAGTGGTTTTTAAAGGATATGTTGCTCCCCCCATTTTACGGCTTAACATTTTTAAGTAGCATGAATTACATACTGTGAGTTCAGCACCTTCAATAGTTATTCTGTAGCTTCTTCCAACAATTTGTCTTCCGCATAATTCACATTCAACCATTACTTTCCCTTCACCTCTTAAGCTAGTTTAAGTTAGACTAGGCTATTTAATGCTTCTTATTACCTCTAAACATTTATAAAAGACGCTGGCAACATTAACTTATTAATGTGCTTACTGGATAGTATTTTCGGAGAGGTTTAGAGCAGCTATGGCAATAGCTAGTGATAAGGGATTCCAAGATTTTGAAGCGCTAATAGAATACGTTAAGCATCTCGAAAGAAGACTTAGAGAGCTTGAATCAGAAAGGAATAGTTTAAGGAGGGAATTGGATTACTACAAAAGTGAGCTTGAAAAGCTTCTAGCACCGCCTCTCATAGAGGGGCAGTTACTTGAAATTTTAGATGAAAACAGGGCAATAGTTAAAAGCAGTACTGGCCCTAACCTAGTCGTTTACATTGGTGGTGGAATAGATAGGTCTAAGCTTGTACCGGGGGCTGTTGTAGCACTAAATCAGAGAGGATCAGCTATAGTTGAAGTTCTTCCATCCCACGTAGACCCTTTAATTAAGGGCATGGAAGTTATTGAAAAACCTGAAACAACTTATAACGATATTGGTGGGCTTAGCGAACAAATAAGGGAATTACGTGAAGCAATAGAACTGCCTCTTTTAAGACCGGGTTTATTCAGAGATGTTGGAATAGAGCCTCCTAAAGGAGTCTTACTTTACGGACCTCCTGGATGCGGTAAAACATTACTAGCTAAAGCAGTTGCCCACCATACTAACGCTACTTTCATAAGGCTTGTTGCATCTGAGCTTATAAGTAAGTGGATTGGTGAGTCAGCTCGTTTAGTAAGAGAAGTATTTAGATATGCTAGGATGAAGGCGCCATCGATAATATTTATTGATGAAATAGATGCTATTGCCGCGAAAAGGCTTGATGTTGGAACTAGTGGTGAGAGAGAGGTTCAAAGAGCTCTTATGCAGCTGCTTGCTGAAATAGATGGTTTCGACCCCTTAGGAAATGTAAAAATCATAGCGGCAACTAATAGGCCGGACATACTAGACCCAGCACTACTAAGACCAGGAAGATTCGACAAACTAATAGAGGTTCCATTACCTGATGAGAAAGGTAGATACGAAATATTCAAAATACATTCACGCAAAATGAAGTTGGCTAGTGACGTTGATTTGTGGGAAATGGCGCTTAAAACTAAGGGCGCTACCGGAGCCGATATTAAGGCAATATGCATGGAAGCAGGCATGAACGCTATTAGGGAGAATAGAACTATAGTTACTCGTAAAGACTTTCTTAAAGCAATAGGGAAGGTTATGAGAAAACTTATGAGAACACGTGAATCACCTACAACATCAATATAAACGCTATCTCATAGTATTTCCCCTTACACTTACGTAGGTTTAAGCCATGATTATTAGAAAACCTACTAGAAGAGAAGTTTTAATGTTAAGGGGTATAGCGAATTATCAGTTTGGCCATCCCTATGGTGAGAAGCTAATACCAGATAATATCACAGTTTCTATTTCACCCACTACCAAGAGAATTAGAAACATTTATCTTAACGGTAAAATTATTGTAACACTTAGGCCTTCTGATTTTCTCTTTTCCCTACATATGCTTGGAGGAGAAATTTTGAGGAAATACTCTCCTAAACCGATGTTTAGAGTTGTTGTAAGAGACGACGTAGTAGAGTTCGTTAGCGAAGGAAGAGATGTTTTTGCAAAACATGTTGTAGAAGTTGATTTGAATTTGAGAGCGGGATCTGAAGTAATAGTTGTTGATAGATACGATAACTTATTGGCTGTTGGAAGAGCAAGACTTAGCCCATGTGAAATGTTAAGTTTTAAAAGGGGAATTGCTGTAAGAGTTAGACACGCTAGAAGGAAAACAGCATAAGCTAGGAAACACTATAACACTAAAGGATGTGAGTAAATGTGAAATTAGAGTTTATAATTAAAGGAAGCTTAAACTTCTCAAATGCTATATTAGTCACAGGTTTCCAAGGAATAGGCGCTGTAGGCTATATAGCTGTTAAACATTTAATTAAGGAGTTAAATGCTAAAAGAATAGGCTATATTGTAAGTAAGTACATGGCGGATACTGTGTTTTTCGAAGACAATAAAGTGCTTTTACCTTATGAAATATATTATTACGTAAAGAACGGCACTAAACTCATTTTAATACTTAATAATGCCCAACCACTTATGAGTGAGAGAGTAGAATATGCTAACAAACTTATCTTATGGGCTAAAAAACATAGTATCTCTAAGGGAATTTTCATTGGTGGCTTAGATAAAAGTACTAAGGAGGCTGGAGAGGAAGATGAATTTAAATGTGTTCCATCATCAACTTTTAAAGATGAATTACCAGGAAACGTCTTAAATAAGGAGCTAATGATTGTTGGTCCTTTGGCGTTGCTTGTCGCATTTTCTGAAATACATGAGTTCCCATCAATAACGATACTTCCCTACGCTGAAATATTAAGGCCTGATCCCGCAGCAGCAGCTGTTGCAGTAAACGTGATAAATAAAATGCTAGATCTCAACGTGAGCGTTAGTAGACTATATGAAGATGCCAGAGTTATCGAGGAAAAAGTGAAGAAATTTGAAGAATTCCAAAAGGTCTTGGAGGGAAGAGTTAAGGAAAGAGTTTCGCATTACATGTGATCTAGCAATATTGTCTCCTCAACTTTCTTACAAAAATTTAAGCACTTCATTAACTAAGTCTTCAACATTCTCCTCACTATAAAGTAGAACATGCGTTTCAAACCCTTCGTTACTAAGTTTTTCAGCTAAGTTCTTTACTTCAGTAGTAAAGTGTTTAGCAGCCAAAACAACTTTCCTATATGAGTCTCTATGAGATAAAAGGTAATTATAAACTACATGTAAGCTGTTAGCTAGTACCTCTTCATCATAATCTTTCTCATGTTGCGATAAAGGAAACGTTTCTGCTAATTCCTCAGGTACGATGCCAAAATAGGGCATAAACACCAAGATATGAACGTCTTCAATGCTTACTTTCTCCCTTATCTCCCTATAGAGGTTTGTGCGCGTTATAGGCTTTGCCTCAATATCTAACAGCACTAATGCTACTTTAAAAACTGCTGGAGGTTTATACTTGTTTACCACGTTTTTTCTATGTCTTAAAATTTCAGGTCTATGCAGTGAAAGTTTATCGTACAGGAATATTCCTGAAATCTCAGGTTTTGATAGTGGATGGTGTTTTTCAATGTATTCAATATGCTTTACTAGTTCTTTAAATGCTTTTAAAAGGGCAGGGTGCGAATGACTTCTTTCCTCAAGTAGATCCCATAAAGTATTCTCTCTTATTGCCTCTCTTATCCTCTTTATTTCCTGCCAAATAATGTATAAATTATGTGTAGCTAGTAATTTTACTCTTTCATCTCTCCTTAAACTAAGTAGTTCTTGGACAGTATACTTACTGCATATAGGGCATGTGCAAGGTATTTCCTTAATCTCCTTTAATCTTAAGGTGCCATGTGGAAGCATTACTCTTTCATCCTTAGCATACAATATATAGGATGCTGAATCGAAAGTGTCTATACCTAAAGCTACAGCAAATGGAAGAAACATTGGATGACCTGCCCCGAAAAGATGCACGGGATATTTTGGCGGGATAACATTCTTTACTGTAGCTATCATTTTAACTAGTGTTTGGTATTCGTATTTTTCAAGAATCTGTGTTGGACTACCAATGCTTATCATTTTGTATTGAGGCATTTCAAGCGCTTTCTTCGCACTATACTCTAGAAGATCCAGATATTTACCTCCCTGAATAGGAAGTACCCATATTGTTTTTTCCTCTCTAACGTAGTTTAAGCTTAAACGTGCTCTTCTCAATGTTTCCTCAACAGTCCATTTTGCTTCATCATAGGATGCTTGCCCTCCCGTAGGTACATCTAAAATTACTGCTATGTCTGAGCCTATTTTCTCTTGAAACTCAACTATTTCATGGGGTTTAGCTTCTACATCGCCATATTCGAGAATTTGGTATCCTCCAGAATCCGTCATTATTGGTCCATGGAAGTTTAAGTATTTATGTATGCCTTCCTTAGAAACTTCTTGTTCTCTATGTTTTTTAAGAATGTATGCGTTTGTTATTATGGCTTCAAATCCTATACTTCTAATAGTCTCTAAACTTACTTCTTGGTGAAGAGGGTTTATTACGGGAAAAAGTGTTGGTGTTGTTATTTTGCCATGGGCGGTTATTAATTCGCCTATTCGTGCAGCAAGGCTTTTATCTTTTATTTCGAATATTTCTATTTCTCCAAGCTTCATTTCGCTAATTCACTCTCTTTAGACTCAATATAGTCATTGAATAGTTTTCTCACTCTATCAGCTATGGGTCCTACTCCTTCAACTCCTTTTTCAGATATTCTAATTCTATCGCCAACCATAACAATACCTGCTTCTTCATGGACCTTTACGAGGTTGGGGAAATACCTTTTAAGTATTTCTGCAAATTCCTTAGCATCGAATAGGGGTTTCTCCTTAGCAATAATTTCTGCGATAACATCACCCTTCACTATGACTTTAGGATAGGTGTTTTCCCCTACTCTAACATCTATGAGGCTTACATTTAATGATGGGTGATCGAAGCCTGAGAGCTTTCCTTCAAACGTTTTCCCATCTCTTGTTATTACAAGAACTTTCCTGTCAAGTAGCTCAGCTAGATCCATTAAGAATCTTCGTTGCGCCGTACTACTCATTCTTATCTCCCGTAGAAATGGATAAGGGTAAGGATATATAAGGGGGTTGCGGTTTCAACAAACATGTTGGTGCGAAACAATGGTTAAGAAACTACTTTCGATTAAAGGAACAGTTGCTTCCATAGAATTAGGTAAAATACCTGGAATATACTTTTGCGAAATATTGTCAAATAATAGGAAATATGAAATAACATTAGAGCTTCATGAGAAACTAAAAATCATAAATGAAGGCGATAAAGTATCCTTTGAACTATTTGATGGTAAGCCACGAAAAATAAGTGAAAGCGACTTTATCGGAAGAGCCTACTTATTCAAAATAATTAAGAGTAATGGGGAGGAGAAATATGTATTGTCTATAGGTGGATTAGTTGTTACAATAATAGCTAAGGAGCCTATTAAAAATGTAAGCTTAGATAGGAATTATTATATTAAACTCCATAAACTGTAAAGTTAGTTTTAAAAGGCTCTTACTCACATATAGGGAGCTCCGTGGAAAAACACTTAGCATTAATCGCATTAATTATCTTAAGTATTATTCTTCTCTTATACTCAATATTAGGTATAAATTTGCTTAGCATTCTTCAGAACACTGATATTAATTATGTTCTTGCATTCTTTTTTCTAATCTCTGCTATAATAATAAGTCTCTTTAGAGGCAAACTTAACAAATTTATGGAATATTTCATTTGGAAAACCGGAGCTAAAGATAATGCTTTCTCAAAAACTTTCATATTGAAACCTATTATTGAGTCACCCAGTGATAGTGAAGTAAAGGGTGCTCTTGTAGAGTTAAGTTCTTTCATAAGATTCTTACATAGTAAGAACATAGAGTTTGAACTATCCTTTGTAAGTCAAGGGACAAGTAAGCCTTTAATAACTAAGCTTAAAGTTTTCGGTTCCGATGAAAGCATTCATGATTTTATAAAAATAAATTTCAACATATTCTGTAAAAAGTGGTCAATAAGCAATGAAGTTTCAAACAGTTTTTCTTCACCGCAAAAAAGAAGTCTTGATGAAAACCCTCTGTTTTTAAAGTACTTAACAGTGCCTTTAGATTATGAAATTGTAGTTTTTGGTGGCGAAGTTTCTTCAAGAACCCTTCTACGTAAAAATACAACTACTTTAGAAAGTATATGCTTAGGCATAGTAGCTAATTCCGAAGACCTTTATTGTTTAAAGCTAAGTGATTTCCTAAGACACATGTTAATCGTTGGCGCAACAGGTTCAGGTAAAACTACAACTGCAGCTGTAATTTCTAAAAAAGTATTAGATAAGGGAAAATCGGTAATAATACTTGACTGGCATGGAGAATATTGGGAGTTATTTAAGAAATTAAATGTTAAGAAAAAATACCTTGTCTTATTCAACAAAGAAAATCCGCTGAGAATAAACCCGTTTAGAATAGGTGAAAAACAGGATTTCGGTGAATATGTTGAATCATTGATTGACATTTTAGAAAATGTACTTCAGCTTACACCACCTCAAGCATACTTCCTTTATGAAACTCTTCTGCGAAGTAAAAATAGCGGTAAAGATAAAATAGACTGTTTTGATAAACTCTACGAGAAACTTAAAGAATTCTATGATAATGAAGGCTACTCCGGAAGAGAAGCAAGATACGCGCTTATCAGGAAGATCAGGCCTTTAACTCTTTCAACAGCACACCATGTTTTTAGCGGTATAAGCAACTTAGACTATATTTTCAGTACACAAGCATTTGATGCAAAAATATTTATTGTTGACTTGAGCTGGATAAGCAATCTTACGTTAAAAAAACTTTACTCCCTATTTCTAATAAAGGAAATTTATGATAAAGCATCCTTGCTAAGAAGTACTGCGTATAGTTTACTGAAGCTTATAGTCGTTATTGATGAGGCACATAATATTTTAACTAGTGAAAATGAACTTATGGAAAGAGTCTTTTCCGAAATAAGAAAGTATGGTGTAGGACTTATTGCAATATCTCAAAGCATTGTTGATGTACCTAATTATGTATTGCGAAACACTAATTTGAAAATATTCCATACACTAAAATCCTTTAAAGACATAAAGGAAGTTTGCAGCATAATGCCGCCTAATGTTAATGTGCAGAATTTATTGGTGAGTCTTGGTGTAGGTGAAGTGCTTATTTACGATAATTACGCTAATTACCCTATTAAGGTAAAGATTAAGCAACTACCTTAGAAAAGGTTCTAACTGGCTAAAATCCAAGGTAAGAGTCCAGTCAGTAAGTTTTTCTTTTTCACACTTTCTTTTTCCAATAACTATCTCGAATATTTCATTAACTATCTCATCTAAACTGCGCGATGTCACATCGACTTCACATATTTTTTCTCTGCCAAATACGTTTATGGCATTAGCAGTTATTGTTCCAAGAATTTCTGCTGCAACGTTTTCCTTAATTTTTTCACTGCTCCAGCCACGGTTACGTAATCTCTCAAAAAGCTTCATCGGATTTATTCTAAGAATGAAGTATATTGAAACAATGTCTTTAGGAAATATTTCACCATAATGTGTATCTAAAACTACATAGTTGCTTTTTAGTGAACATATGTGGGATAAGAGGTTTTCAATCAATCTTTCTTCGTCAATAACAAAGGTTTCCCTTTTCTTATCATAATCTAGGAGAAAATTGTTTTCTATAGCATAAGCAGATACGTTAATGTACGTTGCCTTTAATTTTTCTGAAAGTTTTTTAGCAACCGTTGTCTTACCTGAGCCTGGAACACCACCTATTATTATAATTCTCTTACCTTCTAAGGAGCATTTGCTAAACATAAGTTTTCATCTAAATAGTAAAGTAGTGTTTGTTTAGAAAAAACTTATGTTATTCCTCTTCTTCCTTCTTTTCTTCCTTCTTCTTCTCTTCTTTCTCAAGCTTTGAGGCAGCTATTATATCGTCTATTCTAAGAATCAATGTTGCAGCTTCTGTGGCTGCTTTTATAGCGTTAGCTTTCACTGATGCAGGCTCTATTACTCCTAGTTCGAACATGTTTTCAGGTTTTCCTGTGAAAACATTTATTCCATAACCTAATCCTTCAGGTTTCTCGTGGAGCGCCATTAAGTCTACAACTACTGTAACAGGATCCAAGCCTGCATTTTCGGCTAAAGCTCTAGGTATGGACTGTAACGCTTTAGCAAATGCTTCTATGGCTAATTGCTCCTTACCTCCCACGCTTTTAGCGTAATCCTCCAATTTCTTTGCGAGCTCTATTTCTATAGCTCCTCCACCTGGAACTATTCTTCCATCCTTAATAACGTCTGCAACCGCACTTAATGCGTCTCTAAGAGCTCTTTCGGTTTCATCAACCATTCTTTCAAGTCCAGCTCTAACTAATATGCTGACTGCCTTAGGATTCTTGCATTCTTCAATAAACACCATTTTATCTTCTCCAACTCTTCTTTCTTCAACAAGCTCTGCTTCTCCAAGGTCCTTTTTACTTAATTCCTCAATGTTTGAAACTATTCTTCCTCCTGTTGCTCTTTCTAGTTTTTCCATGTCGCTTCTCTTAACTCTCCTAACAGCCAAAATACCCTTCTTAGCAAGGAAGTGCTGAGCTACTTCGTCAATGCCTTTTTGGGTAAATACAACGTTTGCTCCTGTTGTAGCTATTTTATCAACCATTTCCTTAAGTATTCTTTCTTCCTCCTCTAAGAAGGCTCTCATTTTAGTTGGATCAGTAATTCTTATTTCAGCATCTATTTCTGTTTTCTCTATTTCTAGCGGCGCATTTAGAAGAGCTATTTTTGCTTTTTCAACTCTCTTAGGCATTCCTGGGTGAACTACTTCTTTATCGATTATTATTCCGTAAACTAGTTTCGTATCTAAAATGCTTCCTCCATGCTTCTTAATTATCTGTATGTTGTCTATGTCCACGTACCACTTGTCTCCTCTCTTTTCAGCAACTTGCTTTACTGCTTTTACAGCTAATTTTGCTAAGTGCTCTCTTGCTCCATGCACTGCTTTACTTGTTAACGCTGTTTTAGCAATATTCTTTAGTATTTCTTCATCGCTTATGTCTATGGGTTTAGCTACTTCGTTTATGAACTCAATGGTTTTCTGGAGTGCCTTCCTATAACCTGAAATTATAACTGTTGGATGCACATTTTTCTCTAACAATTCTTCAGCATGTTTAAGTAGTTCGCCAGCTAAAATAACGCTTGTTTTTGTTCCATCTCCTACTTCGTCATCCTGTGCTTTAGCTATTTGAACAAGCATTTTAGCTGCCGGATGCTGTACATCGAGTTTGTCAAGAATTGTTGCTCCATCATTAGTTATTGTTACGTCGCCTAAAGCATCGACAAGCATTTTGTCCATTCCACGTGGTCCAAGAGTTGTTCTGAGAGTTTCCGAAATAGCTCTTACAGCCATTATGTTTGCTCTTAAAGCATCCCTACCTGTTGTTCTCTGAGTACCCTCTTTAAGTATTAAGACAGGTATTCCAACGGGTTGTTGAATTGCCATAACTTTCACCACAAACCTTGTTCCTTAACGCATGACACTAATGGGTTAAGAGTCCCGCATTTCATGGAGTCAGAGCTTCTATATATATGTTTCGGATTAAGGTACGGTTTTAAATGCAAATTACTCTTTGAGCTCTTGAGTTATAATAGTAAGGTTAATAAGCAAATACTATATCCTATCAACAGTAAGTAAGGGGTTTACAAGCTATGGGGAAGGTACGGACAATCATTGTGAAGAGGACTGCTCGAAAAATACTTGAAATGTTTCCCGATAGAGTATCGTTAAGTTTTGAGGAAAATAAAAAATTAGTTTCAGAAGTAGTTAGCGTTCCTTCGAAGAAACTTAGAAACCAAATAGCTGGCTACTTAACACATCTTGTTAAAATAAGGAGAAAAGTGGAAAAACAAGTTGAAGAAGAGTCATCTTAAAATTGATGAGAATTATAGTGAAAATAATTAGTCCAAAGGAAATCAGGAAAACCGAGATTAATGTAGCTAGGAAACCGCCATTACAAGTTAATGAGCTTATCAACATTGTTAAAAAACACATAAGCAATGTGAAGTGTGCAGATAAGTTCTTTGTAAATAATGTTGATGTAGATCTTGTAAAATCCTTGAGCATAAGAGAAAATAAGGTTGAAATAACTATATTTAGAATAAACTATTGTTAAGCCAAGAAAGGGTGTTTTAAATTGTTATATTTAAGGAGGGAAATTAAACATAAATTTCTAAATCTTACATGGGAGGATGTTGAAAGGCTATCGCATAAATTATGTGAAAGAATGATTAGCGAAAACTATGTGCCTGATGTAATAGTCGCAGTTATGAGAGGAGGATGGGTTCCTGCACGAATAGTTCTTGACATGCTTAAAGTAAACGGCTTAGCGGCAATAGAAATAAAGTTCTATAAGGGAATAGGTGAAGCAAGGGAACGGCCAATTCTCACACAACCCCTCATAGTGAGTGTGAGGGATAGGAAAGTATTAATAATAGACGATGTTGTTGATACGGGTAAAAGCCTCTCGGTTGCTGTAGAAACATTGAAACTTTATGGGCCATCTCAAATTAAAACAGCGGCATTAGTTGTTAAACCATGGTCCATAGTTATACCTGACTACTACGCTTTAAGGAGTGATGCATGGGTTATTTTTCCATGGGAACTTAGGGAAACTGTTGAAGAATTAGTTAACACCTTAGAAATTGACTTAAACAAATATAGTCTAGATGAGGTAGCACAGTACATTTCTGAAAAAACAGGCTTAAACCGTGAGCTTGTGCTTTATGCTCTTAAATTCATAAGGAAGGTTTCCTAATAATGATATTCACTTTTAAAGTGCTTAATAAAGAAGTAACAGTATATCTAGCCTTTGGTAGAGTAGGTAATTTAGAAAAAGCTTTGAAAATGATTGGTCAGGTAAGGAAAAATTTATGGTTTCAAATAATTAAGTTCAAAGAAATATATTCGCTGAATCATTTGCTTCACTCAATAATTATTGCTACTGAAAAGTTTCTTCAGAAGCAATCTATCTCTAGAAACCTACACGTAGAACTTCTACTTCCATTAGCAGGTACAAGACAAATAGGGGAAGCAATATCTAAGCTTAGCCCTGAAAAAGGGGAATTAGTGGTGCTCGTGCTTGTAGGAGTAGGTGTTAATATGAACTGTTTGGGTAGGGTAGCAGAGAGTTTAATGAATGATATTTCATTCATTAAGGAGGAACAGTTAAAATTTGTTAATAAAGAATGTTTGTTATGCAAAAGTGTAAGCGAAAAAATGCTCAATGCCACGCTAGGTAAGAGCGCTCACGAACGTTTAGAAAAGAACATATTCATGCTTGCAGCTCTTACGTATATGAAAATGTGAAAGACTTATAACTTACGGATTGGTAGTGTATTTCACGATACGTTTAAATACTAACATTTAACCATAACACTAAAGGTGTACCGTCGGTAGGGGGTGCACTTTACCGATGCTCTTTGAGGAAGAGGAGTGGTGGGAAGAAGAAGAGTGGGAAATAGAGGAAGAGGAGGAAGAATGGGAGGAGTGGTAAAATTATTAAAAGTATGGTAGATGAGAAATGAAGTTCTGTCCAAAATGCGGTAACTTAATGGTTCCAATAAGGAGAAATGAAAAGACAATACTTAAATGTAGAGTATGTGGTTACGAAGAAGAGGTTAAAACAAGCGTAGACTATAAGCTCACACATTCTATTGAGGAAAATAAAAGAGTTATTACGTCCAGGGTTTCAGAAGGAGCAGGTAAACCTCTTAGGAGAGAGGAAGAACGTGAAATACTTCAAGAATACTATGAAGTTTTTCTTGAAACTTTCAGTGAAGAAGAAGGAAGCGAGGAAAGCTCATAGATAATTTTAAAATTCTCAGATTCCTAAGCGTGTTTCAACCATCAACTAACTAGTTTCTTAGCCGTCACCATTCATCATCGAAGTACTCTCTGAATGTATACTCAAGTTTTATCCAAGTATATAAGTATTATAGAGTGAAACTATCGGTGAGTAAAGCATGGTAAGGATAGCTACAATCGACAGAGATTCTTGTCAACCACATAAGTGTAGTGTTGAATGCATAAGGTTTTGCCCTTTAAATAGAACAGGGGTTAAAGCTATAGAAATACCTGAAGGTAAAAAGAAACCTGTAATATATGAGGAAATATGTATAGGATGCGGCATTTGTGTAAGAAAATGTCCTTTTAAAGCTATCACTATAGTTAATCTACCGGAGGAACTTGAAAAGAACGTGGTACATAGGTACGGCCCGAACGCTTTCAAACTATATAGGTTACCTATACCTAAACCCGGTAAGGTAGTGGGAATAATAGGTAAAAATGCTACGGGAAAAACTACTTCTTTAAAAATACTTTCTGGAAAACTTAGGCCAAATCTAGGGGATTTTGAGAAACCTCCCGAATGGGATGAAATTATAAAGTATTTTAGAGGCTCTGAGCTTCAAACATACTTTAAGAAGATTGTAGATGGTAAAGTAAGGGTTATTCATAAGATTCAGTACGTAGATGTAGTGCCGAAATTCCTTAAAGGAACAGTTCATAGAGTTCTAAAGAAAATTGATGAAAGAGGAATTATTCAGGACCTAAGGGATGATCTAGGGTTAAGAAGTGTTTGGCATCGGGAAATAAAGTTTTTAAGCGGAGGGGAACTTCAACGCTTCCTTATTGCAGCATCATTAGCTAAAGACGTGGACGTATACTTATTTGATGAGCCATGCAGCTATTTAGATGTTTATGAAAGAATAAGAGTAGCCAAGGTAATTAGGAAGTATACGCTTAAGGAGAATAAAATGGTGCTACTTGTTGAACATGATTTAGCAATTCTAGATTTTCTTTCAGATTTAGTACATGTAATATATGGTGAACCGGGAACTTACGGTATAGTTTCACATCCTCACGGTGTAAAGTCGGGTATAAACTACTTTTTGGATGGATACTTACCTGACGAAAACATGAGAATAAGAGAAGAACCCATAAGATTCCATGTCAAACCACCCCGTATCCAATGGGTTTCTGAACAGGAAATTCTGAAATGGACAAATTTAACAATTAAGCTTAACGGGTTCACATTAAATGTTAATGAAGGATCTATACATAAAGGTGAAATTATTGGGATTCTAGGTCCTAATGGTATAGGTAAGACTACTTTTGTAAGGGTTCTTGCAGGCGAAATAGAGCCTAAGGAAGGAGTCGTATTCTCCTACATTGAAACCAGTATAAGTTATAAACCCCAATACGTTTCAACATATTACTCTGGAAAAGAGCATTTAACAGTATGGGATGTTCTTAAAGAATCATCAAAGGGGTCAATTCCTGAGTGGTTTAAGAAAGATATTATTCTTAAGCTTAAAATTGATAGGCTTTATGATAGATACGTTGGAGAATTAAGTGGAGGAGAACTTCAGAAAGTAGCTATTGCAGCATCACTCCTGAAGGAGGCACGAATTTATCTTCTAGACGAGCCCTCAGCCTACCTTGATGTAGAAGAGAGATTAGCAGTAGCTAAAGCTGTAAAATCAGTTATTGAGCAGAGAGAAGCAGCCTGCTTTATAGTTGAACACGACATAATAGTTCAAGACTACATAGCTGATTCACTAATGGTTTTTAAGGGAAAACCTGGTGTTCAAGGCTTCGCTAAAGCCCCAAGGGATTTAAGAACAGGTATTAACGATTTCCTTAAAGACGTCGGTATAACTTTCCGAAGAGATTCTAAAACAAGGAGGCCGCGTGTTAATAAAGAGGGAAGCTATCTTGACAGACTTCAAAAAAGCATTGGGGAATACTACTATGTGGAATAACTTTATTAGGTACAGTACTTTGAGTCTGTTCTGAACGTAATAGTAGTTTAAGCTAGGTGCTCTAAATGGGAGAACTAATAACTTTAAGCATTATTAAAGCAGACGTAGGTTCTTTAGCAGGACATCACATAACACATCCAGATACTTTAGCTGCTGCAACAAAGGTTCTTGCCGAAGCGAAAAGCAAGGGGATAATAACAGACTTTTATGTTACACATGTTGGAGACGATATACAATTAATTATGGCTCATAGAAAAGGTGTTGATAACCCTGATGTTCATGGTTTAGCATGGGAGGCATTTAAGGCAGCTGCAAAAGTAGCTAAGGATCTAGGATTATATGCTGCTGGCCAAGACCTGCTTTCAGAAGCTTTCTCAGGTAATATTAGAGGATTAGGGCCTGGAATTGCGGAAATGGAATTTGAGGAAAGACCTGCAGAACCAGTAATTACATTTCACGCCGATAAGACCGAGCCTGGAGCATTTAATCTACCGCTCTTTAGAATATTTGCTGACCCATTCAATACAGCGGGTCTTGTAATAGACCCTAGAATGCATATTGGATTTAAATTTGAAATACTAGACGTTTATGAGGGAAAGAAAGTTTTACTTAAATCGCCTGAGGAAATGTATGACATTCTCGCCTTAATAGGGACTCCTGGAAGATATGTTATTAAGAGAGTTTACAGAAAAAACGATGACATGATAGCTGCGGTAGTTAGTAGTGAAAGACTTAATTTAATAGCAGGAAAGTATGTGGGAAAAGACGACCCTGTAGCTATAGTTAGAGCACAACATGGGTTACCAGCTGTAGGTGAAGTTTTAGAAGCATTTGCTTTCCCGCATATGGTTGCTGGATGGATGAGGGGAAGTCATTTCGGACCATTAATGCCAGTACCGCAAAGATATGCTCAGTGTACAAGATTTGATGGGCCTCCTAGAATTATTGCTTTAGGATGGCAGATAAAGAACGGTAAACTTATTGGACCAGCGGACTTGTTTGATGACCCAGCATTTGATGAAACAAGAAGATTAGCACAGAATATAGCAGAATACATAAGAAGACATGGTCCATTCATGCCTCATAGATTAGGACCTGAAGAAATGGAATATACGACATTACCCCATGTTCTAGAGAAACTTAAGGATAGATTTGTAGTTGACGTGCAAGCAATGAGGGAAGTTGAAAGATATAAGAAAAGACCAAGTAGCGAATCTAAGCATGAGTAATTTATGAATAAACCATAAAACAAAAACAATTTTTTTATTTAGCTAAAAATGTTCAGAATTGGATGTGTTTTACATGATTAGAACACCTGTTCTTGTAATTAACTTTAAAACATATTTGCAAGCTACGGGGAAAAAAGCTCTTGAACTAGCTAAGGTTGCTGAGAAAGTTTCTAAGGAATTAGGTGTTGAAATAGTAATTGCTGTTCAATTAGCTGATTTAAGGCTTATTGCTGAAAACGTAGAAATTCCTGTGTACGTTCAACACATAGACCCTATAAAACCAGGTGCTCATACAGGACATGTGCTTCCAGAAGCTGTTAAAGAAGCTGGTGCTAAAGGTACTTTACTAAATCATTCAGAAAATAGGGTTAGACTCGATGTTCTTCATGAAGCAATAGTTAGAGCTAAAGAAGTAGGGTTAGATGTTATATCGTGCGCGGACACCCCTGAAACAAGCGCAGCAGTAGCGGCTTTAAAGCCAACAGCTGTAGCTATAGAGCCTCCAGAACTTATAGGTACGGGAATATCTGTTTCAAAAGCTAAGCCTGAAGTAGTTACAAACACTGTTTCAAAGATTAGGAGGATTGATGAAGAAACACCTATTCTAACTGGGGCAGGTATTACAACAGGAGATGATGTAGCTAAAGCTATAGAGCTTGGTACTCAAGGCGTGCTAGTAGCATCAGCTATAGTTAAAGCTAAAAATTGGGAATTGAAAATAAGGGAATTGTCTGAGCCATTAGTTAAGAGATTTTGAAAATGAGAAGGAAAGAGGAATTTAAGGGGTTAAGTAAAAAAGTTTTTATAACATTTTTTCTTTTAAGCTTCGTTTCGCTTTTCGCAGATGTAACATATGAAGGAGCACGTTCAGTACTTGGAGCATACTTTAACATATTAGGTGCAACAGCTTTCATAGTAGGTTTTATCGGAATAGGGGAACTCGTAAACTACATTATGAGAGGTCTCGGAGGACTTATTGCAGGACATTTCCGCTCAAGTAAAATTTACTGGGGCCTTGTCATAGCGGGTTATTTTGTTAATTTAGTTGCTGTTCCCTTACTTTCCTTCGCTGGAACATGGCAATTAGCACTTATCCTAGTACTACTTGAGCGAGCAGGTAAAGGGTTAAGAGCTCCGGCAAGGGATGTTATAGTAGCTGAATTAACTGAGCCTATAGGTAAAGGTAAGGGTTTTGGAATACATGAAGTTCTTGACCAAATAGGTGCTGTTGCCGGTCCAGCATTTGTCGCGTGGTCTCTTGCAGTATCTTACGGGAACTACAGACTTACGTTACTCTACTTAGCAATACCCGCTTTTATAGCATTAATGTTTGTCATAACCGCTTCAATAATTTATCCAAAGATAAAATCTGTTTCAGCGCCTGAAGTATCTAAGAAGCATATTTCAAAGAAGTTTCTCTTATACCTAGCATCAATGGCTTCTCTAACACTAGGTTTTGTACACTGGGCTTTAATTTCTTATCACCTAAAAGTCTCAGTGGAGTTAGGGGACTATGCTATACCATTATTTTACACTTTAGCTATGTTAGTTGACGCTATCATAGCATTTCCAATAGGTTACATTTACGACAAAGTAGGTTTAAAGGCGCTTGCAGCATCGCCTATATTAGTTTTTGCTTCAACATCGTTGCTTCTATTTACCAACACCTACATTGTAACCTTGCTAGTTAGCATATGGGGTATCGTTATGGGTATGTATGAAACTGTTATGAGAGCAGCTATAGCTGATTTAGTAAAAGCGGAACGTAGAGCTTACGCATACGGTATTTTCGGCCTTACCATGGGTTCTTCGTGGATGATAGGGAATATAGTACTAGGTTTTCTCTATCAGTTCTACAAGTACATGGTACCCTGCTACGTTTTAGTAATGGAGGTTCTTTCAGCATTGCTGCTAATTAAAATTATTGGAAAATAGCTGCTTCATTCAGCTGCTAATAGCATTTGCCTAACTGTTAAAATACCGCTTATTCTTATCATTTCATTTAATAACTCCCTAATTTTCTTAGTGCTTCCTCTAACTATTATTGCGAGCATACATCTTCTTTCATCTAAATGAACGTGAACTGAAGAAATAATGACGTCTAAATATTCATGCTGTATGTCAGTAAGTTTCTCATCAACATCTTGGGCTTCATGATTATATACTACGCCAACAATGCCCACAGCTTTTCCACGTAACTTCCACTTATGCTCATTTATGAATAATCTTAAAGCTTCCTGAACTAATTTAGACTTACTTTTTAAACCTAGAGTTTTCATGCAAGCTTCTAAATCCCTTGCTAAATCCTCTGGTACGTAAACACCAAATCTTTTCTTTTCAACCATGACAATACACCTTAACATTAGCCATGTATTAAGTGAAATAGTGTTAATAAAACATCAGTTACATCCCTTAAAGACAACATTCCAACTGGTTTATTCTCATTATTAACTACGGGTAAGTGTCTAACATTCACTTTTCTCATCTTATCTATAGCATTTATGAGTAAAGTGTCTGGTGTCACAGTTACAGGGTTTTCCGTCATTACCATGTATGCTGGAAGGCCTTTACCAACTTTATTATTAGCGACAGAGTAAAGAATATCTCTTTCAGTAACAATACCTACAAGCACTCCTTCACTATCAGTAATCATAACAGAGCCTACCCTATTGTCCCACATATTTTTAGCTATTTTCTCAATAGGAGTATCTTCACTAGCTATTATAGGAGGTACAGACATTAAATCGGAAACTCTTAACGGGATTTTTCTCCTCTTAAAAAACATAGATACACCATGTTAAAATTATTAACTATTCACTATTAAACCATGCTACCACACTAACCGAGTTTATATATACTACGACAAGTCCTTTCGACATTTGGCAACTATGTAGAGAGGTTTCTTGGCGGGCCCGCCGGGATTTGAACCCGGGACCACCGGCTCCGGAGGCCGGCGCCCTATCCTGGCTAGGCGACGGGCCCGTGTTTCTCTTTTCTTAAGCATTCTTATATTGGTGGCTGTTTTCGCCTTTATAGTAGTGCTTATATAGAGTAGTTCATAGGTTCTATCTTGGTAGATTAAGTATGAAAAGGTCTTCTTTAATTTCATTAATAATAGTTTCACTGTTTCTCATTGTTGTTGTAAGTGCTAGCAGTGTTTTAGCTGCCTCTGTTTTACAGTACTATGCTGAGGTTGTTAAGTATCCTACATTAGCGTATCCCGAACCTGTTTTAGCTGGTGGAACTTTAGAGGTACGTTTAGCACTTAGCGAGGACATAGAACCTAAAGACATTAGTTTAACCATATTTAACGAGTTTGGAAGTTATGATTTAACGCTTAAAGACGTTGCGTATAGCGGTAGGTGGAAGGCTTGGGTTGCTGAATTTAATGTACCTAATGATGTTGGTGAAGGATTTTACTCAATGAAGCTTGCATTTACAGCTGCAGATAAGCAGTACAATATTGAAATGCCTAATTCAGTATGGGTTCTAAAGAAATGGCCGGATAAAATTAAGCTAATATATACTGCAGACACTAAAACACCTGCTGGAACACCTTACTGGAGGGAAATGGTTTCCGTAGCTAACATACTTAATGCAACAATGCTAATATTTAACGGTGACGAAGTTGAAAGACCTTCACAAGCTTCCGCATGGAAGTATTTCTTAACATATTGGCTTCAACTGAAAATACCATCGTATGCGGGAATAGGGAATCATGAATACGATTCTCCAGGTGTTGCGAAAACATGGGAGAAAATAATGGGATATAGGAATTACACCATAACCGTAGGAAAGTTTCTATTTCTGTTCTTAGACTCAGGAATGGACGGATGGGTGCCTATGGAGCAATTATTGTGGGCTGAAAACGTACTTAAAAGTAATCCTGAAAAAGTTAAAATAATGATATTACATCATCCAATATTCGGTTATAAAATACGGGACGATAAAATAAGTGTAGTAAAGGTTTCATCAATAGATGATGATTTTGAAAAACTTTTCAGCGAAGGATACTTCTATGGGAGCTGGAGTGACCATAAAGATGAGTTAAAGAAGCTCTTTCAAATGATACTTGAAAATGGGGTACACTTGGTTCTTACGGGACATACGCATAATGATATAAACAATGTTGTAGTATATAATGGGCAAAAATACTACTTCATAACGGCTACTGGAGTACCTTATGATGTAAGAGAGGGTGATTGGAGAGGTTTTAGACTTATAAACATATACGCTAATGGAACAATAGATGAAAGGACGTTAACATATTTAAGTAAGCCTTTAAACGACTATCCTAATAGCATACCTATAGACGTTGGTGAAGGAGTAAGACCTTACGAAATAGGTCTCTTAGAATACTACTATACTCCAGTTAATGATGGTAGCTCGCATACCGTTTCATTAAAGATTAAGAATAAGCTTGAAGAAAGCTATAATCTAATAGTAGCGTTTAGAGTGCCTAATGATGTGCCTTTTGAAAATTACAGGATAATTCCAGAAAACACCAATGTAGAGGTAGTAAGTACTGAAAACGGATACTACTATGTCTTACTTAAGAACGTGATTATTGAGCCCAATGCTGAATTAGTATTCACAATAACGACGGAGGAAGATAACGTTAAACCCGAAATTGTAAGTGTTACATTAGAGAAACCTATGGAAATAAAAATAGCTAATTTAGGCATAAAGGTCTCGGGTTGGTGGATAGGTGAAGTTGAAGCTACCGATAAAGGTTGGGGTGTAGCGTCAGTAAAGGTTATGTACAATACTGGTGATGGGTGGAAAGAGCCTGAACTATACGATTTAGATTTAGATAAAACAGGTAATGGAGTTGTTGCCTATAGATTCTGGATAAGGGAGGGAGAATTAAAAGACAATACAGAGTTTAAAGTTGTGATAACAGATTTCTCAGGTAATTCCGTTGAAAAAACATATGTTTTCACTTTCGAGAAAGGATTAGTATCATCTGAAGAATTAATTACGGAAACAACACCAACCACTACTTCACCAACAGTTTCTCCTTCTCCGACGCCTACTGAGACTACGCCTTCACCATCCCCGTCGCCAACACCTACACCAACAGAAACAACACCAACCCCATCACCAACGCCAACACCAACCGAAACCACGCCAACAACCTATGTCCCATATAAGCCAAAGGGTGTAGATTATACGCCACTCTATGCTGGGTTGGCTATAGCGGTAATCATAGCTGCTATTTTAATAGGATTAGCTAAGAAAAGAACATAAAAACCTTTTTTAAACCCTTATTTCCTCCCGATACGCTGTTTCTGCCTCTCTTAGTGGAAATATTATTGTTCTATCATAGCTTATATAGGCTGCTATTCTATCTCCGATTTTCACTTGAAAATCTGGATCCACATTTACGAGAACCTTTAGTCCGTCAACGTTAATTCTTAATTCCGAATAAGGCCCTACAAAGGATATCCATTCAACAGTTCCTTCTATTTCATTTACGTTTCCCCTTGTTTTCTCCGTTTCAAAATCCTGAGGCCTTATAACTGCTACAGCCTCTTCTCCCTCACGCATTCTTAAGTCTTTTGATGGCCTTATACCTTTAATTACGAGATTTCTTGTTATGAGAGTAACTAAGTCTCCTTCTATTTCTTTAACTACACCCTTCAATATAGTGCATCTACCAAGGAAGGAGGCTACGAAAAGGTTTCTTGGGCGCCTATATAGGTCTTTAGGAGCATCCACTTGCATTATTTTTCCACGATTCATCACAGCTATTCTATCAGAAATGACCATGGCTTCCTCTTGATCATGTGTAACATAAATTGTTGTTATTCCGAGCTTCTTCTGTATCCTCTTTATTTCCTCCCTCATTTCAATACGCAATTTTGCATCTAAATTACTTAAAGGCTCATCTAACAGTAGAACTGCTGGTTCAATAACTAATGCTCTCGCTAATGCTACCCTTTGCTGCTGACCACCGCTAAGCTGAGTGGGATACCTGTTTTCTAAACCTTTAAGCTTCACTAAATCAAGTATTTCAAGAACTCTTTTCCTTATTTCCTCTTTAGGGAGCTTTCTTATCTTTAATCCATAAGCTATATTGTCGAAAACTGTCATGTGAGGCCAGAGAGCGTAGTTTTGGAAAACCATTCCAGTGTTCCTCTTGTAGGGTGGATCATCTGTTACATCTTTTCCATTAAAAAATAGTCTACCTTCATCCGGATACTCTAAGCCCGCAATTATTCTCAAAGTTGTTGTTTTCCCGCATCCCGAAGGTCCAAGGAAAGTGAAGAATTCACCATGCCTTATTGTTAACGTTATTTTGTCTGCCGCAACTACTTCTCCAAATCTTTTCGTGACATTATCTAATCTAACACTAACCATTACTTAAACACCTAGGAAAGCCACTCTCTGTTTAAGAATATAGTTTGAAATAGAAATAGCTGTTATCTGCAACGCCATAAGCAATACACCTAAGGCTGCTGCAATACTTACCGTACCTACTGCTGCACTAGCATATATGACTTGGCTCATAAGAAACGTTATGGGTCCTTGGCTTGGGTTTCTACTTCCTAAAATAACACTAGTGCTTACCTCGCTCATAGAGTAAACGAAGGATAGTATTGCACCACTAATTACGTTTGCTGCAATTAAGGGTATAACTATTGTAAAGAATGTTCTCACCCTGCTTGCTCCAAGATTTTCAGCAGCTTCCTCTAAGCTTACATGAGTTTGTTGGAGACCTGCGAAAACAGCTCTAGCTGTAAATGGAAGTCTCCTAACGCTATATGAGAACATTAGTAGGAGACCCGGATTAACGAAGGGGTCAAACGTATAACCTATACTTTCAAAGGGGGTATTGTAGAGTGTTTTAGCTAGTAATGTAAAGAACACTATGTAACCTACGGCAACTATTATTCCAGGAATAGCTATGGGTATTGTTGCTAATGTGTCAAGAAGGTCTTTTCCAGGAATTTTCCTTCTAGCTACAACATAAGCTGCGCTAGTTCCTGTTAAAACAATTATTAATACAGCTACTCCAGAATATGTTAAGCTATTCATGATAGCTCTAGTTACGTCAGATTTTGTAACTAGTGATTCTAAATGCTCTAAAGTTAATTTAGTAGGTAAAATGCCGCTTGTTGCCCAATCTGTTATTGATAGAACTATAACTCCTATTTGGGGGAATGAGGATATTATAACTAACAACACTAAGAAAATATAAGTAGCTACTAATCCCTTCTTACCTGGTCTTCTGACTCTAGGGCTCCAACGTCCTCCCTTTGAAAGCATAGCGTATTGTCTTAATGAAACGTACTTTTTAATCATAAGGAAAGCTGCGGAAGCTATTAGAAGCATTGTTACAGCTAACGCATAAACTGAAGCATGTACTTGCTCTAGAGAAAGCACTTTTCTAAATTCATCATAAATGTAAAAAGACATTAAATGCGTATGTAATCCATCGCCAAAAGCCCCGCTTAACCCTATGGGGGCACCTAAGTCTTCCATACTAAATATGAAAACAAGTGTTGCACCAGCTGCAAGGCCAGGTAACGATAGTGGAAATGTAATTGTACGGAAAAGCTTAAAACCATGAGCACCCATGTTCTCTGCCTGTTCTTCTAATGAGGGATCAATGTTTATTAAACTCGATAAAGTATTCATATAGACTATTGGGAAAAAGCTTAGTGTTTGAACAAGAATTACTGCAGGTAAGCCAACAATAACTATGGTGTAATCAGTTACTTTAAGAACATCATTTAAAATATAGTTAAGAAGACCTCCTGGCCCTAAAACCTTACCTATTACATAAGCATTTACGAAAGGTGTTGCAAGTAGGGGAATTATTAAGAGAACTCTGAAAATGTTTTTCCCCGGGAACTCATAACGAGCCATTATGAATGCCGCAATTAAGCCTATTATTGACGCAAGAATCATGACGGTTGCTGAAACGAATATTGAGTTTAAAATATATCCGAAATTTGGCCCTACACCTCCAATATAAATCGTTTTTAGAGGTATGAGAATTCGAGTACCATTAGGTAGAGTTTCAAACTTATATCTTTCAAGAATCTGAATTACTGTTAATGATGGAGTAGGGGAAATCATATTAGGGTCAGAATATGTTATTTCAAAGTACTTGAATGAAAATCCTTCATCGGAAATAAACGCTTTTACAAGAAGCGATGCGATAGGTGTAACCAGAAAAAATATTAGTATGAATAATGCTATGAACAGCTGCACTATAGTTAATTTATCAAATTCCCTCTTAATGCTTTTTAAGTTCACCCTATTTATCCTCCAATTATGGATAGTAGTTCTTGATGAACCTCTTGATACCTAGCTTTCGCTGCCTCTATCCATTGCTTTACAAGAGCGTTTCTATAGTCAGCACTTTTAAGTACTTTTTCATTTAATTGCTGAGCAACTTCCTGAGTAAATGTTAGTTCCTCGCCTGTTTCTGGTTCTTTAAACTTTATGTTTTCAGGGTTTGTTAGTTTATCTATAAGGTAATCAAATTGTTCCTTAGTTATTTTACCTGTTAGATGTGCTAACGCTATGTCTTTCCACGTTGTTTGGAGTTCTTGATGTGCTTGAGTTATCGTTGCAAAGAAGAACCATCTCATTATTTCTTCATAGCTTAGAGCTAATTCATCGCTAAACTCTATTGAAGAGGCTTTTAGTGTTCTCTCATAGGCTTCTCTCAGATCAGGCCTGTTTTGGCCTTCAGGTGTTTCGAATACCTTTGCATTTACAGGCATTCTATTAACGTTTTCAAGCATCCATACTGTTTGGCCCTCCGGGCTAAGTACCCAAGCAATAAATGCTTGTGCAGCTTCCTTATGCTTACTTGTTGTAAGTAAAGCTATGGGATCACCATTAACTATTGTTCCATCTTCTGGAAGAATATATTCACATTGCTGAGGATTCTGTAGTTGGGCAGTGTACCCGTAAAAGTCTATTGTTATACCTACTGCAATATCCCCTCTAATAACAGAGTCCCTTACAAGACCTGATTGATCATATATTCTAGCGTTAGCACCCATCAGCGTTATTATTTCCCATCCCTTCTTCCATCCATATATTTGAAGTATTATTTCGTACATTCTTGTGTTGCTTGTACTTCTTGTTGCATCAGCTACTCCAACACTTGGTGTGGGAAGTGTTATTGCATAGTCTGGGCTAGCTAGGTCAACCCATTTTACAGGCCTCGGCAATCCATATTCTTCTAATTTCTGCTTATTTATTGTAAAACCAAAAGTAGAAATTGCAGCTGCAACCCACACTATGTTTCCATTAGTGTCTTTTCTCATCATAGATGAACCAGAAATTTCCTCTGGAATATCTTTTAAAATAGCCTTTATTTCATCACTTGTTATTGGCGCTAATAATCCTTCACGGGCAAGGGTGTCGAAAAGTGTTGGACCGCCACCCCATGCAACATCAATTTCTCTACCGGGAGTTTCAGCCGAGGACCTAATGACATCAATCCATTGTGAAGGGTCTATAGGTAACCATCTTATATCAACAATATTGTATTTCTTAGCTAACTCACTTTTTAAAAATCTCTCCTTAGCGGCATCTAAAATATCATAGCCATGTCTCGTTATTACCCTTAAAACGATACCCTGAGGTTTGGTTTCCGTCTCGGTAGGTGTTGGTGTTGTTTCCGTCGGTGTTGTTGTCGGTGTGGTTTCGGTTGGTGTTGTTTCTGTTGGTGTAGGTGTTGGCGACGGGGATGGTGAAGGCGTAGTCTCAGTAGGCGTCGGAGAAGGAGAAACTGTTGGTGAAGTAGTAGGTTTAGGCGGCATTGCAAGGTATAATCCGCCAATAATTGCTGCAAGAACTACTATCGCAATGATAATAGCAGCTGTTTTTGATAGAGCATAGAGTTTCATCTGAGTTTACCCTCCTAAGGTCTAATGCCATGAAAGTTCTATTAGATTAGCTATATTTATATCTATAATACCATAGTTACCTGATAGGTTCCTTTAGTATCTTTACGAAAAGTTAAAATTCACTTATGTTCAAGAAGAAAATTAGAAACCAAAGTATTCTTTTCGGGGTTAATAAGCTATGAAGAAAATACTCTTAACTATGTCAATAGTTTTAGTTTTAACATTAGCACTACTTGTTCCAGCAACAGTTTCAGCTGAAGAGGAGAAGCCTCTTGTTGTAATAGTAGCACATGGGCTTTTCGGAGAAGATCTTCAACTGAACTATATGATGAGTAATATTACTGAGGTCGAATGGAAAGTTATTACGGAAGAAATAACATTTGATGAAATAAAAGACGCTGACATGCTCATTTACGTACAAGTAGATACAGGGGTTGAAATAACTGATGAAGAATTAAACGCCATAAAGCAATGGTTTGATCAGGGAGGTAAAACACTTTGGGTAACAGGCGATAGCGATTACACAGGCGGAGACTACATGAGAATACCTAATGCGAACAAAATATTAGAGGCAGTAGGTTCTGTTTTAAGAAATGACCATACAGAAGCTGTTGATAGAGAGGTTAATTTCGGCAAAGATTACAGACCAGGCGCCTTAATAAAGCCTGATCCAGAACTCTTCTTCCTAGCTGGTGGTGTGCTTCATCCTGTTCTCTTCCACGGACCAGCTCCAATAGCTCTTTACGTTAATGGTGAATGGAAGCCTCTATATGGAACAGGAGAAAAGCCTGTTGAAAACGTATATAGAATAGCAATAACGTCGCCTAAGGGAGCTATAGCAGAATTCGTTGAGCCGCTACCACATGCTTACGAAGTTGGTGAGGAAGGCTCCTTTACTCTCATGGCTGCTGAATTCATGGACAAAGATGACATAGTTATTTTAAGTACTGAAGCGCCTTTCGATCATTACCAGGGAATGTGGGTTTCAGAATATAAAGGAATTAAAGGTAGTGGTCCAGAGTTCATAAGAAACATTGTCTTATGGGGTGTAGGCCTTTATGGATCAAGAATACCAGAGGTTATTAAGTTAAAGAAGGAAATGGCTAGCTTAAGCGAGGAAATAAATAGTTTAAAGAGTGAATTAGAGAAGCTAAAAAGCGACAAGGAAAGTTTAGAAGCAGAACTTGAAAACACTAAGAAAACACTTAGCTCACAAATAGATAGTCTAAAATCACAGCTAACAACATGCCAAGAAGAAAAGAACGCATTGCAATCAGATAAGGAAACATTAATGAAAGAAGTAGAGTCTCTAAGAAGTGCACTTAACACTTACATGCTAGGTGGGGCAGTAATAGGGTTAATCATAGGATTTGCTATAGGCTTTTTCTTAAAGAAGAAACCTTCTTAAAATAAATAAAACTTTTTCTTTTCTTAATTCACATTCTTTCGGGAGCCTCAATACCTAGTACATCCAATATGTTCTTTAAAACTATCTCTGTTGCCTTTACAAGCAGTAGCTTTGACCTTCTCTTATTTTCGTCTTTTTCAGCTAAAACCGGGACCTTAGCATAAAATGAATTAAATATGTCAGCTAATTTTCCAGCATAATTAATAAGTAGTTCAGGCTTTAATTCATCAGCAGCTTTAGCAAAAACCCATGGGAACTTCACTATGTTAAGCAGGAGTTTTCTAGGCTTATCTTCTTTAAAAACTCCGTAATCTAGGGAGCTAAGCTCATTAAACATTACTGGTTTCCCATAGTTCTTAAGTATACTTTTAGCTCGAGCATAAGTGTATTGAATGTATGGTCCACTATTCTTTTCAAAACTAAGAACATCTTCCCATTTAAAAACTAAAGGTTTAGATGCTGAAACAGAAACTAAAGCGTATCTTAAAGCACCTATACCTACTGCTTTAGCTATTTTCTCCTTTTCCTCTTTAGGAAGGTTAGGGTTTCTTCTTTCTACTTCAAAAAACGCTCTAGCAATAGCTTCGTTTATTAATCCATCAAAGTCTATGTACCTACCCTTTCTTCCAGACATTTTGGCTCCGGGAATTTTCACTATTTCGTAGGAATAATGAATTAAGTTTAGTGCTTCTTTAGTATAGCCTAATGCGTATAATGCAAGCTTTACTTGTAGCTGTTCAAGGCTTTGCTCAGACATTATAACGTTAATTACCTTATCAGCTTCTTTAAACTTTACAAGGCTATAGGCTATGTCTCTTGTAGTGTAAAGTGTTGTTCCATCACTTCTCTGAAGAATTAAAGGAGGTATCTTAAATGCCTTAGGTAGTCCAAGCTTCTCCTTAACTTCCCTATGTTCTTGAATTTGGGAGAAGTTGAGGGCAAAAGCTCCTTTATAAATTGTTGCATAAGGGCTTTCTTTAGCTTTTTTTAAAATTTTACCTACAAGACTTTGCCATGCTAGGTTGCTTTCCCAATCCCATTTGTCAAATTCTATGTTTACTTTAGCTAATGTTTCCTTGAAGCCTTTAATTATGTCATTACATAGGTTCCTTATTATGCTAACTAATTCTAGACTAGTTCGTTCTTCATACTCCTTCATAATCTTCTGTATTTCCTTCTCATGTTCCTTACCGCTTAATCTCTTAGATAATTTCTCAACAAAGTCCTTTCTTTTTTCTTCAAGACTTGCGAGAGCATTAAGCCAATCATATAGTTCATCTTGCAGCTTTAAGTATTCCTCTCTATTACTAGTGTTTTTCGCGAACTCCATTTCCTTTCTCAACTTTTCTATTTCAATAATCACATTTGTTATAGAATATATTATTCCGTAGAAGTGGTCTGGTTTTCCTTCAGGCTTAGGCTTATTTAAAGCTAAATACCCGTAGGTTAGTATAGCAACTTGCCTCCCCATATCATTAATGTAGAATCTTCTTTGAACAATATGGCCTCTTCTTGCAAGCATTCTAGCTAATGTGTCACCTAAGATGGAGTTTCTAGCGTGACCTACATGTAATGGGTGAACAGGGTTAGCACTTGTATGTTCAATAACTATTCTTTCAGGTTTTCCTGTTTCAACATAGCCGAATTTGTTGTTGAAAGTTTGAATGGCTTTAAAAAGCATTTTTGCAATTTCCTCTTCCTTAAGGAAAATGTTTAAATAACCACCTATTACATTGTTTTTCCTTATGAAATTTAGCTTAAGATTCTTAGCTGTAGCTTCCGCTAATTCGTGGGGTTTCATTTTTAACTGCTTGGCAAACGTGTAAACTGGAAGCGATAAGTCACCGAATTTTTCAAGGGGTGGTTCTTCTAGTTCAGATAAAATTCTTCCTTTTACCACAGTGAAGCCCATGTTTTTCCAAATGCAAGCTATATTGTCAACTATTGTGTGTTTTAAATAGCCATAAACATCATGGATAACATTCATTCTTTAAATTACACCCTAAGTGAACCAAGTAGCCAAACTAGTTATATAAAGATTCTACTTAAAATTTTTTAAAACAATCTTTACGTTTTTAAATATGCAATTGTTGGTTAATTGAATGGTTTTAAGAGAGTAGCGGAAATGTAAGCTTTAGAAACATACATAATGCAATAGTTTTCCTAAAAGAGCAGGCAATAAGGTGGGGTGCTTGTTGTATCTGAAGTAAAAAATGTTGAATTAGTAGTGCTTCTTTAAATCGATAGTGATAAGGTAAAAAGGGTTATTGAAGAAAGGAAAAATAAATAATTTAGAAAAAATTTATATATCATCTACTTCTCATAAGACGGACAATATAGTAAAGAGCTCGTAAACGCGGAAAAACTCCAATTATTTGAGGGTTACTGAGTGAAAAATATTTCCATGAAAAACACTGCTAAGTTGAAGATAAGCTTTAGAATCTATGAGAGCTTTAACTCTCTTCTTCAACTAATTTCTTCCTTAATTATTACTTTGATTATTATTATTTTAGTGAACCTATAAACGGGTCCTTTTTCGGTTTCCTTTTCCCTTAAACCCCTCTTCTTGGGGTGCATTTTCTGTGACATCCACTTTATCTATAATTCCATTAAAAATGCTGAAGAAAATAGGGGAGAAAGATGTTAGAAAACTTCAGCTAACTAAATTGAAAGAGCAGATTAGAAGGCTTTATGATAGAAATGAATTCTACCGTAAAAAGCTAAGGGAAGCTGGAATTCTACCTGATGACATAAGGTCTTTTGAGGATTTCTCTAAAATACCCTTCACCACTAAGGAGGAGGTAATAGGAGATATTGTACGTAATCCTCCCTTCGGAAGCAGAATTGGTACTTCACTATCTAAAGTTGTTCGTTTCCACATGACCCCTGGACCTAAAGGAGTCTTCATTCCAATACTTTTTACGAGAAGAGACGTTAAGGAATGGATTAAGGCGAATTCTAGAGCCCTTAGATGGGCTGGATTAGGGAGAAACGATATTGTACAAATAACTTTCGGGTACACTCTTTTCGTAGCTGGTATGATGTTTCACTTAGCCGTAGAGGATCTGAAAGGACTACCTATACCTTTAGGTCCAGGTAATACTAAGCAGCAAGTAAGGTTCATTGAGAAATATGGTGTAACAACACTTATAGCTACACCGTCATATGCTTTAAGGATTCTTGAAGAAATGAAAAAGAGCGGTATAGAGCCTGAAAAAACCAATATACGTAAGTTCATAGGTGCTGCCGAACCATGGGTTACGGTTAGAGGTTTTAGAGAGGAGTTTAAGAGGAAATGGGGAGTTATTGAAGTAGCCATAGACTATTATGGTTTAGGGGAATGCGCACCTGTAAGTGTTGAATGCATTAATGAAAGCGGCGGACATATAGTTGAAGATTACGTCTATGTTGAAATTGTTGATCCTAAGACCGGTGAGCTTCTAGAACCTGAGGAGGAAGGAGAAATAGTAATAACTCATCTTTCTCGTGAAGCAACACCTTTACTTAGATATAGGACATCAGATGTAAGCTACATTATAGATAGTAGTGATTGTGAAATACCATTCAGAAGATTAGGCGGGGTTTTTGGAAGAATAGATGATATGAGGAAGATTAAAGGCGTTAAAGTTTTTTCAAGCCAAGTATCCGAAGTTCTAAAGAGATACCCTGCTTTAACAGGCAGATTTCAAATAATAATCACTAAGAAAGGTCCTTTAGACTATTTAAAGCTTGTCATTGAGCATTACAAGGATAAATTAGGTTGTGCTAAAGATGTTCTCAAAAAGCTTAGTGAAGATCTTAAGGAAATGCTCCTCATAAGACCTGATGAAATAGTCTTTGTTGAAGAAGGCACCTATGATTTCTCAAGAATCATTGTTGACAAGAGATTTGAGGGGAGGTAGTAAATGCTTATTGAAGTGAAAATCTATGGAAGAGGAGGTCAAGGAGCTGTTACGGCAGCAAACATATTGGCGTTAGCAGCTTATTTTGATGGATTGTGGAGCCAATCAATACCCTTTTTCGGAGCCGAGAGACGTGGAGCACCTGTAGTGTCTATCGTTAGAATTTCAGATAAACCCATAAGGATACATCATATAGTCAATAAACCTGATGTAGCAGTAGTTTTTGATCATAGACTTCTAAGCCAAATGGATATAGAGTTAAAAGATGGTGAAAGTAGATTTATACTTAATTTCAAAAATGGTAAGAAATTGAGTTTTCCATATTCCACATACGTATTAGACGCTACAAGTATTGCCATAGAACTTGGAATGATATCTTCAGGCATGCCCATAGTTAATACTGCGATGTTAGGTGCTATTGCTAAAGCAGGTATTGTCTCTTTGAACTCTATTGTAAAAGCTGTTGAAAAGCATTGGCATGGTGCATTGGCTAAGAAAAATGTTGAAGCCGTGAATCTAGGTTACTTAAGAACTTCTAAGATTAGGTGAAAAACCGTGAAAATACATGTTACAGTAATTTCGAAACCTACCATAGGTGCTTCGGGTAAAACAGGGTTTTGGAGAACATTTAAACCTGTAATTGACTATGAGAAATGCACTAACTGCTTAATATGCTGGCTTTACTGCCCTGAAAACAGTATTGAAATAGGAAATGGTATGGTAATTATAAATTACGAGTTCTGTAAAGGCTGCGGTGTTTGTGCAAATGAATGCCCATTTAACGCTATAGATTTTGTTCCAGAGGGAGAATATAATGTCTAGGGTAGCTGTTCTTACAGGAAACCATGCTGTAGCTTACGCTGTTAAGCTCTCTAGAGTTGATGTTATTGCAGCATATCCTATAACCCCTCAAACAACGATTGTTGAGAAATTAAATGAATTCATAGAGCACGGTGAATTAGAAGCTGAAATAGTACATGTGGAGTCGGAGCATTCTGCATTAGCTGCATGTGTAGGTGCAGCCGCTGCTGGAGCTAGAACATTTACTGCAACATCTAGTCAAGGATTACTTTACATGCATGAAATGGTTTGGTGGGCTGTTGGAACTAGACTTCCCATAGTGATGGCTGTTGTCACTAGAGCTATTGCTCCACCTTGGAATATATGGTCTGATCATAATGACATTTTAGATCAGAGGGATAGTGGCTGGATTATATCTATGGCTGAAACAAACCAAGAAGCATTAGATATGACAATACAGGCTTTCCGAATAGCTGAAGATGAAAGAGTGCTTTTACCAGTAATGGTTGGTTTAGAAAGCTTCATAATGAGCCACACAGCTACACCTGTAGAAATACCTGATCAAGAAATGGTGGATGCATTTCTTCCGCCAAGGAACATTGAAAAACCGTTCATACTTGACCCTAACAACCCTATTTCACACGGTAGTATTTGTGGACCAGGATGTTATATGGAGTTTAGATATCTTATGCATAACGCGATGAGAAGCGCTAGAAAAGTAATATATGAGGTTGAGAGAGAATATGAGAAAATCTTCGGAAGACACTATAGTGGCTTAGTTGAAAATTACAGATTAAACGATGCCAAAATAGCCGTAGTGACTTTAGGTAGTATAGCAGGGGATGCTAAAGAAGCTATAGATAATTTAAGAAGTGAGGGTTATAGTGTAGGTGTTTTGCGTATAAGGTACATTAGGCCTCTCCCATATGATGAATTACGTGAAAACCTTTGTACAAAAGATCTTGTAGTTGTTGTTGATAGGAATGTTTCCATGGGATCTTGCGGTGTAATTCTTACCGAAGTTAAGAGTGTTCTTTACGATTGTCCTAAGAAACCTGAAATTAAAGGATATATTGCGGGTTTAGGTGGAAGAGATATCACCTACTCTGATTTTGAAAACATGGTTAAGAAAGCTTATTCTGAAGTTGAAGAATTTGGAAAAATCATTGTTCCACATGAATGGTTTGGTCTTAAAAATGAAGTGAGGTGTTAATGCTATGGTTACTATAGAAGACCTTGTTAAAGGAGAGGAAATAGTTTTTCCGGGGAACGCAGCCTGTCAAGGATGCCCTGCAACGTTAGGTCTTAGATTTTTAGGTAAAGCTTTAGGTAGAAACATAGTACTTGTTGTTCCAGCTAGTTGTAGCTCAATAATTCAAGGACCTTATCCTAAGTTAGCACTCAAGGTCTCTGTTCTAAACATTGCTTTTGCAGCTTCAGCAGCAACTGCTTCAGGTATTTGGAGAGCATATAAGAGAAGAGGAGTTAATGGTGTTCAAGTTGTTGTTTGGGCAGGTGATGGAGGAACTTTTGACATAGGTTTACAAGCTCTCAGCGGGGCAGCTGAAAGAAATGAGAACATCCTGTACATATGTTATGATAATGAAGCATACATGAATACAGGTATTCAAAGGAGTTCAGCGACGCCTCCAGGTGCTTGGACTACAACCACAATTACTGGTAAGAAAGAAATGAAGAAAGATTTATCTCTTATGCTCATAAGCCAAGGTATACCTTATGTTGCAACTGCTTCCTTAGCATACCCCTTCGACTTCGTTGAGAAGCTTCGTAAAGCAAGTAGGATTAAAGGTTTCAAATTCATTCATCTACATGCACCTTGCCCTCCAGGCTGGGGTTTTCCTCCTGAAAAACTAATTGAAATAAGTAGGTTAGCTGTGCTCACAGGTATGTGGATTCTTTACGAAGCAGAGTATGGTCATGTAAAGCTAACGGGTCCTAGCAGGCACTTAATCGATAAGGCTAAGCGAAAACCTATTGTTGAGTACATAAGGATGCAGAAACGATTTAGGCATTTAAAACCTGAAGATTTAGAGAAAATTCAAAAACATGTTGATTATTCTTGGGAGAGAATAAAGGAGTTTCTAAAAGAGGCTGATGCTTCATGAAATTACATTCTTATGTTTTTCAAAACTGTTAGTTCATAAAAATCTTAAATCTAGGTGGGAAAATGTGTAAAGAAAAAGGAAATAGTTTAAGTAAAAAGTATAAGTCATGTAAAGCCATATCAAAAACCCTGGTTTTAGCTATAGCTATTATCATTATTGCTGCCATTGTAGGCGGAATTTACTTCGTTTTGCAAAAGCCTCTAAGTACATCAGAGACTATGCAGACTCCTACGTTTACTCAGGAAAAGGTAATTAGAATAGGGGGGCTGTTTGATTTAACAGGTCCAACAAGCGATGTTAGTGTACCGTATTCATGGGGTGTTAGGGACTACATAGAATTAGTTAATGCTAAAGGAGGTGTAGAAGGTTACAAAATAGAGCTAATATATTATGACTATGGATACAAAATACCTCAAGCAGAGAGCTTGTATAAGAGACTTGTAGAAGTTGACGGTGTTGTGGCAATAATTGGTTGGGGAACAGGGGATACATTAGCCCTACTTGACGATATAGCAAGGGATAAAGTACCTTATATAAGTGCAAGTTATGCTGCAAAACTAACTGATCCTCAAAAAGCACCATATAACTTCATAACGAATCCTGACTACTCAACACAGCTTAGAGCCGCGTTAAAGTGGGTAAAAGAGAATTGGAAAGAAAACAGACCTCCTAAAATATGCTTCATGTACCCTAATGTAGCCTACGGTACGGAGCCAATACCTGCTGGTAGAGAATATGCTAAGGAGCTTGGTTTCGAAATAGGTTCTGATGAAAACCTCGATTTAAGAGCTACAAGTGCTTACGAACAAATTCAGAGAATTATGTCTTACGGAGCAGACTATGTTTGGTTCGGGGGAACAATATCATCATATGTTGTAGCAGCCAAAAATGCTAGAGAGCTTGGCGCATCGTTTAAGTTTATAGTGAATACTTGGGGATGGGATGAATCTTTAATAGATCTTGCTGGCGAAGCAGCGGAAGGACACATATATGTTACTGGAACATTACCTTACGAATTTGCAGTAAAAGTTGACCCTGAACTTCAGGAAGCAAAAGAAATGTTCAAACATGACCCTAAAGTTTACAATATGCATTATGTTAAAGGATGGGTTAATGCGAAAGTTCTTGTTAAAGCTATAGAGAGTGTGTTGAAGAAAGGGGAGGAAGTGTCAGGAGAAAACATAAGGAAAGAGCTTGAAACATGGAGAAATGTTGACTTAAAAGTGGTTCCGCCAATATCATACTATCCTAATGACCGTAGGCCAAGCATGAAGGTCTTCCTATTCACAGTAAAGGATGGTGAATTTGTTAAACTAGGCGAAGTTGAGCTTGAGAGGCGTGCTGAATGGTTGGGAAAGTAATTGTGGAGCGAAAGGTTAAAGCGAAGGAGGTCTTTGGAAAACCTGAAAAAATAAGTGAAGATATTCTATTAGAACTTAACAATGTTGAAGTGGTTTATGATAAATACATTTTAGTGCTAAAAGGCTTATCTATGAAGGTTCGTAAAGGAAGCATAACTGCATTGCTTGGACCAAATGGTGCTGGAAAAACAACTACATTAAAGGCTATTTCGGGTCTTCTAAAACTTGAAAGAGGCGAAGTAACAAGAGGTTATATTAAATTTAATGGTGAAAACATTGAAAATAAAGATCCCATAGCGATTGTTAAAAAAGGAATAGTACATGTGCTTGAGAATAGACATGTATTTGAGGAATTAACAGTTAAGGAAAACCTCATTGCAGCAAACTATCTATCGCCAACAGGGGAAATAGACTTCGACTACATTTACGCTTATTTTCCACAATTAAAGCTTAGGGAAAACGTAAGAGCTGGATATTTAAGTGGCGGTGAACAGCAAATGCTAGCAATAGCAAGGGCTCTTGTTGCTAAACCCAAGCTTCTACTACTTGACGAGCCTAGCTTAGGTTTAGCCCCTAGGGTTGTTGAAGAGCTTTACCAAATAATAAAAACCATAAATGAAAAGGAAGGAATAACGATTCTACTAGTGGAGCAAAACGCTCTAGTAGCGTTTGAAATAGCAGATTACGGCTATGTTATGGAAAGTGGAAGAATAGTTTTAGATGGAGCAGTAAGTGAACTCAAAGAAAACGAGGATGTAAAGGAATTCTACATGGGAATAAAAGGTTCTTCCAGAAAGAATTTCAGGTTAGCAAAATACTATAGAAGAAAGAAACGGTGGTATTAACAATAGCTTAAAGGTGATCTAAATTCTATAAGCTAAAGTACAGTGAATTTGCGGCTACAGTAGTTCCCATGTTAGAAGTAATTGATGTCCATTTAAAATTTGGTGGAGTTTGGGCTCTAAGAGGAGTTACTCTTCACATACATCAAGGAGAGCTTCTTTCGATAATAGGGCCTAATGGCGCTGGGAAAACAAGTTTGCTAAATGTAATAAGCGGATTTTACAGGCCAATAAAGGGTAAAGTAATTTTTAAAGGCCAAGATATAACCAGTCTTTCACCGTATAGGAGAGCAGAATTAGGAATAGGGAGAACGTTTCAAAAAGTAGAATTATATAGGGACATGACAGTTCTCGACAACGTTATTTCAGGTTTCATACCTAGAATTAAATATTTAAAGAAGCCTTTTGCAATGGTTAAAGCTTCTCTTTGGCTTAGGGAAATAAGGGAGGAGGAAGTAAAGGCTAGGTATGTTGCTGAGAGAATACTTGACTACTTAGACATAGGACAATGCAGGTATAGAATAGTACGTACTTTACCCTATGGAATACAGAAAAAGGTTGAACTTGCAAGAGCGTTAGCTATGGATCCTGAAATAATTCTTTTAGACGAGCCGATGGGAGGTCTTAATTTCGAGGAAAAAGAGGACATGGCTAGATACATCCTATCTATAAATGAGGAGCTAGGTAAAACAGTAGTTCTAATAGAGCATGATTTAGCAGCGGTAATGGATTTATCGGAAAGGGTTATCGTTATGGATTATGGTAAAGTCATTGCTGAAGGTTCTCCTGAAGAAGTAGCTAATGATCCTAAAGTTATAGCAGCATATATGGGTGAGAAAGTTAAGAGGTGAGGTATTGCATGGCATTCCGATGGGTTTCTAACGGCAGCTACCTTGACGAAAATGAAAGGTATAAGGTTCTGAAGAAAAAGTTTAAAGGAAAAAATACTTTCCCTAAGCTTCTCAAATGGAGAGCTAAAGAACATTCAGACAAGATAGCATTGAGAAAAAAGAAGTACGGTATTTGGTGGGAGAAAACTTGGCAGCAATTCTATGAAAATGTAAGAAGAGTTGCTGGGGGACTAGCTTCATTAGGTATAAGCAGAGGAGACGTAGTAGTAATTGTGGGTCATAATGATCCGGAATGGATATTTACTGAGCTCGGAGCGCAAATTCTTGGTGCAATACCTTTAGGCATTTATCCCGATAGCTTACCTAGCGAAATAGCCTACTTCATAAACTTTGTTAAAGCAAAGATAGCTGTTGTTGAAGATCAGGAACAAGTTGAGAAAATACTTTCAATTAAAGACGAAGTTCCCGAGTTAGAGAGGATAATATACTGGGATAATAAGGATATGTGGAGATATCGGGACACTAAATTCTTAATGTATTTTAAAGACCTTATGAATTTAGGTAATGAATGGATTGTAGAAAATAATGAAGTTATTGATGAACTTATAGAAAAAGGTTCATCAGAAGATGTTGCAGGGCTGTTTCCAACATCAGGTACTACGGGAGTTTCTAAGCTTGCAATGCTAACTTATGAGAACATGATTAATATGAGTTTAGCGTTGCAAGCAGTAGACCCCATAAGTGAAAGCTTTGAGTACGTATCCTACTTGCCTCTCCCATGGATTGGTGAGCAAATGATGTCGATAGCTACAGCGTTTACAGTAGGGTTTAAAGTTAACTTCCCTGAAGAACCTGAAACTTTATGGAATGATTTTAGGGAAATAGCTCCTCACGTAATGTTTGCTCCACCTAGAATATGGGAGGATATAGTTTCAGATATTATGGCTAAAATGGATGATTCAACATGGCTTAAGAAGAAAGTTTACGAATACTTCATGAAATTAGGTTATCATATAGTAGAAGAAACTGTTATGAAAAGAAGAAAACCGAGACTACATCATAAGCTATTGTGGTATTTAGGATACTGGGTTCTTTATAGAAGCATTCTCGACAAATACGGGCTCAAAAGAATACGTTACGCATACACTGGAGGAGCCATGTTAGGTCCACATTACTTCAAATTCTTCCATGCAATCGGGGTAAACCTCAAACAAATTTATGGGCAAACAGAGGTTTCGGGAATAGCTGTTCTCCATAGGGACTCTGATATAAAGTTTGAAACCGTGGGAAAACCTTTGCCAGAAACTGAGGTAAAAATTTCTGAGGAAAGCGAAATTCTCATTAGAAGTAAAAGCACTATGAAAGGCTACTTTAAGCAACCGGAGAAAACCAATGAGGCAATCGATAGGAGTGGTTGGTTACATACGGGAGATGCTGGCTTCATAGACAATGATGGCCACTTAGTTATTGTTGATAGGTTAAGTGAGCTTTTTGAGTTATCAAACGGTAAAAAGGTTCCTCCACAGTACATAGAAAATATGCTTAAATTCACTGCATATATTAAGGAAGCTGCTGTTGTAGGGAAGAATAAACCGTATTGTGTAGCTCTTATAAATATTAACTTTAAAAACGTAATGAACTGGGCTGAGAAGAGAGGATTAGCTTTCACAAGCTATAGGGATCTTACGCAAAAATCGGAAGTTTATGATTTAATTAAGAAGGTTATTAGGGAAGTTAATTCGAAGCTTCCAGAGCACATGAGAATAAGGAAGTTCGTAATAATGCCTAAGGAATTCCATGCTGATGACGGTGAAGTAACTAGGACGAGGAAGGTTAGGAGGAAGTTTATTGTTCAAAAATATGGTGACCTTATTGAAGCAATGTATAGAGGCGAAAGATACCATGAATTCCTGTTCTCTATGAGATTAGAGGATGGTAGAGTGGTTATGTTTAAGCAAAAAGTTAGGATAGAGAATGTTTAAAGGTAGAAGCATATGAGCTATCTTTACTCCTTCTTACAAATAATTGTTCAAGGAATTAGTGTCGGAGGAGTTTACGCACTAGTTGCTTTAGGCTTTGTCCTAATATATAAAGCAACTAAAGTAATTAATTTCGCACAAGGACATTTATTACTGCTAGGAGCATATCTTTACTTTTTCTTTGCTGTAGAACTTAGTTTAAACCCGCTATTAGCAATCGCTGCTTCCTCCATTGTTGCTGCATGTGTAGGTTTTTCTATTGAAAGATTTCTTTTGCGAAAAATGCTAGGTGAGCCTTTACTTTCAGTAATGATGTTAACGCTTGCACTAACATATATTATTAGAGGTATTGTGCAAATATTTTGGGGAGGACAGTATCTTGCATTAGGTGATAAGAGTGTATTTCCAAGCGGCGCGATTACTATAGGTTCCGTTAAATTGGGTTACGCTTATGCTGGTGGATTACTTACTTCATTGGCTGTTGTAGGTCTTTTCACTATTTTCTTCTTAAAAACGAGAACCGGAGTAGCTATGAGAGCTGTTGCTAATGATCAGCGAGCAGCTTTTGCAGTAGGTATAAATGTTTTTAGAATTTTCGCTCTCTCATGGGCAATATCGTCTGTTGTAGCTGTTTTAGGTGGAGTTGTTTTTGCAAATATTTTCGGAGGGGTTAACATAAACTTTGAATCCGTAGGGATAAAGGTGTTTCCAGCAGTTATTATTGGAGGCTTAGACAGTCTTCCTGGGGCAATTGTGGGAGGGTTTTTACTGGGCATTTTAGAGAGTGTAGCAAAGTTATATTTGAACCCTATTCTCGGAGGAAACTTTCACGAAGTATTTCCACTACTTGTAATGCTTGCTGTACTACTTGTAAAGCCCTATGGTCTCTTCGGAACCGAGGAAATAGAGAGGTTGTAAGAGGTGTTTTAGATGCCTGCTGGCGTATTTAAAACAAGGTATGAGGATGAAATAAGTTTTATGAAATATCCTATTCACAAAATATGCTTAGCTATTCTAATCTTATTTCTCATAACTTATCCGCTCTTTGTAAGTAATAATCCATACTACGTTGGTTTTGCTGTGAAAATAGCTGTTTTCTTTATGGCAGCTATAGGGTTAAATATGTTAACAGGTCTTGCTGGGCAAATTTCGTTAGGGCACGCAGCATTTTTAGCTATAGGAGCATATACTGTAGCTTATCTTTCAAACAATATAGGTATTATAGGAAGCGAAATGGTAATAGCGTTACCTATAGCAGGACTTATAGCTTTAATTACAGGTTTGATAATAGGTATTCCTTCATTAAGGGTTAAGAGATTATATTTAGCACTAACAACACTTGTTTTTCAATGCGCAGTACTCTACGTCATAAGTAATCCTAAATGGGAAAGAGTCTTAGGAGGTGGTTGGGGTTTAAGTGTTTCTGAACCCGCAATCTTTGGTATTAAAGTTCCTTCAGAATTTCGCGATTTAGTATTCTACTATTTCACAGTTACTTTAGCTTTTGCTTTAGCCATTCTTGCCTCAAATATTTCTAGATCAATGATAGGTAGGGCCTGGAAAGCTATTAGAGATAGAGATATAGCCGCTGAAGTTTTGGGAATAAACCTTTTCAAATATAAGCTATTAGCTTTCATGGTTAGCGCATTTTATGCGGCTATAGCGGGAGGTATTTGGGCATACTACCAAGGACATGTAAGCCCTGAAGACTTTGACTTATTGCTTTCAATAGACTTCGTAGCAATAATACTCATAGGAGGACTAGGTAGGATAGTTTGGGGATCACTTCTTGGCACATTTATTGTAGTAAGCGTTCCCGAAATAATTAGCATATGGGTTCTACCTATACTTCAAGAAATAAACCCGGTGTATGCAGGCATACTTCCCCCAGTAAAAGAAGTAATCTTTGGTATTCTCATAGCAGCATTTCTACTTTACGAATCTAAAGGCCTAGTCGAATTGTTGAGAAAAATTAAGGAGTACTTCAGATTATGGCCATTTCAATATTGACAAAATTTGCAAGTATTAAAGGAGCCCAAGTTTCTTCAAGTCTATGAAGTAATTGCTATAAGCTAGAAAAATTCTTGGCGGGCCCGCGGGGATTTGAACCCCGGACCACCAGCTCCGAAGGCTGGCGCCCTATCCTGGCTAGGCGACGGGCCCTAACCAAGATAGGTGTTTTTCAGTGATCACTTATTTTTCTTCTTCTACCACATAAGTGTAGGTTTCCTTGTTTCCTATAGTCCAAAATATGTGCTTTTTCTTGGGGTTACTGTATGTGTAAAGTATTGGTTTGTTTAAGTTTGTCGATATTTTTAATAAGTCCTTAAAGTTTTCAAGTCTTATTTCCTCCATTCCTAATGGTGGTTCTTTGTTTGTTCTAACTATTATGTCGTCGTATTTTTCTAGAATTGTCTTGAATTCCTTTTCTTTCTCCTTACTTCTAATTATTGAAACCCACATTGTTGATAGTGTTGTTGCTAAAGCTAATGTAATCATGTATGTGAATACTTTTAATCTATCAACAGGTATTTGCCATGCGAGAAAGTTAGCGTATAGTGGAACACTGTATGTTTCTATTTTATCTCTAACGTATTCTTCATGAGTATTTCCAAAACTTAACACTTTTCCACCATAATCAAATGTTACTATGAAGTTTGACACTATTGTTTCCGAAGAAGTTTTTCCACCGGGGAAAGTGTAGTTTACCGAGAATCTTGGAACAATTCTTACAACGTACTTAGTGCTTTTAACTCCTGTTTCATCTTCAACAATACTTATGTATTTATGGATTTTTGTAGTATTTATTGAAATAGTGAATAATGCTTTATCTTTGAATTTTCCCGAAGGAAGAACACCTATTTTCTTAGACCATACACCACTGTTTTCTAAAAATATTTCGCCACCATAGATTCCTTCTACTTTTACAGGTTTTGAAGAGTTTATGTAGTATTTGCTATCAATTATTACTTCCCTAGCTATTCTTAGATATGCTGTTTTATCCATTCCTATAAATGATACATTATCATAAATGAAATTTGGCGCCAACATTACTGTGTAATTATAGTCTACGTTATGAGATAGCTTGAAAATAGTTTTCTTAAACGACTTCACAGTAGGCAAAGAACTCACAGTATATGAAGCTATAGCCGCAAACACCGTTAAAAACATTATCACTAAGAACACTATGTGTTTCCTTTTTAACCCATGTTTAGGTTTTACTTTTGAAACGAATTTACTTAGTTTCATAACTTAACTCCTCATAACCATGAGATAAATGTTTTAAATAAACTTACTAAATAAATGGGTATGAGACCTATTTTAGGCACCTTGAAAATTACCTTACCTAAAAACAGTTCTTCTGTAACGTCTATTGGATCAACGTTTTCATTAGCGTCACCTTTAAGTTTTAAAACCGTGCTTTCGTCGCTTACTTTAATATCCACTACACGGTGAACTATTATTTGATTGCCATCATAGTAAGCTATTATGTCTGAAGTGTTAACTTCATTAAAATCCGATTTTTCAATAAACACTACGTCACCTATACTTAACGTAGGTTCCATGCTTCCACTAACTATAACGTAAGGTTTAATGCCTAATGCACCTGAAATAAGAAGCATCATGAAAATTACGGGTATAATCCATAAGTATTTCTTAGGCCTAATTTCTTCTCCCCTTAAACTACCGAACTTTCTTGTTACTTTAAGCGACCCTAAGATTATAAGGCTTACTAGGACAATAGCTATGCTAAGTGTGCTTTTAAGAGTCCAGGGAAGGTTAGGTAGTACGGGTGAAGTATAAAGAAACCCTATAGTTATTAACTTATAAATAAGTGAGGTTTCAGGGTTCGCCATGTAAACTATTTGAGTTAGTAAAACGTTTTCTACAAAAACAGGAAATATATCAACATTAATGAACTTTATAATTTCAATATTGCCTTCTAAACTTAAAAGCTTGAAAGGACTAATTGTTATAATTGTAAAAAATGTAGAGACAAGAAGGAAATTAACGGCTATTTTTACACTGGATTTTCCTCGGAAAAATCTTGCTACAAGAGCTCCTCTCGTAAACTCAAATGCTAACGCTCGTGCTACACCATAGAATAAATTGAAAAATATGGGTAATGGCTCATGAATGTAAGGTGATTTTCCAAGCTCAGTTAGTGAGCCCACAAATAACGTTGTCACTATAGAAAATAGAGCTAATGTTGCCACTACTATTTTAAACTGAAAACTACTTGCAAACCCATCTCTCCTATAAGGGAAAGCTAAAATGAATGTGAAAACCCATAAAGTAGAGGGTATAATGTAAGTAGCTAAGCCACCTAACTTGGAAAAATACGTTGCAAAAAATGTTACTACCAAAAGAACAACTGGTAGTAGTGGTCCTACGTTTTTATTCATTTTAACCTACCATGATGCTACAAAATCAAAAGTTACTTCCATATTGAAATTACTGCTATTTACGAAGGTTTCTCTTATACCCATTGGAATTATAACAATGGCTTTTTCTCCAGGATCTAAAACTACCTTATTTCTACAAATACTGATTAGTTCTTTTAGGTCTTCGTAACTAGGTCTAGTCCAATAAGGGGTTTCGCTAAGACTCTTACCTAAAGGGCCAAAAACGCAAACTCTATAGTGAAATGTATTTATTAACTCTTGATCCCCGTGTAATTTAACATTAATATTGTTTAGTGTTGCCGGGACTGTTCCAACATTTTTAATTACAAGAGCTACTATAGCTTTCCAACATGGATAAACGTTTTCAAATTTACCTACAAACTTTTTCCCGTTACTAATTATTTCTCCACTATGATAGTATTCTTCCGGGTGATTATGGGAACAATGTTGGCAAGCGATTATTTTATGGCATATGAATTTGAGATTTAATTCCCCAGTAGAAACTTTAACTACGGCTTTCAATTCGTCGCGCCATAAACTATAAGCCATTGTAGCTGTCGATAATATCATAAGTGTGAGTAAAATAGAAATTATGGTTTTCGTAAACATAAGGTGACAGCTCCTTTAAGTATGTAAGGAAAAAAGTGTTGTTTGATTTTTAGCCAAAATAGTCACCTAGAACTTTATTTTTAAGGCGGTGGACCTGGTAAGTATTCGTTCCACTGAACTGCTTCAAACGATATTAGTATGTTATAAGTGGCATTTTCCGGAGCATCTTGAAGTATAGTGATGTCTAAGCTTATATCGGCTGATTGACATGGTTCCAATTGAACGCCAAAATTATCGCCCCACCAAATTAATGTATCATTAAGTCCATCTCCATCTCCATCTATTTTTAATCCTTCATCAAGCACTTGTGCATTGAGCTCATAAAATTCTTGGCTATCTATTATTATACGCCATATTTTTAATGGAATTGTTCCATCATTATGTACTTTAAATGCTATATGCGTATAGTACCATGGATAAACATTATGTAATGTTATATTCATGGTGTCGTAGTCTCCATCTTGGTCTGAATCTATTAATGTTACATTAGTGCATCCAACATCTTTATCTAATTGAGTAGCTCCAGGTGATGGTAGATAAGTGGCATTCCAGTCATTGCCTCCGTAATCACCGTATCCTGGTTGTAGACCGCATGCATCCTTTAATAATGTACTACCTTCCATGAATTCCCAGTCAAGCTCTCCAGTTTTAGCTGTTACGTTTATTCTTAGCGTTTCACTCCACATAGCATAAGCTACTGAAGCTGTTGCTAATAGTAGTAGAAAAATTGGTATTATTGCTATGCTTAATTTTTTACTCATTAGTTACCCTCTCTTTAGACTTCGTTCCATTGAGCGAATTCCATGACAACATGGAATGTGTATGTGCTTAACTCCGTAGCGTTCTGCTTTACATGTATTATGAATCCATATGTGTCTGATTCATCTGGGTCTATTTGTGTTCCATCGCCACTGTCATTGTATAGGAACATGTGGAAATCTATGTCTACTTCCTCATCGTCGTCTAGGTCTAATGCGTAGTCTGTGCATAGTACTATTTCCATGTCTCCGTCATCAAATTCTCCATTAGTATTGTTGTCGATGAAGAATTTCACAGGTTCCACTGGTATTGTTCCTATATTGTCTACTTTTCCTAGAATTGTTACATTATAGCTTGGATATGCGTTATCTAACGTTATGTTTAGCTTAATAACGTGTCCTTCCTCATCTTGTGTTTCGTTTGACACAAAACATTTGCCTACATCTTTATCGTAGCCTGGGTCAATTCCTGTATCGTTGCATTCCCAACCACTCCATTCAACATCTACTTCGCCTGTATTCACCGTTACGTTTATTCTTAGCGTTTCACTCCACATAGCATAAGCAATACCTGCAGATGCTAGAAGGAGCATTGCAATGAAAACTCCTATTAGAGATTTTGCGAAATACATTTCATTTTACACCTTTCTTAAGACAAAAACCGTGTTAGCTTAAAAATACATTACGTAGTAGCATTCGTATATTGCAAAACCATAAAAAACAACTCCTGCACAAAACCATAACCTAAAACCAAAAATAGTAACTGTGGAAAACATGTCTGATCTTAAAAACGATACCTCAGGAGATCAGATATAAAATTCTACTAGCTGTTCTAAGTAAAGGAGTTAAACCTAAGAACCTGGGCATAACTCCAGCCTATAAGTACATGCTGCTAAGGAAAAAGAAGCCAATAAGCAACAGCCTACTGGAGAAATTACTGAAACACTTAACCCCACATGAGCTAATGCAGTTAGGCGCGACTCTTAGAGATAAAACTTTAAACCTCAAAAACACATTTTCTTCTACGGTGTGGGCCGGTAGCTCAGCTTGGCAGAGCGCTCGGTTGGCATCCGAGAGGTCCCGGGTTCAAATCCCGGCCGGTCCACCAACCTTTCCCTTTTAAACTGTCTTTTCAACTCAAAATACTCTCTCATGATTTTCTCAAAAGGACCTACATATTTTATTTTGTACTTTCCCCTCTCACGATACTCCATATAAACATAGTAATGGCCCTTAATTTTCTTAACCACAAAAATACCCATACATTAAACCTCCATGCTATAATTATCTACGAACAATATTATTTCGCTTTTGTGGTTAACTTTTTACCCATCAAAATTAAGAGTATAGGAAAAAGTATAGAAAAGGGTTTAAATAAGAGAATAGAGATAAGTATTACAGGGAGTTAGGAATGCGTCAAACCACACTTCTCAACTACTTAGAACCTGATCCCATAGCGAAGTTAAGTAGGAAAATGGATGAAGCACTCGAAAAACACGACTACGAGAGGTTCTGGAAGCTATTAGCTGAATTCGTAAATAGTGTCTAAAATAGTAAACACGTTGAAAACTCAGTTAATGCTTCTTTTCCTCCTTTCTTAAAACCTTGTAGTACAATGTAGGAACATTCGTTGTTATTGAGCTTTCGTTTAATTCTAATTTTATATTAAATTCTTCCTCAATCCTTCTCAAAGAGTATTCTAAATGAAGTATGAGTAAGCATGGGTATGCAGGGCTTGTATCTCTAGTAGCGCTTATATAAAATGATATTTTAAAGCTAGGTGAAAACGAGAGCCTTCTTTTCTTCTTGTCAACACCACATTTCCAACCATTAGGTAAATATTTGCTAAGTGATGAAGCTATTTTTCCAAGCTCCTCAACATCCTCTACTAAAACGTATCTAACTAGTCTACGACCACAATAAGGACAAAACAGAGCATCTTCAGGAATCTCTTTGCCGCAATGAAGACATTTCATAGTTTTATCACTCTTTTACTTGAAATTTCAGACCTCTTCCTCTTTTTAACTTTAACAAATTAATTTTATTTTATTTTCGAACTGTAAGCTTAGCATATTTAATAATGTAAAAAATTATTGTTTAAAGATCTTAGAAAAGCTGTTCGCTTACCTTTTCAAAACCCTTTTATTTTCCCTTCTCCAAGATCTTTTTGGTGGTGAAAAGAAACGGTTAAAATAACGTATTCTGAACTTGAAAACTACGTTAAGAAGCTTCTTCAAAACAAAGGACACTTAGAAATTAGAGGCAAAAGAGACCGGATAATCATCGAAAACAACGGTGAAAAGGTAACAATAAAATACATGGGAATAGAGAAGGAAATACCTCTAAAAGAAAACACATTCAACCAAATAATGGAGCTAATAAACAAAATAGCCCACAGACCCTTCGTAATCTACCTAAGAGACACAATAATTCTATAAAGAGATTTAATTATTTTAATTATGCGATCGAGTTAAAAATGAAATTTATAGAAAACATTTTATGAAAATTATTAAGAAGAAAGCTTAGAACTAATGGATGTTATATTTACGAAGATATATAGTTAGGAATAATAGAAAGTGCTTAGAAAAGTTTAGTGAAAAATATAGTTTTGAAAACGGATTTGCCGAATCCTATAATCTATGTAATACTTTCTCTTCAATAGTCTGTTTAAGAAATCGACTAGTAGCTAAAGAAATCATTCATAATATTAAGAGGAATACTTAAAATAAATTTAGTTTGACTACTATCAAGTATTGTTTCCTTAATTTTCCGTTGGGTTTAAATTTTTTTAAAAGATAATACCATACTTGGTGTTTATGGAGGGCTCGAGTGCTTCTAGACATTAAAGGTCTATGGTGGGAATATGTTGTTACCTTCTTTCGAACTAGGTAACTTTGTTTGGGAACCCAATAAATATGTCGTATGTTTTAACATGTTATTTGATAGAGAAGCACAGTATAAGCACGGCATTTTAACTTCGCTGTCCAAGATATTCTCAGATAGGGGAATACCAATATTATCTATTAAAACAACAATTTCAATAAAAGAAAACGCTGTTAGACTAACATTGTTTGCTGATTTCGCGCAACGTAAAAATCTTCTCAGAGAAGTGGAGAATCATATTAGAGGTTTGAACTATATTAAAGATATTAAAGTTATTGAACCATTATTTAACGGTATAACAGTAGATACTACATATACCTATTTAACGTTTACCGGTGAAAGGGCAATTGTTCTTAGAAAACCTCTCTTTGAAGGATTAATTAAAGGCGTAAGGGAGAAATTCGGTGAATCAGGTAAAACATTTCTTTATCACGTAGGTTTTATACTTGGTCAGAAAGCATATAAAACCCAAAGCGAAATTGTTAGAAAAGCCCATGGAAGTATAAAGGAAACTGTTTTGTTCACTGAAGAACTCTTTAAGCAAGTCGGATTCGGCATTTTAAAAATATCTGAACTTGACTTATTAAACAAGAGAGCTACCATCGAAATTCACAACTCCTTTGAATGCGAACTTTTTAAAGGATCAAAAAAGCCAGAAAGCCATCTCATCAGAGGATTAATTGCTGGATTCATGTCCGCGTTTTTCAGAATCAAAGTAAGCGCTTCTGAAGTAAAATGCATTGCTAAAGGAGACCCTTATTGCCTATTCTTAGTAGGGTAAACATTTTGTTTCAAAAGCTAAGTAAAACATTTACCAAAACACAATACCCTTTTTCTCCTACTTTTATGTTTTAACACAATAATGCAAGTTAAAAGCAGAAAATAAACAGCCAAAGAACTCTTGGAGATAGTGGAGGAAGTATAATGAATGTAAAACACTATATCAACTTTAAGTTAGCCGTAATTTAGCTTCTCTAATATTTCCTTTACTAAATCTTTATTGATTAATTTGTAATGAGTGTATTTCCGACTTTTATAGGTGATTTTGATTATTCCTTCGCTAACAAGCTTTACTAGTTTAAGAAAGCTTGCTTCAACACGATACTATTCTCAGCCATATTCTTTAATAAAATCATTTGGAGAATCCTTCTCTATTTTAACAGAATTTTCTAAGCACCCTTACGTTTTCAGGGAAGTTTCTTTAATGTTTCTTTTAGTGATTGTGTTTGTTCATTCATATTATCACTTGAGATGTAGTTAATGTGAATATTATTTTAATGATTCTTGGCTTCTGAACATTGGGGAATATGTTTTAAAAATAGCGGCTGTAGCAGCCGTGAATCAGCTTCTATTAAACGCTTTCAACAAAATGAGTGAGAACGTGCTTTACCCTAATCCCGACTATTTAGGAGACCTTATTGCTCAGGAAATGCTGAAACCCGGTAGCGGTGTTGATGTAGAACGTGAACCGTATACACAAAATATACAGTATATGCAAAAAAAGAATATCAACAACATCAACAACATGAATACTACATTAACTAATATATTATTATCTATATCAGAATCTATTTTGTTGAAGACGGTTGAAGGCGGTAGAAAACTCCCTGCTACAATAAAGTACGATGTTGATTTTAATTTAATAAATTGCTAAATAGTTTCGGTTTCACCGAATTATTTAGATGTTTCAAAAACTTTAAATATGTTTTCTGATAAATACTTTTCTCAACAAATCTTGTCTTGATGATTAAAATGGCTGAAATCTTGGTAAGAAGCGCTAAGGGAGAAGCGAAAATAGAAATCCTAGATGAAGCATTAAATAAAATACCTGCGGAGGACATTGTCGATATAATATATGAGTTACTTCGATTTGCTCTTGAAGAAAACCCTGTAGAAATAATTGTAGAAACGGAAAAAGAAACAATAAGGGCGAAACTTACCGCAGAAAATCTACAGCTAAAATAGCATAAACTCATTTTCCTTATTTTTTGAAATCACCCTTTCTGATACCCCCTCCCCCCTGGTTTTTCCCGGAAAGCAGCAAAGCTGACTTTGAAATGGAAAGCGCTTGAAACTTTAGAGTCGGAATCTAAGACCGCTAAGAGAAATTATGGGAAAAGACCGAACAATATATTCAATGATTTCAACATTCAGTATGAACTGTTTTTAACTTAGGTTTTCTTCGTGAATTTTAATCTTTTCAATATTCTTTTCGCTTTTTTCACGGCTTTAACCCATTTCTCTATACTAGCTAAATATTTTACCTCAAGTTTCATGGTTTTAACTGCTTTTGCAGCCTTTACTGTTCTCGCTACTCTCGCCGCTCTCAATATTCTTAAAACCCTAAGAAACCTAAAGTAAGGTATTACAATTATGATGTCGAACCAATGATGTCTTAAAAACAGCTTCAAATTACCAACTCTCCTATATCTAACAACCAAGTCTAAAACAAATATAGGAAGTAAACCCAAGTTAATATTGCCACATAGCTCCTCTAAGCTAGGCTCTACAAATCCTAGGATAAAGAAAAACAACCACACTACGGTAACCAAATCAACAAAAACATTCCATCCCATACCTGCCATCAAGAAATACTAAACAAAGAAAACCTAATAAAATATAGTTTCTAGGCAGTGAAAATAAGAGAAGTTTAGTAATGATAGTGTTTATTTTAAAATGCCTTAGCCTATACTAAAAAATTAGCTATTGTTTTAATGAATATGTTGCATGTTTCATCTGCTAAGGGTATGAAGTCTGTGTAGTGTTTTCCTCCTATTCCTAAGGCTGATTTTCTTCCTTGAAGAAACTCTATTGTTTCGCTGTCTATTCTAAGTTTTTTCAGTGTTTGCCGGAACCATTTTCTAATGTATTTAACGTTTAATCCTGCTTCTTTGAATTTGTCTTCTACCGTGTCTATGTGTGGTAGTTTGATGTTTCTTTTCTTTAAATCCATTATTTGTTTAACAACTTTCTTAGGTAAGTAGAGGATTAGTATGTTTTTGCTTTTCCTTTGGAAGTCAAGATGGTATCGGTAAATGTTTTCACTTATTCTTACAAGCCTTGTTGTGTTGAATGTTTTTAGAAGCTCCATTGCTTCCGATAGCCTGCAACCTGATGATACGAGAATATTGTAGATGGTTACGTATGGTTCTCTTTCTTTAGCAAGGTTTTCTTTTAGCTTAAGAATTTCGCTGTCTGAGGGAATGTATGTGTCTGCTTTTGTCCGGGGTTTTCTTGGAAGAGCTTTTCTAAGTCTGTAGGCTAGTTCTTCGTATCCTTCAAATCTTTTCTCAATGTATGTTAGAAGCCTACTGAATGCTTCATAACTTGTTTTCGACAAACCTACTTTTCCAAAGTATTTCATAACGTCTTTTTTACGGCATAGCTTTAACCCGACAACTTTACGTAAATAAAGCAAGTACCGGTAAAGCATGTTTTCAGAAGTTCCCTGCATCCTATTCCATGAAACAAAGTCATCGACAAGATCTGTGGTTAACTCTATACACTTAGTTAAAACAGCTGATTCAGCAACATATCCTCCGTTAACTTGCCGCATATAGCCCCGGCTAATTCCGGAACCTTCATAAAAAGTTGGCATCCGAGAGGTCCCGGGTTCAAATCCCGGCCGGTCCACCAACCCTTTATAGTTTCTTTATTGTTCATTATTGGTGTTAATGTTTATGTTCGGAGGAGCTTCTCTTTTAGCTTTTATAAAGATGCTGATGTTTGTTATTAGTGAAAGCGTTTATATTTTGTTTACGACTAGAGTATTACTTTGGTAATACCTAAGTAATACCTACTATATGTGGGTGTTGTAATGCCTGCATTTGAGGAAATAACTATGTCTATAGGTATTGCTTGGTGGCTTATTGTTTCAGTATTTATTGTAGGGATGCTTGTGTCTCTAATAATTTTTGCTTTATCCAGTAGAGAAGAGACTAAAATGAGGCGTTATTTATAAGTCTAAACGATTCTTATTTTGTTTACTTTCTTATTTCGCCATGAGTACCTTCTTATTCTTCTTGATCTTCCATAGCCGCATGCTGCGCAGTAGCCTTTTGCTACATTGAAAGAGTGTCTTCCACATCTCCTGCATCTTATGTGCGTTTTGCTTCTACCATGTTTTCCGAATGATGTTGTTCCCTTTACCATTTTGCTGTTCCCCGTTATTACGTACTACTTTTTGTTTTGCTGCTATGGTGGTATAGGCACCGGAGATATAAGTATTACGTTATCTCCTCTAATTATTATTGTTCCAAGTTTTCTTATTTTCCCATTGCTCCTCATTTCTTCTGCTTGTTCGAGAACAAGGTTTAAGTGTTGATCGTAACTCTTAAGTATTCCTCTAACCTCTCTTCCACCCTTAAGCTTAACTAAGACAAGGTTTCCTAGTGATTCGCTAAGAAGCTTTTTTGCCGAATCTATTGTTGACAAAGCTAAAATAACCTCCACATTCATTGTTGTACAAGGCTTTCTTTTCCTTTCCTTAAAAATAAGAAACGATATATATAAAGTTACTTTAGTTTGAAACGAAATATGAATGCATGCTAATGTAAAGAGGGTTTAAGTATTGGGCTGCATTCGACATGCTCTTTCGAAAAAGGAGAGAAAGAAGGTTTTGAAGGAATTTGCTGAAAAATTTCCTAAATTAAAAATTGAAAGCAAAGTGCAAATGGAAATAGGTGTTTGTAATGGGAAAACACTTTACTTCATAAACTCGGAACCTATGTTTTTAAAGAATGAAAAAGACAAGCTAATACCTCTTCTAAGATATATTTACAAAACAAGCAATATGCTTGGCTTACCATTAGTCGTAGTTGACATGGGAGCTGTAAAGCACATTCTTAACGGAGCAGATGTTATGGCTCCAGGAATAGTTAGGATTATTGGTGATTTTAATAAGGGAGACATAGTGTTAGTTGTTGATGAAAAATACGGTAAACCCCTTGCAGTATGTGAAGCACTTTACTCATCAGAGGAAATATCTGCTATGGAAAAGGGGAAGGTTCTTAAAAACCTACATCATGTTGGAGATAGAATTTGGAAGCTTAAGTTCTAAGCTATTCTTAAACTATCAAGTATTCTCGGAGCATATGTTTCAAAACCCATACGCCTAATGGTGTTAGCTAAAGCTAACGTTTTGCTTTCTTCACCATGGAAGAGAATAACCCTTTCAGGCTTAGGAGTTATATTGTTAAGAAACGCTAGTAACTGTCTTCTATCCGAGTGTCCTGAAAATCCTTCAACACTAAACACTTTAAGCTTTATCTTTAAAATTTCAACTTTACCTTCAGGAGAAAACGTTACTATTTCCCTTTGCCCATCCTTTATCTTCCTACCTAAAGTTCCCTCTACCTGGTAGCTTACAAAAATTAATGCGTTTTTCTCGTCCTTAGCCATCATTTTTAAGTATTCAACTGAAGGGCCTCCAGTGAGCATGCCTGATGTTGAAAGTATTATTGCTGGTTCGTCAGAGTCAACAATTGCTCTTCTCTCATCTCTATGTTCAACTTTCCTAATGTTTTCAGTGTTAAATGGGTTTTCTCCCTTGTAAATGGCGTCTCTAACTTCGTCAGATAGAAGTTCCGGGTATGTTGCATGTAAAGCTGTTACTTCATCAATCATTCCATCAACGTATATGGGTATTTTTGGTAAAATTTCTTTATTCATAGCGTTAAGTATTACTAACATTACTTCTTGGCCTCTGCCTACAGCAAAAACAGGTATCAACACCTTACCTTTATGCTCTATAATTTTCTTTATTTTATCTATTAATTCTCTTTCAGCCTCGTCTCTTGGAGGTAAATAATCTGTTCCATAAGTGCTTTCCATGATTAGCGTTTCTACTCGTGGAAATCTATCATTAGCTCTAGGTAGAAGCCTTGTTCTACCATACTTGAAATCTCCTGTGTACACTATGTTGTGGAGTCCTTCACCTACATGTAGGTGAACAATTGCTGAACCAAGTATGTGACCTGCATTGTAAAGCGTTACCCTAACATCAGGGGCTATGTCTGTTACTTCACCGTAGTTTAGGGGGATCGTGTGGAGAAGCATTTTCCTAACTTCCTTAATAGTGTATGGTATGTACTTGTTTTCTCTCGCAGCTATTTCTAAGAGGTCTTTTTGCATTAAAACCATGAGGTCCCGTGTTGCTTTAGTTACGTAAACAGGGCCTTCGTAGCCGTACTTGAAAAGGTAAGGTACAAGCCCGCAGTGATCTAGATGCGCATGTGTTACAACTACAGCATCTAATGTGGATACATCGAATTCTGGAGTATCGAATCTCGGATATGCGTTTAATGGATGAGAGGATCCAGGATTTAATCCTACATCGAGGAGAACCTTTGTTTCAGCTGTTTCAACAAGTATTGCTGCCCTACCTACTTCTCTAAATCCTCCTAAAGCAGTTATTCTAACATAGTTACTTCTGAAAAGTAGGGGCCTATGGATTCTATGCCCTATACCTCTTAAAACATTAAGTCTATACTCGCTTTTAGCTAATAGGACTTGTAAAATGCTTGTTAAAGTTATTGTTTCTCTTGGGGGAGCTCTGACAATGTTGGGTCTCCACCCTGTTTCGAGGAGAATTTTTCTTAAAAGATTGCCTCCCTTACCTATAACCAACCCTGGCTTAGATGTTTTAATAATTATTTCTCCAAGTGTATGGTCGAATTCTAAACTTTTAATTTCAGCTTCTTTAGGTATTAGCTTTGTAATTATTTCTTTAGTTTCTTCTTCAGTCTTCCTAACTGAAGGATCCGTTCTAATAACGACTCTTTTCTTAATTGTTTTAGCTATTTTCTTAATAATATCTGTGCTTCTAATGACTGCTTCAACGTTTTTAACGTAAATAGCTATTTCTGGTCCTTCGAACTCTATTTTAGTTATTTGTGCTTCTGTTGGCATTAACTTTAAAATAGTGCTTTTAATATACTCGTAAACATTAACTACTTCGGCATGTGTTCTCAAGGCTTATCACGTTCCAACAACGTTCTTAATTTCATTTACGCTAAGTTCTTTAACGCCATCCTTAGTTATTACCACTACATCTACTCCCTCACCTGAAGCTGTATCTCTTTTCATAGCGGCGTTTACCGCATTAACTGCTACTTTTATTGCTTCCTTTTCGTTCAGATCTTTCTTAAAAGATGTTTCCAAAATGCTTATAGCTATGGGTGAGCCTGAGCCTGTTGCAGTATAGTTTTCCTCGGTTATTGTTCCAAACCAGTCTAAAACATATATCCTAGGTTTTGAATCGTAACCAGCAACTATTAGTTGAACTATGTATGGTAAAACCCTAGAATACGTGAATATAATGTTTGAAAGTATTGAAGCAATAGTTTTTATAGTTACGGGTTTTTTCAAGGAAAGCTTGTAATAGTTTATTTCAGCTTTAACCATGTCAACAAGTGTTTGAGCATCCGCTACAAGACCTGAAATAGTCATAGCTGCTCTATCATCTATTTTAGCTATTTTCTTCACTTTCTTATGAGCAATAAAGTATCCGGCTGTTGCTCTCTTATCCGCAGCTAAAACTACACCATCATTGAATTTTAAAGCTACAGTTGTTGTTCCATGTATGACTTTCTCCTTTATTACTTTTTCATATTCAAACATTAACTACACCTTCTCTCTTTAAGCGTAAATCCTAAATGTCACTCTAAACTACTGAGTGTAGTATGTGTAGAAAAACTTTGAGTACTCCTACGTTTTACCATATCACGGGAAAACCAGTATTTAAGATTTATTGCGAGTGTAGATAAGGAATGAATAATGTGAATATGTTTTCAGAACATTTAATAAAGCTTCCAAGACGTATTGTAATAGGTAAAGGTGTTAGACATAAGATTCCACAGTATATTAAGGATTTAGACTTAGGAAAAAATGTTTTAGTCGTTACTGGACCCCATATAGTTTCAACATTAGGTAAGGAGCTTATGCAAATACTTGAGGATGGAGGTTTAAATGTAAGCTATGTTATAACTAAGGGCACACACATAGATTTTCTAAGAAAATTATTGGATAGTATTTCTAAGGAAAAATATGATTTAATAATAGGTTTTGGCGGAGGCAAATCAATAGATACGGCTAAGTATATTGCAACAAAAACAACTACACCATTTATGAGTGTTCCTACGGCAGCGTCTCATGATGGAATAGCATCTCCTTTCGCGTCAATAAAGGGGCTTGAAAAACCCACTTCCATTAAGGTAGAGGGGCCTGTAGCTATAGTTGCAGACACGGAAATTGTTGCTAAAGCACCCTACAGACTTTTAGCTGCTGGTGTAGGTGATTTAATTGCGAAGTTTACCGCTGTCTCGGACTGGAGGTTGGCTCATAAGCTTAAGAACGAATACTACGGTAGTTATGCTGCTTCATTAGCTCTTCTTTCAGCGAAACATGCAATGACATATGCTTCAGTAATAAGGAGGGCTTCCGAAGAATCTGTAAGAATAGTTTTAGAAGGCTTAATAAGTAGCGGTATTGCAATGCATATAGCAGGTTCTTCAAGGCCAGCAAGTGGTTCAGAACATTTATTTAGCCATGCTTTAGACACTATAGCACCTAAGCCTGCATTGCATGGAGAGCAATGCGGTGTAGGCACAATAATGATGGCATATCTACACGGTAAAAACTGGAGGAAAATTAGGAAAGCACTAAAGAAAGTTGGTGCGCCAACAACAGCTAAGGAGCTAGGTATTAATGATTATTACATAATAAAGGCCCTAACTATAGCTCATAAAATAAGGCCTGAAAGATACACTATACTTGGTGAAACAGGGCTTACATGGGAAGCAGCCGAAAACTTAGCTAGAAAAACAGGCGTAATAGACTAAAACTTCTTAGCAAAAAATAATTATGGTGTGATCTTAACTCTATGAAGGGTTGCGGTTTTTGATAAGCTGTGGGATGATAAAGAATGGACGATAAGAAAAACATTATAACACTTGTACCTAAGACATTTGCAAGAAAGGGCTATAGATTTGTTTTTGAAGGAAAAGTAGATAGTGAATGTAAAAAATGTTCTCTCTTCAACGTATGTATAAAGAATCTAGAATCTGGGAGAATATATGAGATAGTGAATGTAAGAAATAAGAAACATAAATGTAAAATTTATGAGTCAGAGGTTCTCGTGGTTGAAGTAGTTGAGGCTGATGTAGAAGCATTCATTAAAACATCGATGGCTGTTGAAGGAGCAATAATTTCATACAACCCTGTTAACTGCAATGAGTATTTATGTCCTAACTTTAAACTATGTAAGCCTTTAGGTCTTAAACAAGGGGATAAGTGTAAAATAATTAAGGTCTTTGAAAAACTTAAGTGTTCTAAAGGCATATCGTTAACTAGGGTTTTGCTTAGAAGAGTTAGTAGTGGTCTTTAACTCCTTCTTAGTAGCTTCTGCTTTTTCCGAAACTTTTACTTCAGGTAATTTTATTTGGTATTTTTCAACGAATTCAAGTAAGGGTGCTATTGGAACATATTTTTCTACGTCTTTGGCAACAGCCTGTTTTATATACTGAATATCATCGACGAAGTATGTTTCCTTAGGCATTTCTATCCTTAATGTTCCATCAACTACTTTTACATCGAATTTTTCGGGAGGAACAGATTTTATTCTTCTATGCAGTAAGTACTTTACCTTCTCTAGTGGCTCCTCTATTTTTCTAACAATTTTTACATTGTAAATTAACGTCTTTCCAGCTAAGGGGTGATTAAAATCTACTATAACTCTTCCCCCAGTCACATTTCTTATAGTTGCTAGCATGCCGTTTATTTCGACTATTTCACCTATTTTAGGTACAATGCCTTTTTTAGCAAATTCTCTTAAGGGGAGAAGCTTTACTTTTGACGGGTCTCTTTTACCATAAGCTTTTTCCGGGGGTATTTCTATGGTTTTTTCTTCTTCAACATTCATTTTCATTAGCTCTTCTTCTAATCCTTCAACTACTCTATGTTCACCTATTATTACAAGTAATGGCTCGTAAATTTTTTCTTCACTAAACTTCTTATGCTTCTTAGCTACTTCAGCTTTTGTTGTGTCAAGTAGCTCTCCTGTTTCCTTTATTTTAGCCACATAATCTATAAGTATGAAGTCTCCTTCCTTAAACGGCATTTTAAACTGCCACCTAACCATAATTTTTATGTGCTATGGGGATTTCGTTTTTCTAAGTTTTAAACTTTAGTGTCCTTTTCTAAGATACCAACCCTTATCTATAATGTTCTTGCATACGATTTTGTTTTTACTTCTGCTTTCTACTAAGAGGTCTTTGGGTTTCACCGTAAGTTTACATAGTCCAAGAACATCTTCTAGCTCATTTATTACAACAGTTATTTTAAATAATGGAGGGTAAACTTTGATAATAGACTTCAACATTACATCCCTCCCATATAGGAAAAGAGATGCAGCATGCTCATTAATCATTATTGCATTTCTTCTCGCTTTTAAGAAAAGCTTTTCTGCAATGTCTATGCTAACCCTATATTCTCCATCGATTATTTGCCCTAAAAATATTCCTAACGAATATGGTTCCCTCCTAATTCTCCCCTTTAAATAATCTACTACAACATGGTCTAGTGTTCTCGTTACTAAAAAAACCTCATTTCTCTTAACATTACGCGTTATGTAGACTACTTTATCTCTAAAGAAGCTTTCAACAATCACTTCTCCAAACATTTGCGAAAGTGTTCTTATAATGTCCTTAAGTATGGGTTCTGAAGCTTTAACAAATATAGGGTGTTTATCCATAGTTTTCAACCTTTCTTTATAAGTTTACATATAAAGTAACCTTCCATTTCATGCTTATGCGGATAAACTCTATAGCATTTTGCCAACTCATCCCTAAGGCGAATACCGAATACTTCAGTAAATCCTTTTACGCCAAACCTTGAAATAATCGAGAGATTTTCTACTGAAACGTTTTTGAAAAGATTAAGGATTTCGTTTATTACGAACTCGTTCTCTTCAGGCGCAATGGAGCATGTTGAATACACTAATGTGCCTCCTGGTTTCAAAGCCTTAATAGCTGATTTAAGAAGTTCAAGCTGTCGTGAAGCCATTTTGAAAAGGTCCTGTAACTGTGTTTTCTCTTTTCTCGAAGCATCTATAGGTAATAGTCCCTCACCCGTACATGGTGCATCAAGGAGTATTTTGGTGAAGAATTCACCATAATTGCCTAGTTCTTTAGAATTCATTTTTAAAAGTACGGTATTGGCAACTCCCATGCGTGAAATATTTGATCTTAAAGTTTTCATTCTACTTCTACTAATATCAACAGCTAATATTACGCCCTTATTTCCCATAAGCTCTGCTAAATGTGTTGTTTTACCTCCTGGAGCAGCACACATATCTAAGACTACATCGTTAGGTGAAGGATTAAGTTCTAAGGGAGGTACCATAGAGGGAGCTCCCTGGATAAAATAGTAACCAAATAGATATTCATGAAGATAACCTAACTTCTCTCCTCCCTCAAGAACCCAGTAGCCCGTGTTCACCCATGGAATGTTTTTTAACTTTAAACCTTTACTCTTAAGTCTCTTAAGAAGGTTGTTGCACTCTATTTTCAAAATATTGCACCTTATAGACTTCGTCAATCCTTTACCCGTAGTTTTGAGAAGCTCTTCAACTTCCTCAATATTGCCGAACATTTTAATGTATCGTTCAACCATGTAGGGTAAGAAACCGTATTTTTCAGCAAGTGTTCTAGCTTCAAATGAAGGTGTAGTGTATTTGAGACCTACTTTAAAGGTCTTAAAGGGTAATTTAAAATTTAGCACAGCACCACTAACCCTCAGAGGTACTTCACTTAATGATTGAGAAAGAAGTAAAAATAAAAGTTAGTTATGAGGAACTACACTGTATAAGAAATAGAATATTAAAGTTGGAAGCAAAAGTTTTAAGTAAACAATGGACTATAGACGTTTACCTTAATCATCCATGCCGTAATTTCTATGAAAGCGATGAAACCTTAAGGATTAGGGTTCCTAAGGATAATGGTGTATGTGAATTAACCTATAAGGGTCCTAGAGTTAAAGATTTCGGCTATGCTAAAATTAGGGAGGAATTAACAATTAGTTTTAGTAAGAAACAATTAAAAACTTTAATGTTAATTCTTGAAAAGCTAGGTTTTACAAAAGTAGCTGAAATTGAGAAGAATAGGGAGGAATTTATTATTAACAATGTGAAAATAGCTTTAGATATTGTTAAATCGTTAGGATGTTTTGTTGAACTAGAGTATTCAAGCGAGAACGAATTAAAAAATGTACTCAAAATGCTAGGTATACGTGGTTCCATAATGGAAAAAACGTATTTGGAAATGGTTCTTGAAAGGTCAAAGTCTATCTAAAATCACGGTTTTAGGTTTCTTAGTGTCTTGAGAGAAAAACGTTATCGCAAAAAACCCTCTCCGTAAGGGCCCGGGATTAACTATTAATGTCCTATTATGTCTTACAATTGTTCTTCCGGAATGTACATGTCCGCAAAAAACCATTTTAGGCTGGCATTTTTCAATAATTTTTCTTAACATGTAGCTTCCGATGCTGCCTTTTGCTATGTCATAATCTACCCTAAGTCTGTAGGGGGGTATGTGGGAAACAAGAATTAATGTTTCTGTTTCGCTGCAAAGCTGGCAAATGGGCTTTTCAAACTTAGCTATGTCGGCTTCTAATGGTATTTTTAACTCATAACTTATTAAAGGAGGTAGCATGTAAAAGCAAAGGCCATCTTCTCTGTATACATTTTCTAATATTACATTTTCTGGAATATTCTTTAAAATTAAAGGGTCATGTTCGCCACGGGCGATAAGTATTTTTGCATTCGTTTTTTGAGAAATTGTTAAAACTGTTTTCTCAAAGAATTTACGGTTTCTATCAAATGAAATATCACCTACAATAATAATATATTTATAGTTTACCATGGTGTTTAATATTAAGTTAAGGTATTTCAACGACCCATGAATGTCGCCTATAATTAATGTCTGAAAATATTTCAAGCCTACCTCTCCGCTGAATTTATACTACATATAATCGATGAATTTAAAAGAGTATTAAAATTATCTTTAATCTTAGACTATGCTAAGAGGAGAGCGTGTAGATAATGAGAAAGCAAAGACCATTAATTGTTTTACTTACCGATTTCGGCGTTAGAGACCCCTATGTTCCAATAATGAAAGCTGTAATTGAGAGCATTAATCCTGAAGCTAAAGTTATTGACATGGTTCATGACGTTGAAAGTTTTAATATTATGCAGGCAGCATTTATACTTTCTGTTTCTACACGTTACTTTCCAAGAGGCACTGTCTTTGTTGTTGTAGTCGATCCGGGCGTCGGTACTTCGCGTAGGGCAATAGTTATGAAAACATGTGATGGCAAGTTTTTCGTAGCACCAGATAATGGGGTTTTATCGCCCATAATTTCTTCGGAGAACTTATGTGAAATACGTGAAATAACTAATGAGAATTTCATGTTAAAGCCCATATCCGGAACATTTCATGGTAGAGATGTTTTCGCACCTGTAGCAGCCTATATCACGTTAGGTACTCCTCTACATCTCTTCGGACCTGAGATTAAAGTAGATGATGTAATTAAAATAAACATGCCTAAGCCCTCATATCATGGTAATTATGTGCAAGGGGCTATAGTGTATTTTGATAAGTTTGGAAATGCTATAACAAACATTGAAGTTAAAAATGTAAGATGGCTGCGACCAAGTAGTAAAGTTAAAGTTATTGTGAAAAGAGAAAAGTTCATCACAAAATTTGTGAAATCTTTTGGTTATGTTGGGGAAGGTGAAACCGCACTTATAGAGGATAGCTTTGGCCTCTTAGAATTAGTCGTAAATAGGGGTTCAGCTAAAGATAGGTATGGTTTAAAATATGGCTACGAAATAATTGTTGAAAGGGTGTAGTTATTGAGGGGAATCTATATTGGACGTTTCCAACCATTTCATAAAGGTCACCTATATGCTGTTAAAGAAGTTTTAAATGAAGTAAATGAGCTTATCATAGGGATAGGTAGTGCTCAGGAAAGCCATACTCTAGAAAACCCGTTCACTGCTGGGGAAAGAATGCTTATGATTAGAAATGCTCTTATTGAAGAAGGTATAGATTTATGTAAGATCTACATTGTACCCATTCCAGACATAGCTATGAACCATGTTTGGGTAAGATACGTTTCCATGCTCGTACCACATTTTGAAATAGCTTTCTCAAACAATCCATTGGTTATGAGGCTTTTCAAGGAAGCTGGTTATAAAGTTAAACCTATTCCGCTCTATGATAGAACAAAGTTTAGTGGAAAGAAAATACGCGAACTCATGCTTAAAGGTGGCAATTGGGAAGAGCTTGTTCCACAATCAGTTGCTAAAATAATTAAGGAAATAGATGGTATATCAAGGTTAAAGGAAATAGCTCAAAGCGACGAGGAGGTATCTTAATGCTAATTATAGATGGGAGCTTTGGAGAAGGCGGTGGGCAAATTCTTAGGACAAGTATTGCTCTTTCATCCATTCTATTAAAGCCCATAAGGGTAATCAATATTAGGGCTAAAAGGAAGCCTCCAGGTTTACGACGGCAACATATGACAGCTATAAAGGTTTTAGCGACATTAACTGGCGCTGAAGTTAAAGGGGTCACAATAGGCTCAACAGTAGTAGAGTTTATACCTAAAGCGAGAAAGGGTGGAAACTACAGTTTTGACATAGGAACAGCAGGTAGTATATCATTAGTTCTTCAAGCAGCTCTACCTGTAATGCTTTTTGCATCAGATAAAGTAACATTAACTATTAGAGGCGGAACAGATGTACCATGGAGTCCACCTATAGATTATGTGAGATACGTGTTTGCACCAATACTTAGAGAAATAGGTGCTAAAGTTAGAATAGATGTTCTAAGGAGAGGGCATTATCCTAGGGGTGGAGGCATAGTTAGAATTGAAGTTGAACCCGTAAACTACTTAGAGCCCTTAGTCAAGCTGGATAGAGGTAACGTTTTATTTATTGAAGGAATATCTCATGCTGTAAAATTGCCTCAACATGTGGCTTTGAGGCAAGAATATGCAGCAAAGGGTTTTCTTGAAAAAAGGGGATATAGGAACGTTAAAATACGTATTGAAGCATATGACCCAAGAAGAGATCCGCATTTAGGTCCTGGCAGCGGAATAGTTATTTGGGCAAAAACCGAGCATAGTATTTTAGGTGCAGACGCGCTTGGGGCTAGAGGTAAGCCGGCTGAAAAAGTTGGTTTAGAAGCAGCTGAAAAACTTGTTAACGATCTCTCAACGGGTGCGGCTTTAGATACTCATATGGGCGACATGATTATACCTTTCTTGGCCGTAGCTAAAGGGGTTTCGGAAATCACTGCAGCTAAGCTTACAATGCATGCTTATACAAACATAGAGGTTGTTAAGAAATTCATTAATACTGAAGTTTCTCTTAAAGGAGATCTAAATAAGCCTTTTAGGTTTAGAATTAGAGGTATAGGTCTTACTCCATAGAATATTTCCTTCATTATCAATTATCCTTACTATCCTATGGAATGGAATTATTTTTCTATCAAAGCCTAGTTTTACTACGAAATACCAGCTTCCAATCTCTTCTACATTGTCAAGTTTAGCTTTTTTTATAATAATTTTATCGTTTACTCTATGAATGTATTCTACTACGTGTCCCTTCACATTCCTATATTTTGGATCCCAAAGCAATTTGTTGAGCAATCTTCTTATTTCTGAAGGTTTTCTTCCCATGGTTCTTCCTGCTCATGACTAAGTTTCTTGCTTTAACGTATATTTCACTATATTTCTGAAGTTCCTTGTAAGCTTTTCTTAGATTTACCACGCTTACATGAAATTCTCTAGCTACTGAAGCAAAACTAGGTCGAAAACCATAGACGATTTCGTTGTAAACTATTTTTGCTAAAGCTAATTTAACCCTATCAGTTCTTGAAGAAATTTTTGGATATACCTTGAAAATCTCTAGTAAATCAAGATATATTCGTGTTTCCTCAGACTCTGAAAGCTTACTCTTCACTTCCTCCGTTAGCTCGTTAACTATGGTTTTTACAAGCTTAACCTCTTTACCATTATATATGGCCTCTAAAACTTCCTCCCTTATTTTTAAACCAGGCCTAAGTTTCGGAAATACTTTTAGCTTCCTCTTAAATCTACGGTATCTAATATCTATTAAAGCCCATTTTATTGAGCGTAATTTAATATTAAAATCTTCATGTAATTTTGAAAGAGTAAGTTTATATTGTAATGCTGAAGAATCATTACCATAGGTTTTACATGTGTAATCATATATTTTGTCTATAACTGTTCCGCATGAGGAACATACAACATATCCTTCATTGTATCTCCAAACGATTTCTACTCCTCCGCAATATGGGCATTTCATGGTATTGGCACCATGAAGAAAATCGAAAACACCCCCTTATAAACTAGACCGTAACTTTTCTTAGATCTCGGAGGGTAGGCCGAAAGTATTCTGAAACGCTGAGTTTATATTATTGTTTCCATATTTTGGGATTCGAATAAACAAGCAAACTCTATAGAGGTGATAGTATATGGCAACAACATACTTCGGTGCTACAACCGTTGGTATAAAAGGTAACGATTTCGTAATATTAGCTTCTGAAAGAAGAATGTCCTATGGAGGCTACATACTAAGTAGGAGTATTAGGAAAGTTTTTAAGATAGCCGATAAACTTGGCGTAGCGTTCGCCGGACTCTTCGCTGATATGCAAGCACTAGCAAAATACCTTGAGGCTGAGGTGAAATTTTACGAATTAACATTAGAGAAACCTATGAAAGTACGTTCAGCTGCAAAAATACTTTCAATAATTCTTTACAGTCAAAAATACATGCCTTACCTATCCGAAACCCTTGTTGGAGGAATGGATTTAGAAGGACCTCACTTATTTGTTTTGGATCCTTTAGGCTCGCTTGTAGAGGATAATTATGCGGCAATAGGGTCTGGAGCACCAATAGCTATAGGTATAATTGAGAGTAACTATGATAAGGTAAAGAATGTTGAAGAAGCTAAAAAGCTTGCTTATGGGGCAATAAAGGCTGCTGCTGAAAGAGATTCTTCATCGGGAGACGGTGTTGACATTATAACAATAACTAAAGACGGTATTTATGAAGAATACTTGCGATTACCTAAGTAAGGCTGTAGAAGTTGGATTTTAAAAGAGCGAAAATACTTCAGGAGAAAATAGCTGGAAAAGTGGTTAAAATAGACAGGCTTAGTTATCCACCGAAATACGTGCTAGGCCTAGATATATCATATGGTAAAGGGAAAGCTGTAGCATGCTGTGTAATAATGGATTTCGACGGTTTAACGGTACATGAGGTAAGATATGTTGTGGACGAGGTTATGATACCTTACGTTCCAACATTTTTAGCTTTTAGAGAATTACCGTTTTACACTTATTTATGCTATGACTTCAGAAATCGAAATGACGTAGTATTTCTTGTTGATGGCCACGGGCTTGCTCACCCGAGAAAAATGGGTATTGCATCGCACTTAGGCGTGGTTCTCAACGTTCCTTCCATAGGTGTTGCTAAGAAAATACTGACAGGTTCCATAATTAAACGCGGTAATAAGGAGTATCTTAGGGTAGATGAGAACATAGTTGGTATTGTATTAAAGCATAAAGGTTTCTCACCGATATATGTAAGTATAGGTCACAATATTTCCCTTGAAACGTCGGAAAAAATAGTTAGGCATTGTTTAAAAAACCATAAACTGCCTTTGCCTATATATTTCGCACATAAATACTCTAAAAGAATAGCTCAAAGGCTGTAAGAATGAAGAGATGGATTTTCAGGAAAAAAAGAGCCGAGATTTTAGAAATACTGCTTGCACTAGCTGAATTAGGTGCGTTAATTAAGCCAATAGAGATTTCAACAAATAAGTTAGCGAAGATCCTTGACATGTCGCAACAATCAGCTTCCCGTAAACTTCGTGAAATGGAAAAAGAGGGACTAATAAGTAGGGAGATTACAGCTTTAGGTGAAAAGATAAGGATAAGAAATGCTGGAATAAGTCTTTTACTAGAGTACCATGATAGACTATGTGAAATTTTTCGAAAAATAAAGCCGGGAATTATGGTTTTGAAGGGAGTCGTTGTCAGAGGCTTAGGTGAGGGAAGATACTACATGGCACTTAAGGGTTATGTTGCGCAGATTAAAGAGAAGTTAGGATTTAAGCCTTATCCCGGAACTCTCAATTTGAAATTAAAAAATACTGAGGATATTCTTAAAAGGATAGAGCTTCAGAGGCTTCCGGGAATTTTGATAAAAGGGTTTTTGGATGGTGTAAGAACATACGGTGATGTTAAAGCATTTAAAGCTGAAATAAATGGAATTAAGCCTTTAGCTGTAGTTTTACCTGAAAGAACAAGTCACGGTATAGACATTATTGAAGTTATAGGGCCTTTTAATATTAGGGAAAAGTTAGGCTTAAAGAACGGAGACGAGGTCTCACTAATCATTTATTTACAGTAAAGCTCCATAATTCTCCTTACTATGTTGCTACTGCTGCAATTAGGATATTTGTTAAACTTAGTTCCCAGTCTTAATATTTTAACTCTACTTAAGCCTCTACTTTTTAACATATTGAGAAGTTCTTTTTCCGAAATTTTCTGGTCAGGACCTAAGAGAATTATTTGTGGATTTATTTTTTCTACAGATTTTATAATGTCCTTTTCGTCGCCTAAAATCGCTTTGTAAACATCCTTCACATTAGAGATGACATAAAGCCTCTGGTTCTCATCATTTATAGGTTTTTTACCTTTAAACTTCTCAACATTAACGTCTCGTGCAACTACAACATACACTTTACCAAGTTCTGAAGCTTTCTTCACCAGAAAGATATGTCCTGGATGGAGTATGTCAAAAGTTCCAGCTATGAGCACTTTGGGCTTCTCCAGAACTTCCTTTGTAGGCCATTCAAATTTTATCAGTTTCAGTTCTCTGAGGGCATTTAATAAACCTTCAGAATATGTTGAACAAACTATACTGTCAATGAAACTTTCTTTTTCAAAATAATATTTGGAATCTTCAAGGTATCTTTTAGCTAAATCTATTAACTTAATAACTTCCCTTGTCTCCTTAATTATCTTTAAAGTGTTAAATGCTACCTTTAAATTTTCAATATACCTTTCCGCCCTTAACTTGAGCTCATCCATATTTTTGCACCACATACTATTTTAGTCAATTAAGAATCTTTTTAACGCATCCTCCTCTACAAAATGTAGTTTCCCAGGAATTATTAGTGAGTGAGGAAGCGGGCCGAAATCTTTCTTAATGAGCTTGCCTATTTCGCCATAAACGTATTTCTGTGTTGGCGTACCAGCCCTGGCTATTACAAGTACTTTAGAGTTTTCTGAAACCACTTTCTCCTTTCTTCTCGATTCTACTTCTAAAAGTATTTTCAATGCATCATTAGCTGTCATAAACACTTTCTTCTCAACATCTAATTCTAGGAGTAGAAGTGTGTGAAGTCCTTGCTTCTTATTTTCCTTTATTACGTCGTAGAAGTATTCGTAAAATATGTTATTCTTAGGGTAAACTATGGTTGCACATTTACCAAACTTGTATATCATTAAGCCTGAGTAGCTTATGGCGACAGTATATATTGTTAATCCATGTATTACTTTTACTTCATATCCTCTCTTATGGGCTTCTAAAAGTATAGCCATATGTGTTGTTGCGATGAAGGGGTCGCCTATTACCGCAAAAGCAACATTACGTTTCTTAGCCAACTCATTAAATATAGGTTCCGCATTTTTATTTTCAACATCAAATCTTGTTAAAGGCTTGACGTCTTTTCCTAAAAGCTTGCTTAATGATTGCACAGAAATATCCGGGCTTAGACTCGTATAGACGTCTAGGAAAACGACATCTGCATTTCTTAAAGTTTCTAGAGCCTCTAAAGTGATGTCTTTAAGTTTAAGCCCTAAACCAACGAAGGCTAACCAAGGCATTTCACTTTACCATATGCTTTTTCGCTAACAAAATAAAAATATATACTGTTATAGCCTGATAAAGCTAGTAAGTTTAAGATGGGAAACAATGGTCACTGAAGACTGGAGCAACTACATTCCCGAGGATGTTCTCAGAGAAATTGAGAAAGAAGAGAAGAAAGAAAGGAAGAAGGAAAAAGTACTCTTACCCACTTCAAGAGACATTGTTAATGCTGTTATAGTAGCTTCTAAAAGGGCTAAAGCAATACATCCAGATGAATTTCCATGGCTAGTTATTCAAATTCTTAAATTAAAAGGCTTCAATACAAAATACGTTACGGTGAAAAGAATATGGAGAACCTATGAGTCCTTAGTGAGAAAAGGAATAATTAGTGATATTTTACATGTTGTTAATAGGCCTTAATAATTTCAGTTATTTTCTAAATAATGTGTGGAAGGTTTAGGAGCCTTTTAAGTTTACGTGGCGGGCCCGCCGGGATTTGAACCCGGGACCTACGGGTTAAAAGCCCGCCGCTCTACCTGGCTGAGCTACGGGCCCAATTTTTGTCAGCTAATAGTTTTATCAACTACTGTTTAAATTTTTCTAATTACATAACATGTGATGGAATGGAAAGCTTTATATTCTCCGATTTAGAGTCTGCTTTTCTGATAGCGTTGGGTATACAGTTATACGGTTTAGGTGTAGGGTGTGGTTCGTAAGTCAAAAATTCTTGAGCATGTACTTGTCCCTAAGCATGAAGTACTATCTCCGGAGGAAGCATCTAAAGTTTTAAAGAAGCTTGGAGTATCTCCAAGTAAGCTTCCATGGATTAGAGCTTCAGATCCCGTAGCTAGAGCTATTGGTGCTAAACCTGGAGATATAGTTAAGATTATTCGTAAAAGCCCTACTGCAGGTGAAATCGTAGTTTACAGATACGTTGTTCCAGGATAAGTATTCATAAGGTGAATGATTATGTCAGGAAATATTCAAAATAAAAACTCTATAAGTGTTGAAGACCGCTGGACAATAATGAAAGCGTTCTTCGAAGAGAAAGGTCTTGTAAGGCAGCAATTAGACTCATACAATGACTTCGTAGTTAATAAGCTTCAAGAAATAGTTGATGAGCATGGAATATTGGAAACAGATATTCCAGGATACTATCTTAAATTTGGCCGTATTAAAATAGGTAAGCCTAGGGTAAAGGAAGCCGATGGAAGCGAAAAAGAAGTTACGCCCATGGAATGTAGGAGAAGAAATCTAACGTATGCTGCTCCACTAAAGTTAACTATAACACCTGTGGAAAATGGAATAGAAGATAATCCTGTAGAGGTAACTATAGGTTATTTGCCAATAATGCTTAAGTCCGTAAAGTGTGTTCTACATGGGCTATCTGAGGAAGAACTTGTTAAGCTAGGAGAAGACCCTTACGATCCGGGAGGATACTTCATAATAAATGGTTCTGAAAGAGTAATAGTTACTCAAGAAGACCTTGCTGTTAACAGAATACTTGTCGACGTTTCAACTACAGGTACTACAGTTACACACATAGCTAAGGTATTCTCCGCTACATCAGGTTATAGGGTACCAGTTGTTCTTGAGAGAACTAAAGATGGAACATTAATGGTTTCATTCTCCGCCGTTCCCGGGAAAATACCTTTCGCCATAATGATGAAGGCTTTAGGTATGGAAACGGATAGAGACATAGTTTTTGCGGTATCTTCGGATCCTGAAATTCAAAAGGAGCTTATGCCATCACTTGAACAGGCAGTTGCTATAAGAACAGTTGAGGACGCACTCGACTTTATAGGTAGCAGAGTTGCTATTGGACAAACACGTGAAAATAGAATTAAACGCGCTGAAACAATAATTGATAAATACTTCCTACCTCATTTAGGCTCTTCGCCTGAGGATAGGCTTAAAAAAGCATTTTTCCTAGGCCAAATGGCTAATAAGCTTCTAGAACTTGTTCTTGGCAGAAGAAGACCCGACGATAAAGACCATTACGCTAATAAGAGACTGAAGCTAGCTGGAGATTTATTAGCTCAGCTCTTTAGAGTAGCTTTCAGAACATTACTTAGGGATCTTAAGTACCAAATAGAGAGGACGCATGTTAGAGCAAGGAAAATGAATATTCAAGCACTAGTTAGACCAGACGTTGTTACTGAAAGACTAAAGCATGCTTTAGCTACAGGAAACTGGGTTGGTGGAAAAACAGGTGTAAGCCAGCTCCTTGATAGAACAAACTACATTTCAGCATTAAGCCATTTAAGAAGAGTAGTTTCACCTTTAAGTAGAAGTCAGCCACATTTCGAAGCAAGAGATGTTCACGGGACACAATGGGGTAGAATTTGCCCGTTCGAATCACCTGAAGGACCAAACATAGGTTTAGTGAAGAACTTAGCGCTAATGACGTACATTTCTGTAGGAGTTAATGAAAGGGAAGTTGAGGATGTTCTTTACAAGTTAGGTGTAGTAAGAGTTGAGGAAGCCCATAGAGCAGGAGATATGGTAGGTGCTAAAGTATTTCTCAATGGTAGACTTATAGGTTTTGCAAAGGAACCTGAGAAATTAGTTAAAACAATTAGGGTCCTTAGAAGACAAGGAAAACTAAGCCATGAGGTAAATATTGCTCACTACAAAGACCAGTACATTAACGAAATATATGTTAATTGCGACTCTGGGAGAGTTCGTAGGCCTCTTCTAATAGTGGAAGATGGTAAGCTCCTCATAAAACCTGAACATATTGAAAAACTTAGAATAGGAGAATGGAAGTTTGAAGACCTAGTTAAGCATGGATTAGTAGAGTACTTGGACGCTGAAGAAGAAGAGAACGCTTTGATAGCGCTAAATCCAGAGGACATAACACCGGAGCATACACACATGGAGATTTGGCCACCAGCAATATTAGGTATAGCTGCTTCAACAATACCTTACTCGGAACATAATCAGTCCCCAAGAAACACCTACCAATCAGCCATGGTAAAGCAGGCATTAGGGCTTTACGCTGCAAACTATCAAATAAGGAATGAGTCACGTTCATACTTGCTTCACTACCCGCAAAAACCCTTAGTTCAAACACGAGCACTTGAGGTCATAGGATACAATGATAGACCGGCAGGACAAAACATGATAGTTGCTGTAATGTCATATACGGGATACAATATTGAAGATGCTATAATTTTAAGTAAAGCAGCAATAGAGAGGGGATTGGCTCGTGCAACATTCTTCAGGCTTTATGAGGCTGAGGAAGCAAAGTATCCTGGAGGAGAAGAGGACCGCATAGAAATCCCTGAACCCGTAGTTAGGGGTTATAGGGGAAGAGACGCCTACAAGAGGCTTGGACCGGATGGAATAGTTGACCCTGAAGAAGAAGTTTCTGGAGGAGAAGTACTGATAGGGAAAACGAGTCCTCCAAGGTTCATTGAGGAATATAGGGAACTTAGCCCAGCAATGCTTAGGAGGGAAACGTCTGTAGCTATGAGACATGGCGAGAAAGGAGTAGTAGACACAGTAATGATAACTGAAACAATAGAGGGAAGTCGTCTGGTTAAAGTAAGGGTTAGAGACTTAAGAATTCCTGAATTAGGAGATAAGTTTGCTTCAAGACATGGGCAGAAAGGCGTAATAGGGTTATTAGCACCGCAAGAGGATTTACCATTCACTGAGGAGGGAATAACACCAGATTTAATAATAAACCCACATGCACTACCTTCAAGAATGACCCTTGGACAACTAATCGAATCTATTGGGGGGAAAGTTGCGGCACTTAAAGGAAGATTTGTTGATGGAACACCATTCTATGGCGAACCATATTACAAATTAGAAATAGAGCTTAGGAAAGCAGGCTATAGGTCTAATGGCACTGAAACCATGTATGATGGTAGAACAGGCGAAATTCTCAAAACACCCGTATTCATAGGAATAGTGTATTATCAGAGACTATACCACATGGTTGCAGATAAAATACATGCTAGAGCAAGAGGCCCAGTACAAATATTAACAAGACAACCAACCGAAGGCAGAGCAAGGGAAGGAGGTTTAAGGTTTGGTGAAATGGAAAGAGATTGCTTAGTAGGTCATGGAGCCTCAGTTCTTCTTAAGGAAAGACTTCTTGATAGTTCAGATAAAACAATAGTATATATCTGTGAAAACTGCGGAATGATAGGTTACTATGATAGAGTTAGAGATCGCTTCGTATGTCCAGTATGTGGGGAGAAAGGAAAACTTCATCCGGTTGAAATGTCCTATGCATTTAAGCTTCTACTTCAGGAGCTTATGGCAATGTGTCTATACCCCAAACTAATGTTGGGAGATATTTTTGAGAGAAAGAGGTGAGAACTATGGCTGAAATGCCTAAGAGAATAAAAGCAATTAAGTTTGGCTTACTTTCACCTGATCTTATAAGGAAAATGTCTGTCACAGCTGTGGTTACAGCCGACACTTACGATGAAGATGGTTTACCTATAGATGGAGGTTTAATGGATAGGAAGCTTGGAGCAATAGAGCCTGGCCAAAGATGTCCTGTTTGTGGAAACACCATGGGCGAATGCCCCGGCCACTTCGGACACCTTGAACTTGCTAGACCAGTTGTTCATGTAGGCTTTGTGAAAACCATATATAATTTACTTAAAGCTACATGTCATAGATGTGGTAGATTACTTATTCCAGAAAAAGACGCTGAAAGATATGAGAGATTATTAAAGAAGCTTGAAGAAAAGTGGCCTTTACTCGCACGTAGGCTTAACGATCATATTCTGAAGAAGGCAATTAAAACTACGACATGTCCTCACTGCAATGCTAAGCAATACAAGATACGTTTGGAAAAGCCTACAACATTCTATGAGGAACGTAAAGAGGGAGTTAGAAAATTAACGCCAATAGAAATACGTGAGCATTTAGAGAAAATACCTGATAGAGATGTAAGGCTTCTAGGCTTAGATCCTGAAAGCGCTAGACCGGAATGGATGATATGTACAGTTCTTCCCGTACCGCCAGTAACAGTTAGGCCTTCCATATTTTTAGAATCAGGTATTAGAGCAGAAGATGATTTAACACATAAGTTAGCAGACATAGTTAGAATTAATGAGAGACTGAGGGAGAATATTGAAGCAGGCGCTCCTGAGCTAATAATAGAGGATTTATGGGACTTACTGCAATATCACGTTACAACATATTTTGATAATGAAGTACCTGGAATACCTCCCGCAAAACACAGATCAGGTAGGCCTCTTAGAACACTAGCCCAAAGGCTCAAGGGTAAAGAGGGCAGGTTTAGAGGGCACCTTTCAGGTAAGAGAGTAGACTTTTCAGCTAGAACGGTAATATCTCCAGACCCCAATATAAGCATAAACGAAGTAGGTGTACCTTTAGAAATAGCTAAGATATTAACGGTTCCGGAAAGAGTAACTCCATGGAACCTCGAAGAGCTTAGAAAAGCCGTTCTTAATGGTCCTCATAAGTGGCCAGGTGCAAACTACATAGTTAGACCTGATGGAAGAAGAATTGATCTCAGATTTGTTAAAGATAGGAAGGCTCTTGCTGAAACCCTAACTGTAGGCTATATTGTTGAAAGACACTTAAGAGATGGAGACATAGTCCTCTTCAATAGGCAACCATCCCTACATAGAATGTCCATTATGGCTCATAGGGTGAAAGTGTTACCTGGTAAGACATTTAGACTTAATCTTGCAGTATGCCCACCATATAATGCTGATTTCGACGGGGACGAAATGAACCTACATGTTCCCCAAAGCATTGAGGCTAGAGGAGAAGCAAAAACACTAATGCTTGTTCAAACACAAATACTTTCACCCAGATATGGCGGGCCAATAATAGGGGCACTTCAGGACTACATTTCAGGAGCTTATCTGTTAACGCTAAAGTCAACATTACTTACAGAAGAGGAACTAATTGAGCTGCTTTCAGTAGCAAAGTATGAAGGAGAAATCCCTGAACCAGCAATTTTAGCTCCAAGAAAGTATTGGACAGGAAAGCAAATTTTAGAGCTCTTCCTTCCAAAGGACTTTAACTTCGTAGCTAAGGGGAGCACATGTGTAAAATGCGATACATGCGTTTACGAAGAATGTCCTTACGACTCATATTTGGTGATAAGAAGAGGTAAATTATTGGCTGGAAGCTTAGATAAAAAGGCAATAGGCGCACAAGTCCCTGAAAGCATGCTTCACAGGTTAGTGAAGGAGTATGGTGAAGACTATGCTAAAGTATTCTTAGATAACGTATTCAAAATATTCCTTAGATACATTGAAAAACATGGATTTACAATGAAATTAAATGACGTAATAATACCTGAAGAAGCCAGAAGGGAAATAGAGAAGATACTTAGGGAAGCTGAAAGAAGAGTTTATGAATTAATAGAGGAATTTGAAAGAGGAGAGTTAGAGCCCATACCGGGTAGAACGCTTGAAGAAACATTAGAGCTTAGAATAATGGAGGTTCTCGCAGATGCTAGAGATAGAGCTGGAGAAATAGCTGCGAAATACCTTAGCAAAACAAACCATGCATACATAATGGCAATAACTGGTGCTCGTGGAAACATTTTAAATCTAACTCAAATGGCAGCAACTTTAGGTCAGCAATCAGTAAGAGGACAGCGAATAGTTAGAGGTTATAGAAATAGAACATTGCCTCACTTTAAACCAGGAGATTTAGGACCAGCGGCTAAGGGCTTCGTGTTTAATAGTTTCAGCAAAGGGCTTTCACCTGTAGAAATGTTCTTCCATGCAGCTGGTGGTAGGGAAGGATTGGTTGATACAGCTGTAAGAACTTCTCAAAGCGGCTATATGCAGAGAAGACTAATTAACGCTTTACAAGATCTTAAAGTAGAGTATGATGGAACTGTTAGATTACCAAGCGGTGCAATAGTCCAATTCCAGTATGGAGAAGACGGAGCAGATCCTGCTAGAACAGACCATGGTAAAGCCGTAAACATAGACAGAATAATACAGAGGGTTTTAGGAACAATAGAGAGGTGAATGTAAGCTATGGTTAAGCCGGAAATTCTCGAGAAAAAACTTATGGAAGTTAAGGAATTACTTCCTAAATCAGTGATTGGGGAGTTAAGAGAGAAGCTTAAGGACTTAGATATCGATGAGAAGAAGCTTAGTGAAATAATAAGCGATGTTGTTAAGGAATATAGATATGTTATAGTGGATCCTGGTGAAGCTGTAGGTACTGTTGCTGCACAGTCAATAGGTGAGCCAAGTACCCAAATGACCCTTAGAACATTCCACTATGCTGGCGTTAGAGAACTTAACGTTACCTTAGGCTTACCTAGACTTATAGAAATAGTTGATGCTCGTAGAGAACCTTCAACACCGATAATGACCGTTTATCTTGACGGGGAACACCGTTACGATAAAAATAAGGCAATAGAGATAGCTAGAAAAATAGAATACACAACAATGGAAAACGTTGCTAAAACAGTAGATATAGACCTTTTCACGAACTCCATAATAATAGTTTTAGATAAGGAAATGATGAGGGATAAAGGAGTTAATGTAGAGCAAATAATTAAGGTTCTTGAAAAGCTTAAGGTTGGAAGAATTCATGTAGAAGGCGAGCAATTAAGAGTAGAGGTTCCTGAGGAAGCTGCAACAATAAGTAAACTCAATAAAATTAGGGAAAAGATAATTAATTCTAAGATAAAGGGGATTAAAGGTATAAAAAGAGCTATTATTCAAAAGAAAGGAGACGAATACGTAATAATGACTGACGGCTCCAATTTAGCTGGAGTACTTAATGTAAAAGGCATCGATTATAGAAGAACAATAACAAACGACATACACGAAATAGAGGAGGTTTTAGGAATTGAAGCAGCTAGGTCGGCAATAATTAACGAAATAGTTGGTGTATTAGAGGACCAAGGTTTAGACGTAGATATTAGGCATATACTTCTTGTAGCAGACATAATGACGAGAACGGGTAGAGTAAGACAGGTTGGAAGACATGGAGTAAGTGGTGAAAAGCCAAGTGTTTTAGCAAGAGCAGCGTTTGAAGTTACCGTAAAACATTTATTGGAGGGTGCGGCAAGAGGAGAAGTGGATGAACTTAAGGGCGTAACGGAAAACGTAATCGTAGGCCAAATTATACCGTTAGGCACAGGTATGGTTGAATTACTTATGAAACCTTCATCACTTAGAAAGAAAGAGGAACGGTGAAAAGTTCATGTCTCTTTCTTTCGAATCAGAGCTAAGAATGGCTATAAAGACAGGTAAAGTAAGATTTGGTAGTAAAGAAACACTTAAAGCAGTAAAGCTTGGTAAAGCAAAAATGGTCATTATTGCAGCAAATGCCCCAGAGGAGGTAAAAAAAGACATACTTTACTATGCTAAGCTATCAAAAATCCCCGTCTACATATATCAGAGAACATCTATTGAACTAGGTACAATATGTGGAAAACCATTTATGGTAGCTGCAATAACGATATATGATGAAGGGGATTCTAGAATACTAGAGTTCGCTGAAGGTGGTGAAATAAGTGCCTGAAATAAAGCTTACAGCTGAGGAAATGCGTTACATAGCCCTTTTTCAAGATCTCACGAGAGCTTCGGTAAAAGATTGCATAATAGATGAAAATGAGAACAGAATAATATTTCTCGTAAAACCAGGAGACATGGGATTAGCCATAGGAAGAAATGGAATAAACATTAAGCGACTAAAAAGACTCCTTGGAAGAAACATTGAAGTTGTTGAATGGGCTGAAACAATAGAGCAATTAGCTAAAAACGCATTAGCACCAGCTAGGGTACTTAACGTAAAAGTATTAACCACGCCTTCAGGTAAGAAGAAAGTATTAGTTACAGTTGACCCCCAAGATAAGGGTGTAGCTATAGGGAAAGCTGGAAGAAATGTTGCTAGAGCAAGAATGATACTTAAGAGATACTTTGACATAGACTCAGTGATTGTAACATGAGTTTAGTTTAAAAACTCGCAAATGTAAATATGTGAGAAGAAGGTGCATAAATAAAATGCCCGGTAAGAAAGCACCTTACGGACTATATGCAGCTAGGAAGCTTAAGAGGAAAAGGTTAAAGTTTAGATGGAGCCAGCTAGAGTTTAAACGTAGAATGCTTAAGATAAAGGAAAAGTATGATCCATTAGAAGGAGCACCTATGGCTAGAGGAATAGTTCTTGAGAAAGTAGGTGTAGAAGCTAGACAGCCAAATTCTGCTGTTAGAAAATGCGTTAGAGTACAGCTAATAAAGAATGGGAAAGTTGTTACAGCATTCGCTCCAGGAGATGGTGCATTAAACTTCATAGATGAACATGATGAGGTAATAATAGCTGGAATAGGTGGTTCTAGAGGAAGGTCTATGGGAGATTTACCTGGTGTTAGATACAAGGTTATAGCTGTTAACGGTGTTTCACTAGACGCGTTACTTAAAGGCAAGAAACAGAAGCCTGTAAGGTAAAAAGATTTTAGTAATGGCAAATACTTCTACGTTAAAGTTCTCTTTCATTCCTAGATCTAGAGCCCATTTTCTCCTGTTGTTTAACTAAGTCATCAAGAATGTATATGTCGCTATTGCTTAGTAAAGCTAAGTATATTGCATGACTTGGAATCATTCTTCTTCTAACAATAGCGCCGTCAACTTTAATTTCCATTGTTGCCGTATAGAGCATAGTTTCTTTATTAAGATAGTCTATATATACTGCTCTAATTCTGCTTCTTAACTTATCTCTCAAGTCACCAGTAACCATGGGTAAAACGTCAAAGACGCTTTCTCTTTCAACCTCGTAATTTTCGCCTTGAATCCTATTTATTGCAATAACTATTTCGTATGGAACGTAGTATAGTGTAAATTGCCGGTCATCTTCAAGATGACATGTTATTACTGGAACATACGGTGGGGTAGGCATTAAAAAAGCTTCAACTCTAATTACTTTAACCATTTTGTTCATTATTTTGATGCACCCTCTTTCCCGAAGCCTATACACTACTAACCCACGTTAAAAATATAAACTTGTAACCTCTACTAACCGAATACAGCAATAAGTAATAGTTAGAAGTAAGGGATAATGTTTATGTCGGAAGAAAAACTTGTGAAAACTAAGGAAATAAAGCTCTTTGGTAAATGGAGTTTTGAAGGAATAGAAGTTAAGGATCCTAGCTTAAAGAAGTATATTTGCTTAAAGCCCATATGGCTTCCTCACACTGGAGGTAGGCATGAGCATAGAAGATTCGGTAAATCAGAGGTACCTATAGTTGAAAGATTAATGAATCAGTTAATGAAGCCTGGACGTAATGCTGGGAAAAAACATTTGGCATATAATATCGTTAAGCTAGCATTTGACCTAATATATTACAAGACAGGGGAGAATCCAATACAGGTTCTCGTTAGGGCAATAGAAAATGCGGCTCCAAGAGAGGAAACCACAAGAATAGTTTACGGCGGAATAGTTTATCACGTAGCGGTTGATGTAGCTCCGCAGAGAAGAGTTGACTTAGCGTTAAGACATATAGCTGAGGGAGCTAGAAACTGCGCTTTCAATAATCCCAAACCAATAGAGGAATGCTTAGCTGACGAAATAATAGCTGCTTCAAACTATGATTTAAAAAGCTACGCTATTTCAAGAAAGGAGGAAATAGAGAGAATAGCTCTTAGTGCAAGATAGCATAGTACTTATATTTCTTACGAAAGCTTTATATTCACGATTTCCGCTCTTAGGACTCGGATTAGTCCACAAACAGTGTCTAATGAGGTGCGCATGTAAATGTCTAAAAGACCTGAAAAACCACATTTAAACCTAGTAGTTATAGGACATGTTGACCATGGTAAAAGCACATTAACAGGCCACTTATTATTTAAAGCCGGATTTATTGACCCGAAGAAGCTAAAGGAGATAGAAGAGGAAGCTAAGAAGAGAGGGCAAGAGTCATTTAAGTATGCATGGCTACTAGATAGACTTAAGGAGGAAAGGGAAAGAGGCTTAACAATAGACTTAGCATTTATGAAGTTTGAAAGTAAAAAGTACTACTTTACAATAATTGATGCTCCAGGACATAGGGATTTCGTTAAGAACATGATAACTGGAGCATCACAAGCAGATGCAGCATTATTAGTTGTTTCAGCTAAGAAAGGAGAGTATGAAGCAGGAATGAGCGAGGAAGGGCAGACAAGAGAACACATTATTTTAGCTAAAACGATGGGTATTGACCAAGTAATAGTTGCTGTAAACAAAATGGATGATCCAACAGTTAATTGGAGTAGAGAGCGTTATGAGCAAATAGTGAAGGAGCTTAAGGAGTTCATGAGGAGGTTTGGATTTAAGGTAGACAAAATACCGTTTGTGCCGGTCTCAGCGTGGACAGGAGATAATGTTATGGAAAGAAGCCCGAAAATGCCGTGGTACAAAGGCCCATCTCTCATAGAGGCTTTCGACCTATTAGAGATTCCACCAAAGCCCATCGATAAACCATTAAGAATACCTATACAGGAGGTTTACTCCATATCGGGTGTTGGAACGGTACCTGTAGGTAGAGTTGAAACAGGAGTTCTAAAGGTTGGTGACAAAGTAGTCTTCATGCCCCCAGGTAAGGTTGGTGAAGTTAGATCAATAGAGATGCATCATGAGAGAATAGAGAAGGCAGAACCAGGAGACAACATAGGATTTAATGTTAGAGGTATTTCTAAAACAGAAATTAGAAGAGGAGATGTTGCAGGCCACTTAACGCATCCGCCAACAGTTGTGAAATCATTTAAGGCGAGAATAATAGTGATATGGCATCCAACAGCCATAGCACCAGGATACACACCAGTAGTTCATGCACATACAGCAAGTGTTGCGTGCAGAATAACCAAGATAGAAGCTAGAGTTGATCCAAGAACAGGTAAGATCGTTGAGAAAGAACCTAAATTCATTAAGAAAGGGCATGTAGCAATAGTAGAGTTTAAACCTATAAAGCCAATGGTTATAGAGAAGTATAGTGAGTTTCCACAGCTAGGAAGATTCGCTATGAGAGATATGGGTAGAACAGTAGGTATTGGAGTAGTAGTGAACTTAGAACCACAGAAAGTAGAGGTAAAGGCTAAGTAGAAAGCTAAACCTGTTTTTAATGTAAAAATTAAATTACATTAGCTTTTTTAATCCCTAAATCAAAGGGGTCATGCAATGGTTTCGAAAGCTAGAATAAGACTTTGGAGCACGAATGTTGAAAACCTCAATTACGTAGTTGAGCAAATAAAGGAGATAGCCAGGAAAACCGGGGTGAAAATGAGAGGACCAATACCATTACCGACAAAAAGACTTGTAGTACCTGTTAGAAAATCGCCATGTGGTGAAGGAAGTAAAACATGGGATAGATGGGAAATGAGAATCCATAAAAGAATAATAGACATAGCGGCTGATGAAAGAGTTATGAGACATATTATGAGAGTTAGAGTACCAGAAGACGTATACGTAGAAATAGAATTACTATGAATTCTTTACAACCATAGTTTAAGCTAAATATTAGAGTTCTTGTTAAAGCAATTCTTAAATAGAGACTTTTAGAGTTCGTTATCTTAGAAAAAGTGCCGGGGTGCCCGAGCGGACTAAGGGGCTGGCCTGGAGAACGTAATTCTAGAAAGCCAGTGCCCCGTATGGGGCGCGCGGGTTCGAATCCCGCCCCCGGCGCCATATCAAATAATTCCTTTACGATTAAGGATGAGAGAAAAAGGTTAGTTAATTTTTATTTATGTTTCTATGTGCTCTAAGCCTGTAATTTCCTGGATCTCCTTTTTACCTTTCTTTAATTCTTCAACTTGCTCTTGATCTAGAATTTTAAGCAATGTGAGAAACTCTCCTACATGCGTCTTTTCTTCCTTAGCTATGTCTTCAAAAACTCTTTTAAAACGTTCGTCATCGGTTGCTCTAGCGAATTGAAGATATAAGTTTATAGCATCAAGCTCCGCTATTATAGAGAGCCTTAATGCTTCTACTAATTCTTCCTTAGTAAATTTTTTACCTTGAGGATAATCCAAAGGGTTTTTAGACATCATCCTAAACATACCTCTCTTTAGAGAAGTCTCTTATAGCATAGGCTGAATTAAAGGTAATATTTGTTTCGCTTAATTAAAACGTAAATATGTTATCAAAAATCATCATAATTATGAATCCCATTATGAATCCAAAGCTAGCGTACTCTTCATGGCCTAATCTATGGCTTTCAGGTATCATTTCATTACTAACAATATAAAGCATTGCTCCCCCAGCAAACGACATAAGGTACGGCAGAAGCTCCTTAAAAATATTAATTACGAGAGCTCCCAAGACGCCGGCTATTGGCTCCACTAGTCCAGTAGCTAATGCAACTAAAAAGGAGAATATTGCTGAGTAATGTAATGTGGAAATGAGTGCTAAAGCCACAGCGAGTCCTTCAGGCATATTTTGGACACCTATAGCAGTAGTTATTGCTAAGGCTTCAGATGGATCTTCACTAGCAAAACCTACTCCCACAGCTAATCCTTCAGGAAAATTATGTACAGCCATTGCAATAGTGAATAACCATATTCTTTTTAGTCTTAGAGCCATGACTCCTTCAACACCCTTAACCATGTGTTCATGAGGTACATACTCATTTACTAAGTGAATAAGTAAGAATCCTAAAATCATACCTGTGATTGTTTGAACTACTCCACCTGTTTCTAGAGATGGAATTATTAAAGAGAAAAAGCTAGCCGCTAACATTATTCCTGCACTAAAACCTAACAGCACATCTATAACTTTCTGAGGAACTTTCTTAACGAAAAACACAGGCACTGCTCCTAAACCCGTAGCTGAACCAGCAATTAAGCTTCCAATAAACCCGCCGTACACTGGATTTTCAAGTAAATACTGCATTACATTCTCTAAGGAGACAATCAATATGACCCTCCTTAATACTTTAAAGAATTAGTAACTATTAAGTTATTGGTTAGATATTCTAACATTATTAATGAAATAATCAATAGATATTCTTAGATATATATTAGTAGTAATATTTAAATATTAACCACTATATATTGTTACTCGAAAAATATAGTTTTGGATGGGAACATGCCTGGGCAAATTCCTTCAATAGGTGAGAACTTTCCGCAAATGAAAGTACATACAACTCATGGAGTATTCAGTTTGCTTGAACATTTTAGAGGCAAATGGTTTGTTTTGTTCAGCCATCCAGCCGACTTTACCCCAGTATGTACTACTGAATTTGTTGCCTTCGCGAAACATTATGAGGATTTCAAAAAGCTAAACACAGAGCTAATAGGTTTAAGTATAGACAGTACATGGAGCCATATTAAGTGGATTGAGTGGATTAAAGAAAAGCTAGGTATTGAAATACCATTCCCTATTATAGCTGATCCGCGAGGGTACGTTGCAGATAAGCTAGGTTTATTACATGCTAAATCAGTAACGCATACTGTAAGAGCAGTGTTTGTAGTTGTTCCGAAGGGAATTATTAGAGCAATTCTTTATTATCCTTCAGAGCTCGGTAGAAACATTGATGAAATATTAAGAATGGTTAAAGGATTACAAGTATCTGATAAATATGGTGCAGCTATTCCAGCAAACTGGCCAAATAACGAGCTCATAGGTGATAGAATAATAGTTCCCCCAGCTGAAACAATAGACAAAGCTAAGGAGAGACTTAAGCAGTACGAATGCTTTGACTGGTGGTTCTGTCATAAAGAGGACCCAAAGAAATCAGGACTTTACACAGAAATATTTTACATCATTGGGGCATTTATTCCCTTAACACCTTACTTCATGGCCTTACCCGTAATCTACGCTATACCGCTTTCCTTTCTCTTAGCAGCGATTTTACTCATGTTTACAAGTTTCGTAATAGCTATCTCAGCAGGGTTAAGTGTAAAGAGGAAAATGGCAGAATTAGTTGTAGCAGGCCTTGGCTCAGCTATTATAACGTTTACTATTGGAAAACTCGCATCGATAATATTCGGTATCGAAATAGAATAGGTATAGTGCTAAGTTTTTACTCTCTATTCTTCTTTAATAACGTCAAGTATTATTGATGGGCATACTTTGGTAACGCCGGGAAGTTTAGTTATTTCTTCAAAGATTTTAGCTAGTTCATCGCCATTCCTAGCCCAAATTACAGCCATTAATGTGTGGTCCCCTGAGGATAAAGCTAAGTACTTAACATATTCTTTGTCTTTAAGAAACGATATTGTCGGAAATATGTACTCTGGTTCAACATTAATACCGACTATGGATACGGAATTGTAGCCTAATTTTTTAGGGTCCACGATAATAGTGTATTTCTTAATTACACCTCGGCGTTCAAGCTTCTTTATTCTCTTTATTACAGCAACGTCGCTTATACCTACTCTTTTAGCTAATTCCGTATAGGGTATTCTGGAATTTTCCCGCATCAACTTTATTATTTCTAAATCCTTTTCATTTAACATTACTTTCTAACCTCTCCGTTTAACTCTGAAAACACCTATTCTAAACTTTTCATTCCCATATATTCTCTCAAGTTCGGAGCCAACATTTAAATCTTCTAAAACATATTTGAAATCCTCAACTCAATCACTAACACCGCATGTTTCACAGAAGGAGCCCTTAAACTTAACAATAATTTTGTTACCGTTTATTTTTAAAACCTCAGCTATTGCTTCCGGCGCTCTATATTTATTATAAACTTCTACTGCTTTAGATGCTATACTATTTATACTTCTATTCATTGCGTTCTACACTACCTTTATTTCTTTCCTATTTTCCCACAACCCATGAAGATTACAGTATTCTATAGCGTAAAGTACTCCGCTTTTCTTAAGCTTAATTGTTAGCGTAATGTCTGGTTCAGTATATTCAGGGCTTAAGCTAATTGTTGCTAGGTGTATTGGATCGTATGTTCTTTCTTCTTCGTAAAAGTATATTTCAATATATCTAATTGAGTGCTGAACGGTATTTGGGTGTGGGCCTACTTTTATTTTAACAGTAAATGGTTCATTTGCCTTTACCTTAAGTGGTGCTTCTATTTTTAGCGTATGTGTTTCAGCCTTGCTGATAACTTCTTTCGAGGCGGTCTCAGGTGCATATATTAGTTCTCCAAATCTCTTCATTAACATCACCTGAGTATATAATATAAATTCTCTAAATATAAATTTAGCTATATTTTTATTTATAGTTTAAAAAATTAACTTTAAGAATATAAGGAATTAATTCTAAATGTTCATAGTGGGATATTATGAAAATGCTTCTGAAGCTACAAGATATTACTGAATGCATAGTGATTAAACGTGTAAATAGGTTCATAGTCTCAGTAGTTTTCAATGAAAGAGAAGTAGAAGCTTTCATTAATAATACTGGGAGACTTACTGACTATATCGTTAAGGGTAGGAAAGCTTATTGTCTAAGCAAATTAGGCCGCTTAAGAATTATTGCCTTTGAAGATGCGGGTTATGGAGTGCTTGTGGACACTTATTTTCAAATGAAAGCTTTCGAGAAAGCAGTCGGTCTTAATCTTATTCCATGGCTTAAGAAATGCTTTATTGTTAAGAGAAATCCTAAACTTGGCGGCTCTACTTTAGACTACCTAATTAAATGTGGCGATAACCTAGTTTATGTAGAACTCAAAAGCGCCGTTATGCGTGGCAATAGATTCTTAGCAATGTATCCTGACTGTTTATCGATTAGAGGTAGAAGGCATATTACCGAGTTAATTAATTATTGCAAAAGAGGTGGAAGAGGATTAATAGTCTTTATTGCTGCTTTACCATATGTTAAAGCGTTTAAGCCTAATGACAAAGTAGACCCCTTAATTCGAAAGCTTCTTAAAAAAGCTGTTGAGGTTGGTGTCGCTGTTAAGGCAATCAGTATGTACTTTAATCCTATACTTCAAAGTATTGTTTTAGACAATCCAGACTTAAGAATTATTATTTAGATTGTTTGCTTAGCATTTTCTGCTTTCTTTTAAATGACTTCAAAAATGCTTCGAAATCCTCTGAAGCAGCACCAAACTTTACTACAAAAGAGTCCTCAACCATTTTAAGGAGTTTTGAAGCTCTCTTCATATTACCTTCTCTTAAATATTTTTTTACATCCTCTAATACCTCTAAAACATAGCGCTGATTATAACTTATGGCGCTTAAAAGAAGAAAGCCTACTACAGCAAATACTACGTATATTATGGCGTTAGCTATTGCTGCAACAGTAAATCCATTACGAACAGAGTCAACCGCGAACATTAACACTCCTATTGCTAAAACAGCGATTGCGAAGTTCTTTGAAAGATTTCGTGATTTACTAATTTTTGCTGTAACTTTATCAAGAACTTCTATTTCTTCGTTGAAGGAAACTTTTTCTTCTTCCATAAAGAACACCGTTTATGTTCTTACGGTCTCCATAAGGAAACAAGGAGTTTGATGTAAATAAGAGTTTTTCTAAAACCACAAGCTTAAGTTAATTGGTGGAGGGTAAAGTTGGAAATGAAAGAGAAGTATAGGTTCTTAGACCATCCGGCAGATGCATATATTGAAGCGTATGGTAGTAATTTGGAGGAGCTTTTAGAAAATGCGGCAGTAGCTATGTTTGATGTTATGGTTGATGTTTCTAAAGTTGAACCTAAGGTTGAGAGGAACGTTGAAACAAGGGGGTTCGATTTAGAAAACCTTCTATATAATTGGTTAGAGGATTGGCTCTACTATTATTCAACAGAGTTTCTGGTGTTTAGTAAGTTCAAAGTTCATAAAATATTGAAGGATAATGAAGAATATGTTGTTAAAGCAACAGGCTGGGGTGAAAAATTCGATGAGAAAAGGCATGAACCTAAAGTTGAAGTTAAAGCTGCAACATATAGTCAAATGATCATAGGAAAGGTAAATGATAAATGGATTGCTCGTTTTGTATTAGACATTTAATCTAGTAAGGTAATATGGAGGAAAATGTTTAATGGAAACTATGGAAACATTACGTGAAAGAATAAAGAAGCTCCTAATAGCAACTAGCACTCCCCTTACTATTGAGGAGATAGCTAACGAATTAGGTGTTGAGAGGGAAAGGGTGAAGGACATTTATTCTCACTTAACACATATTGCAAAAACCGTACGTAGGGAGAGTAGAGGAAGGCTCATTTTATACATGGTTCCTCCGATCTGTAGGAATTGCGGATACGTTTTTAAAAATCTAAATAAGCCTAGAAAGCCAAGTAAGTGTCCTAAATGTGGTAGCCAAAGAATAGAGCCTCCAAGATTTATAATTAAGGAAGCATAAGTTTCCTAGAAACCTTAATACCTACTTTCAAAAGCTTATCGGTACATTTTCTGCAAAAAGCTGCTTCTTTAAAGTCAACGTCTAGTATTGAATTACTGAAGCTCATGACGCATTTTCTAACGTTGCAGTGTCCTAATCCGAAGGTATGCCCTAATTCATGCAATACCTCCTTAAATAGCCTAATGTAAAATCTTTCGAAATCCTCACGTTCACTATAAAATGAAGGCTTTAATCTTGGGAGGAAAACTAAAGCTACGCCTCTTACAGGATCGGCAAGACCAAATACGAAATTTAAGGGTGAAACGTAGGCATCTATGTTGCAGATACCAACTATTCTATCGTATCCTAGACCACCTAAATTCTCATAGATCCAGCTGAGTATTTTCTCAGCAAAATACTGGCCTCTTTTCCAATCATAATGTATTAATGGTGGAACCAGTGTTTCTGAGGAAACCGTTACACTAAAGTTTATATGGTTTTCTAAATCTTTGCTAAGTCTTAACAAAATGTCTAATGGAACATAGCCGCATGGTTGAATAAGTAACGTAGAAGACACCTTTAAAACACCTAATTAATACTTCAAATTATTAGTATTATGAGGGATCTTTATAAACATTAAAGTGATAATTGGGAAGAATTTTAAACAGGTAAAACATAGATAATGTAAGAGCTAAATTGAGAGGTGATTTTTCGAATGGTTATACCGCTACGTAAGATAAGCGATGTAACATATGAAATACCTAAAGGCACTGTTAGATGTATGAGGGTTCCATCAATAGTATTTGCAGATGAGACTTTGCTTAAGAAAATGCAACAAGATCGAACCCTTCAACAAGCAGCTAATGTTGCTTGCTTGCCCGGAATTGTCAAGTCAAGTTTTGTAATGCCTGATGGACATCAAGGTTATGGTTTTCCAATAGGTGGTGTAGCAGCTTTTGATCCTGGCGAAGGAGGTGTGATAAGTCCAGGTGGTGTAGGTTACGATATTAACTGTGGTGTCAGGCTCCTCAGAACAAACCTCATGGTTGATGAAGTTAGGAAGAGAATGAGAGATTTAGTGGATGCTTTAGCTAGAAATATTCCGGCAGGTGTCGGTAGGGCAGGTAAAATAAGGCTCACTATTTCTGAGCTTGACAGAGTACTACTTGAAGGAGTTGATTGGGCTATTGATAGAGGATATGCTTGGCCTGAGGATAAAGAACATATTGAAGAGAAAGGTAAAATGGAATCTGCAGATCCCGACAAAGTTTCCCAAAGGGCTAAACGTAGGGGTGCTCCTGAACTTGGAAGCTTAGGTAGTGGAAACCACTTTTTAGAGATACAAATGGTTGAAGAAATATATGATAGGAAAGCTGCTGAGAGACTAGGCATACATAGTGTAGGCCAAGTAGTTATTATGATACATAGTGGTTCCAGAGGCTTAGGACATCAGGTTGCCTCAGACTACATTCACGTAATGGAGCGTGTTATGAGAAAATATGGAATATATGTTCCAGATAGAGAGCTCGTCTCTGTACCTTGGAATGCTAGAGAGGCACAGGACTACTTCGCCGCAATGAGCGCTGCCGTGAACTACGCATTTACCAATAGAACACTAATAGCATACTGGGTTAGAGAATCATTTAAGCAAGTATTTCACGAAGACTCTGATAAGCTAGGTTTAGAACTAATATACGATGTAGCACATAATATAGCTAAAGTCGAAGAACACGAAGTTGATGGTAGAAGGAAAAAACTTATTGTCCATAGAAAAGGTGCTACAAGGGCATTCCCGCCAGGGCACCCAGAAATACCAAGAGACCATAGAGACTTAGGTCAAGTTGTCTTAATACCTGGCTCAATGGGTACTTCAAGCTATGTCCTATTAGGTATTGAGTCAGGAAAAACGGCTTGGTACTCTACATGCCATGGTAGTGGACGTGTTCTTTCAAGAGCTGAAGCCACAAGAAGATATAGAGCGACAGAAATAATTCAAACATTAAAAAGCATGGGCATAGAGCTTAGAGCAGCATCTAAGAGAGTAGTAGCTGAAGAAGCCCCTGGAGCCTATAAGCCGTCAGATGCTGTAGTTAGAGTAGTAGCTAAAGCAGGGCTTTCGCGAATACTAATTAAACTAAGACCATTAGGTGTAGTTAAAGGCTAACTCTATAATATGTTCGCTTACTTCATCCAATCTACTAGAGCAAAATGAAATATTCGCTTTTTTCGAAACATTACGGTCACACGTATAAGCCACAGAGAAAACATTGGACGTGAAAACCGGTATGTCGTAAACGCTATCTCCAACATACACTATTTCCCTAAGCTTAACGTTTTTCTTTAAAGACCAGCAGTATAGTACTTTATCCTTATCGAGAAGTGGAACTCTAGCTATGCCTCCAGGTTTAAGATACCCGTTTTCGTCAAAAACAAGAGAATTAGCTAATACGTAATTTATTCCTAACGTTTTCGCTACATGGTTCGCTAAAATATCTATTCCCGAAGTTAAAATCATAGTTATTAAACCATGTTTCTTAAGATTCCCTATGGCTTCTTTAGCTCCATCTACAAATTCCTCGTTAAGAAGAATTTCCTCTATTTCATCTCTATGAATACTTTTCTTAGCCTTAATCCATAATAGGGTGTCAAGAAGCATGAATTCTTTATACGTTATTTCGCCGTTTAAGTATTTTATGAAGTTCTCTATTCCGCAAACATTAAAGTGTTTGTGAAGTTTTTCCCAGCTACTTTCAGACTTAACTAATACTCCATCCATGTCAAAAACTACAGCTTTAAACTTCATTTTCTAATCAGTCCTTACTTCAGGCTTGTCTTGAACAAGCTTTCAATATAAACTATTTTAGCATTTCTTTCTGCAACTAGAACCCTATGTAGAGCGTCTTCTATTGTTTCGCCAACACCGACTACGCCATGCCCCTTAAGAACAGCTAGTGAGTTTGGTCCTTTCAAGCTTTCAGCAACTGCTTGTGCAAGTTCTAAGCTTCCAGGAGGTAATCTCGGCACTACAGATATTCCATCGGGTATGTAATATTTTGTTTCACCCGTTGCTTCCATCAGTGCTTCATCAATATTAGGTATTATCTCGGTCAATGCTACAACATATGGATTATGTGCGTGAACTACAGCTTTTGCATTCTTAAATTTTTGGTATATTAATTTGTGCATTTTGAATTCAACGGAAGGTCTTAAACCTTTAACATTAACCCATCTGTCATTAAAATAGACTACAACTAAGTCATCTATTGTTAAAGCATTTTTGGCAATATGGCTTGGAGTTATAATGTAATATTCCTCACTAAATCTATAGCTTACGTTTCCATCATACACCTCTATTAGTCCTCTTTCAAAAAGTACGCGAGAGGCCCAAACAATTTTTTCCTTAACTGCTCCTATAGACTCCATATTTTCAACCTAATAGTTTAACGTTTAAGGAACCACAATAAGGGCATTTAATTTCTTTTAATGCTGCTTCATCTTTCTCTTTCAAAGAGAAAAATCCGCCTTTACCTCTCTTAGCGCAGCTTCTACATTGGTACCTTAGCCTAGCCATTATTATACTCACCTAAGTAAAGCATAGGTTGAAGCTGATAAATAAAAGTATTACTAATTAATGCTTATAAGACCTTCTTCGCTATATCAGACGTGATCTTTAGGTAAGGGGGTCCGTAGAATGAAGCTGTATGAGGTAATGGATGTTGAGATTAATCTTGAAATGAAAGTTTATGAGCTAATTGAAGTTTACAATAAAGTGCATGGGTTTACACCAGCCTATCTTATTGAGGCGTCAAAAATTCTTGCTGAAATGATTAGCGATAAGGATTCAACAAATTTTCTCTCCTTTACAGCTAATATTGTTGCTACAGGTATTAGGGGGGTGCTTGTTCAGTTTATAAAGGAGGATTATTTTGACGTTATAATTACAACATGTGGAGCAATAGATCATGATATAGCTAGAAGCTATGGTGGGAAATATTATAAGGGATTTTTTGAGAGTGATGATAAGATTTTAGCTGAAAAAGGTATACATAGGCTAGGTAATATTTTTATACCTATCGAGAATTACGGGCCTCTTATAGAAAAAGTAGTTTATAAGGTACTGGAGGAGGTTTCTAAGGAAAAAAGTGAATGGGCCGTTTACGAGCTTTTATGGGAATTTGGAAAAAGAATTAATGATGAACACTCAATTTTGAAAGCAGCTTACGAGAGAAAAGTTCCGGTAATAGTTCCAGGAATTGTTGATGGAGCTTTCGGAACGAGCCTATTCATGTTTTCGCAATTCAGGAAATTCAAAATAGACCTCTTTGCTGATATGAAGAAAATTTCAGATATTATTTTCGAATCAAAAAAGACAGGTGCGCTAATAATAGGAGGAGGGATAAGCAAACATCATACAATATGGTGGAATCAGTTTAAAGAGGGCCTAGACTATGCAGTTTATGTAACAACAGCTTTAGAATACGATGGCAGCCTTAGTGGGGCAAGACCACGTGAGGCGATTTCGTGGGGTAAGATTAAGCCGCGTGCAAAGAAAACAGTAGTCTACGGGGATGCTACTCTCCTGCTCCCACTTCTTTACGTAGGAATGAGGTACTTCATTAATAAAATGAGATAACATATGAATAGAGGCTTCTATTAGCTTAAAATTTAAAACCCCTAACTAATATAAGTAAAGAGCCTACAAGTATGGTATCAGTATGGGAAACACGAAGTAGACAATATGGTGTACATTATGCCTCGTAGAAGAGAAGTTTTCAAAAGCCTTAGTGCTGCAGAGTTTTTCTACAGAAATAGGGAAATTGCGGGCTTTTCGAACCCAAGCAGAGCACTGTATCAGACTGTTAGAGAACTTGTAGAAAACGCTCTTGATGCTTGTGATTCTCATGAAATACTTCCCTCAATATATATTAGAATAAAGGAGGAAGATTCTGAGAAATCACATTACAGAGTAACAGTATCAGATAATGGTATAGGAATACCTCCACAATATGTGCCTTATGCTTTTGGCAGGGTTCTTTTCGGTTCAAAATATAGGCTAAGGCAAACTAGGGGAATGTTTGGCTTAGGAGCAAAAATGGCTATACTATATGGTCAACTTACCACGGGAAAACCTGTTGAGGTAGAAACTTCTCCTTTAGGTAGCAGGTATAAATACTACTTTAAAATACTTGTTGATATAAAAAAGAATGAACCAATAATAGTTGATCAAAGAATAAGGAGGCTTAAGAGGAAATCTCATGGAACAACAGTTTCTGTAGTTCTTGAGGGCGACTGGGCTCGAGCTAAAAATAAAATTTATGAATACATTAAGAGAACTGCTATAGCAGCACCATATGCCAATATAACGTTTGTACCTCCTGAAGGAGACAGAGTAATAACGTATACGAGAACGATAACAAAAATGCCATTACCTCCTAAGGAAGTGAAGCCTCATCCCCACGGTGTAGACGTAGAAATGTTAAAAATGCTTCTAGCATCAATAGAAGCTAAGACATTAAAAGAGTTTCTTGTAGAAGCATTTCAAGGAGTAGGTGAAATTTCTGCTGAAAAATTCCTTAGAGAGGCAGGTATTAACCCTAATATGTCACCCAAGCTGTTAACAAATGAGGGAATAAAGACTTTAATGATAAAGCTTAAAAATTATAAGGGATTTAAGCCTCCAAGGGCCGATGCCTTATCGCCTTTAGGAAAAGAAATTATTGAAGCAGGTTTAAAAAGCGTTTTACAGCCAGACTTTATAACAGCCATTACTAGAAGACCTTCTGCCTATTCTGGTCATCCATTTATTGTTGAAGTAGGAATTGCCTATGGAGGAAACGTTAGGTTTAAAGATGAACCACAACTCTATAGGTTTGCAAATAAAATACCTTTACTTTACGATGAAAAAGCTGATGTTTCATGGAAAATAGTTTCAAGTGAAATAGACTGGAAATCCTATAATGTTGAATTTCCAGCACCACTAGTTGTTCTTGTTCACATATGCAGTACTAAGGTGCCCTATAAGGGTGTTGGTAAGGAAAGCATAGCTGATGTGCCTGAAATAGAAAGGGAAATAAAAAACGCAATAAGGGAAGCAGCTAGAAAATTAAGACTGTACCTTTCAAGAAAGAAAAGAGAAGAAGAAGCAAAAAGAAAGGTTCTAACTTTCCTCAAATACATTCCTGAAATAGCTGAAAGCCTAGCGTTACTAAGCAAGCCTCCTGTAGCTACAGCAAATGGTAATGGAAAATATTTGAGCACTAATGAATTGAAGAAAACGCTACTTAGCTTAGTAGCTTCTAAACTAGAAAAGTCCGGTATTAAGCTTGATTTTGACTTAAACAAGTTTAATATAAGGATTAAGTAAAGGGTGTGGTCCATGGAGTCACAATATTATTCTGTTGATTATAAGCAGAGGCTTGCTGCAGCTGAAAAAATCCATGAGGTATTCTCTAGATTAGTTGAACAGATAAAGGAAGGTAAAAACCCAACATTAGTATTTCCTAAAAGAACACTAAGTAATACCATATATGATGCTGAAAGAAAGCTACTCCTACTTGGGGGAGAGCTTCAGAAAAGGAGATTTTTAGACGTTAATGAAGCTAAAAAGTTCATGCAAACATTGCTTATGGCGAAAATAATATATGAGTCATTAATAAACAATGAATATCCAACTATAAGAGATCTCTACTATAGAGGAAAACATAGCATAATATATCGCGACCTTTCCGGAAGGAAAAGAGAAGAAAACACTTGGGATGAACAAAAAGAATCAGACTCTGTAATAAGAGATATTGAAGTTTTGACAGGGCTTCTTAGAGAAGATATGCTAATACTAAGTAAGGAGAAAGGTAAACTTGTAGGAAAAATAAAGCTTAGATCAGGAGGGGATGTTATTGATGCTTCAAAGATGGGTCATGGAGCTTACGCTTTAGAGCCTACACCAGATTTAATAGAAATACTCGATGTTGATGCAGAATTTGTTCTGGTAGTTGAGAAAGATGCTGTTTTCCAGCAGCTTCATAGGTATAGGTTCTGGGAGAAATATAAGGCATTACTTATTACGAGCGCAGGTCAGCCTGACAGAGCTACGAGGAGATTTGTTAGGAGACTTAACGAAGAATTCGGATTACCTATCTACATATTGACGGATGCTGACCCATACGGATGGTACATATATTCCGTATTCAAAATAGGATCCATTACTTTATCTTATGAAAGCGAAAAATTAGCAACTCCAAATGCTAGATTCTTAGGTGTCAGCATGAGTGATATTTTTGGAGAACATGATCGCTCTGGAAAGCTAATTAGACCACCATACTTAGGTGCAAGAGAGAGAAGAAACTATATAATTAAAGCAACACCGCAGGATCTTAAACGTGCTAAAGAACTTCTTAACTATAAATGGTTCCAAACTAGGAAATGGAAGAGAGAAATATTTATGTTCTTAAATAAAAAGGTTAAACTTGAAATTGAAGCATTAGCTAGTAAGAGCATAAGGTTCTTAGCAGACAAGTACATTGTTGAAAAGATACGAGGCGGATGGATAGACTAGCTTTTCCTCTTTATCTTAATCCTTAAGAGGACGAGTTTCGCTAGAGGATAGTCGAAAAGTGATACATGCGCTACATTGTATATTGCTGTGACGATTAAGGCTAAAACAAGTCCTTCAAGCAGAGTTTTACCTAAGTTCTCAAGAAACTCCCTAAATATGGTCATTAAAATTATAATGTTCAGTATATTCATAATCAGGGCTCTAAGTACGGCTGCGAAAATTACGCTAGTTACCTCCTTAAACTTTAATTTATATGCTACATGTAACCCTATAAGGGTAGATAAGACGGCAGTGTACTTCATTAGAGGACCTATGGGGACAAATTCTCCTCTAAACATTAAAAATAGGAAGTGAAGTGTAGCAACTAAACTTCCTACCTTAAGTCCGTATGCCATGTATGCAATAAGTGAAGGTATTTCAGCGGGATCAAATACTAGATAGGAGAATGGAGGAGGCATTCTTATGAAAGTGCTTAGCCCTGAAAGAGTAAGAGCTATTGCGAATGCTGCAAGTATTGCAGCTGAAGCTACGTCCCTCGTATTCATAAACTACAACCTTTTTCAAATAAAGTGTAACTTAAATTTAAGAGTAGCTACTCAAAATAGAGTAGGTTAAAGTAATTACATTAAAATTACAGATATATTATCCTGAGGTGGCTTCGCTTGCGCTATAGAGGTTTAACACATATGGATTTTGTGAAAAAGGTTAGTGTTGAAGAATTAGCGAAAACAATAGACCATACAATATTGAAGCCTAACTTAACCTTTAATGATGTTCTAAAGGTGTGCAGAGAATCCATAGAATATGGATTTGCATTAGCTATGATACCTCCCATTTATGTAAGAAAGGCTGTCCAGGAATACGGTGATTGCAGAATAGGTACAGTAATAGGTTTTCCTCTCGGTTATCAAACACTTAATACAAAACTTAAAGAAGCTGAAGAAGCTATAAGCAATGGAGCATCGGAAATAGATATGGTAATGAATGTTATGGAGTTTAAAAGCGGAAATAAAGGATATGTTCTACGAGAGATTTCTGAAATAGTTGATTTAGCTAAATCCATGGGTAAAGTTACTGTTAAAGTAATCATTGAAACGGGATATTTAGCTGATGAAGAAATTATTGAAGCTTCAAAGATAGTTAAGCAAGCAGGTGCGGATTACGTTAAGTCATGTACGGGTTTCGGGCCGCGAGGAGTAACAGTGCATGATGTAACATTAATGTTTAATGCGGTAAAAGGTGAAATAGGTGTGAAGGCAGCTGGCGGTATTAGGCATGCTGAAGACGCAATAGCTCTTCTCATAGCTGGAGCTTCAAGAATAGGTACAAGTAGTGGAGTGGAAATAATTAAGGAATATAGGAAGCTAAGAGAAACCCTAGGATTTAAAAACTAAGAAACCCTAGGATAGGGTGGCAGTTTTCTTTTATGTTCAGACATTTTAACCCTAGTTAAAATGTCTTTTACATCATTAACACTTATCCCTATAACATGCGCTATAACATTAATACTTAGTTTCTTTTCGAAATAACCATAGAGAACCTGATCTATAATGTCATATTCGAAACCAAGTTCCTCTCTGGCTAAGTGCCCTTTCCAAAGTCCTGGAGAAGATGGTTTTGAATATATTTTTTCGGGTACTCCAAGATGTTTAGCTAATGCTCTAACCTGTGTTTTATATAAATCTAAAATAGGGAAGAAATCAGCTGCTCCATCACCAAATTTTGTAAAGTAGCCTAGTAAATATTCGCTTTTATCTCCGGTTCCAGCAACTAAGTAGTTAAGTGCATTAGCGTGATGGTAAAGAACTATCATCCTTAATCTAGCTATTATGTTTCCTTTAACTACCTTGTTAGTAAGTTTTTTAAGCCATGGTGAAATTTCAACTATGTCCTCAAGGGGTTTACTAATCTCTATGATTCTGTAGTTAATATTTAAGAGCTTAGCTATATTTATAGCATCTTTAATGTCATCAGGGGAGGTTTCCTTGTGAGGCATGATAAGTCCTAAAACTTTCTCTTTACCTAATGCCCTTACAAGCAATGTTGCTACAGTTGATGAATCCACTCCTCCACTTAATCCTACAACAACACCCTTAGCGTTTGCTTGCTCTAAATATGTTTTAATAAACTTCTCAATTTTTAACGTTATTTCATGGTAATCGAGTTTCATTAGAATTTCATCGTATAAATTCACTAACTCCACCTCTGCAATATTACACTCAGTAGTTACATGTTAGTAGCTTATTTTCTTATGTATAAGTATTAATGCGAAAGGTAATGTAAATAATGTAATGAGGTAATATGTTGCTATTCTCCAAAGCACAACACCTAGCCCAGGTTTCACTAGGGAAAAACCTGCTTCAACACCTACTGCACCTGCAGGTAATGGAATTATCCCTAATGCCATAGCCAATGAGTAAGCCTTGATGCATTCAAGAAAAGTAATATTAACGGATACAGCAGCATAAGCGAAATAAGCTGAAAAACCCATTAATAGAAGTTTAAGAATAGAGAAAACAAGTGAAATAATAATCATTTGAGTTATTACTTTTCTTTCAAATACGGGTTTCTCCTTAACTTCTATGCGTAGCTTAGAAAGAACCTTTCTAACTATCCTTTTAAAAAATCCTCTTTTAAGAATAACAAGGCTCCAAGCAGTAATGCTATAAAGTGAAGCAATTAATGGCCCTATAAATAAGGGATCTTTAACTGCTAAAAGATAATATAAGCTAAAAAATAATGCTACAAGATTAGGTACAACTACGTCACTAAATATTTCCGCTAACACTATAGCTAATGAATATGATAGATTCTTAGAGGAACTATAGATAACATAGGCTCTAACTATTTCTCCTCCACTATGGGTTGGTGTAATGTTAGATACAAGCTGCGATGTAAACCATGTAATTATTGAATTCTTTAAGGATATTTGTGTTAGAATATGAAACCTTACAGCGGAAAGTACTAGGGAGGATATAGCAAAAACAAAAGCTACAATTAAGTATTGTATTTTAACTTTAAGTAGCTCATTATAATTTATTTTAACAATGTAGGAATAAGCAATCACCGTTAATGTGAGTGCAAATAGGGAGAGAAGAGCTTTTTCTTTAAGATTTCTATACAACAGCTTATTCCCTTTTAATCTTAGATTCCACTTTAATATCAACTATTTTCGTGTAAGGATACTGCCCTTTCTCATCCTTCTCGTACTTTTTAGCCATATCCCAAATAGTCAATAGGGCAGTAGAAACTCCCACGAGTGCTTCCATTTCAACACCAGTTTTTGCTGTTGTTTTAACATTAACTATAACTTCTATTGAATTGGAGCTAACATTAAAATCTACTTTAACGCTTGTTATTGGAATCGGGTGGCAAAGTGGAATCAAGTTCCAAGTTCTTTTAACAGCTAAAATAGCAGCCACAGTAGCTACATTAAATACGTTTCCCTTTTCAACCTTGTCCTCCTTAATTCTCTCTATGGTTTCTTTCCTTAAAATTATCTTACCTGATGCTGTTGCTTCTCTATACACTTCCTTTTTAGATGTTATATCAACCATTTTCACCTTATTCGACAAAACATCTCACCTCATCATTAACTACTTCATTGGCTCATATTCTAAAAGCTTCGTCCATAACTTTAAGTGGGAAGTTTCGGAAGGTTTAAAATATGGTTCTCTAAGACTATTCGCCTTCATAATTAATCTTTTTATTTCCTCTATAGGGGATTTCGATTTAAGAGCACGTTTTAAATCAACATATAAGTCATTTCTAAATAGGCAAATCTTCAACTTACCATCAGAGGTTAGCCTCAGTCTTGTACAGTGCATGCAAAATTCAGGGTTACAAATAGGTCTAACAAACTCTATTATTGCGCCATTAACATAATATTGCGGCCTATTATGCATATGTTTGCGGTAAATAACCTTATCTGCTTTCTCCCTAACTTGCTTTTCAAGTTCCTCTAAGTTAGAGTATAAGCTATTAAAAAGATTTATTCCAAGACCTTCAGGTTGTAATTCTATTACTTGAAGTATTGCTCCAACATTTCTGGCAAAACTAACTAAATTCCAAAATTCTGATTTATTATACCCTTTTAAAACCAAGTAATTTAACTTAACAGGCTTTAAATCGGCGTCTATAGCAGCCTTAATACCTTCTATTACACGGTTTAAACCATCTATACCTGTTATTTTCCTATAAACCTCCCTATTTAAACTAGGTAAGCTAATGTTAACTCTCTTTAAACCAGCATCTTTAAGGGCGTAGGCTAAATCCTTCAAGAAAAAGCCATTGGTAGTCATTGCTAAATCTAAAGGCTTTACCTCATTTATTGCTGAAATAACTTCGATTATATCCTCTCTTATTAAGGGTTCTCCTCCAGTAAGTTTGAACTTTCTTATGCCTAATTCGCTAGCTGCTTTCGCAACTACGTTTAGTTCTTTAGGTGATAGTTCATCTAATTTATTAGATTTAAATTCGAACCAGCTACCTTCTCTATGACAGTATATACATGCGTAGTTACATCTATTAGTTACTGAAATCCTAAGATGTAGAAGCGGGCGGCCATAGCTATCGTAAAGAACCATTTATTGCACCTTTGCTTCTCATTCGAAATACCTACATTAGACCCTTAAATATCTTAACATACTAGTAGTTTCACTTAACGATTTAAGATGTTATATGAAATATTGGTTTAAAGGAAGTAAAAATTTTGTGGAGAAATGCTTATTTGCTTGTTAACTCTTCTATAAGTGAAGCTATTCTTCTAACACCTTCCTCTATAAGCTCGGGTTTTGCCATAGAGAAATTCAGTCTTATAACATTTCTCCCACTGCCATCAACGAAGAAAGGTGCTGCGGGTATTACTGCAACGTCGTACTTATCTAATAGTGTATCGGCGAAAGTATATGAATCAATGTTTTCAGGTAGCCATAGTAGAATGAACATTCCAGCAACAGGTCTTGTGTGCTTTAGTTTTGGAAGATAGGTATCTAGAGCTTTTAACATAAGGTCTCTTTTCAACCTATATGCTTCTATAGCTTTTGCCTTAATTTTCCCGAAAAGTTTACGTCTTAGTACTTCAAGCACTAAATATTGTGATGGTACTGGAGCACACATATCCATTGGTTGCTTGCTGTATCTTATTTTTTGAACTACAGGTTCTGGCGCTTCAAGCCAGCCTATTCGAAGCCCTGTACCTAAAACTTTACTAAAGGATCCTACGTAAATAACTCTGCCTTCCTTATCCATGGATCTTAAAGATTTAATTTCTGTTCTCTCATAAACTAGGTGGTTGTATGCAGTATCCTCAATTACTAGTAAATCGTATTTTGACGCTATTTCTAACAAATGCTTTCTCCTGTCCATACTCATAGTTATTCCTGAAGGATTTTGGCCTGTAGGTATGGTGTAAATTAGCTTTACTAAGCGGCCTTCGTCTTTAAGTTTCTTAATATTTTCCTCAAGTAGATCTGTACGTAATCCTTCATCATCCATAGGTGTACCAACTACTCTTACTCCATAGTGTCTCCAGCAAAGCAGTGTGTTTACGTAAGACGGGTTTTCTGTCAACACTATGTCTCCGGGTTCAAGCATTATTCTAGCAACAATATCTAATGCTTGAGATCCACCTACAGTAACAATAATGTTTTCGCCACTTGTTTCAACATTTTCATATTCCTTCATGAACTTAGCTATTTCATCTCTTAAGTCAGGTACTCCTTCGGCAGGAGAGTAGTTAACTATTTTCTTTACGTTTAGAAATACTTCGGAAGCAAGTTTCGCGTAGATCTCCCTAGGTAAGACATCGGGATCTGGTTCTCCAGCGGCAAAAGATATTACTGGCTTTATTTTTGATTTGTAAGCTATTTTAAAAACAGCTTCTCTAATAGGCGATGGACTCATAAGATTAACTCTGCTTGAAAAGAATTTCTCATAGTCAGGTTTAGGCATTTCAAACAACCTCACATATTTAAGGATTTAATTATTACAGTAACTAATTAACTCTAGGTTAGTACTTAATTTTACCTATAAGTAAATAAATGGTAATCTCATTAGAATATTTTCTCCTTCTTAAATTCCTCAGGAAGTATTTCTATTTCAGCTACTCCGGAGTATTCTTTTCCGCTTAAAGTTTTTTCTAAAACAAGTTTAAGGGTAAATGGTCCTACACCTGCTACGAGAGGGAGCTTGTAACCCATTTTTCTCACAAGAAGCTTAGGTGACAAACGCTCTTCATATGTAAGAATAATTAAGGGTTCTTCTGGAATAACTTTGTATTCGAAGGAAAACCTATTAGAAGATGATTTAGCGAGTATTTTACCTAACGATATGAAAACTTTTTTTCCTCTAATTTGCTTATTAAGCTCTACTCTTAAACTGCTAAAACCTGTTTTCATGTATCTTCTCACATCACCCTTTAACAACTTTTTATCTACGACTGAAAGCCTCATTTCCGCAACATCACCATTGCCTCTAACAACTACTCTGTCATTACGAAGTTTTATCATTAATGTTGACGGGTTAAATACTAAGAATAAAATGTTCTGGTACTCGGGGTCTACAACTCTATAGCCTGGAACAACTAAAGCCCCACTTCCATCCTCTGTTAACAATATTATGTAGTTTCCTATAGTGTCTTCAAGCTTAATTTTAGTGTATGTTTTAGGGTCTTCGAGTTCAACAAATTTTGAGTCCCAACGATAACCTCTCATAATGTTCCATGCAATCCATATTCCTGCAGCTTGGAATACACCTTTTTCCAAGGTAAGAGGCTTTTTGAAGAATATTTCGTCCCCTTTAGGTTCTATTTCCGCTAAAATATTTCTCAACATTCTTGATATCATTCTATGCTTAAACACTTCCTTTATGAAAATAAGAAGAGTTATAATCACAATAGCTAAACTAAACAGTATAAATACAATGTCATAGTAGCCTGAAATAAGCTGAGGAACAAATACTAATATGGCAAAGGCTATTGCTGTAATTGCAAAAGCTGCCTTTATCCTTGATATTTGGGGTTTTACAACTATTACTTTCATGCGTGTTTTACCCTCATCTCTAAAAGTTACTGTATCTATGTTTTAGTTTGAAACAAAATTTTTAAGTTATTAACCTAACATTTGCTTTGCACAGAATATTTAAAAACGCCATATAGTGTTTAGCGTAAGGTAGTTTAAACGGTAAAGCAACGTCCCCTTAAGAAGGCATTACTTTACTGCTTAAATTGCAAGGGAGCCGCACAGCATGCACTAGATAGCATAGTAAGAAGCAATGATATCTATGAAATGATGTATAAATTTTAAATGTTAGATATTAGCCTCCTGTACAGACATCTTCTTCTATTGTTCTTGAAAGGGTAGATGAGAGTTTAACTATTGTTGATAAGGCTTCAGCGAAGTATTCTATTTCTTCTTTTGTGTTGTATATGTATAGGCTTGCTCTTATTGTTCCTTTGAGACCTAATCTGTAATGTAGTGGGTGAGCACAATGCAAACCACTCCTAACAGCAATGCCGAACATGTTAAGAGCCCTAGCTACCGTATGGTAATGTAAGCCTTTAACATTAAATGGTATGATTCCTCCACGAATTCTCAGATCTCTTGGACCATATGTCTCTATGTTCTCTATTTCACTAAGTAGCTTTAGCGTGTATTCTGTTAGTTGTTTTTCGTGGTTTCTTATGTTTTGCGTTCCTAGTTTCATTAGGTATTTTGCTGCTTCAGCAAGACCAATAGCACCACCAACATTAGGAGTACCAGCCTCAAATTTCTCAGGCAACTTACCCCAGGAAACATCCTCCAACGTTACATCCCTTATTGTTCCACCACCGCTAATTGCAGGTTCAACATTTTCTAGTAACTCGCTTTTACCCCATAGCACCCCTATTCCCATTGGTCCTAGCATTTTGTGTCCGCTGAATGCTAGGAAATCTATGCCGAGATCCCTTACATTCACAGGCATGTGGGGGACTGCCTGAGCACCGTCAGCAACAACTATTGCTCCTACTTCGTGTGCTAGTTTAGCTATTTTCCTAACATCATTAATAGTTCCCAAAACATTAGACATCAAAGTAACAGCAACAACCTTAGTTTTCTCAGTGATTTTTTCTTCAAACTCTTCATACTTTAGGACACCATCATTAGTTATGTCAACATATTTTATTTTAGCTCTCTTTAATGCGGCAATGTTTCTCCATGGAAGCATGTTACTATGGTGTTCCATAATAGTCAAGACTATTTCGTCTCCTTCGTCGATGTTTTTGAAGCCCCAAGAATACGCTACTAAGTTTATGGAATCCGTCGTATTATGTGTAAATACGACTTCGTACCATGCTTTAGCCCCTATAAACTTAGCTAATACCTCATGGGCGTTTTCATATAGTTCAGAGGCTTCCTGACTAAGTGTATGTAAGCCTCTATGAACATTTGCGTTATGCTTTAAGTAGAAATTATTAATAGCTTCAATGACTTGTTTGGGTTTATGGGTTGTTGCAGCATTATCAAAATAGACTAAGGGCTTATTTCCTATCTTTCTTTGAAATATAGGGAAATCCTTTCTTATTTCATATGGGTCAAACATTGTTACTAACCTTCTTCAGTGTTTAAGGATAGTAAGGAAAGAAGAGCTTCAAGCACACCATCTACTTGTGAAGCTTCTATAGGAGGTTTAATTACAGGTAATCCTTTCTCAGCTTTTAAAGCTCTATCTTTAAATGTTTTTAAAACATAAACCAAATCCTTAAGATCAAGTACACCTTCGTATTTCTCTTCATAAACTATATTTCCATTTTTAATATAAATGAAGAGAGTGGTTGGTGAAGCCTTTATTTTATGTTCATCAAACAGTTTTGCAGCGTTCTTAGAATTACACTTATTTGAAAACCATCCACATAGAATTATAGTGTACGTGTATGGGAAAGCATTTTTGAATTTTTTCACTGTAGGGAACCATATGTTATCATATTTTCTGCAAGCACTACATTCAGTGTTGTCAAAGTAAATAACATAAAAGCCATTGCTGAAAACGTTGTTTAAAGGTTCTTCGCAGAATAACCATAAGTCTTTATCTTTATCGTAAACATACACTCCATGAGGTGATGAAGCATCAACTATTTTGAAATATTGTTGTTTCTTATGCTCCTTTCTAATTAAGCGTCTAGCTATTCTCTCAATAATCTCAGTTAATTCGTTATCACTAACTTTATCATTCTTTTCCATAGCTTCTTGCTCCTCGAGACACTAGAGTTTCTAATACTTAATACGATGGTTACAATATAAAATACTTAAACTCTTAAAGGCTACCATAGGATAAAAATAATTATACTTTCTCAATTAAACCATATGCCTTTAACATTGAATGAGTTTATGAGTTCTTCAACAACAATTCTAGGGACAACAAATACTTTATATTTTTTGTTCTCTTTGAACACTAAAAGAATGTTCCATGGTTTACAGCGTGTTCGGTGAATTATAGTTAAATTTTCTTTCTTATACTCCTTCTTTATGAAGAATACTTCCTCGCCATATATTGTTGTTTCTTCCATTATCTTATTCATTATTTCCCTTTCTTCAGAACTACCTTTAACATTGATGATGTATATTTTATTTTTAAAATATATTCTATTCAATACGCTTGCTATTATTTGCCATTGTCTAAAGTTTAAGGGTATAGGTGAGTCTACAGCTATGAAACTTGTTACTCCATTTTTCAGTTCAACCCAAATATCTAATACGAATATACCATTAAGTTCCCTCTTTAAACCATAATGTATTTTAATAACCTTCTCTTTTGGAACATATTTCTCGATAAACTCTTTCACTATCTTCCTATTATAGAGTAGGTTCTTAGCACTTCCACGCCACTCCATGAACTCATCTAAGTACTCACTATATACATACACTTCCTTCCTCAACCTCTAAGCTTTCTCAGTAGGTAAAGGTAGCTATTAGATTTTTTCGTACTAATAATTCAAAATTCTTTTATGACTGAAAAGTTTATAAATGAAAATATTTAGTTTCTATATGATGCATATTGTGAATAAATTTTAATGAGGGGGTCATGAATAGAATGAATAAAATGTTAATTGTTTCAATAGTAATTATAGTAGTTATTATTATCGGAGCTGCAGCCTACTTTAGCCTTGGACTTAGTGAAACAACTAAGTCTGATGTCGAAAACATAAAGAAAAGAGGAAAATTAGTAGTGGGAACTTCAGCAGACTTTCCTCCTTTTGAATTTGTTGATGAAAAAACCAACGAAATTATTGGCTTCGATATCGATATAGCTAAAGCAATAGCTGATAAATTAGGTGTTGAATTAGAAGTTAAGGACATAAAGTTTGATGCTTTGATTCCTGCATTGAAAAATGGAGAAATAGACATGATAATAGCGGGTATGACTATTACTGAGGAAAGGGCTAAGGTCGTTGATTTTTCAGAGCCATATTTTGAAGCAGATCAAGCCGTTCTTGTAAAAGCAGGCAATGTGAATATTAAAAGCGAATCCGATTTAGCAAATAAGAAAATAGGGGTTCAGTCAGGTACGACAGGTGAATTATGGGTTGATGAAAACCTCGTTAAAACAGGTAAGGTTCCTGAAGATAATGTTAAAAGATATAATAAGTTTATTGAAGCAATTCTTGCACTTAAGAAGGGAGACGTTGACGCTGTTGTTATAGATAAGCCTGTTGCTGAAGCATATGCTAAATCGGAGGGTGATGTTAAAGTAGCTTTCATAATAAAGACCGGTGAACAATACGGAACTGCTGTGAGAAAAGGTTCCGATTTACTGCCAATAGTGAACGAAGTTCTTAAGGAGCTTAAAGAGTCAGGTAAACTTGATCAGCTACTTAAGAAATGGTTTAGCTAATAGCTAAATAACATCTTTTTACTTAGTGGGGTGTGATGAGATTTGATTATAGATTCGTTAAAGTTCATTTTGAGCATTGTACCTTTCATAGCGCAAGGACTTACTGTAACATTACAAATCAGCTTAACAGGTTTTGTTTTGGGAATGGTTTTAGGCGTATTTTTCGGGTTAGGAAGAATTTCATCCAACATAGTTTACCACACAATATCATCGATTTATGTTGAAGTCATTAGAGGAACCCCTCTTTTCGTTCAGATACTAATAATATACTTTGGTCTTCCCAGCTTAGGGATAAACTTGGATCCGATAACAGCAGGTATTTTAGCTTTAGGCATTAATAGTGGAGCGTATCAAGCTGAAATACTTAGAGCAGGGATACAGTCGATACCTATAGAACAGTTAAATTCAGCGCTTTCACTTGGAATGACAAAAACTCAGGCAATGATATATGTTATTTTGCCTCAAGCAATAAGGGTTGTGATACCAGCGCTTGTTAATGAACTCGTCATTTTGGTTAAGGATAGTGCGTTAGTTTCTGTAATAGGTGTAGCGGAATTAACTAGGAGAGGAGAATACGTTGTTGCTTGGAGTTGGAGACCCTTTAAGGTATATTCAGCTGTAGCAGCTCTATACTTCATTGTCTGCTTCACTTTGTCTAAAGCGTCTAAGTATTTAGAAGAAAAGCTTTCAATACCAGGATATATGACGAGAAAAGGAATGTAAAAATTTTAAATAGAAAATGTTAATACTTTCACTAAAACCTAGCATATAGATAGCGGGGTGGTGGAGAAATTGCTAAGAAATCAGATGGTATTAGTGGAAGATTTGCACGTAAAATACGGTAATTTAGAGGTTTTAAAAGGTATAACATTTAGTGTTAATTATGGTGAAAAAGTAGTTGTACTCGGACCTTCCGGATCGGGCAAGAGTACATTACTTAAATCGTTAATATTACTTGTTAAGCCATGGAAGGGTAGGATATTCATTGGTGGGGAGGAAGTAACAGATCCTAAAACAAACATTGTTAAAATTAGGCAGAAGGTTGGAATGGTTTTTCAAAATTACAACTTATTTCCGCATTTAACTATCTTACGAAATATAACATTGCCTTTAGAGAAAGTTAAGAAAATGTCTAAAGAGGAAGCTGAGAAGAAAGCTTGGGAGGTACTTAAGCTCGTAGGTTTAGAAGATAAAGCTCACTCGTATCCGTTACAGCTTAGCGGTGGTCAGCAGCAAAGAGCAGCTATTGCTAGAGCTATGGCAATGGATCCTAAACTCTTGCTTCTTGACGAGCCTACATCCGCTTTGGATCCTGAACTTGTAGAGGAGGTTTTAGAAGTTCTTAGAACAATAGCTTCAAAAAGCCTCATTACAATGATTATTGTGACGCACGAATTAGATTTCGCTGAAGACGTTGCTGATAGGGTGCTATTTATAGATAAAGGAGTTATTGTTGAAGAAGGTAATGTAAAAAAAGTATTACATGATCCTGTAAATCCTAGAACTAGGCATTTTATTAGAAGGCTTTTAAGAAGAAAGGGATTGCTTAAGGTTACACTGTAGGCTTTTTCTAATAGAGTACGGGAACTTTAAATTCTGCCTTTCATTTCTTAAGGGGTTGAAAGAGTTTAACCTTGCCATCTTCGTAAACATAAACATCAACTGCTCTAACAACATTAAAGCCCATATCTGATAAGGTACTTATACCTCCATACTGAGGCTTAGCCATAGCTGAAGCTGCGGCTATAACTTCAACTCCATTGCTTTCTAAAGCCTCTATTATTGCCTTAGCAGTGCCTCCGGTAGATATTGCATCATCTACGAACAGCACTTTATCTCCCTTCTCGACTCCATAAATAAAGTATCTTCCCTCCTCATATCCTGACTTATACTTAGCGATAATAGCTTTTGCAGGGAAAGTTCTCTTTCTCGTGATAGCATACGGTAAGCCTGTCATGTAAGATACTAAAGCACCTAGGGGTAGGCCTAGAGCTTCAGGTGCTAAAACTTTTGTTGCTTCATAATGTTTAACACTATCTATGATATACTCTGCAATTAAAGGCGCCAATATGGGATCCGGTGGAGGAATGTTGTCTGTGAGAGCATTAACTATGTAAAGGTACTTTTTATCCCTAAATTTTCTCGTATAAATGCGAGATAGCTTAAAAGCTTTAATTATTAGTTTCCACATTATCTCATATCTAATATCCATTTCTTTTTCAAAAAACTCTTCCTTTGTTCTATCACAGAATACCCTAAGTAGGAGTACACTGTTTCCTAAATGTACAATTTCTAGAATTTTACATTGGGAGATGTAGTTGCATAAGCCATCCTTATTTTCCCTAGCACCCTTCATATCTACACGGAGTATTTTACCGTTTAATACATTTTGATAGACTACTATGTAATATTCTCCATAATATTTGTAAAGAAAATGGTCAGCTTTTGAAACCATCTTTAATCCCTAAAGTTTCTGTTGATACTATGTTCCATCAATAATTTTAAGGGGGCTTAGCTAAATTTCATTTTAGGCTTAAGACCTATGAGGCTTGTGCCTGTAATAAATGTTTCAAACATTATATCATCTATGTGTTATTCATTGTTTAGAGCGGAACCTTACCTTATTTGCCCCTATAAATGTGTATATTGCTATCGCAGATGGTATCTTAACGAATTTGTTCAGAATTCTTCTCCGCTTAGAGGAAACATTAACGCCATCATTAATATAGTTAAGTGTATTGTGAAGCGTAGGCTTAAGCCATACCCCGCTAGGCTAAGTACGCTAACAGAGCCCTTTAGCACATTAGAGAGCATGTATAAGCTTTCTCTATATTTTCTTAAGGAAGCTTTTAAGCTAAAATGTCCGATAATAGTGAATACGAAGTCCTCGTTGCCTCTGGAAAAAATATGGCTTAATATCTTAGAGAATCTTTCACACTACAGTCTTATAGTATTCCAAATATCACTGTCAACGTTAAAAGACGATATCGCACGGAAAATAGAGCCACATGCTCCTACTCCGAAAAATAGGGTCACTACTGCTGCTAAGTTATCAGAGAAAGGAGTACCCGTTATCCTAAGATTATCTCCATTAATACCTAAAATGGTACTTAATGAACTAGATGAAATAGTTGATACCGCAGTGCATATTGGTGTAGAACATGTAGTAGTTGAAGCCTTAGGGCTTCAACCTAACGAATTTAAGAGGTTATATAGTATTCTGAAATTAAATGCTGAAGAAACGGAGTCTTATAGTTTAGTAGGAGAGTATAGATTAGTAAAGCCCTCACGTAAAGTACTTTTCCCAATATATTCAGAATTGCAGAGAAAACTCGTTAAAAACGGTATAGGCTTTGCTATCTGTAAGGAAGGCTTTTTCTCACTTCATACAGTACCTGACTGTTGCGGCTTTTATTTGTTAAGAAACCATGCTAAAAGGCTAACACTTTACGAATATTACAAATATGCCTTAGAGAAGGGCCCTATAGATGCCGCAATGATTAACAATGTCCACAATGAACTATGTAGGAAGGAAAACATAGTTTGCATTGACGACTTAAGAAGATACCCCAAAACTTTAAGTAAGCAGTTTAGATATCATGAAAAAGGCTTCTTAAGGTAATTAGCAGTAATTTGCTTAACAAGCTAAAAACTGACATAATGCTTGAAAACGGGAAGATAATATTACGGAGAAATTAGTTTTTCACATACAGGGCAATTTGCTCTTCTTTTAACTAGTATTTCATTAAAGGACATTCTTTCACCATCATAAATTATAAGTTTACCTACGGCTGGCTTACCATAACCTGTAATTATCTTTATAGCCTCAGTTACCTGCATTAATGCTAAAATGCCCGGCGTTGTTCCTATAACAGGAAATTTCCCTGCTTCAGCCGGCTTCTTAGGGATTAAACATTGTAAGCAGGGTCCTTCACCAGGAATTATTGTTAATAATTGTCCATGCATCCCATAAACGCCAGCATGTATTAAGGGTTTTCTTTCTTCGACACATATTTTGTTAAGCATAAACCTTGTATCCCAATTATCTAGTGCATCAATTACTACATCAGTTTCTCTAACTAATTTTCTAGCTAAGTCTTCGGTAAGTTTCTTTCCATAAGTTACAATTTCAACATGTGGGTTAAGCTTTTCTAGTTTATCTTTAGCTGCGGTTGCTTTGGGTTTTCCAATATCCTCGGTCCAAAAGAGGATTTGTCTGTTTAGATTGCTTAATTCAACACTGTCTTTATCAACGAGAATAATTTTCCCCACACCAGCTGCAGCTAAGTATAGTGAAGCAGCTGTACCTAGTCCTCCAACACCCACTACCAGAACCGTGGCTTTTTTAAGTTTAACTTGGTTTTTAAGTCCAAGGAGCTTAATCTGTCTATCATACCTAATTAGCTCATCATGGGAAAGCATTGTGTCACCAAAAAAACAATGTGGCAAGATACATTAAAACTGTAGTGTCTAAACTAACCTTAAAATCCCTATTCAATTAAATGAAGAGGCTCTATTGTCGCTTTCTCGAGTACCTCCTTTCCAAGCAATGCATTATATAGTGCTAGATGTCTTCTCGCCATTCTTATCCATTGCGTTCTTACAGCATAAGAATAAAGTGTACTTGCGTAGGCAACTGCTAATTCGTAGTTCTCTGTTAACCACTTTATCTTGAAAGCTAGTTCTTTCGGGTCATTTGGTTTAACTATGAATCTTGGAGCGTATTGGTAAAGCTCTATTAATCTAGGAACGGAAGTGCCTATGATGGGTTTTAAACTGCCCATGGAAAGATGTAGAATGCCGCTAACACTATATGCACCTGGCTTATCCTTATACGGTAATAATATAATGTCTGCTAGGGATGCTAACATAAGCATTTCCTCATTAGAAAGGTATCTTTCTATAAACATATGTCCGGAATCTAAAAGCTCGTAAGCTAATGAGCCTATTTCTTCATTCTGTATTTCTCCTCCAATAACTATTGTTGTATCGCTACCTTTAAGAAGCCTTAAAGCCTCTACTAAAACGTCAAGTCCTTTGTCTGGTCTGAGAAATCCCATAAAACCAATTATAGGAAATTTTAGTTTATCATAAACTAATCCAAGCGATGAAGCAAGTTTAGGTCTAGGGTATCCTAAGTATGGATTAACGAATGTTCCATGTGGAATTCTAAGCACTCTTTTAGGATCTATTCCTTGAGCATATAGTTCAAATTCTTGAATCACGCTATGAACTATTATGGTGTCAACGTATTTTCCCAGTTCCTTTTGGAAACTAAGTGTTTGAGGCTTTATAGTGTATGGATGATGTATGGTATGCATTGTTATCACTGTAACTTTAGCTAATTTTTCACTCTTAGCTTCATTAGCTATTTCTAGGATTTTAGTTGAAGAGCCAAAAATTCCATATTCATGTTGAATATGGAGAATATCTACTCCGCCTATTTCGGACAATATATCAAGTATCTTAATGTATGTTGCCGCGTTTTTCTTTACAAACACAGGTATTATATGAGCTGATACTGTCGAGTCGAAGTATTCCTCGCCAAGGTCTTTACTTGCCAAAACATAGTATTTCCCATGTTTCTGTATACTGCTTAAACCTACAAGTAAGTATTTCGTGTATTCTCCAACACCACAGTGCACTGGAGGATAGGTTGAAACAAACGCTATTCTCACGCTAACACTCCTCCTACAGTAGTATTTCCTAAAAACTACCGATAAGTTGTAATTAAGCTTAGCTCCTTATGATGGTTTTCTCTTTATTTCTTCAGATAACGTTAGCATTATCGAAGACAGTACTATGGCCATTACTATAGCCTTATAATAATCGATTTTTTGTCCTAATATTAAGTAAGCCAAAAAGGTTGCACCGATGGGTTCTAATAGAGCTACTGAAGTAACAGTGCTTGTTTTCATAAATCTTAAAATGTAATTCATTAAGGTATGGCCTCCTATCATGGGGATTAAAGCTAGTAGAAGAAAGTAAATAAATGATCTTGGTAGGTACACTACTAGGTTTTCATGTGCAACAAATGAGAATACTAAAAGGAACATAGCTGATGACGAATATGCTATTAGAGAGTACTTTAAAACACCCATGTTTTTTCTAACATGCCTTCCTATGCTGAAGTAAGCTGCTGCAGCAAAAGCTCCTCCAAGTGACAATAAAACACCTGAGATGGGATAGCCACCTAAAATCCTAGGCTGGGTAAATAACAAGACACCTAAAAATGCCCCTATCAATCCTATAGCTTGTTTTATGCTAATGCTTTCATTGTAAACATATTTGTCTATAAAAGCAGCTATTAAGGGATACGTTACAACTATCGTTGTACTTACTGCAACAGGTATTAAAAATAAAGATTCCATCCATAGTAGAAAGTGAAGTGCTAGAAAGAAGCCTGAGAAAATAGAGAATACAAAGTGTCTTTTATTTATGGGCGCTAATTTTCTTTTCCTAATAGCTATAATAGTAAAGACTATTAATGAGGAAATGGCCACTCTCCAAAAGGCGCATGCTAGTGCTGGAGCATTAGATAATAACACTAATATTGATGCTGATGATATGCTAATTACTATTATGGGAAACGCTAAATACACCTTTAAGTTTTTCACATTAGCATTCCCTTAAAAGTAGTATAGTTACCAATTAATTTAAATTTTATTGGATTAGAATATTTTACATTAAATAATAAAAATGTTGGAAACATTAAGCTATGAGTTTAAACATTTTTAAAGTTATCAGTCAGTATAATGTTGCGTGCGCATGGTTACATAGTGGAATTCCTTGCAATATGAAATAATTTGTTCCAATCTTATTACAATATGTTAATGTCATGTATCGTTAAATTAGCTGATCATGAGGTCTTGAATATTCAATAAAAACTTTATATTTGTTAGGAGGAGAGAAAGAATTAAAAAAGGTGCACTTTTAATTGGATAGTGGTGCACATACTACATTATCGGTGAAAATGATGAGCCATGTTAAATTAGCTCTGGTATTACTTATTGCCATAGTGGTTCTCACGGTATCGTATGCTACTTATATGCTACTGCAGTCTGAGCATGGATCGAGTTTACAGGGAGAGTACTTTGAGGTAACGGACTTTAATAACAGAACCGTTAAGGTTCCTTCCAAAGTTTCTAGAATTGTTGCTATAGGTCCAGGTATGCTTAGACTAGTGGTGTATCTTAATGCAACGAATCTTGTTGTCGGTGTTGAAGCTTCGGAAAAAGAGTGGAGTACTTTAGGGAGAGACTATGCAATGGCTTATGAGGATTTTTTAAAGAAATTACCGATCATTGGTGTAGGTGGCCCCAGAAGTCCTCCGGATCCGGAGAGAATCAGAGCTGTAAAGCCAGACTTAGTAATAATGCATAAGCTCTATGCTCAAATGTATGATCCTGATAGACTATCTAGGGAGATCGGTGTTCCTGTCATCGTATTAGACTATGGTAAAGCAGGCTATCTTGACATAAATTCTATTAAGCAAGCTCTAAGATTATTGGGTAAAATTCTGCACCGTGAAAGTAGAGCTGAGGAGCTATGTAAGTATATTGACCAGATCGTTAGCGATCTCAAAAATAGGGTTAAGAATGTTACTGCGAAGCCATTAGTATATGTTGGTGCAGTCTCTTATAAGGGTAAACAACCTTTTACATCATCACAGTCTCCTTTTCCACCATTAATGTTACTTAATACTTCAAGTATTATTGATGAAGTTTCTCTAAAGCCTGGTTTCGTTTCAATAGACTTCGAATATTTGCTGTTGAAGCAACCAGAAGTAATTTTCATAGACCTTAACAGCATCGACATAGTTATTAGCGATTTTAAGAAGGATCCTAACAAATACTGTGCCTTAAAAGCCTTCAAGAAGGGTAATGTTTATGCAATACTGCCGTTTAATTATTATCACACCAATGTAGCTACAGCGTTAGCGGATGCATACTATATAGGCAAAGTGCTTCATTCTGACCAGTTTGCTGATATAAATCCTAAGGAAAAAGCTAATGAAATATTCGAGGTTTTTCTAGGAAAACCACTCTACGAAGAGTTCGTAAAGGAATTTAACATAGGATTTGATAGTTTAGCTAGCGTATTTAAGTGTGGTTAAAATGAGTAAGGGAGCTAATAACTTAAGTAAAGGTGCTTTATCATACAGAATACTTGTAATAATTACTTTATTGATTATATTAGCTTTTTTAATTCCCTTATCAACATCTATTGGATTATATAATGTATCGTTTCTAGACGTGTTTAAAGTTCTATTTAAGTACAGTCTTCCTGAGAGTGAAGCTGTAGCTCTCTGGCTTAGGCTAAGGAGGAGTCTAGTAGCAGTTGTTACCGGAATATTGTTGGCAGGCGGAGGTGCAGTTATGCAAGCAGCTCTTCGTAATCCTCTTGCATCTCCATTCACTTTAGGGATTTCCCATGCAGCCGCGCTCGGTGTAGCTGTATCTCTTTTAATAGGTCAGACAGGATATGCTTCCATGTGGTTTACGGGTTTTGCTAGACCATATGTGGTTCCATTATTTGCATTCCTGTTCGCATTAGCGCAAGCAACTTTAATACTTCTTCTAGCACAGAGAGCTCGGTTAGAGCCGCGTGCTATAGTGTTATCGGCTATAGCAATGGCTTTCACTTATCAAGCTATTTTAGCTCTCTTACAGTATCTAGTATTGAATGAACTACAAATAGCAACAATAGTATTTTGGATGTTTGGTGACCTATCTAGACCCGGTAATGTAGAACTTCAAGTACTTCTCCTTCTAACTCCAATCTTAATAGTACTGTACATGATATTACATGCTGATCTAGATTTAATCTTAATTGGCGATGACATAGCGTTTTCTTCAGGTATTAGTCCAAGTAGGCTTAGGTTAATTGCAACAATTATTTCAGCTTTTGGAGCAGCGCTTGCAACTTCCTTTATAGGTGTTTTAGCATTTCTCTGTCTAGTGGCTCCCCATATTGCTAGGCTTCTTGTTGGAGCTTCGCATCGCTACTTAATTCCTGCATCAATGCTGCTAGGCCCAATATTGCTCATTGTGGCTGATATTGTTTCAAGGACCATATTATCGCCAATAACCCTTCCAGTTGGAATAGTCTTATCGTTTATAGGGGCTCCCTTGCTTATTGCTCTTCTCTTGAGAGGTAATAGTCATGGTTATCATTAAGGTGCTTAAAGTAGATGTTTACTATGGAAGCTACAAAGCTCTTGACAAAGTTTCAATTACTGTGGAACCCGGGGAAATCGTTGGAATTATAGGTCCGAATGGAAGCGGCAAAACAACTCTTTTAAAAACAATAGATGGTATTCTTAAGCCTAAGATTGGATCAGTGTATATAGATGGTAGAGAAACAGCGTCTCTGAAGAGACGTGAAATAGCAAAACTCATAGGATATGTGCCTCAAAGGCTCGAGACCTCCGCCTACCTGAGCGTCTTAGATTTCGTCTTAACAGGCAGAAGGCCATACATAAGACTAGGCTATACTAAGAGAGATTTCGAGAAAGCAATGAATACCCTGAAAATAGTTAATGCTCTCCACCTAGCTGAAAGGAGAATGGATCAGCTAAGTGGTGGAGAATTTCAGAGAATACTGATTGCCCGTGCTTTGGTAGCTGACCCACAAGTTCTCTTATTAGATGAACCGACCACAAATCTTGATCCTAGATATCAAGTTGAAATATTGAGGCTTATTGAGAAATTAGCGAGAGAAAGAAAAGTAGCTATTATAATGAGCCTTCACGACTTAACATATGCTTACAGATTCCCGGACAAAATAGTTATGCTTAAGAATGGTAGAATATATGCTATTGGCAAACCGGAGGAGGTCATTACACCTAAAAATATAAAGGAAGTGTTCGGTTTAGAAGCACTTGTTCTTAAGGAGCTTCGAGCTGTTGTGTTTAAGTAAGCTTTTAGCTGGTCAGCACTCTATAAACGGGTCTATGTAGAGTAGATATTCCGCGGCCAATAACGGTGTTCAGTTCTCTTCTAGCACACATTAAACATAGTGGCTTATCATTCACGTAAAGTATTCGTGAAGCCATTGCAAGCTCTCCGCACTTAGAGCATCTGATGCTTTCAAAAATAGGTGCTCTCTCTAGTTCCTCTAGAACCTCTACCTCTTGAATCTTAAACTCTTTTTCTGGAATTTCTGCCATTCTATACCCTATTTCTTCCCATAATTTATGTAATCTATTAATTTCCTCCTCGGTTCCTTCTCTCACAACAACTACTTTCTCAAAAAGCTCTAATACCTCTCTTGGGAAATGTTTGGCTTTAAGCTCTTCTGCATCAATATATACTCTAATACCTTTCTTCACACCTCTCTTAAGCAGTACTAGAGCGTTTTTCCCTAAATCAACATATACTAAAGAGTTATTGCCGAATGTGCAACCAGTAGCTACTTGAACCCCATCCGCAAAACAATTATTTACTTCAACTATTGCAATAATGTCTTCTTGCACTGTTTCAGCTACGCTTGGTTTCTTTAACCCTAGCTTCTTCATAGCTATCTCGGACGCTCGCAAACCAAGAATCAGAAATGGGCATATGTGGCCATGAAATTTCTTGGCCTCTTCAATTAGCTTCTTATCTACCATATATGTACACCCAAAAGTTAATAACATAATAACGTATAAGAATGTATGTGCTTCACTATGTTATCTTTAGGGAAACAATTCATTTTTTAAAGTAGTTTAAGTCTTAAAGCTGGCGAATCATCATTTAAGTTATACATCACTTTAGAGAGGAACGCTTTATTTCTCCAGAGAAATTATTCCGGGAGGAAGCATTGTATTGAAAAATACCGACTAAGCATTATCTTAAATGTATACTGCATTTTAACAATAATCACTCCGGAAAACATTGAGCATGTCCTTAAATCTTTTCTTTCCATGTTCACATATTCCTAATAAAGTCTACTTGATTACAACTATGTTTAGCTTAGTATTTCCTACATATAGGTTCAAGAAATAAATACTTTTTAGAGTTCCAGCACTATCTTGAGAAGTAGTGGTGACCTATGAAATATGTGGTTAAGCCTTTACCTATAACCAGGGTCAGGGTTGATAAATCTGTTATGACTTATTTAATGAATCAAGGTGTAGTACTTAAGATAGCAACTTATGCTTGGGCAGTAGAAGGTAATGGCGCAAAAATACTTGTCGATACCGGATGTCCTGCTGAAGTACAGACTCAGTCAGGTTTTCCTGCAACCCAAATTAGTACGTTAAGAGAGAGCCTAGCTAATATAGGGTGGAAGCCTGAAGACATAGATTTAGTTATTTTGACTCATCTCCATTTCGACCATGTAGCTTACGCTAGAGAATTGCCTAATGCAACATTTATTGTTCAAGAAAGAGAATATAATGCAGCTTTTAATCCTCACCCCGCATATGAAGGCTTTTACCCCGTAGAGATGCTTAAAGAGTTACTTAGCGGATTAAAAATTGAGCGTGTCAATGGAGATAAAGAGGTAATTGATGGAATTTCGGTAATGCTAACTCCTGGACACACACCCGGAGGTCAAACAGTACTTATCGAAACAGATAAGGGTGTAATAGCATTGACTGGTTTCTGCTGCATTAGAGAAAACTTTGAACCGCCAAAGGAGGTTAAAGGCATTTCGAGGAACTTCATAATCCCCGGAATTCACGTAAATATAGTAGAACTCTATGAAAGTATGCAGAAAATAAAGGAAGCATCTAACATCATAATTCCAATACATGACAGCACCTACTTAGCAATGAAACAAATACCTTAAAATACAACACTTTTTCATATTCATTATAAAATTCTTAAGCATTTAAAACAAACATTAAAACTTCAAATAATACAGTATCTAGGACTAGTATCCACTAGTATCTGTATGCTCGTCGAAAACTATTGCCTAAGCATAAAGGTTTAGGCACTAAAGTATATATGAAAATAGTGAATTTGATGTCCATCGGAGCTGTCTCAATAAAGACATTAGTGCTTAACCATGATCACTATGATTATAACTGCATTGTTCTTCCTAGCCTTATAATCCGATACATTACCCCTGCAAGGCGAATTCCTTAGATAACCATGAGGGAAGATAAACAGTTACATTCCTGGACGTTACAATTTCATAAATTCTTCATAGGATATTATTCTCTCACCAATAGTCTCAAGAGGTTGTGGTTCTCTAATCGTCTCTCTTTCATAATAACCTCTACTGCTAATATGAATAGATTATTGGTGGTGATTATGGATAAAAACACAGCAAGTATAAGTAATGTGCCAACCAATACACCAAACATCATAAATCTCGGAAACTTCCTTTTTAAGATGGAAGAAAACGGCTTAAACTGAAGCACCTATTTTAAATTAAGGTTAGCATGAACGCTAATTTCCAGGTTTGATCATTGCTGGTAATCAGCTGAGACAGATATTTAGAGAATTGATGAACAGACATAGACATAGGGTT